>JAKPDL010000236.1 GCA_029552825.1 Bacteroidota bacterium
CCAAAATATCAGGGGCTGTCTAAAAAGATGTTTATTGGGTAAGCATAATAAAGACATAAAAGCTAAAATATTGTAATTCAATATGTCCCCTCCCAGGGGATTCAGGGGTGAAAATAAAAAAGAGGCTTTTTAGACAGCCCCGATTCGTTTGTAGCAAAACATTACAGACAATCAACAGCGCCGGGACGAAAAGCTTATTTAAGAACGAACCCTTCATTTCCGGCGCAATTGGTAACATAAACCCTGAAACCCTTAAACCCGTAAACCCGTAAACCCTTAAACGCTGAACGCGAAACTCTTTTCATTCATCTAAAAAAATCCTCCGTTCATTTACTTCTATTCTCCATTCGTCAAAAAAATTTGACTCGAATTTTTATTTTTCATAATTTGCATATGTAACTTGCTGTCAAATGATTGTAAAACCACAGGCTTCTTGACCCGAAATTTCGTTCTCCACGATTTTTTGAGCCATCCAGCCTGAAAAAAATACAGTCATGAAAACAAAATTTATTCTTTCAATCGTTCTCACCCTCCCGTTTCGCGGGACTTCGCTTCGCTTCGTGCGCTCTTCGTCTTACTTGAGTCAATAAAACAGATAACTAACATAAATGCAATAATCTGATAAAACCTAACAACAATGAAAACGAAAATTTTTCTTTCGATAATTCTTGTCCTGAGCCCTGCGCTCTGTGCCCTGAGCCAGATCCCGCAGGGATTTAACTACCAGGCCATTGCCCGCGATGCTTCGGGCAATCCCATTACAAACACTGCCATGCAAGTGCGCATCACCATACAGAGTGAACAAACAGGCGGTACAATCTTCTGGCAGGAACTGCATTCATCGGTAACAACCAACGATTTTGGCATGCTTACCCTTGTTGTGGGACAGGGTACCAAAGAGGGAGGCACTGCAGCAACTTTTGCAGATATTGACTGGAGTGTTACACCGAAATACATCAAAACCGAGATAGACTATGGTGGATGGAAAGAGATGGGGGTCTCACAATTGTGGGCAGTGCCTTATTCGATGGCAGCAGAGGAGCTCACGGGTTCTGTTAAAAAATTAACAGTGGCAGGGGAGACAACCAGCATGGAAGAGCCACTATTTGAAGTAAAGAACAAAAACGGACAGACTGTTTTTGCTGTTTACAATGAGGGTGTGAGAGCCTATGTTGGAGACGGAGATGCAAAGGGAGTTAAAGGGGGATTTGCCATAGGCAGTTTTGACACATCAAAAGGCGAAAGGGATTTGTTCGTGGTTTCCACCGACAGCATAAGGGCATATATTTACGACGACCCGTTGAACAAAGGGGTAAAAGGAGGCTTTGCCATAGGTGGGTTTGACAACTCAAAGAAATTGACGAATGATTACCTGCTCGTGAGTCCCGACAGTGTAAGGATATATATAGATAAAGAAACTACAAAAGGCATTAAAAAGGGAGGATTTGCAATAGGAGGCTTTGATGACAGCAAGGCAGGAAAGTCAACATTCTTTGATGTCTCGCCAGATACAAACGACATCATCCTTTCGGAGAACAGAATATTGTGGTACCCGTTGAAGAATGCATTTTTAACGGGTAAAGTAAAGATAGAACATCCCGACAGTGTCGGATTAAACTCCTTTGCCAGCGGCAATGAATCGAAGGCAAAAGGACAATATTCACAGGCACTGGGTTATCAGGCGATAGCAAGGGGTGATTATTCGACGGCCATAGGAAAAAACGCAGTTGCACATAAGATTAACTCATTTGCTTTTGGTGAAAATGCCCATGCAAAAAATGCAGAGAGTTACGCTTTTGGCCGTGGGGCTATTGCAGAAGGCTTCAGGAGTTTTGCATTTGGAAGTGCAGGTGTTGACTCTGCAGGACAGGTAACCGGTGTAGCTTATGCAAAAGGGGACTATTCGTTTGCAATTGGTCAGGGTTCACAAGCTTTAGGAAAAGGTGCGTTTGCCATGGGACTTGCCGACACCGCTAAAGGAGATTATTCTCTGGCAATGGGATATAAAACAAGAGCAAATGGTTTGTATTCAACTGCTTTCGGCAGATATACTACAGCAAGTGGCGAATATTCAACTGCTTTCGGCTATTATACTACAGCAAGTGGTTATAGTTCAACTGCTTTCGGTCTAGAAACTACAGCAAGTAATACAATTTCAACTGCTTTCGGCCAATATACTACAGCAAGTGGCACTTATTCAACTGCTTTCGGTCTAGAAACTACAGCAAGTGGCTTTTCTTCAACTGCTTTCGGCTGGGGTACTATAGCAAGTAGAGATTTATCAACTGCTTTCGGCTATTATACTACAGCAAGTGGTAGTAGATCAACTGCTTTCGGCCATTATACTACAGCAAGTGGCTCTTATTCAACTGCTTTCGGGTATTATACAAAAGCAAATACTTATGCAATGTTAGCATTTGGTAGATTTAATGATACAACGAAAAATCATGGTACCAGTTCCTACTATAACTGGTATGATGATGATCCGATATTTGTTATTGGTAATGGCACAGCCGATATTAACAGAAAAAATGCTTTAACTATTCTAAAAAATGGCAATACAGGTATCGGAACTTCAACTCCGGCATATAAACTTGATGTTAACGGAGAAATAGTTTCACGCAGCGCTAATGCATTTAAATTGAGAAACACATCATATAGTATATTGTTACGCAACGATAATACTGATTTCTGGCTTTTACTTACAGATAAAGATGATCCTGGTGGTACATGGAATTCACTCAGGCCTTTTAGGATTGAATTGTCAACAGGTAACGTGTTCTTTGGGAACGGGGCTCTTACTGTTTTCCATGGCGGAAACACAGGTATTGGAGCCAACCCATCATCTTCATATAAATTATACGTAAATGGCAGTGCTTATGCAACAGGAAGCTGGACAAGTTCAGATATTAAATGGAAGAAGAATATTCAGCCATTGACCGGAGTTCTAAATGATGTATCCAGGCTTCAGCTTGTTTCATATGACTGGAGAACAGAAGAGTTTCCGGATCTTGGCTTCGATAATGACAGGCATATCGGACTTATTGCTCAGGATGTAGAGAAAGTGTTCCCGCTTCTTGTCAGAACAAATGAAGATGGTTCAAAAGCTATAGCATATGACAAATTGAGTGCCGTTCTTGTTGAAGCCATTAAGGAGCAGCAACAGCAAATCGAAGCAGAAAAGGCCAAAAACAAGGAACTTGAAAACGAACTTGTCACCCTCAAAGAACGCCTTTCGGCACTTGAGGCGATGATGGGGAAGGAATAAGGGTTGACGGGTTAACTGGTTGACTGGTTAACGGGTTAACTGGTTTATGGGGTTTTAGGGGTTGAGAGGTTTTTCACACAAAGATCACAAAGGTTGCACATGGGTCAATAATAAGGTGAAACTTATTTATTACCTTTGTCGCATCACTCAAAAAAATATCCCTATGCGCAAAATAACTTCCGTTTTTTCTTTATTAACCATTCTGCTCATAATCAATCCTTTCAACGCCGGCGCTCAATTCGAAAAGAAAAAACTTGCCGGCTCATGGCTCGGAACTCTTGAAATCGGCGCCATCCGTCTGAGAATTGTTTTTAACCTCACCCTTACCCAGACTGACTCCCTCACCGCCACACTCGACAGTCCCGACCAGAACGCGAAAAACATACCTCTTGGAAAGGTTACTGCCACATCCGACAGCCTTAGGATTGAGGCCCCTCTCCTTAACGGCCGCTATGCCGGCAGGATAGTCTCCGATACTACCATCACCGGCACATGGTCACAAAGCGGGCAGACATTCCCGCTCAACATCAGGAAACTGCCTGAGAGGTTCTCACTCACCCGCCCGCAGGAGCCCCAGCCACCCTTCCCCTACCGCACCGAAGAGGTGACCATACCCAACATGAAATTCAACATCTACCTCTCGGGCACACTCACCCTGCCCGAAGGTGAAGGCCCCTTCCCTGCCGCCATCCTCATAACCGGCTCCGGACCCCAGAACCGCGATGAAGCAATTATGGGACATAAACCTTTTCTGGTACTTGCCGATTACCTCACCCGCAACGGCATAGCCGTCCTCCGCTACGACGACCGCGGAGTGGGCAAATCGCAGGGTGTCTACGCCGAAGCCACCACTGCCGACCTCGCAACCGACGCAGAGGCTGCCTTCGAATTCCTTAAAAACCACAAAAACATCAACCCCTCCGCAATAGGATTAATAGGCCATAGCGAAGGCGGACTGATAGCCTGCATAACAGCAGCATCAAATCCCGGAGTGGCATTTATAGTTTCACTTGCCGGACCAGGTGTCAAAGGCGAAGATATTCTCTTCCGCCAGCAGGCAGATATATCAAGACTCTCGGGTGTAAAAGAAGCCACCATAAAACAGAATTCCGAAATAAACCGCAAACTCTATAACATTGTAAAAAAGGAAACTGACGACTTTGCTGCAGAGGAAAAAGTGATGGCCACTTATGCAAAACTCCTGAAAAAACAGAAAAAATCACCTCAGGAGATTGACGACCTGGTTCTGCAGTTACAAAATAGTTTCGGCGCGGCCGCCTATCCATGGTTCAGATATTTTCTCACCGCCGACCCGGCCCAGTTCTGGAAAAAAGTAAAATGCCCTGTGCTTGCCCTCAACGGCGATAAAGACACGCAGATAGCAGCCGATGTCAACCTGCCTGCAATAGAAAATGCCCTGCGCACAGGAGGAAACAATAGTGTAAAGAGTGTTAAATTTCCCGGACTCAACCACCTGTTCCAGCATTGCAAAACAGGACTGCCGGCTGAGTACGGACAGATAGAAGAAACTATGTCGCCCGAAGTTCTCAAAACAATAGCTTCGTGGATCAGAAGTCTGAATTGATCTCAGGTGTCTTTAATTCTCAATCAGAAGTCCTTCTCCTGTGAATTTTGCAATTCAATATACTTCAGATATTTTTCGGCAACACAGATGTCTGCTTCCTGAAAATCAACTCCCGAAAGCTCACGGGGCTCAACCCAGCGGTATGCAATATGCTCACCAAGAACAGGTTCCGTTCCCGACGCTTTGCAAATAAATGGTATCAGCCTTATGTGTTTAAAACCGTAATCATACTCAACCGGCTCAAGCAGCTCACAAACTGCAATATCCAGATCCAGCTCCTCCTTTATCTCCCTGATGATACAATCTTCGTGCGATTCTCCATGCAAGGTCTTCCCACCGGGAAACTCCCATTTGAAAGGATGATCGCTCCTCTCACCCCTCTGCACTATCAGAACCTTTTCATCCTTATTCCTTATTATGGCACAGGTTACATCAGTCATTGTTCCTTAATCAGTTCATCGTACTGGGGAATAACCATCAGATATTCCCATGAATTATTCTCAAAATCAATTTTACATGCATAGTTTATCATACCGTTGGTCACAACCATATAGGGAACCCTGAACCGCATGTTGTAGGTCACAATCTGGTCAAAAACACTTTCATCGAGTACCACATCGTACGATTTGCACTCAACTATCATCACAGGCCTGCCTTCACGGTTATGAACAAGGATGTCGGCTCTCTTCCTCAGCCTGTTCATTGTAAAAGTCACCTCCACCCCAATAAGGCCTGCAGGATAGCCACCTTCCCCGATAAGGTACTTTATGAAGTTCTGCCTTACCCATTCTTCAGGCGTAAGTCTTACATATCTCCTTCTGATATCATCAAATATTTTCTCCTCACCGGGCACTCCGGTTATTTTGAAACTGTACGGCGGCAGATTGAGTTCTTTCAGATACACTTTGCCTTATTATTTTTACAACCACGATGTTTTCACTACATTTATCCCGTAATTAAAAACTACCCTCTCTGAGCGGTTATTTTAACAAATATATTGACTTTTAACAACACAAAACTCAGGCATGAAAACCAAAGATGAAATAGTAACCAACTGGCTCCCCCGCTACACAGGCAAACCCCTTGATAGTTTCGGGAAATATATTCTTCTCACCAATTTCAGTGTTTACATTGAACTGTTTGCCAGATGGCACAATGTTAAAATTGAAGGTAAAGACAGAAACATGCCGAGTGCTACCGCCAACGGCATAACAATAATCAATTTTGGTATGGGAAGTCCGAATGCTGCAACAGTAATGGATCTCCTGAGCGCTATAAAACCTCACGCTGCGTTGTTTCTTGGGAAATGCGGCGGACTGAAGAAAAAGAACAAACTCGGCGATTTCATTCTGCCTATTGCTGCAATCAGAAGCGACGGTACTTCAAACGATTACCTGCCGCAGGAAGTTCCAGCCCTGCCGGCATTCAAAATACAGATAGTGGTATCATCTGTTATTGCCCGCTATAACCTTGATTACTGGACAGGCACCGTCTACACCACCAACCGGAGGGTGTGGGAATATGACGACAGATTCAAAAAATATCTCGTAAAAACCAGGGCTATGGCTATTGACATGGAAACGGCAACTATTTTTACAGTAGGTTTTGCAAATGAAATACCTGTTGGTGCCCTTCTGCTGGTGTCGGACCAGCCTATGATAGCAGCCGGTATTAAAACCGAAGAATCAGATAAACTTGTAACCGAAAAGTATGTTGAGACCCACCTGAGGATAGGCATTGACTCCATGAAGGAAATAAAAGAAAAAAAGCTGTCGGTGAAACACTTAAGATTCTGATTATGAAAGCTGAAAGTCACGAAGAGATATTACAGGATCTGAAAAATAAAATTTACAAACCTGTCTATTTCCTGGCAGGTGACGAGCCCTATTATATAGATTTGATTTCAGATTATATTGAAGAAAAAGTACTCGACGAAAGTGAAAAGGCTTTCAATCAGATCATTATGTATGGTGATGGCGTCACCCCCGATCAGATAATTGATGTTGCCCGCCGTTATCCGATGATGGCTGCTCATCTGGTTGTGATTGTAAAGGAAGCCCAGCTGATCAAAAAGATAGAAGACCTGATGGTCTACGTCCAGAACCCTCAGAAATCAACTATCCTTGTAATTGATTACAAGTACAAAACTCTCGACAAACGGACAAAGTTTTACAAAACCATTGCAGAAACAGGTGTATATTTTGAATCGAACAGGCTGAGGGATTACGAAGTTCCGGCATGGATAGAAAATTATCTTAAGAAAAAAGGTATTAAGGCTGAGCCTGATGCAGGAAGGATGCTTACCGAATACCTTGGCACCGATCTTCATAAAATTATAAATGAACTTGAAAAACTTACAATTACCCTGCCTGAAGACAGACCTGTTATCACTCTCAGTCATATTGAAAAAAACATAGGCATAAGCAAGGATTTCAACAACTTCGAACTACAGAAAGCAATTGGCGAGAAAAATGCCTACAAAGCGGCATTGATCATAAAGTATTTTGAAAGCAATCCAAAAGATAACCCGGTAGTCCTGACCATCGCATCACTCTTCAGCTATTTTTCCAAAATCCTCGCTTACCATTGCCTAACCGATAAATCGAAAAATAATGTCGCAGCAGCATTAGGGATACATCCTTTCTTCGTACGCGAATATGAAACGGCTGCTGCCAATTACAATATGCGTAAAGTTGTTGAGATAATAAGCCTGCTGAGAACCTATGACATGAAGACAAAAGGTTTCGGTGATGCCGGTACGCCGCCTGCAGAACTGCTTAAAGAACTGGTATTCAAAATAATTCATCTTTCCTGAATGAAAAGGGCGATATTTCTTGACCGTGACGGAGTGATTAACCGTAAAGGCGGACCCTATTACATTTACCTCAAGGAAGATTTTGTGCTCAATGAAGGAGTTACTGAAGCACTTAAATATTTCATGCACAAAGGTTTTCTGCTGATTATTATAACCAATCAGGGAGGTATTGCTAAAGGTGTTTATACAGAGGAACAAATGCACGAGGTGCATAATTTCATGAAAGAGCTACTGAAAAAGGATGGCATTGAGATAGCAGGAATATATTATTGTCCTCATCATCCCGATGTTTCGCCCTGCGAATGTCGCAAACCCGGCACCCTGCTCCTCGAAAAAGCAATAAAAGATTTTAATATTGACACTGCATCATCGTGGATGATAGGCGACAGTGAAATTGATATTCAAGCTGCAGAAAAAATGGGAATAAAAGGAGTTCTTATCCCTGAAAACGGAAATATGATGGAGCTGATTGTAAAACCAGGGTTGATTACCTGATTCCCTGAAGAATCTCAGTTCATATCGGGCGACTCAGGAAAGTCGGCCCAGATCCTGTACTTCTTATTAAGACTTTTCAGTACTTTCTTCCATGTATCGGGTCCACGGCTGGTCATAATAACTTCCGGACTTATCCTTGCTATTACCCATGAATTTTCTTTCAGTTCCCTTTTCAGCTGACCTGCTGCCCAGCCCGAATATCCGAGGAAAAACCTTATCTGATGATCTTTAATCTTGTTGAAACTGTACATCTTACGGATGGCTTCAAGGTCACCACTCCAGTAGATGTTATTATAAACATGCACACTTTTAGGAATTGCATCACCCAGTGTATGAATATAATGAAGCGTGTCAGGTGCTACAGGACCTCCCATGCTGAGATAATCCTCACAATTGTCGAAACCCTCAATAGCATCGCATACCCGGAGATCCAGTTTCTTATTTAGAATAAACCCCACCGACCCGTCTTCATTATGCTCGGTCAAAAAAACAATTGTCCGGTTAAAGAATGAGTCAGGTAAAAAAGGCTCTGAAATAAGAACACACCCTTTTTCCGGTATTTTGTCCTCCGGCAATATGCTGAAAAAATCAAAATCGTCCTTCATAATCCTCTGCAATGCCTTCTTATGCAAATTTATAATTAATATTAACCATTATTCAAATAACACAAAAAATGCCAAAATGTTATTTATGAATAATAGTTTTAACAAATTTTTATTATTTCTTCTTTTTCAGCCATTTAACTGTACTGCTTTTTTGACATGCAACGCTCACTGTAAAACCGTCAACGAAAAAATAAGTATGTTAAGTTAAATTTTGAAAAAATTTTCTGTTAAATGATTAACATTTATATCAATAAAATGTTAAAATATAACATTTTAATATTATTTTATTTTTTCTTCAAAAATATTTTAACAGAACCAGGAAACTTATAATAATTTGTGATATTTTTGCCATGTTTTTATGGTATGGAAAGAAGTACATTAAGAATAGAAGGAAACAAAGCTATCCTGTACATCCGCGAGAGGATGTGCGAAACACCTGAGGAACTGCTCACCAGCAGTAAATTCAGGACTGTCCTGGAACTTTGCCTGCGGAAGCTTGAAAAGAACAATTCTCCACTTCTGGGAATCTTTGAAGACAGTAAGGTGACTGACAGGGGAATTGACCGACTTATCAGGACGCTTATTCTGCTTGAAAGGTATAAGTGCGAAATTCTTCCACATATTTCAGAAGACTCGGCAGAATTTATCCGCGACAGGCTTCTGCTTAACAGTTTTGTGGAATACCTGTATGATTTCTGGCGCCATTTCGACAGGTTCATCATAAATGATTCAGAAGGTGACAGACTCGACAAAAGGCCTTACAGAACCTTTAATGAAACAATTGAACATCTGACTCATCTTGTCAGGACAACCTACAGGCACATTCAGGAAAACATCACCGGCAAACATCCGATGGTTTACCGGCAGGTGACGGCAGGCGGGGAGATGGCAGTGATATCCATCCCACAGAAAATTCCATACATCGGAGATATTTACCGCAAACTTGACCACATCCAGATAATCCGCCAGATGCTCATATACCCGCCGCTTGTCCTGCAGCAGCCCATGAACAAAAGGACCGGACACTTCAGAAAGATTGCGGTAAATCCACTGGAACTCTTTCATATCGATAGCAGTGAATACCTCTGTTATCCTGCCATGGTCGGGAAACTTCTCATAATGGTAGTTTTCCATATCTCATTCTTTGAACTGGGATTTTCTCTTTGCAACCTTTTCGAGATAGCTGACGACGAACAGCTTAAAAGAAAACCCGATGCAGTCTATATCTATGGAACCCCTCCGGATGTCCTCAACGGTCTTGCCGATTACCAGACTGTTTTTTACGAAGATGCTGAAAACGGAATATTTGTAGGAGCTGTACCTGCAAAGCCGGAGTTCGGATATTTCGGATACCTGAAGAAAATGATTCTCACCCTGCATAATGCTATCGTCATGAAAGAAAAGAAGATGCCTTTCCACGGGGCACTTGTAAAAATACTTCTGCAGGGTGGAAAAGAAGCAACAGTTCTGATGATCGGAGATACAGGCGCAGGAAAGTCAGAAACTCTCGAAGCCTTCAGGGTTCTCGGCGAGAAGGAAATCAGGCAGCTGATAATAATATCTGACGACATGGGCTCAATAGAATTTGACCGCGACGGCTTCCCTGTTGGCTACGGAACAGAAATCGGAGCCTTTCTCAGGCTCGACGACCTTCAGCCAGGATATGCTTATGGCCACCTCGACAGGTCAATAATAATGAACCCGAGCCAGGTGAACGCAAGAATTATTATACCTGTAACCTCTTATGAAACAGTGATAAGGGGACACAAAATTGATTATATTCTTTACGCTAATAACTACGAAGAAACAGGACCGGACAAACCTATCATTGAACGATTCAACTCTCCCGAAGAAGCTCTGGCTGTATTCCGCGAAGGCAAGGTAATGAGCAAAGGCACCACAACATCGAGCGGTATTGTAAGCTCATACTTTGCCAATATTTTCGGGCCAACTGAATACAAAAACCTGCACGATGAAATAGCCAAAAGATACTTTGAGGTATTTTTCAGAAAAGGTATCTTTGTAGGGCAGATGAGAACAAAGCTCGGTATACCCGGGTGTGAAACATCAGGGCCACATGATGCCGCAACAGAACTGTTGAAAATTATTACAAATTCAGAGGGATGAAAACCTTGCTGAAAAAATAACTCAGAAAAATGTTTATAAAAATTCTGATTATATCATTAATCCTCGTCGCTGCAGCCATAATCTTTCTGGGTGTAAAAATTTTTTTTACACGTAAAGGTAAATTTCCTGAATATCACGTAGGAAGCAACCATGAGATGAGGAAAAGAGGAATCACATGCGCAAAAAGCACCGATATCGGTTATTCTGCTTCCGGAGAGAATGGCTGTGCTGCCTGCAGGCAGGGTATTCTGTAATGCTAATTTTCTTCAGTTATACTTGATTTCAGCGATTCACTCGCCCATGTCCTGAAATACCCTGAAGTATCAGAATAAATAAGAAATGCTTCAAACTCCGGGTGGTTCTCAAGAAACTCTATCGTCTTTTCCAGACCCATCACCATTGTAGCCGTTGCAACAGCATCAGCCACGGCACATTCACTGCTTAATATTGTTGAACTGAGAAGCCTGCTGCGCGCCGGATAACCTGTGTGTGGATCGATAGTATGCGAATATTTTACTCCGTTTTCCTCATAAAATTTCCTGTAATTACCAGATGTTGCAAGTGACCGGTCTTTAAGTTCAATTACTGCCTGAAGGTCAGCGCCTGGTAAAAGATTATTTTCGTATGGCCTGTCAATTCCAATCCTCCAGAGTTTGCCCCCTTTTGTGCCTTTAACCCTTACCTCACCTCCTACTTCAATCAGATAGTTCTTAACTCCCAGCGAATCAAAATACCTGCTGATTACATCCACAGTATACCCCTGGGCTATTGCATTGACATCCAGTATTATTCCGGGATTCTCCTTAACCAGCTTCCCATTTTCAAGCCTCACCTTCCTGTATCCTACCAGTTGCATAAGGCTATCGAGTTTTGTTGTGTCAAACTTTGCCCTTGCTTCCGGTCCAAAACCCCATGCTCTAACCAGTGGACCAACAGTTATATCAAAAGCCCCTCCTGTCAACTCCGATACCTCCTGTGCTAGTTCAAAAACTTCTGTAAAATACCTGTCGGCAACCACATCCTCATTCCTGTTCATCCTCGAAATAACCGATGAACTGTTATAAACCGAAAGCGAATTGTCTATCCGTGTTAAAATATCCGATATACCCCTGTTAACCTTATTTTCTGACACACTCCGTTTTCTTTCGCATATGATACTGAACGAAGTACCCTGGGTTGAACCTTTTATCCTTATAAATGGATCTTTATCCCTGCACGAAAAGAGTACCAGGGAGGATAAGATTATTAGTATTACTAATTTTCTCACTATCAATTATTTATATTTTTTAAAATATAAAGGCTGAAGTCTTTAAAAAACTTTCCTCAACAAAAAAGTGGCATTCGTCAATATATATTCGCCACTTGTCAAAATCATCTTTCAAAATTGCATAAGATATCTGAAATTTGTTATCAGAAAACCCGGTTATCAGAACCGGCATTCGATTTAACATTCCCCTTTCCCCTGTTAAATTGATTGTCCCCGCCGCCAGGCGGGGTTTCTTTTTTATATACCAAAATCGTCAAATGCGATATTTTCTTTCGGAACACCGAGGTCATTCAGCATTTTCAGCACAGCATTGTTCATCTGTGGTGGCCCGCAGAAATAATATTCAATATCTTCGGGTGCCTCATGTTTCGACAGATAATTATCATAAAGCACCTGATGGATAAAGCCTGTATACCCCTTCCAGTTGTCCTCAGGTAAAGGTTCAGAAAGTGCAAGATGGAAACTGAAATTCGGGAAATTCTTTGCAATCTCTTCGAACTCCTCCTGATAGAACACTTCCCTCAGAGAACGTGCACCGTACCAGTATGAGACTTTCCTGGTGGTTTTGAGGGTCTTGAAAAGATGAAAAATATGTGAGCGCAATGGCGCCATACCTGCCCCTCCGCCTATATAAACCATCTCGGCATCGGTATGCTTTATGTGAAATTCACCATAAGGACCCGATATCATCACCTTATCGCCAGGCTTCCTCGAAAAGATATATGTTGAACAGATACCGGGAGGAACATTTTTGAATCGTTTCTTCTCATTGTCCCATGGGGGCGTTGCTATTCTTATGTTAAGTTTTATAACATTCTTCTCGGCCGGGTAATTTGCCATGGAATACGCCCTGAAGGTTTCAGTGGTATTTTTAACTTTCAGATCCCACATCCCGTATTTATCCCAGTCGGCTCTGTATTGTTCGTCGATGTCGAAATCCCTGAAACTTGCCTCATACTTCGGAACATCAATCTGGATATAACCTCCGGGTTCAAACTCCAGTGATTCTCCTTCGGGCAGTTTCACTACAAACTCTTTTATGAATGTGGCAACGTTGCGGTTTGATATCACTTCGCATTCCCATTTCCTTATGCCAAGGACGGCCTCAGGTACTCTAACCACCATATCCTGCCTTACCTTCACCTGGCAACCAAGCCTCCAGTTATTTAGTTGTTCCTTGCGCGTGAAGAAACCGGTTTCTGTTGGAAGTATTGCCCCTCCGCCTGAAAGTACCTGACATTTGCACATTCCACATGTGCCACCACCGCCGCATGCCGACGGCAGGTAAATGCCGTTTGATGAGAGTGTAAAAAGAAGGTTCGAACCGGGCGACACCTCCATCTGTCTGTCGTTAATCTGAAGCTTTACCTTCCCCCTGGGAGTAAGTTTTTCACGGGCATAGATTAGAACTACAACAAGCAGTATGGTTACAAAAAGAAATACCACAATGCTTGAGATAACAGTTCCTGCAGTTGTGAATGCTAAAATCATATCGGCAGAGTGGTTTAGATTAAAGTTTAATTCCCATCATTCCCATAAATGCTATCGCTATCAGCCCTGTAAGTATAAATGTGATACCCAGTCCTTTCAGTGGCCCGGGCACATTGCTGTAACGCAGTTTCTCTCGTATTGCTGCAAGGCATACAATTGCCAGGAACCAACCTATGCCGGAACCAAGTGCAAAGGCTGTTACCTCGCCAATATTATGATATTCACGCTCCTGCATGAAAAGAGATGCTCCAAGTATTGCACAGTTTACAGCAATAAGCGGGAGGAAAATCCCGAGTGAGTTATAAAGTGCCGGACTGAACTTTTCAATTATCATCTCCACAATCTGCACCATTGTGGCAATCACTGCAATGAAAATTATAAAAGAAAGAAAACTCAGGTCAACGTCGGCAAATCCTTTACCAAGCCACGCCAGAGCACCTTTCTTAAGCAGATAATTATAAATAAGATAGTTGACCGGAACAGTTATTACAAGAACGAATGTTACGGCAATCCCCAGTCCTACAGAAGTCTTAACTGTTTTTGAGACAGCAAGATATGAACACATACCAAGAAAGTATGCGAATATCATGTTGTCGATAAAAATGGACTTTATGAAAATATTTAGAAGATTTTCCATATCAGGCCGTTTTTATTTTTTTTCAATAAGACTTTTGTCTCGGCTCCTCTGGAACCAGATGATAAGTCCGACAAGTATAAGAGCCATTGGCGGAAGAATCATCATACCGTTATTCTCATAACCAGCTGAATAGAGTCCCAGTTTTTGTATTACCGGGTATCCCATAATGCTTCCCGAGCCGAGTAATTCTCTGAAAAATGCCACCACGATAAGAATTATTCCGTAGCCTGCACCGTTGCCCACCCCATCGAGAAACGACTGCCATGGCTTGTTGGAGAGGGCAAAAGCTTCGAGACGCCCCATTATGATGCAGTTCGTTATTATCAGCCCCACAAAAATCGAAAGCTGCTTGCTCACATCAAATGCGTAGGCTTTAAGCAACTGATCCACAATTATCACAAGTGTGGCAATAACCACAAGCTGCACTATAATGCGGATCCTGTCAGGGATGTGCGACCTTAATGCTGAAATGACAACATTTGAAACTGCTACTACAACAGTAACCGAAAGTGCCATAACCAGAGCCGGTTTAAGCTTAACCGTTACTGCAAGTGCCGAACATATGCCAAGTACCTGAACCGTGATGGGATTATTCTTCCCGAGCGGCCCGGTTAGCAATTTTATGTTCTTTGCTGAAAAAAGAGGTTCTTTTTCTGTTGCGCTCATATATTATTTTGCATTTTTTCTGAGATAATCTTCATATTTAACAAGGCAATCGTATAGCATGGCTTCAAGGCCCTTGCTGGTTATCGTCCCGCCCGAAATTGCATCAACTCCGTGTGTACTTCCCGATGTAGCATCAGCACCTCCACCCTCAGCCTTTTTACTGCTTGCTTTTACAACCTTTATGGAGACAAACTTTCCTTCCTCAAAAATCTGCTTCCCAATAAACTGCTTCTCAAACCACGGCGTATTGATTTCAGCACCCAATCCGGGTGTCTCACCTTTATGGTCGAACGTTACGCCGTAAACAGTATTCATATCAGGTTTAAGTGAGATATAACCGTAAATTGGCCCCCACAATCCCTTGCCTTCAAGAGGTATAATAGTAATCCTTTCTCCACTCTCCGGGATAGCGATAAAAACCGGAAGGCTCTGCTGCTCAAGAGGTTTTCGCTGCTCATTCCTGAGCTCCACATTGAAAGCATCCTCACCTTCCTTTATATTTCCTTTATAGTCAAGCACAAAGCTTTCAGTGATATATTTGCTGTACAGCTCATCTGCGTTGGAGAAGTCTGCTTGAACATTTATCGATTCAAGAATGCTTTTTTTCTTCTCCAGCTCGAGGTTTCTAGCCTGCCTTGGCTGCAGAAGCGTTGCAGCCAGCGACAATATGGTTGCAACTATCACAACCATCGCCAGTGAGAAAATAAAAATATATCTGTTGCTGAACTCTTTCATTTCGCTCCTGTATTAAGTGAGACCCTGGCTCTTTTGAGCCTTCTTTTAATGTTTGCCTGCACCACATAGTAATCAATAAGGGGTGCAAAAGCATTCATGAGCAGTATCGCCAGCATTACTCCTTCAGGGTAGGCAGGGTTTATAACCCTTATGAATATTGAAAGGAGGCCTATTAAGAACCCGTATATCCATTTTCCTGTTTCAGTTTGAGAGGCTGTAACCGGGTCGGTTGCCATAAAGACTGCGCCGAAAGCGAACCCGCCCATAACCAGATGATAATAGAATGGAAGCTCCATATACTGATTTGCGCCTATCAGATTAAACAGAAGTCCCATCACTATTCCGCCCGCAAAAACACCGGTCATTATCTTCCAGCTTCCGATGCCGGTTATAATCAGTATGGCTGCGCCTATCAGTATCGCTAGCGTTGAAGTCTCCCCCACCGAACCAGGGATAGTACCAATAAACATTTCCTTTAATGAAGGCAGTGCATCTGTTTGATTCTGCATAAGAAGTCCGAGAGGTGTGGCTCCGCTGAAACCATCAACAACGTTCTTGCCTTCTGTCAGACCTTCAATCCATACCCTGTCACCACTCATCCACCCCGGATAACTGAAAAACAGAAAAGCCCTTGCCAGGAGAGCGGGGTTAAACACATTCATGCCCGTTCCGCCAAAAACCTCCTTCCCCAGAATGACTGCAAAGGCCGTGGCAAGAGCAAGCATCCACAGAGGTATGTCAATCGGAACTATAAGCGGTATAAGAAGCCCCGTTACAAGGAACCCTTCATTAATCTCATGTCCTCTTATCTGCGCTGCAATAAATTCAATTCCAAGACCCGTAACGTAAGTGACAATAATCAGTGGCAGCAGTTTTATGAAACCAAACAAGAACATCTGCAGAAAACTTGCTTCCACGCCTGTCGACCTGAAGTGCTGAAACCCTGTGTTCCACATTCCGAACAGCATTGCAGGCACCAGGGCAATAATAACAACTGTCATGGTCCTTTTCAGGTCGATGCTGTCGCGGATATGAGCGCCACGTGAAGTAACAGTGTCCGGAACAAAAAGGAAGGATTCAAATCCTTCAAACACCGAGCGGAGTTTCTCAAATCTCCCGCCTTCCGAAAAATGTGGTTTTAACCTGTCAATCTTCTTACGTAAAGATTTCATTATGTTATCAATGTTAATTGTCAGCTCATTTCTCTTATCATCAGATCAATACCCTGTCGTATAATTGCCTGTATATCAATTTTTGAAGGACACACAAACTCGCACAGGGCAAAATCCTCCTCAGCAACCTCATAGATGCCAAGGTTCTCCATTGCATCAATGTCTTCGGCAATTATTGCTTTGAAGAGCTGCATGGGAAGAATATCCATTGGCACAACTTTTTCATAGAGACCGGTCAGCACAAAAGCCCTTCTCCCTCCATGCATGTTGGTGTCGAGCCTGTACTCTTTTTTTCTGAAAAACGACGAAAGAAACGTCTTCGAAAAACTGTATTTTTTTAAACCAGGCTTTGCCCAGCCAAAAAACTCAAAATATTTTCCTTCGGGTATAACAGTAATCAGGGAGTCGTAGAATCCGAGAAAACCGTCAATGCCAGTGTTTGAGCCGGTAAGGACGTTTCCGCTGATTATTCTAACATCTCCCTCCCTCAATTTTGAACCGGCGATCGCCTTTACTGCGATCCCGCTTCGTACTTTATAATATTGTGGATCTATAACTTCCGAGCCTGCCAGAGCAATGATACGGTCGTGGCAGTACACACCTTCCTCAAAGAGCCTTCCGATAGCTATCACATCCTGCAGGTTCACATACCATACCACCTCACCCTTATTCACCGGGTCGAGGTGATGGATATGTACACCTACATTCCCTGCGGGATGGGGACCTGAAAAATATGTAATCTCGACGTTTGCTGCATTTTTAAGAACCGGTGAAGGTTCGCATGCGCCGTTCAGCACCAGATGAACCTTACCGTCGGTAAGTCGTGCAAGTATATTCAGTCCTGTCTGAAAAAGGTGGGCATTGCTGTTGTCCATAATAAAGTTCATATCGGGTGCCAGAGGGGCTGTATCAAAACCCGATATGAAAACCGACTTGGGAGTATCAGCCGGATTGGCTATTATGTGATAGGGTCGCTGACGAATCACCGGCCATAGTCCCGCAAGTAACAACTTCTGCTTTATCTCATCCCGGGTTGTTTTTGACGGGTCGGCCTTTCCGAAATCCTCATATTCATCACCATCACGCTCTATAACAACCTCAAGAATCCTCCGCTGCTCACCCCTGTTGACAGCCTTAAGAATTCCACTTACAGGCGAAGCAAACCTTATCTCTGGCTTCTTCTTGTCGGTAAATATCGTTGTACCAGCCTTTACCCTGTCACCGGGCTTAAGAGACATCCTGGGAATCAATCCGGGAAAATCAGGTGGCCTTACACCGTAATACTCCGCTGTAAGTTCACCCCCTATAACCGATCTGGCCTTTCCAGATAAATTTATGTCAAAACCTTTTTTTATTTTATATATTCCGGCCATTTGTCCAATTCATTAAAATAGAATGAATAATAACAACTCTTTCAAAATAATGTTTTTAAAAGTGCAAATATAAAACTATTCAGGTACGCTTTTTGGGATTTACCATTAATGATTTATATTTTAGTAGTCCAAAATAAATAAAGATTTGAATTGAAATAATGAGTTATATTATTAAATTTTTAGCTCCTGTTTTAATTTTATTTTCGGTACCGATTAAAATTTCAGCGGCTGATGTTTCATACAACGATAGAATCTTCGACCCGAGAATAAAAACTGTTCAGCTTTATCGTGAAGGATGGAATCTCTCCTATCCGGTTCTGAGACTCAACAGTGACGAAAAACTTGTGCTGCACTTCGACCTGCTGGGTGATAATGCGGAATCGTACTATTATACTTTTATCCATTGCGACAAAGACTGGAATGAATCACAGATATTCACAACTGATTATCTTACAGGTTTCCTTGAAGACCAGATTGAAGATTACAGGCCTTCGTTCAATACAAAAGTTCATTACTACCATTACAGGGTGATGATTCCGAACGAAAGGATAGGCATAAAACTTTCGGGGAACTATATAATAAAGGTATATCCGGCGGGTGAGCCCGGCAAACCTGCCTTCACTAAGAGGTTTATGGTAACGGAGGAATCGGCTGCAATAAGTGCTGCCATACGCAGGCCTCAGCCGGGTGAATTCTACAACACCGGACAGCAGGCTGAAATAAATGTCAGACTTTCAAAGATTACAGTGAGAGACCCTTACAACGACATCTTCACCTTCATCCTGAGAAATGGCAACTTCAACGATGCAAAAGTTAACCTTAAGCCCGATTTTGTTGCAGGTAATGAAGTGAGATACAATTTGTTATCTCGTGAAAATATCTTCTATGCCGGAAATGAGTACCGCCATTTTGATATAAGAAGCATCCGTTATACAGGTGAAAACGTGAGAAAGATTGACTATTTTGAAGGCAGGTATCATGTTTTTCTGGTTCCTTCAGAAAACAGGGAGTTCAAACCCTATTTCTTCATGCAGGATTTTAACGGGAAGTATTACGTAGCTGTTCAGGAGGGACGTGATATGGACACTGAAGCTGATTATGTTTATGTGTATTTCACACTTCCTTCGTACAGCCCGATAGAGGGTGGTGATATCTATGTAACAGGAGCATTCAACAACTGGGCATTTACAAGCGAGAACCGTATGACATACGACCCCGGCAGGGGGCAGTATCAGTGCACCATGCTTCTCAAACAGGGATGGTATAACTACGAGTATATCTATCTGAAGCACGGGGCAACGAGTGCGCCGCCTTCATTCTTCGAAGGCAATCACTACGAAACTGAAAATGATTATCTGATCTTTGTGTATTACCGTAATCCCCGCGACCGTTACGACCGGCTCATTGGTACGCTGATAACCAATTCTTCGAAAAAAGAGATTTTATATTAATGTTTTTTGTGCGTGTCGATGCCATAGAGCATTTCCATGGTATGCCGTAGAGTCTTCAATATTTCTGTCATGTATTCTTCTACTGCTCTCACCGACCCGGGAAGGGTATAAATCAAACACCTGCCTGCCACCCCCGCAATGCCCCGGCTTAGCAGAGCGTTGGGCTTTTCAGCACCATATTTTACTCTTATGTACTCCATTATACCCGGTATCTCTTTTGTAAGAAAAGGCTTTACAGTTTCAACTGTTATATCGCGTTCACCGATGCCAGTGCCGCCTGTTGTAAAGATTATATCAAACCTTTTAACAGCTTCCGCGAGTCTCCTGTGTAGCATATCCCTGTCGTCGGGAAGAACCACCCGCTCAACTTCAAGCTTCCACTTTTCCTGCATGGCAAACTCCCTGAGAATTTCTTCTATCCGCGGACCGCTGCGGTCGTCGTACTCACCGTTGTAGGCCCTGTCGGACAGTGTGATAATTAATATTCTGTATAACTCCGGAAGCATATTTTCAACTAAACTTTTAATTAATATCTACTTGTTTTTTTAGAAGGGCTGTAGATGAGATGTTAAATAAACCTTACCATCACAGTTTCATCTTTTTCGATAATCTTTTGACCCGGTTCCATGAACAACAGTCCGTTTGCATAAGGCATAGCCGTGATGTGAGCCGAGCCGTGGTATTCAACCGGCTCAGCCCTGAAGTCGTCTGTTATTCTCACCGGCACCCATGCGGCACGCTCTGCCGATTTCCTTTCATATTTTGCAGCAAGCTTCATAGGATGGACGGCGGGTTTCCAGTCGGCACCGCACATTTTGTACATAAATGGTTTCACGAGAACCTCAAACTGAACGAAGCACGAGACGGGGTTTCCAGGCAGGGCAAACACCACACCGCCTTGGTGTGTTCCGAAGGTCGTTGGCTTGCCTGGCTGAACTCTCACCTTATCGAAAAGAATTTTTACTCCGGCTCTTTTCAGAACATCCTGCACAAAGTCGTAGTCGCCCATCGAGACGCCTCCGGTAAGTATCACTATGTCGTTCTCGGCAATTGCCCCACTTACCATCTCGTATGTAACATCTTCATCATCAGGTGCAATTCCGTAATACTTTGGCTTTCCTCCCGCTCTTTCTGCCTGCGCAAGAAGCTGCCACGCATTGCTGTTACGGATTTCTGCCGGTTCAGGTTTTTCGTCGGGTTCAACCAGCTCATCCCCTGTGCTGATAACACCTACAAGCGGTTTGCAGCTGACTTCCACAATAACATGTCCGACGGAGGCAAGCACTGCTATATCCTGCGGCCTGATTATCCTGCCTTTCTTAAGGACAATATCTCCCTGCCGTATGTCTTCACCTCTGAATGAGATATTGTTTTTTGGTGTTTTGCCGGTATATCTCACTTTGCCGGGCTCTGCCTCCTGTGAATCTTCTACCATAAACACAAAATCGGCTCCTTCGGGAACGATGGCACCGGTCATGATTTTACAGCATTCGCCCTCTTCAATTTTAAAGAGCGGTGCCTCACCTGCCTTTATCAGACCCTTAACTGCAAGAGTTTTATCGAGGTCGCTTCTGCGGCATGCATAGCCGTCGACGGCCGCGCGGTTGAAAGGCGGGATATCGCGGTCGGCTCTTACATCCTCGGCCAGCACCCGGTTAAGAGAGTCGGCAAAGCTCACAAATTCAGTATCTGCTACCAGGCAGTTACCCATCACAATTTCGTATGCCTCGGAAAAAAGTATCATATTATCGTTTTAATTTCTACAAATTTATCATGTTTGGAGAAACAAGAGCTGAAAAGAGGTCACTATTTATTACTTTTAATTCCTGCTATGAGTATCCATTCTCCGGAAAATGGGAAGAAAGAAAGGTTTTATGTTCTATTATATCAGGCCTCAGCTGGTGGAGAAGAGGTCCAGCCGATGGAATCCGGTGTTTGAAGAGCGTTACAGAAAAATATCCGGCAACCTTTGGGTAATGACAGTGATAACCACCGGAAAGATTTTTGTGGCCGAGAAGCCGGAATGAGCGGGGAATAAAAGGGATTGCAGTGAGGGGACGGCTATCTTAATTGTTTTTTATTTTTGATAAATGTAGATTAATTTTGAGTAAATTTTTTTAATTAATCAGTTAATGTCTGCCGATTTAACCTTTATCACAAACGAGAAAAATCAAAGCCTCAGACAACGATTTGAAGTTCTGATTAAAGACACCCGGTTTTTTGACTGCATTGTAGGGTATTTTTATACAAGCGGATTTTTTTCAATTTACAAATCCCTTGAAAAAACCGAAAAAATAAGAATTCTAATAGGTATAGGAACAGACAGTCACACCGTTGATTTAATAAATATCGGAAATTCAGAAGGTTCCCAGGGTGAATTCCAGTTTTCCCACGCAGGAACAAAACAGGAGTTTCAGGCTTATATTGAAAAAGAATTTGAGAATTCTGAAGATAAACATGATGTTGAGGCTGGAGTTCAGAAGTTTGTTGAATGGATAAGGTCGGGCAAACTGGAAATACGAGCCTATCCTACCCGGAGTCTGCATGCCAAGGTGTATATTATGACATTCAGGGAAGGCGACCGCGATATTGGAAGGGTAATAACCGGTTCAAGCAACTTTACCCAATCGGGTCTGATCGACAACCTTGAATTCAATGTTGAACTTAAAAACCGCTCTGATTATGAATTTGCCAGACAAAAATTTGAAGAATTATGGCAGAACGCCGTTGATGTCAGTGATAATTACATAACAACCGTTGAAGAAAAGACATGGCTCAACCAGAACATTACACCTTATCAGTTATATCTCAAATTTCTTTATGAATACTTCCGCGAAGAGTTAAGTCAGCCCGAAGAAATATACCTGTACGAATATCCTGAGGGTTTTATGAAACTTGAATATCAGGAGCAGGCTGTACTGAATGCCAGAAAGATTCTTGAAGAATACGGCGGGGTGTTTATTTCGGATGTTGTCGGTCTCGGTAAAACATATATTGCTGCCATGCTGGCAAAACAGCTTGACGGAAGAACACTGGTAATAGCACCTCCTGCTCTGCTCCAGAAATCAAATCCCGGTTCGTGGGTAAATGTTCTTGCCGAATTCAATATACCATTTGATTGTGAGTCAATAGGTAAGCTCGATGAAATACTCGATGCGGGAACTGAGAAATACAAAAACATCATTATTGATGAGGCACACCGGTTCAGAACCGAAACCACCCAGAGCTATGAAAAACTTGCCGAAATATGCCGTGGTAAAAGGGTCATCCTTGTAACAGCTACACCTTATAACAATACTCCGCAGGATGTGCTCAGCCAGATCAAACTTTTTCAGAAGACAAAGAAAAGCACAATACCCAATGTGCCCGACCTGGAAAGGTTTTTCAGGTCACTCGAATACCGATTAAACGGACTTGACCGACAGGCCGATTACGAAAAATATTTAAAAATTGTAAAAGAAAATTCAAAGGAAATACGTGAAAAGGTTCTTAAATATTTAATGGTAAGAAGAACCCGTGCCGAAATAACAAAATATTTTGCCGAAGATCTTAAAAGGCAAAAGATAAAGTTTCCGGAGCCGGAGAAACCTGAACCACTTTTTTATGAATTGAACGACCTTGAGGATGAGGTCTTTGATAAAACCATAAAACTGATTACCGGTAATTTTAAGTATGCCCGTTATACCCCGATGCTTTACTTTAAGAGGGAACTGACTCAACCAGAAATTCTTTCCCAGAGAAATATGGGAAAATTCATGAAGATTCTTCTCGTCAAAAGACTGGAAAGCAGTTTCTATGCATTCAGAAAATCTGTTGACAGGTTCCTGCATTCATACGAAATGTTCATCAGAGAATTTGAAAGAGGCAATGTGTATGTCTCAAAAAAATATTCCAGCAAAATTTTCGAACTTCTTGATAATGACGATGACGAAGCAATACAGAAACTAATAGACCAGCAAAAGGCAGAAAGGTATTCTTCGGCCGATTTCAGGGATGATTTTATTGTTGACCTGAAAAATGACTACGAAGTTCTTAAACAAATAAAGAGATTATGGCAGAATATCGGAAGAGACCCGAAACTTCTCAAATTTCTGGATGAATTAAAGAGGAACAAAATATTGAAGGAAAACAAGATAATTGTTTTTACCGAGTCGAAAGAGACCGCCGAATACCTTGTAAAAAACATTAACGAACATCATGACGGTACGGCGCTTCTCTTCACGGGTAGCTCAAGTGATGCAACCCGCGAAAAGGTTATTGAAAATTTTGATGCCCGCGCAAGGCATCCGAAAGATGATTACCGGTTGCTTATATCAACCGAAGTTCTGTCGGAAGGTGTTAACCTGCACCGTGCCAATACAGTGGTGAACTATGATATTCCATGGAACCCGGTTCGTATGATACAGCGGGTGGGACGAATCAACCGTGTCGATACAAAATTTCCCAGGATATACACATTTAATTTTTTCCCTACAAAGCAGTCAAATAACCAGATCAAACTGAAAGAAGTTGCTGAATCAAAGATAAATGCATTCCTGACACTACTGGGCGGAGACGCTGCTTTGCTCACCGAAGGAGAACCTGTAGATTCTCACGAGCTTTTCAACAGGTTGATTTCAAAACAGACCGTTACAGGTGAAGACGAGGCAGAAGAGAGCGAACTGAAATACCTTCAGATAATTAAGGGCATTAGAGACAACGATCCTGACCTGTTTGCGAAAATAAAACACCTGCCGAAAAAAGCACGCACCGCAAAATCTTCAAAAGAATATGAAAATGCACTTCTGACCTACTTCCGGAAAGGAAAACTCGACAAATTCTACTTTGTGGAAGATAAAAATTCACCGCAGGAACTTGACTTCATAATGGCAGCCAAACTGCTCGAAAGCACTCCTGAAGAGGAAAAAAAGAAAATAAACCCTGCATTTTACGATTTACTCGATAAAAACAAGGAAGCCTTCAGAATGGCAACCACCGAAGAGGCTGTTGAACCTATCCGGACAAAAGGCAGCAGAGACAGGGCCGTGAGATTACAAAGAATCCTGCTTGCAGTGAAACAGAATTCAAAACAATTAACCGATGAACAGGAAGATTACCTTAATAAAGTTATCAGACAGCTCGATGAAGGAGGCTTTACCGCCAGAACATTAAAAGACACACTGAAAGCTCTTGAAAATCTAAGAGATGATATTACAAATCCTCTCAAGGTTATTGCGACACTGCAAACAAAGATTCCGGCAAGGTTCCTCGAAAGTCATTATGCCGAACATGGTGCTTCAGGTGAAGGAAAACGGGAAGTAATACTTTCGGTATATTTTAAAAAATAACTCTTATGGATAAAAATCAGGCAACAAGAATCATTCGTGAAACTTTTGAGTCATCCTTCGATCATAACAAATATTTCCGGTTTACAAGGGAACTTTTAAACAACATTGAAGAAGACCCGTTCATATATCAGGGTAATTATATTCCTGATGCATTTAAAGATTACATAACACAATATGAGCGCCTGGGGAAGTACAATATTGGCGAAAACAGGATTGATGTGCTGGTGGTTAACTTAAGGAAAGAGACTTCGGTTGAACGGGCTCGCACCATGCAGAGGAATTTTGTTGCAGGTTATCTTCAGGGAAAATACGGAAGCAAAAAGCGTAAAGATGCTGCAATTGTTGCTTTCGTACCCCCTGACCTCACCGACTGGCGTTTCTCTCTGGTAAAACTGGATTACAGGTTTGAAAAAACAGAAACCGGGCGAATTAAAGTTATTGAAGAATTCACTCCTGCCCGCCGATGGTCGTTCCTGGTAGGAGCAAACGAAAAGAGCCATACTGCTCAGTCACAACTGCTTCCCATACTTGAGAAGGATCAGGTGCAACCAACCCTTGAAGATCTGGAAAAAGCCTTCAGCATTGAAACGGTAAGTGACGAATTCTTCCGTAAATACCGCGACCTGTTCATTCGTACAAAAGCTGAACTGGATAAGATTATCAGAAGAGATGCTAAAATAAAAGCCGATTTTGAGGAAAAAGGGGTAGATTCTGTAAATTTTGCAAAAAAACTGCTCGGGCAGATTGTATTTCTTTATTTCCTGCAGAAAAAAGGTTGGTTCGGTGTCGGGCGTGATAATGAATGGGGTACAGGTACAAAGAATTTTCTGCGCGAACTTTTTGAGAAAAAACATTGCAACTACAGAAATTTCTTTAACGACATTCTCGAACCCCTTTTTTATGAAGCCCTGAGGATTGACCGTAGCCACGACGACGATTTCTACAGCCGGTTCAACTGCAAAATACCATTTCTGAACGGTGGACTTTTCGACCCGGTTGGGAACTACGACTGGGTACACACTGATATTCTGCTGCCCGACGACCTTTTCTCGAACAAGCATAAAACGCCTGAAGGCGATACAGGCGATGGAATACTCGATGTTTTTGACCGCTACAATTTCACGGTTAATGAAGAGGAGCCTCTCGATAAGGAAGTGGCTATCGACCCCGAACTGCTTGGGAAAGCATACGAACGGTTCAATGCGATAAGACAGGATAATTTTGATGAGTATATAGAAGCTCTGAAAAAAGGGAAAAAGGAAGAACTGAAATTCAACAGAGATTATGGCGTTTACTATACACCGCGCGAGATAGTGCACTACATGTGCAGGCAAAGCCTTATCCATTACCTGAATACGGAGCTGAAAGAATCTGTACCTCTGGAAGATATTGGGTTTTTCATAAACAATTGCACGTTACTGGTTGATAATGACACGGTTGCTACGGAAAAGCAAAAGAAAATTGAAAACGGAGAGCTTAAATCAAGCATCTACAGTTATAAAATGCCGGAGTCAATCGTTAAGAATGCCGACACGATTGACAGGTTGCTGGCGCATGTTACAGTGTGCGATCCTGCCGTTGGCAGCGGTGCATTTCCGGTGGGACTTATGTACGAAACCGTTCAGGCCCGTCTGGCGCTGAACGCTTACCTTGGAAATGGCAGCCGGACAGCTTACAATTTCAAAAGACATTTTATTGAGGAGTCGCTTTACGGGGTTGACATTGACCCGGGGGCAGTGGAAATTGCAAGGCTGCGCCTCTGGCTGTCGCTTGTGGTTGATGAAGACGATTTCAGAAACATAAAACCCCTGCCAAACCTCGATTATAAAATTGTAAAGGGAGATTCTCTGCTGGGCTATCCATATAAACCCCCAAAACTTGAAGAAATAGAAAAACTCGAAGAAGAACTGGTGAATGAAACCAGACCGTTAATTAAGAATGATTTGCGAAAAAAAATTGACGAAATAATAAAAGAGTTACTCTCGAGGGCAGAGGAAACTCTTGGTTTTAAGCTTGATTTCGATTTTAAAATATTCTTTCCGGCTGTTTTCAGGAATGAGAGTGGTTTTGACATTGTAATTGCCAATCCACCGTATATACAGTTACAGAAAGACGGAGGCAAACTGGCTAAACTGTACCAGAGCCAGAGGTTTGAAACTTTTGCGCGTACTGGCGACATTTACTGCCTCTTTTATGAAAAGGGACTGCAGATACTTAAACAGGGAGGGCATCTTTGTTTTATAACATCAAACAAGTGGATGCGTGCAGGCTATGGTGAGAAACTCCGTAACTTTTTTACACGATTCAATCCGAAATTACTTATAGATCTGGGTCCGGGCATTTTTGCCAATGCTACTGTTGATACAAACATTATACTGATACAGAAGAGCCGGCCTGGTTCTGACAGAGAGAAAACAAATTTTCAGTTACGGGCAGTTACATTAACAAAAGATAATCACGGTGAGATTGAAATAGAAAGGCAATTGTACGAACGTGGTGTTGTACTTGATAAACTTACACACGATGCATGGTTTATAGGCTCAGGTGCCGAACAACGACTGAAAGAAAAAATTGAACGCATAGGCAAGCCGCTGAAAGATTGGGATGTGAATATTTATCGGGGAGTATTAACCGGTCTTAACGAAGCCTTTATCATCACTACCGAAAAGCGTAACGAGATACTTGCCAATTGCAAAGACGAAGCCGAACGCTACCGCACCGAAGCCATTATCAAGCCAATACTTCGAGGCAGAGATATAAAGCGGTATTATTACGAGTGGGCAGGGCTGTGGGTGATAGGCACTTTTCCTGCACTGAATTTAAATATTGAAGATTACCCATCACTCAAAAAATACTTTTTAGAGAACTTTGATATAAAACAATTAGAACAATCGGGCAAAAAATATCCTGAACTTGGCTTTAATGCACGCAAAAAAACAGGTAATAAATGGTTTGAAACGCAAGACCAAATTGCCTACTACCCCGAGTTTGAGAAGGAGAAGGTGGTGTATTCGGAAATTGTTAGGCAGCCACAATTTTATTTTGATATACAGAATTTTTATGTAGAGGCCACATCATTTTTAATGACCGGCAAGAATGTTAAATACATTTGTGGACTTCTAAATTCTAATCCTGTTACATTCTTTTTTAAGCAATGGTATGCAGGTGGTGGCTTGGGAGAAGAAGGATATAGATATAAAAAAGCGTTTCTCGAGAACTTACCCCTTCCCCCCATCACGCCTTCTAATCAGCCCATTGTATCGCAAATAGAAGCACTGGTGGATAAAATCCTTGCGGCAAAGAAAGAGAACCCGCAGGCAGATACAAAAAATTTAGAAAATGAAATAGACCAGCTTGTTTATAAATTGTATAACTTAACTCCTGAAGAAATAAAAATAATTGAAGGAGGGGAAAATTATGAAGATTAAAAAGGTAATTTTAGAAAA
>JAKPDL010000237.1 GCA_029552825.1 Bacteroidota bacterium
CCAAAATATCAGGGGCTGTCTAAAAAGATGTTTATTGGGTAAGCATAATAAAGACATAAAAGCTAAAATATTGTAATTCAATATGTCCCCTCCCAGGGGATTCAGGGGTGAAAATAAAAAAGAGGCTTTTTAGACAGCCCCATATTTTAATTCGTAAATAAATATCATCAACCGTAAGGCTTAATATTTCTTTCAACTCATTCCTCATACCTCATTCCTCATACCTCATTCCTCATCCCTCAACTACAGCCTCTCCTGCCTTGCGGGACTTCGTTTCGTATATTTTGAGTATCACCATGTTGCCGGGATAAATTCCCTCACATCGGTAACAATCATGCCCGCTCTTCTGGCAGCCTCAATGCCAAGGTCACCATCTTCAAAGACCTGAATAAACCGTGGCTCGACATTCATTAATTCGGCACACTTCAGGAAAGTCTCAGGATGAGGTTTGTGGTTTTGGACATCATTGGCAGTTATAACAATATCAAAATATTTCTTCAGACCGGTTACCTCCAGCGTCCGTTCAACAGCATCGCGGTGACCACCTGTACCTATTGCCATCGGCAATTTCCCATAATACTTCTTTACAATTGCCACAACCGGCTCAATAGGTTTTATAAGATGCTGATTGCTGTAAAAATCTTCAAGCTTGACTTTTAAAATATCATCAATAGTTATACTGCTGTCGAGTTTGCAGGTCTTGATTATTTCTGATGCAATTATCCAGCCCGGCGACCCGGTATGCAATCGCAGAAATGAAGGATCAATGTCAGCACCAAACTTCTCGCACGCTTTTTTCCATCCGGCAAAATGATACGGCATCGAATCAACAAGTGTTCCGTCCAGATCAAATATTATACCTTTTACTCCAGGCTTAATGTCAGGGTTCATCATCATAATTTAAAGCGCAAAAATAATAAAAGGCCCGGATAATCTCTCGAGCCATTAGTATTTAAGTTGTAAACAGGAATTTCAATTAAGTTGGCTGTTCCCGGAAAAATACCTCAAGTTCAGCACTGCCTTTCTCGATATTCATCTCCTTAATTACAACATTCCGGATATCGTAACCTGTTAGAACCGAAAGTTCCCTGAGTAAATCCTGCCTTGCTTCAGGCTTGAGCAAATTAAGATTTTTATACTGGATGATGAATGATGTAAGTGTCCTTTTTCGTGTGTAAAGTTCGAGCAACCATGCAATAATGATAATCAGGGAGTTAATTACAACAGCACCTATCACCGGAGGTGGTATATTTGCCTGTGAATTGATAACAGATACCCCAATAACCGCAAAAATGTAAGTCATGTCCTTAACCGTATAGTTTACGGTTCTGAAACGCAGAATGGCAAAAACAGCAAATAGCCCCAGTGCCAACCCAAGCTGTATATCAACTGTTTTCAACAGGGCACAAATCAGAAATATAACAACTCCTATCAGGTAAAATGAAAAAAGATATTCTTCTTTTTTCGAATGTTTGTAATAAATAAAATAGACCAGAATGGTAAGCACCAATAAATTAAATCCAAATCGAATGAGAATATTTGCCAGGGTTACTTCTGAAAGCAGTTTTTCTAACATATTGCATCATATTATAAGTTAAACTTTTTACAATCGTTAATCAGTTTATGTACTATCGTATTTTTCCTGTCAAAGTCATGATAGAAACTTTCGAGGTACATTATCATATCCTTTTTTGATTTTTCCCTAAGATAAGGGAATGAATTAATTACGTTGTAAAATTTTTCCTTTTTTTCAACAAACTCAGCCAGCGATTTTGTAAAGCTTTCTTCACTTCTGCAAAGTCCAAGATAAAGCCTTTCGCGGATAGATTTTATTGGTAAGCTTTCAAAAGGATGTGCATATTCAGCATTTACTATTCCTGAAAAATCAAAGTCGTAAGGAAGTATTGTTCCGAGATCCTTCGGACCCGTATGAGGCTGGCTGAAGACAATCACATTGTGCATCGCTGGAACCGACCAGTCGGTGTTACCGATCATGTAATTAAATATTGCAACCCTGTTCATCATCTCTTCCCTTATCATTCGCTGCGAGACTTTTGTTTTTACTTCAGTTGAACCCGTTCGTTTTTCAAACAGGGATACGGGCTCAATTACGAAACCAAATTGCGTAATGGGCTTCGCCTCAGGCTTTGCAGAATTGATATATTTTATTCGCAGAAGCCTTACCCT
>JAKPDL010000209.1 GCA_029552825.1 Bacteroidota bacterium
GAGATATACTGCATTGTGTCGTAGATACCCAGCCCGGCATGTACAGAACCTCCCGGTGTATTGAAATAGATCTGAATGTCTTTCGTTGGATCAGTTGAATCAAGATAAAGCAACTGAGCCTGAATGATATTTGCCACGTAATCGTCAATAGGAAGTCCAAGAAAGATTATTCTGTCCATCATAAGACGCGAAAAGACATCCATGGTAGCCACATTAAGCTGTCTCTCCTCTATAATGGTTGGGGAGATATAGCTGTTCGCAATAGAAGTGTACCGGTGAAGGGTCATACTGCTGAGACCCATCCTGCTTCTTGCGTATTTTCTGAAATCATCGAATGTATCCATAGGAGATCGATTTAAATAAAAAAACAAAGTTATAAAAACTTTTATTACTCACTATCAAGCTTTTATTTATTCAAAAAGTTTATCGAATTCTTCTGAGGTAACTTTTTTGTTTTCTATAGTTACCAGTTCTTTAAGTTTTTCGATAGCTTTTTGCTCTAAAATGCGGTCGGCAATTCTTCTTGCATCATCTTCTTTTTTAAGCATCTCTCCGGCAAATTTTGAGATCTGTTCATCTGTTGCATAGAAAAGGCCGTACTGATTAAACTGGTATCTGGTAATAACTTCGGCTTCTTTCCGCATCTCTTCTTCCGTAACCTTGATGTTGTAATCCTGGGCAATCTTTTTACGGATAAGCTGCCATTTCAGGTCTTCCCTGAAAGTGTCGAATTCCTTTTCAATCTGTTCTGGAGTAACCTTATCGTTGACTCTCTGGAGCCATTTTTTCAGAAACTCTTCAGGAAGGTCAAATTCTGTTTTTTCAAGTGCGAGCTCCTTAAGGTCGAGAGAAAGTTTGTAATTGCTCTCATTTGCCAGACTTGCCGATATCTCTTCGTCGATTTTTGCATAGAATTCTTCTTCGGTTTTTATCACACCTTCCCCGTAAATCTGGTCGAAAAGTTCCTGTCCGATTTCGGCCGGTTTAAACCTCATTATATCTTCAATGGTGAATTTATATGTACCTTCTGCTTTTTCGGCCTGGTCTTTGTTTATTTTAAGCATTGCAGCAACTTCATTTGCATTGGGATAAGCCTTTTTAAGATCGAAAATGATAGAATCGCCAGGTTTTTTTCCGATAAATTCTTTTTTAATTTCCTCGTCTTTAATGATGTCAATTGCAAGCATAACATCTTCAGCACTGAATCGGGCAGTTTCATCGGCAGGTTCCATTCTGCCTTTCAGCATGTCGGTATTCTCTGTAACTTCGGCATTCACATACCGGCCGTACCGTCTGGTATAATTGTTTATGTAATTGTTTCTTATTTTCTCGTCAATAATGATTTCGTAATAAGGAACCTTGTTCTTTTTACCAAGTTTTAGTTCGAATTCAGGTGCAAGGCCTATTTCAAAGGTGAAGTTAAAATCCTCGCCTGTCTCCCAGTTCAGAGGTTCGTTCTGGTTGTCAGAAGGGACAGGCTCGCCAAGGATCTGTATGTTTTCCTCTCTGATAAATCTGGCAAGATTTTCGGTGACGAGTTTGTTTATTTCATCAATTTTTGCAGCTGTGCCGTAGAGTTTTCTGATTATCCCGATAGGAACCATACCCGGCCTGAAGCCTTTCATATTGACATTTTTGCGGTATTCTCGCAGTACTTTTTCGACATTGTCCTGATAATCTGATTTATTGACCTCTACTTTCAGAATGGCGTTCAGGCTGTCGATGTTTTCTCTGGTAATGTTCATTCAGTGTAATTTATTTGTTTGATTATTAAGTTGAAATGATTAAAATTCATAATGAATTTTGTGCGGATGAAGGGACTCGAACCCTTACGTCACTAAGGACACAAGATCCTAAGTCTTGCTCGGCTACCAATTACGACACATCCGCAAAAATCCCCGCAAAAGTACTCAAAAAAATTGTTTTAAAAAAGGGAATCTCAGCGA
>JAKPDL010000210.1 GCA_029552825.1 Bacteroidota bacterium
GGCCCAGCTTCTTGAATTGCTTATCGAATCGGTAAGCAAGGGTGGCAACCTGCTCCTTAATGTAGGTCCGACAGGCCGTGGTACCTTCGATTACCGTGCGCAGGAGAGACTGAAAGCTATGGGCGAATGGATGAAATTCAACAGCCGCTCAATATATGGCTGCACACAGGCACCCGACGAATTCAAAGCACCGGCCAATACGCTGCTTACATATAACCCTTCAACAAAACGCCTGTACATACATCTTCTTGCCTATCCGCTTAACAGAATTATACTTGAAAATATGACAGATAAAGTGAAATATGCACAATTTCTGCACGATGCTTCCGAAATAAGATACAGCACAGTACAGGGCACAAATAACCTTGCACTTCAGCTTCCGGTTCTTAAACCCCCTGTGGAGATACCGGTTATTGAAATTTTTCTTAAATGATTCATTGATTATGAACCTCAGAAACACAGGCTTTTTGACAATATTGTTGGTAATCCTGCTAACTTCATCGCAATCGGGTGGGTGCAGAAATGAAAGTGCAGGCAAGAAACAGATTACCGCTGAAGAAGTCCTTCCATCTGACTCTACCTGTATTTTTGATGGTAAAACCCTCGACGGCTGGGAAATAACGAATTTCGGAACACAGGGACCGGTTGATGTGTCGGGTGGAAAGATTTACCTTGGCATGGGCGATGGCTGTACAGGAATAACCTACCGTAAAAGTTTTCCGGAAATAAATTATGAAGTGACACTCGAAGCCATGCGCGTTGAAGGAAACGATTTTTTCTGCGGCATGACATTTCCGGTCGGGAAAGTCCCCTGTACACTTATAGTTGGAGGCTGGGGTGGAACTGTTGTCGGACTGAGCAGTATTGATGGGAAAGATGCCTCGGAGAATGAGACAACTCGATATATGAAATTCGATAGCGACAGATGGTATAAAATAAAGCTGAGGGTAACTGAAGAAAAGATCGAGGCATGGATAGACGATGAACTGATAGTGAATTTTACAATTGACGGGAAAAGACTTTCAATACGTCCCGAGGTGGAGCTTTCAAAACCATTCGGGATAGCATCATGGCAGACAACCGCAGCGCTCAGGAACATTAGAGTTCGGAGAATTACAGAAGAGTGATGTAAATATCACTTTGTGTTATTTATCCTGAGATCCTGATTTCAGGTTCTCTTCAGCTGGAAATCTGTATGTTTTGAATTGTTCTGACTATGTGTCGGTTTAACACAATCAGATTTTTCACCATCTTTCTTTGTTTCATGATGGGCATCTGTTGCAGTGCAGAGTCGGACACGACCCGCCACCGTTTTGCAGGCGTAAATGGTCAGTACGGTTTCATTATTCCTCATTCAGTGGTTATAGAACCAGTTTCGCATAGCAATCCATATGGTGTTTTGTTGGAGACAGGTTTTATGAGCAAATCATACAACAGCTGGAAAGTTTTTAATTCATGGTGGACAGCAGGTCTGCAGACTGGCTATTACAGTTTTGATAACCCCGATACCCTTGGAGGTGCGTTTATCCTGGCAGGATTTGCAGAACCGGTTCTATTCTCCAATAAAAGATTTGTAATGACAGTAAGAGCAGGCGGGGGACTCTCGTATCATACAAAAATTTATGATGCATCCGCCAATCCCGCAAATCAGTTTTTCTGCACGCGAATCAGTTTCCCGGTTTATGCAGCCATGAGATTCAAATACCGGATATGGTCAAATATATATCTCACATTATCAGGTTATTACAATCACATATCAAACGGAGGGGTGAAACAACCTAATTACGGTATGAACTTTACAACGATGGCACTGGGATTAGATTATTTTTCCCCTCCTCTTTCTCCCGGTCCAATATATTATGCCGATACAAAAGTAAGAGGGTCTGACTTCTGTATTATGGCCGGTATATTGTCAGCGTACAAAGTAGTTGATCCAACTGAAATATATCCTGAAAAAGGAACAATTTCATGGGGTTTTTATACAAGAGGGATGAAGATGCTGAAATCATGGTACTCAGTTAATATCGGAGCTGAAATGATAGCTGATAATGCCATTAAAGAGACCATTAAGAGGGAAGGTTCAGGACTCGACCATAAAAGAATAGCTATCACTGCAGGTCAGGACTTTCACTTCGGAAAGGTAATATTTACACAGTATATGGGTTTTTATGTCTATTGTCCGTACAAAGCCAAAAATACAGCTTATCAGAAATATGAACTTTTTTACAGGTTTGGCAGTAACATATCGGCTGGCTTTTTTTTGAAAGCTCATACCAGCGATGCTGAACTAATGGGAGTAGCATTCAATTTTTATCTCTATCCCGGCAGTTATCCTGCAAAACAACGGTAGTACAATCTGCTAAATATTATACCCCATGCTTCAATCAACTTTTTAAAAAATTTCAATTCTGCTTGCTTCGTTAAAATAACTTTAATAAATTGGACGCCTGTTTTTTTGGAATAATTTTAATCTGATTCTGGTTTATGGAAGATATTCTTAAACGGTTGTCTTATTGTGTCGAAGTGGGGAAAGTTAACAAAACATCTCCCTATCCTCCGGATATGAAAGACCAGGAAGGTGCCGATGAGCTTGCCCGCAGAGCCCTCGATGAAGGAATCAGTCCATCGGTTTTACTCGAAGAAGCACTCATTCCTGCCATGACAAGGGTGGGAGAGAAATATTCGAGGCAGGAAATTTTTGTACCGCAGATGCTTATGGCAGCAAAAGCCATGAACAGCGCAATGGCACATTTGAAACCTTTTTTCCTTTCGGGCGAGACAAAGAGGAAAGGTACATTTATTATCGGAACAGTTGCCGGCGACCTTCATGAAATTGGAAAGAACCTTGTAGCAATGATGATAGAAGGTGGTGGATGGGAGGTTATTGACTTAGGGGTAGATGTGAGTACGACAAAGTTTATGAAAGCAATCGAAAGCCATCCTTCGGCAGTGATCGGAATGTCGGCACTCCTTACAACTACCATGGAAAATATGAGAAAATCAGTTGCAGAAATAAAGGAAAAGGATCCCGGCCGTGTAATACTCGTTGGAGGCGCGCCTGTAACAATGGATTTCTGCAAAAAAATAGGAGCCGACTTCTATTCACCCGATCCTCAGGGAGCAATTAATTACCTGAATAGCCTTGTTTCATAAGTTAAAGCATTCTTTCCTTCCCCATGGGCACTGTCTGCCGCTGCGGCAGTGCAGGCAGGGAAGATCAGGTTGGGTAAAATAAGTTAGAATAAAAGGATAAATTATTATTGAAAAAAGTTTAAGGAAATTAAAAATAATTGAAAGTGAAAACAATTCTTAAAGGCAGAACTAAAGAAGTAGTTATAGATACTGCAGGCCCGGTAGTAATAATAGGTGAATCAATTAATCCCACCCGCAGGAAGAAACTGGTTGCATCACTCGAAGAAAGAAATTTTGATTATCTCATTGAGCTGGCGTCGGCACAGATAAAGGCTTATGCCGATGTGCTGGATGTAAATGTGGGATATCCGGGTGTTGACGATGAGAAACTTTTACCCGAAGTTGTTAAAGTGCTTGAAGATAACTTTGATATACCTCTCTCACTCGATTCTCCAAATCCGAAAGCAATTGAAGCAGCACTTAAAGTGTCGAAGGGCAAATGCCTTATCAACTCAGTTAATGGTGAAGAAAAGTCACTTAATGCGCTTCTACCGGTAGCGAAAGAATATGGCGCTGCTATTATCGGACTTGTGATGGATGATGAAGGCATTACCAACGATCCTGAAAAGAGAGTTGCCATAGCCGAAAAAATAATCGAAAGAGCTGTTAAGGCTGGTGTGCCTGAAGAGGATGTAATCATCGACCCGATGGCTATGGCAGTGAGTGCCGATCCCACCGCCTGCCTTGTCACACTTAAAACAACAAAACTTGTTCACGACCGGCTTGGACATAATATTACATTAGGGGTAAGCAATATATCATTCGGACTACCTGGAAGGGAATATCTTAATTCAGCCTTTATGGCTCTTGCCATTGGTGCCGGATTAACATGTCCTATCGCAAATCCGGAAAAAATTTCAGCCATAATACGTGCAACCGACCTTGTGCTCGGCAGAGACGATTATGCAATTCGTTTTATAGAAGCTGCTCAGAGTTTACTTAAACAAACCGAAAAATAGGAGTTAGAAATATGTCGCTTTTTACACCCGGCCGCAGATGGCAGCCGCCATTCTATCCTTTTAAAAAAGAGAAATTTTCACTGCGCTTACTTGAAGCTACGGAGAGAATCGTCAAGGGTCCTCTGTTCGGATGCCGTATGTGCGGCAACTGTCTTCTCCAGGAGACAGCCTTTATCTGTCCGATGGAGTGTCCGAAGGGTCTGAGAAACGGGCCCTGCGGCGGTTCGACACCTGAGTATTGCTACGTTGATAAGACCAGACCCTGTATCTGGTACCACATCTTTGAAAGGTCTCTTAAGATGAAGAGGGAGGAAAAACTGATGGAGGTACTTCCACCTCTCGACTGGGATAAAGCAGGTACTGAAACATGGGGAGATGTGATTCATCAGGTAAGAAAAGTGGGAACAGGCAGGTTTCTGAAAAGTCTGGTTTCACGCGACAGGGTTAAACGGCACGAAATATGGGAAAGTGTATTCCGCCCCATCCGCCAGCCGGAATGGTGGAACGGCGATTCAGAATATCACCCGCCGGCATATACCGAACCCGCCAGTGAACTTGAAAAACGCCTCAGAAACGGTGAGTTTGTTTTTACTGTCGAGGTTATTCCGCCTCTGGGTGCAAGTGCTTCGCCGGTAAGAAAAAGTGTCGAAATGGTAAAACCTTATGCAGCAGCAGTGAATTTTACCGACAATCCCTCAGCAACCCCCAGAATGGCAGGCATGACCTGCTGCAAGATTGCATCTGATCTGGGAGTAGATTCGGTGCTTCAGATTACAGCACGCGACCATAACAGATACAGCCTGCAGTCGAAAGCCCTCGGCGCTGCCGAACTGGGAATAAAAAATATACTCTGTATTACTGGCGATAACCCGGCTATCGGACCTGGCCCTCAGGGCAGCATGGAAATCTACGACCTCGATTCAATCCAGATGCTCTGGATTCTGAGAAAGATGAGAGATGAAGGAAAATACCTCGACGGAAGGTCAATAAAAAATAAACCTTCTTTCTTTCTGGGAGCTGCAGCTTCTCCCTTCGCATCAAAACCTGAATTCCAGGCAATACGCGAACATAAAAAAATAAACGCCGGTGCCCAGTTCCTCCAGACAAACCTGGTTTTCGATGCTGCAGGAGTGGAAAAATGGCTTGAACAACTCTACAAAAGAAATATACTGGATAAAGTATATATAATAGTGGGAATAGCAGTGCTTAAAAGCCTGAATATGACACTGCACCTGAAAAAGGAAATCCCCGGCGTGGTTGTTCCCGATGAAATAATAAACAGAATTGAAAAAGCCGGAGAATCGGCCCACGAAGAGGGAATAACAATAGCCCTCGAACTTATTGAAAAAATAAGTAAATTAAAGGGCGTCAACGGAATACATTTAACCACAATGGGTAATGAACAAATTGTGGAACGGATTGTTAGGGAATCAGGCGTAAACACCCGGAAATAAAACCTGTTACCTTAAATTTTTAATGAGAAGATATACATACAGGTTCGATTTGAAAATGATCAGGATTGATCCCGCCATTATAGGCAGGCTTCTTGACTCTGACAGGGGCAGCGACCGTGAAATTGTATCAGCACTGGCAGAAGAAGTATTGGCCGAAGCAGAGAAGTTTTGCGACCTGAGGGCTGAATTTGTTGTTTATCCGAACCTTGATTTTGACAGGGATTCAGGCGCAATGATTATTAATGGTGTCGAATTCTTCCCGGGTAAGATAATCTCCGCCCAGCTCAGAAAATCTGAATCGGTTGCCGTCTTTGCATGCACGGCAGGCAGCTGGATAGGGGAAAAGGCAAGGCAGCTTCTGAATGATAAAGACTACCTGAAGGGTTATGTATATGACATCGCCGGAAGCGAAATTGTCGAAGCAGTTGCCGACCTCATGCAGGAAAAACTCAGTGAAGCTATGGAGGCTGAAGGTCTGCACATAACCAACCGCTACAGCCCGGGCTAC
>JAKPDL010000211.1 GCA_029552825.1 Bacteroidota bacterium
CTTGTATTTCTTCTGAAAAATCTTTTGTAATTTTATTCACTTTTCTTGCCATGGCTGATTGTTTTAAAGTTTATCACTATTATAATTATTTTTTTCAGCCGTGGCTTTTTTAATTTTACAGAAACAATGTTACATAATCTATGTCAATATGAAAGTCATCTTTTATTCTGCTTTACTTACGGGCATAGTTATGTTTTATTCCTGCAAACAAAAACCTTCCCAGAGCTTAGAAGAAATAGCAAGAAGAGCTGCACGTCCCGAAGCTATTATAGTCAAAACGGTCAAAGCCGAACGAACTACCTTCTACAATGAACTGATCAGTAACGGCAAAATATTCTCATCAAAAAAAGCAGTAATACCTTTCAGAGTCAGCGGTATCATTAAAGAGCTCTATATCCGGAACGGTCAGCGTGTAAGCGAGGGAGAACTCCTTGCAGTTATCGAGGACTTTGACTACCGCGTCCAGCTGCAACGTGCACGACAAAATCTCGAAAAAGCCGAAATAAATTTCAGGGACGATATACTTACCAATTTCTCGGCAAATGATACAACCGGCCTTCCTGCATCAAAAATTAAAATATCACGTATTCGGTCAGGTCTAGATGATGCCCTGACCGCACTCGCACAGGCTGAATATAACTATAACAGCACCCGTATCACGGCTCCTGTTTCAGGAGTTGTATCAGGCATGGAAGCACGCCAATGGAACCCAAGCCAGAACTTTAAAAACCTTTGCACTATAGCAGATGACAGGATAATGGATGTGGAATTCCCTGTTACTGAATCGGAATATCTGATGCTCAGAGTAGGTATGCCCGTAAGCATAATTCCTTTTGTTAACGACAGTTTAAAAATCAATGGAACCATAACCCAGATAAACCCTCAGGTTGACGAAAACGGAATGGTAAAAGTGACAGCTTCTTTTGCCAACAAAGCCAGACTGATAGATGGAATGAATGTCAGAGTACTTATAAGAAGACCTGTCCCCGACAGGATTGTAGTGCCTAAGGAAGCCCTTGTCCGCCGCCAAGGCAGAGATGTGATATTTGTGCGGCAGGACTCATTTGCAATATGGAAATATGTGACAGTAGAAGCTGAAAACAGTACAAGTTTGTCTATCAGTGAAGGTATTGAACCCGGCGATCTGGTAATAATAAGCGGAAACATAAACCTGGCACACGAAACTGTCGTGAGAGAACAATGAGTGCTTTCAGAATGAATATCTTTTTCGTTGTGCTTATAATAACAGGTATTGCTATTACTCCGCTTCTCTCCCTGCAGTTCAATCCTACCCGATACCTTCCTTCTTTGACTATCAGCTTCTCATGGCCAAACGTACCTGTGAGGATGGTGGAACAGGAAGTCACAACTGCAATCGAAGGAGTCCTCTCAACCGTTTCGGGAATTACCAGAATCAGGTCTGTCACCCGTGAAGGTATTGGTTCTATTACTGTCGAATTCGACCGAAGAACTGACCTCCAGGCTAAGAGGTTCGAAGTGGCTTCTCTGATGAAAGAAGCCTTCAAACGGCTCCCCGAAGGTGTTTCATACCCCTCTGTAAGAATGAATCTGCCTGCCATCGGATCGTCCGGTTCACTGATCTTAAGCTATCAGATCACCGGAAACACAAGCCAGTCGTATATTGCTGATGTAGCTGAGGAACTCATAAAACCGGCCATCGCAACTATCGATGGTGTTTACAGCGTTGACGTGTATGGTTCAACTCCGCGCGAATGGGAAATAACCTACGACCTGAATAAACTTTCCGTTCTCGGCCTACAACCAACTACCCTCACTGCAGCTATAAAGAATTATATGCTTGAGAGAGAACTGGGAGGAGGACATGAGCTTACAACAGAAAGATCTGTAAAAAAGACATACATAACACTTGCCGGCAACAGAACCGATACAATCAAATGGTATGATATCCCAATAACAAGCATTTCTGGCAGAATAGTCACACTTGGAGATGTTGCTACTGTAAGACTCAAAGATCGCCAGCCTGTGAGCTATTATAGAATAAATGGACTTAATACAATCAACCTCAATGTAACTGCTGCAAAAAATGTCAACAATATAAAAGTTGCAGGCGAAGTAAAAAAAACTATCGAAAAAATCAAAAAGGAACTTCCTCCGGGTTACAGCATCCGTAACTCGCTGGATAATACAGTATTCATACGTCAAGAAATATCAAAAAACCTGTTCCGTACTGTACTTTCTGTTGTGCTTCTTTTGCTTTTTATATTTGCGATAACCAGAGAATTCCATTATCTTCTGATTATAGCTATCAGCCTCTTTTCAAACATACTCATAGCATTCATTTTTTACTACCTGTTCCATCTCGAAATACATCTTTATTCCCTTGCAGGCATAACTGTATCATTTGGAATAATAATCAATAATACCATCGTGATAGTAGATCACCTGAGGCACCGTAGAAATATGAAAGTGGGTATATCCCTTCTTGCTGCAACACTGACTACTATCGGTGCACTTTCAGTAATCTTTTTCCTCGATGAAGATATGAAACTTACCCTTTCCGACTTTGCGGCAGTGGTAATTATTAATCTATCCGTATCACTTGTAATAGCTCTCTTTTTTATTCCTGCCCTGATGGAGAAAATAAGACTTAAATCCCATCACACTTCATATGCCAACTGTAAAAAAAGAGCAGCAGTGAAATTTACACATCAATATAAGAATATAATTGACTTTATAATACAGCGCCGCACAGCTTTAATTATTATGGCTATTCTTGTTTTCGGACTCCCTGTCATTTATCTGCCCGACAGATTACCTCCCGAACAGAGTACAATTATGCAGGAAGAGCAACTAACTTGGCTCCAGAAATTATATAACAAGAGTCTCGGAAATCCGAAATATGTACAGAAATTTAAACCCGCGATAAACAAAGTACTTGGTGGTACGCTGAGGCTATTCAGCGAAAAAGTCAAGAACAGCAGGTTCTACTATTATGGTAGCTCAGGTGAAGTTCAGAGGACTCAGATAACTGTTGACATAGGCTTGAGCGAACCTGGTCTGACTGTTGAAAATATAAACAATATATGCATGCGGCTGGAGAATATGCTTGCTGAATACGATGAAATTGACCTGTTTACCACAACTGTTTACAGTGCTGAAGATGCAACCGTAACTGTAACTTTTAAACCAGAATATGACTTTACAGTTTTTCCGTACATCCTGAAGTTCAAGATTGAGGATTTTATGAATTCAATCGGAAGCTATCATACAATAGTTTATGGGGTGGGGAAGGCCTTCAGTAACCAGGTTTACAGCGATTATATCAGGGGCACATACACCATAATTATGCGAGGATACAACTACGACGAACTTTACAACTATTGTGAGGGACTGAAAGAGAGACTAATTAAAAGTGCAAGAGGAAGAATAAAGGAAGTCTTTTTTTTAGCTTCCTCTGACAGGTTTAACGTCAGGAAGAATTACCGAAACACGCTTCTGATGGACAGGTCTTATCTGGCGGCTTATGACGCCGATATTGTTTCTACCTATGCAGGAGCGTACCGTTTATCGGGAAATTCTTTAACTGCAGGCAATGTTTACACTGAAGGCTTTATTGCACCTATATCATTGAAAACACTCCAGGCAGAGGAATTTGATTACTGGAACTTCATTAACGAGCCAATTCTTATAAGAAATGGTATGCAGATGAAACTGAAAGATTTTGCCGGTGTTGTCTCTGAAGTTTCAGATAATACCATAAGCAGGGAGGATCAGGAATATGTAATTTACGTTACATATGATTTTATTGGCAACTATGAACTCGGCAGGATGATCCTTGAACGTAACGTAAAGGAAACAAATTCATTACTGCCCCTCGGATATACAGCACAAATTTCAACCTATTCATTTTCATGGGGCAGTAGCAAGGCAAACTACCTGCTCATCTTTCTGGTTGTCCTTATTATATGGATTGTCTGCTCAATTCTGTTCGAGTCGCTGAAACAACCACTTATAGTCATTAGTCTTATCCCTTTCTCGCTTATCGGAGTGTTTCTTACGTTTTTCATTTTTAACATTAATCCCGATGAAGGCGTTTTTGCTGCGATGATACTTCTCTGCGGAATCGTTGTAAACTCATCAATTTACATCCTGGGCGATTACAACAGTCTGAGGCGGGAAAAACCCGGAATGGATGAAAGAAGACTTTACCTTAAAGCTTTCAACGGTAAGATAATACCTGTTATTCTGACAATTTTTGCAACTATTATGGGTCTTATTCCGTTTCTGCTTACTGGTAGAGATGAACGGTTCTGGTTCAACCTTGCTGCCGGTACCATTGGTGGACTGATATTCAGTATAGTTGGATTGCTTTTCTATCAGCCATTGATGTTGAAGAAAAAGGGTAGATAAACTAAGGAATTAGTAAGACTATTGCGACTTTCGGAGTTTAAAAACTTTTCAACCATAAGAAAATGCAAAGTGATGGGAAATGTAGTATGGAAAATAAGGAAATTATATAAATGCCGGAAAATTAAATTCATATTCAGATAATTATGGTAAGGTTTCTAATAACCCGCCCGGTTGCGGTACTAATGACCTTCATATCGGTTATAATGCTCGGTATCATTTCTTCCAGCAGGCTTCCGGTTTCGCTGATGCCAGATGTTGACATTCCCGAAATCACAGTGGCTGTGTCCCGGCCCGATGTCAGCGCAAGGGAGATGGAGAACACCGTAGTGAGTATCCTCAGAAGAAACCTTCTGCAGGTTCCCGGTCTGGCCGACCTGAGATCTGAATCGCACAATGGAAGTGCCCTGATACGGTTATCGTTCAAATACGGGATAAACATCAATCTTGCTTTTATGGAGGTCAACGAGAAAATTGATGGGGCCATGAACAATCTTCCGCGCGACATCCAACGTCCAAGTGTAATAAAAGCCAGCGCAAGCGATATACCTGTATTTATGGTTAATATCACACTTTCGGAGGGTTATGAAAGCAGTGAAAAATTCACCGAACTAAGCAACTTTGCCGAAACGATAATAAAGAAGAGAATCGAACAGCTACCCGAAGTAGCGATGGCTGATATAACCGGACAGGTAAAGAGAGAGCTCTATATTCTTCCCGACAGAAAAAAAATGATGAGTCTCGGAATAACTGAGCAGGATATAATAAAGGCGGTAGAGCTCAATAACCTTAATATTGGCAACATTATGGTGAGGGATGGCAAATACCTTCTGAACCTTGAATTCAATTCTTATCTCAAAGACCCTGAAGACGTTAAGAATATATATTTGAATGCAGGGAGTGCCAGGATTCTTCAGCTTAAAGATATAGCTGATGTTGGAATAAGAGAGGAAAAACCCCGTGGGCTATACTATTCAAACGGCAAAAGAGCTGTAGTATTGGCTATAATTAAAGAAGCCTCCGCGCAGATGGAAACACTGAAGTCAAAGATGGGAGAGCTGCTCACCCAGTTCAGGAAAGATTACCCTCAGATGGATTTTGAAATCTCACAGGATCAGACTCTTCTGCTCGATTATTCAATTTCAAACCTCAGACAAAGCCTCTGGGCAGGTGGATTACTGGCATTCTTTGTGATGTTCTTCTTCCTGAAAGATGCAAAATCGCCTCTAATAATTGGTTTCAGTATTCCCGCAACTCTTGTAATAAGTTTGTTGTTTTTCTATCTTACAGGTCTTACTATAAATGTTATTTCACTTGCAGGCCTTATACTTGGTATTGGCATGATGATCGACAACTCTATAGTAATAATTGAAAACATAACGCAATGGATTGATAGGGGAGAAAGCCTTCTTAATGCCTGCATCAAAGGAACGAATGAGGTGATAACACCTCTTATTTCTTCTGTACTTACAACATGTGCAGTGTTTATCCCCCTGATTTTTCTTAGCGGTATAGCAGGTGCTCTTTTTTATGACCAGGCAATTGCAATTGTAATAGGACAGGGAGTCTCACTGATTGTGGGTATAACACTTCTACCCACACTTTATTATCTTATTTACAAAAGACGCCGGGAAGGTTTGCTTGCAGTACTGGTAAAGAAAGTTAATATAAAGGGTATAGAAAAAAGTTATGAGGGAGGGATGGACTTCTTCTTTCGGAAGCGAAAAATGATTCTGGTATCCTTTTTCTTATTTATTGCATTAATGATATGGCTTTTCATTGCAATGAAGAAGGAGAGATTTCCGGCTGTGAGACAGGATGAGTTTGTGGTGACTATCGACTGGAATGAGAATATAGATACCGGGGAAAATCTTGAAAGATGTCTTCGCATAATTAATTCCTCGTCAGACTTGATAAAGCAAACTAATTCATTCATAGGTGAACAGCAGTTCCTGTTCAATCGCGATTATGACCTTTCATATACTCAGTCGAAGATTTATATTAAAGCCACTGGATATGATGCCATTCAGGAGATAAAAAATAATATCTCTAATTTTATTGTGTCAAATTACCCCGATGCCGTTGTTGAAACAGCCCCCCAGCAGAATATTTTCGAAAAGATTTTCTCAGCATCAAAAGTGCCTCTGGTTGCTGAAGTGACGCTTTTGAAGGAAAAAACAATCCCATCACCAGAAAAACTTGTTGAATCAGTAAACAGACTTAAGTTGTTATTGCACGATAAAGAAATATCTGTTCCTCCTTTTGAGGATAAAATAATGCTCAGGCTTGATCCTATAAGACTTATTCTCTACAATATCGACCCTGATATTGTATACACAACCCTTCGAACCGCTCTGAACCGTAGTCACATTGGAGAATTAAGGTCCTCAGGAGAAATTTTGCCTGTTGTTCTGGCAGGAAGAGAAAGGCTGATAAATGATATAATATCATCAGAGTTTGTACCAACCAGGAATGCATCTCTGGTCCCCTTAAAAGAACTTGTGGAAATACAGAGGATACATGATTACAAATTTATTACTGGAGGAATGCATGGAGAGTATATTCCGATAAACATTTTTGCCAACACTAGGTCACCGGGTCTTCTTATGTCAGAAATACGTTCCGTGATCACTTCAGATTCTTCGCTCGATGTACAGTTTAGTGGCGGACTACTTGAAGGGCAGAGGCTATTCAGGGAGATGGCTGTGATTCTTGTCATTTCAGTTTTGTTGCTTTATTTCATCCTTGCTGCTCAGTTTGAATCACTTTCGCAGCCTTTCATTGTAATGCTCGAGCTGCCTATCGATATAGCAGGTGCACTGTTGCTGGTTAAACTTGCCGGCGGCACAATCAATATCATTACAATGATAGGTCTCATTGTAATGTCGGGTGTGATCATCAATGACTCCATACTGAAGGTTGACACAATAAACAACCTTAGAAGGGAAGGGATGGGGTTGCTTGAAGCAATATATACAGGTGGGGCAAGGCGACTGAAGCCTATAATAATGGTGGCTCTTGCTGCTTTGGTATCCACATTCCCCATGCTTGTGGCCGGGGGCCTTGGTTCGGAGTTACAGCGTCCAATGGCACTTGCCCTTATAGGCGGTATGTCACTAGGAACAGTTGTAAGCCTATTCTTTATACCGCTTGCTTACTGGTATATTTACAGAAATTTAGAGAGAAAATACTAACAGAACGAGCCTGTTTAAATTTTTGTGTAAACTGGCAGCAGCCGGGATTAAAACATACCGACCATACAACCACATAAACCGGATCAAGTGGACTCTGTTGCCACTCTTTTATATCCTATTTTATTGTATTGGTAATATTGAATATCGAACTTTCACTGACATTAATACCATAAATGTCCTTTATGGTTTCTTCAATGTCTTTTTTAGTCATGCCTCTGAAATACATCGTAACAATGGCATGCTCTATTCTGGAAGACATTCTTTGATGTTTTTGTACTACAACAACAGGTTCAAATGAAGAGTTGTGATAACGAGGTATTTCAAGCGGAATATCCACCAGATTGGTCTTGAGCATTTTTTACTGTAACTATTACGACTGTTACCTGTGTTACAACCAGCAGAATAATTTGAAAATTGAATTTTTCTCTCTATCCAACCGGACTTTGAGTTCGTTTTTCCGGCTCCAGCCAATTCGGTGTTCCAAATGCAGCTGCCAATCCATAAATACAAAATTATGAACACTACAAACAATCATAATATTTGAAAATTTTTAGTCATTATATTTAACAATCAATATAAAATACGGGTTGTGCCATTTAAAAATTGGAAAGTAAACATTTTGCGTACATACAACTTCTCGCTCCATCATTCGACATTTCTTGTTCATAATTCATTATATTCTTTTCAGAAAGTATATTTGTATAAATCTATCCTGCAATGTCCGGAAAACATAAAATTATTTCCTTCAAAATATTATTGGCCTTTAATTGCACAATTCCGGTACTTCTTTCTTCGTGTTCTCAGGAAAGACCAGCTATCGACCGGTTTACCCTTGTTAATCGCCATAATATCGAAATCACGACCATTGACAGCCTCAACTCCCTCTCTGTCGGTAATGGCAGGTTTGCTTTTACCGTTGATATCACAGGGCTTCAGACTTTCCATGAGTATCACTCAAAGGGCATTCCGCTAGGTACAATGGCCGACTGGGGCTGGCATAGAGAAATAAATACCCGGGGCTACTCATTGCAACAGGTTTATCGCACATGGGATGTCCATGGCCGCAAAATTGACTACGTACACCGATACTCCGACCCGCGCGACTCTCTGAGATACAGGGCTTCTGAATGGCTCAGGGAAAATCCGCATAAAATACATCTCGGAATGATAGGCCTTGACTTTCCTTCTTCGGATAAACCATTTGCAGGCCTTATTGAGAACCCACACCAGAAACTGGATCTCTGGAGAGGTGAAATTGAAAGCCGGTTCATGGCTGAAGGAAAGATGGTAAGGGTAAAAACAGTCTGCCACCCTGAACTTGATATGGTCTCGGCAGAAATTACCTCATCCCTTCTCTCTGAAAGAAAACTCAGAATAAGGATTCATTTTCCGCTCGGAGTCCCGGGTCAGACGGCGTACGACTTCACCAGGCCCAATAAACACATAACAGAGATTCTATCCGGGACAGATACAACAGTTCTTTTCAGACGCAGGCAGGATGATGATGTTTATTATGTGAAGCTTTACAAACCTCACTCAGCGCTTGTTAGGGGAGGGGAGAGACATCTGTTTTATCTTGAAGCACATCCGGGTGATACGGTGCTTGAATTTTCGTGTCTTTTTTCAAAGACCATGCCTGTTGACTCTGCCCTGCCAGGTTTCAGTGTAACAGAGGCGGTTTCGGCTTCTTTCTGGAGAGATTTCTGGAGTACCGGCGGAGCTGTCGATTTTTCGGAATGTACCGACCCGCGCGCAGCTGAACTGGAGAGAAGAGTCATTCTTTCCCGGTATCTTACCCGCATTCAGTGTGCGGGTGGTTACCCGCCAGCCGAAACCGGACTCTCATATAACACATGGTACGGCAAGTTCCACCTCGAGATGCACTGGTGGCACGGTGTCCATTTTGCCCTGTGGCAGAAAGAAGAGATACTTGAAAACCAGATGAAGTATTATGAAAAGATATACGATAAGGCTCTTGCCACTGCGCGCCACCAGGGCTACGACGGGGCGAGGTGGCCCAAAATGACCGACCCTCAGGGAAATGAAAGCCCGAGTAACGTGGGCCCATATCTGATCTGGCAGCAACCCCATTTCATTTATTTCGCTGAACTGCTTTACGGGAATGCAAAAAGTGAAAAGGATAAAAAAGCTGTTCTTGAAAAATACAAAGACCTTCTTTTCGCAACAGCTGATTTCATGGCATCATACGCATGGTACGACAGCACAGGTAACAGGTATGTTCTGGGTCCGGCTCTTATCTCAGCCCAGGAGAGCTTAAGGCCAGAGACGACAATCAACCCAACGTTCGAACTTGTTTACTGGTACTGGGGACTGAAAACTGCAGAGCAATGGCGTAAACGCATGGGTATGGAACAGAAGAAACGATACAGCGATGTTCTGAAAAAGCTTTCATCCCTGCCTGTAAAAGACGGTGTGTACCTTTGTTCGGAAGATACCCGGGATACATGGGAAAACCCACGCTATATGAGCGACCACCCCATTATTGCAGGTATCGCAGGCATGATACCTGAAACACCTCTTGTAGATAAGAAAATTCTCCGGAATACTCTCGGCACTATTCAAAAAGTGTGGAACTGGAACACTACATGGGGATGGGACTTTCCGCTGCTTGCAATGTCGGCTGCAGCTACAGACCGGCCGGAGCAGGCTGTCGACTTTCTGCTTATGGACGCTCCAAAAAACAGATACCTTCTCAACGGACATAACTTTCAGGATGCAACAAGGTTGATGATATACCTGCCAGGTAATGGTGGATTGCTTACAGCAGTTGCTTATATGTGCACCTCCGGCAGCTTTCCCAGGAATGGAAAATGGAAAGTCCGATGGGAAAACCTGAACTCATTATAGAGCTCAATAAAAATACCCTGTAAAACCTCCGGGTCTGTAATGTGTTCCTTGTGCTAAAAAAATAATTGCTACAAGGATTAACTACTTCATTTTGTGCACTCTTACCCAGTCGACAAACACCGTATCGGGAAAGACCGATGTTGAATCGGGATTGCCGGGCCATGAGCCTCCGATTGCAAAGTTCAGCAGGATGTAAAAGGGCTGGTGAAACTCATGTGTGCTGTTTACACTGTCTTTTATGCTTATCCCGAAATATCTCCGTCCGTCAACAAGCCATACCAGCGAATCAGGCGTCCAGTCAACTGCATAAACATGGTATTCCCTAACGTCGCATGGAATCTGCCCTCCTGAGCTTTTATGGTTTCTGTTTTCATCTTCCCAGTGTGCTGTTCCGTGGAGGATAAGAGTACTGTTGATATGTTCCATAATATCAATCTCTCCGCATTCGGGCCATCCCACCTGCGGCCTGTTTTTCCCCATCATCCAGAAGGCAGGCCACTTTCCCTGCCCCACAGGCAGCTTCATCCTTGCCTCAATGAGACCGTACTGGAAATAATGCTTCCCTTCAGTGTTGATACTTGCCGAAGTATATTCAAAACCTTCCCACGGCTCTTTCCTTCCTATTAGCATCAGATTACCATTTTTAACTACGGCGTTCTCCTGTCGCCTGTAGGTGTAATACTGAAGCTCCCTGTTTCTTATGTAGCCAACTTCGTATCCCCATCTGGATGAATCAGGAAGACCTGTATAATTGAATTCATCCGACCAGATGATATCACTCTTTTCCTGTTTGCAGGAAATAAAGGCCAGAAAGAAAATTGGCAGAAAAACTGTCTTTTTCATTGTTGATGGATTTAATCATTCCGTTTATTGTCTAAAAATAAAAAAAATTACCTGACAGATTTGATTATGAAATTATTTAAGGAAAATTATTTTTTCTGCTGATTCAGGCTCATAAACCTGAAGGTCACGTTCCCGATGTTGTCGGGCTTCCATTTTTCTGCTTTTGATATTGAACCGGTCATCCTTCCGTTTTTGCCCGGTTCAACCCTGATTTCTCTCCATGAGAAAATACCTTTTTCATAATCAAATGTCTCACCATCGTCGTCATAAAGCAGGTAGTGTCCCTCTTTTGTTCCGTAATGCCGTATTTCGAGATCATATTTCTTACCTGCAGCCGGAGCCTTTGAATATGGTGGCATCATAGGGATGATACCGCCATCTTTTACGAAGACAGGTATTCGGTTCAGTCCGGGAGTGACAGTTATTATTTCGCCGTTACCCGCATATTCTCCGGTATAAAAATCGTACCAGTTGCCTTTCGGCAGAATAACTTTTCTTGATGTTTGTCCGGCAAACAGGGGAGCCACCAGAAGATATTCTCCAGCCATATACTGGTCTTTTATTTCTCCTCTTAATGCTTCGAGATATGGATTATCTTCCAGGTTGGCATTTTTTATTTCCTCTGTCTCCACCGGGTTAAAACCTTCCTCGAGTACCATGCTTCTGAATGGTGGCGTTCCATCGTAATGGTATTTCGCAAATTCGGTATAGAAGTATGGTATAAGTTGCATCCGCAGGTATGCGTAATATCTAACATCATCTTCAACTTCCGGGAACGACCAGGGTTTTGTACCTGAAGCCCATGCATTGATCATAGCCATAGGAGAGAAGCAGACAGTCTGGAATCTTCTGATCCACTCTTCAGCTGTTTTCGAGCTTCTCACCTCAGGTGTCCATAAAACGCCACAGAAGCCACTGTTGATAAGAGCAGTAATAAAATCTTCATGGCTGTAATAATCGTTGTAGATCACATAAGGAAACGATACCCCGCCGCCGTTTGATGCCCTTGTCAATCCCCATGTGCGGCGGTTTGCTTCGCGGAACATTTCCGATGTTATTCTCTGAAGCAGCAAACCATATGTTTGTCTCATCTGTTCGGCGCTGTTACCCGAAGGAAATATGGCTACATCAGGCCATAACCACCTGTCGTAACCGTCAACTTCGTCAATCTTGTATCCTGATATGCCAATTGAGACCTGACTCTTCTTCAGCTGGCCGGTGAATATCTCCTGTGCCTCTTTTATACTGAAATCAGGAACAATACCACCCCAAACATTATGAGAGCCTGTGTAGGGTAATATTTTTTCATAAACAGGGGATTCGGGTGATACATAAGGATTTGTCCAGAGGTTAAGCCTGATACCTTTTTCAAGCATCGTTCTGACGAAACCTTCCGGGTCGGGGTATCTTGTTTTGTCCCATTCAAAAGTGCAAGGGTAGGCTCTGCTTTGCCATCCCGGTTCCAGACCAATAAAATCTAACGGAAAGTTATGAGCATCAAACTCTTCTGCTTCCCTTATAACCTGTTGTGAAGTATAAAGTGTTGGTACTCTCTGGGTGAACCCGAGACCCCATCGGGGTGGCAAGGGCCCACCCCCGCAGAAGAGGTTGAAACGCCTTATTGCATCAAGGGCTGACGGCCCTGCAAAAATATATATCTCGCATCCTGCAGCAGGAACAAGAATGTCAACAGCATCTGAATAAGGAGCTGATGTCCACCGTTTGTCGGTGTTACGGTCACGTACTGCCGAGGGCTCCTGCCGGTCGCGATTAACCGACGTGCCAGCCCAGACCCTTATATACCTTGCACTGTTGATAAATACTCCGTATCCCCTGTCAGAAACATAAAACGGAACAGGTGCATGAGTGCGACCATTGTCGGTACCACCATAATGGTCAACATGAAGAGTGAGAATCTTTCCGCGTTGATAAATGGTTTTGAAATTCAGACCAAAACCAAATATTCTCTCCCCTCTTACAAGAGGGAATTTCAGATAAACCTGCCCGTCAAAAATTCCGGCTGTAATCAGTGCAGGATCGAGGGGAAAAGGAGCGCTGCCCATTTTTTCGAGCGCCTTTATAACAGGTTTTGCCCCTGAAGCGGTAAGGAGATTGTACCTTTCAGGTGTGCCAGCCTCCGCTTTCCATATACCCGGCGCTACAGGTTCCCATCTCAGTATTTCCTGAGCTCTGGCCTGTGAAAAGGAAAAAGAAAATAGAACGATTATTACGGTAAATTTTGAAATACAAACTGATAATGAATGGTTAACAGTTTTATCCATAAGAAATATGATTTAAAATATTCCTGCTGTAAGATAACTAAAATGATTTCCCATTATGCTTTTTACGAAAAAACTCAGATTTAATCCTATATAACATGCAGCGAAAAAATATTTCAACAGTCTATTAAACATGAAAATTTTTGCCGAAAAACCTGGCTGGAAAGATTTTCATGAGGATAAGATTCTGGAAGGAGCTCCGTACATAATCTTTAAACCTTGTTTTACCGGTAGAAAATAACAAATTACCGATAACATATTGGAGACATTAATATTATGGTATAGCTTTGAAAAATTTTAAACGTCTTGACAATGAAAAAGATATTGTTGCCAGTTCTTTCCTTCGTTTTTATTTTGCCGGTTATAGCGCAGCAGAGTGTTAATCTCCGGTTGAATCCTGAGAAGAATAAGACCTACCGGTTGAGGTCTGTTTCGCACCAGACAGTTTTACAAACAGTTAGCGGTAATCAACAAACTGTTGAGTCTGATGTGATATATAGTTTTTCTCTGAAGATGCTTGATGCAACACCCGAATTTATGGTTGCTGAAGTTCATTTTGACACATTGATTACAAAAACAAATACCATGGGGAGAGTTGAAACAATCAGCTCTGCTGATGAGGGCGATATTAAATCGTCAGAGGCTTCGAAAGTTATGTCGTATATTATGAACAAACTCAGTAAAAATGCCGTATTCGTAAAACTGAATTACGCCGGACAGCCTCTTGAAATTATCAATGCAAAGATTCTTTCGGATTTAATTCTGAAAGATACTGCTTCGATAACGCTTTCTGAGCCTGCAGCCTCCGCACTGAAAACGCAGATAATAAATACTGTAAGCGAGAATAATCTTAAAACGATGATCAAAAACTTTACGTGGCATCTGCCAGCGGCACAGGTTTCAAAAGGAACTGAATGGAAAATATACGACCAGATTAATTCAGGAGGAATGCTGCTGATGGTAAGTTCGAAATTTCGACTCGAAGGTTTAAACGGAAATAATGCTCTTATTACGGTAGAATCGGAGATAAAGGTACCTGAAAATGCACCTCCAATAAAGTCAGCAGGAGCCACAGTAACATATAACAGCCTTACCGGTATGGGTAAATCAAATATGGTGGTTGATACTGAGACAGGGCTATTGGTTGAGAATAAAACCCAGACGCGCATTACAGGAAACCTCAGCATAAGCGCCCCGGGGTTCAGTATGGAGATGCCTATGGATATTAACGGAGAAACCGTTGTAAGAGCAGTTAAGTAACTAATTTTAAACATGAAAAAATCATTTATCGCTTTTATTGTAGTACTGATATTTATATCTTTTGCCACTGAAGCACAAACTCTCAAAGGGTACGTTTGCTATGAAAAGGATAAAACACCGGTACAGTTTGCTACTGTTGCCCTTTTACAATTACCGGATTCTGCAATAGTTACAGGTGTAATTACCCTTACCGATGGAGCATACACACTTGAAAATATAAAACCAGGCAGCTACTTCGTTAGGGCGAGTTTTGTTGGGTACAGGACGGCGGGTAAGTTAGTTAATGTAGCAGGTACTGAGAAGGAAATAGTTGTTGACACCATTTACCTTGCCGAGACTACGGCAGTTCTTGATGAAATAATGGTAGTTGGAGAACGTCTGAAGGGAAAAGAAATGGTTGACCGCACTGTTTATTCAATTCCGGAAGCGGTAAGCAAATCTTCAACTAATGGATATGATCTTCTGAAAAAAATTCCTCAGGTAAATGTAGATTTCCAGAATAATATTACCCTTAATGGAAGCAGTAATTTTATTATTCAGGTTGATGGGAGGCAGCGCGACAGGGAGTACCTTGCCAGGCTACTTCCTTCCGATATTCAGAGTATTGAAATCATTAGCAATCCGGGAGGGAAATACGAAGGTAACATTGACGGTGTTATAAACATCATCCTGAAAAAAGAAGCACGTTTTGGAATGAATGGCAACCTACTTGAAGCCCTGAAACCATTCCGTAAAGTTACCAGCGTCACTCAGGGAAGTATTGATTATTCGATAGGCAAAATTACCTTTTATGCTACTGGCTCATATATAACGCAGGCACTTAATATCTTTCCGAAAGCCGAGAGCCACTTTGCTACAGCTGACTCATCAACATACACCGGTGGTGGCGGAAATATTAAGGTATCAGTCGGCTCTCTGAATGCTGGTATGGATTACTATATGAACGATAAAAACAATTTTAATTTTAATATTAGCTATAAACCTATAAGCCAGAATGTTCATTTTCCGAATACCATAACACTTTTCAAGAGCGATATTCCGCTGAACACAATTGCATCGGTTACGGATAACAATTTAAAAAGTGACGAAACAGCATTTTCATTTTTCTATAAAAAGACATTCAAAAAACCGGTAGAAGAGTTTACCACTGAGGTGACATGGTATATGTTCAGGTCTGTTTCAGGTAATTCGTTTTCTAATGTTCGCTATCCTTACGGAAGCGAGGTTGTGCTTGATACATACTCGAGGGTTGAGGACGATTTAAACAACCGGAGATACATATCAACAAAGCTCGATTATGTTTATCCTTTGGGTATGAACGCTAAACTCGAGGCTGGCTACCATTTTTACTTTCAGAAAATGGAATATGATTTTAAAATAAACAATCAGCCAGAAAGCAACCTGTTTGAATATTCGGAGTTAAGAAATTCCGGTTATGCCGGATTTGCCCTGAATCTTAAAAAATTTGGGTTCCAGGCATCGCTGAGGATTGAAAACAGCCATATAGCAGCTGATTCGGTTACAAAGCCAGATTATTCATGTTTTCTGCCATCGGCAAATATTCAGTATAAATTTTCAGCATCTCACAATCTGAAGTTTACTTACAACCGCAGAATCAATCGTCCCGGTATTTACAGTATGAACCCGTATTACAAAGTGGGGCAGTCGTACGATATTACTCAGGGTAATCCGAATCTTCGGCCTGACTATCGCGACCGCCTTCAACTGACATACACCTGGAATTTCGGAAGCAACTATTTTTCACCTTTTGTTTACTATGAATATTTTTCTGACAGGGTAAGCAACCGGTACACAATAACCCGCTCACCTATAAACGGTTCTCTTACTACCATATCAAAACCTTTTAACCTCCTTAACGGTTATGAAACCGGTGGGGGCGTAAATGCAGTTTTATGGTATGTGAACATCAGTGCCAGGATTTACAACGGCCACTATAACAGGTATTCTGAAGGTTCATTCACAATACCATCAAAAGATTATTTTTCCTATACTATTACGTCAACAGCATACAAAACTCTTGACAAAAAGAAGACTATAACTGCATTTGCTTACCTGCAGTATAATGGTGTGAATATTGAAGCACAAACAAGGACAAGCACCCTTCCCCTGTATGGTTTTGGTGGTCAATGGCAGCTTAAATCTCATTCAATCGGGCTTTTCTGGCTGTTGCCTTTCTCGAAGATAACAGAATATCAGACTATTGAAACTACAACACCTGTTTATACCTCAATAAACAAAACCGGAATAGATTTCGGAAGCTGGTTCCAGTTTCAGTACATGTACAGGTTCAATAAAGGCAGAAATGTAAAGAAACTCGGCCGTAAAGTAGAAATCGAAAGTGACAGCAAGGCCCAGGCAATAGGGCAATAGGATTCCTTTACCTTCCGATTTTTCTGTAAAAGGTCAAACCGTAGCCAACGTTGATATAGAGTGGCATATCTTTTACAGGTGGCAGAATGAATAATGTAATTTTTGATTGTGCCTTTGGAGCCAGCTTTGCAGCGTTTGAGGTGAAACTGTTGAAGTTGATGTCAAAACCAAAACCGGTTGCGTTAAACGAAACATTTGTCTCTCCCTCCTGTGGTATTGTCATTACGATGCTTGGCCTGTATGTAAGTTCGAGTGCTGCACCTTTCCATTTTGTTTCATTCTTGAATTTCCCCAGCCCTATTGTGTAACCTCCGTTAAGTGAAAGCATTACGTTCATGCTTGTTGAAGAAAATTCTGTTTCGATAGGCAACCCTGGGTCAATATTTTTAAGTTTGGTTGTTGAACTGGAGAACTGATCCATCAATGTGTAACCCAATACTGCACTGCTCCATGAACGGATACCGGGTTTGTTTTCAGGAACCTTAAATTTGAGGTAAGAAGCTGTAATCATTACCTGTCCTCCGAATCCTGTCATAGAGAACGCAGGTTTATTAAGACTCAGATAAGTGAGACCACCGATGTACGACATACCCATAATTGTTCCTCCTTTCTCAAGCCACTGGAGCCTGATTGTGTCAGATGCAAGTGTCTGTGTCATTGTGTACGACACTGAAAGATCCTTCTGGTTGACTTTTGTTCTGGCAGACATACCGGTTCCCGGCACTATTTTGCCGCCCGATACAAGGGTGAGATCCAGCATCCCACCGGGGAAACCAGTCTCTATGTTACATACCTTGCTGGCGTCGACTACAAAAACAATCTCTCTTTTGCTTAAACCGCTTTTTACCATAACTGAAATGGGCTGTAATGCATCAAGAGATGCTTTGTAGCTAAATGTTTCGCCATTACGCAACCGGGCCACTTCAGTCCCATTAACGTAAACCGGTAATTTCATGCCTGAATTGAAAATGATTTTTTTCCGTGTAATATTGATAGTAACTTCTTCCTGTGCCGAAAGGGCATAAAAGAAGAGAACCAGAAAAGAAAAAGAAATAGTTTTTTCATGATTTTGTCAATCAAGATAATAGGTACTTTGTTGCTTATGTTAATATAACAAATAACGTTATGCGATAATTTTTATTTATTTTATTATTTTATGATTAAACATTTTATTCTGAAAGTTTTTTTGCAAGCCTCTCTGCAAGGTCTTCGATATCCTTTCGTCGTGCTATCTTTTTAAGCCATTTTTTAGGAATGTTGTCAATTCCGTATAAAAGCCCTGCAAGTCCGCCTGTTACAGCTCCGGTGGTATCGGTGTCCTGCCCCAGGTTAACCGCTTTCAGTACCGCATCACTGTAATTGTCTGTAGTAAGAAGACACCACACAGATGCTTCGAGTGTGTCTATGACATAACCACCGCTATGGATTTCCTCTTCAGGCAGCTCATAAATAATTCCTTTAAGCAGGCGATCGAATATTGAGATTTCGTGATCATCAATCCCCTTCGAGGCAAGGAATCCGGGAATCTCAGTCTGAAGGTTCCGGTAGATGTCAAAGACGTTTTCTCCTTCGAGTATCCCTCTGGCAAATTCAAGGTAGTAGAAACATGCTATTATCGACCTGATGTGACGGTGAGTGATTGATGAAACGAGCCGGGTTTTTTCGAATCTTTCATCAGCAGGCTTGTCAAGCAGATAGAATACAAGAGGTGAAATTCTCATCAGTGAACCGTTTCCGTTGGAATATTTATCATCGCTGCCGGCAAGATGTGGTTCAGTTCCCTTTTTTAAACGGTATATGGCTTCGTAGGTTGTTCCTCCTATGTCGAAAACACTGCCGTTGGCGCTCCAGTACCCGGCAAAGCACCACTTTACAAAATTCTCGGCAATAATTTTCAGGTCAAAGCCCTGTGTAAGTGCCTCTGCAAGGCACAATGTTAAGGAGGTATCATCCGACCATGTCCCTGGAGGCTGGTCGTAGGATCCGTAACCTCTCATGTCCGTCACAGGAGCTTCTTTAAGAGACTCTCTACTGTTGTATTCTACAGGTACACCAAGCGCATCACCTGTGGCAACCCCAAGAAGCAGGGACTTGATATTTTTTTCAAGATATTTCATTTCTGAAAATATGATAATTAGTTAAACCTGAAATGACTGCGCAATAAAAAAGCCAGTAAAATTAAATCGTTATTATTGTTGGCCTAAAATTAAGCTTTTTCAAATTTAATGTCAGTTAAAATTGAAGAAAAACATTTAAGAATTAATACTGAAAAAAATCATTGTTAACGTTAACGATATTTCAATTGTTTGATTATTTTTACATTTCAGACAATGATTATTAACCTGTAAAATATTTTTGATATGACAAGTAGAAGAGAATTCATTCAGAAAGCCGCACTTGGTTCGGCTGCAATAGCATTCAGTGCAAAGAGTTATTCCCGTATTCTTGGAGCCAATGACAGGGTACGGGTTGGAGTTGTAGGTTTTTCAGATCGTTTCAGGTCATCACTCTTTCCCGCCTTTATGGCTAATGCCAAAGATCTGAATTTCGAGTTTACTGCACTCTCCGATATATGGAGACTGCGCCGTGAGGAGGCAGACAAGTTTTTTAAATCTAATGGAATCACTCTCAAGCTCTACAGGAATAATGAAGAGCTTTACAGTGCGAAGGACACCGATGCAGTCATAATCAGCACTGCCGACTTTCAGCATGCGCTTCATTGTGCTGAAGCAGTGAGGGCGGGGCGTGACGCGTACGTCGAAAAACCTTTTGCTGAGACAATGGCCGACGCACGTGAGGCACTGAAAGCTGTCAGGGAAACCGGAAAAATCGTGCAGATAGGATCACAGCGCCGGAGTGCACCGAACTACATAGCTGCAAATGAGTATATCCGCTCGGGCAAGTTCGGTAAAATAGTGATGGTCGAAATGACATGGAATGTTAACCAGCCTGGCCGCTGGAGAAGACCTAATGTGGTACCTTTACTTAAAGAGGAAGATACCGACTGGAAACGTTACCTCATGAACAGACCCTTTGAACCATTTAATGCAAGAAAATACCTTGAGTTCCGTCTCTTCTGGCCATATTCATCGGGTATACCCGGGCAGTGGATGGCACACCAGATTGATACCGTGCACTGGTTCACAGGCCTTTCACATCCGAGAAGCGTCGCAGCCAACGGCGGCATATACCTGTGGAAAGATGGACGTACCAACTTCGATACCATGACAGCAGTGATGGATTATGGTTCAGATACCGACCCGAATCTCAGCTTCCTTGTGACATATTCATCACGCTTCACCAATTCGGCAGGGGGAACAAAAGAGCTCTATTTCTCAAACGGCGGAACACTCAACCTCGATACCAATAAGGTGACACCAGAGGGCGGGCTAAGAGCAAATGATGCAAAAGCAATGAACATGCAACCCAACCTGCTCGAACCATTCGACCTTCCCTCATTTACCGTTGAGACATCTGCAAATACAGGCGGCGACCCGATGACAACTGCCCATATGCGCAACTGGATGGAATGCGTCCGCGACCGCAAAAAACCCAACGCCGACGTTGTGGCAGGATACAACCATTCAATCGCCTGCATTATGGTTACTGCAGCACTCCGAACAGGCGAGAAAGTCACTTTCGACGAAAAAACTCAGGAAGTAATGGCCGGAGGTAAAGTGTTTCAATATTAATATATTACAAATCAATTATTTAAAATTATTGAAAATGAGATATTTACTGATAACTTTCCTGGTACTTGTTAATATGGCTGCTTACAGCCAGAAAGTGAAACTGGTTCACGACGAACAGAAAAGAAAGGTGGATGTATTTATTGGCGATAAACTCTTTACCTCGTACTGCTATCCTGCCAATCTCGAAAAACCTTTTCTGTTTCCGGTATATGCCCCTAACGGTGCGGTTGTGACAAGGGGTTTTCCACTAGAACCGAGGAAAGGAGAACGTGTCGACCATCCACACCACATTGGCCTTTGGTTTAACCACGGAAATGTGAACGGACTCGACTTCTGGAACAACTCTTCAGCCATACCGGTAAACCGTAAAGACCAATACGGCCATATCGTGGTAAAAAAGATAGTTAAAGCTAAAGGCGGTAAAACAGGTCTGCTTGAGGTTGTTTCGGAATGGAAAGACAATAAGGAAAACACTGTTCTTACAGAAAACACACAGTATATCTTCAGAGCCTCAAAAACTGGCTGGATGGTTGACCATATTGCAACCCTTACAGCAACAAACGGCCCGGTTACTATAACCGACAATAAGGAGGGAATGTTTGCCATCCGCGTCGACCGGGCGTTAGAGATGCCAACAAATGAACCGCTTATTTTTACTGACGAAAAAGGCAACCCCACAACCGTAAAGGTTATGGACAATACAGGCGTTACAGGAATGTATGTTTCGAGCAACGGTAACAGGGGTGATGCTGTTTGGGGAACACGCAACAAGTGGGTGATTCTCAGCGGCAAAAAGGATAACGTGCCGGTATCACTCGCGATATTTGACCATCCAAAAAACCCGGGCTTCCCGGCATATTCCCATGCCCGTGGATACGGACTCTTTTCAGTAAATAACCTCGGACAGAAATCATATGACCCCAAACAGGAAGAAGTGGTTTATAAACTCGCCCCCGGTGAGTCAATGGTACTAAGGCATAGATTCTATATTCAGTCGGGCTCCGAACTAACCCCGGAAGCAGCCGAAGCAATATTCAACGACTTCTCAAAATCTTACTGATTGTATTGAATAATAATCCTCAAAAAATCCTTTCCCCCTCTCCATTTGGAGAGGGGGACCAAGGGGGAGAGGTCGATAACCCATCTGGAGAGGGGAAGAGGCGTAAATATCTGAATTAATCAGTATTTTTATATCAATAAAAATTAAAAATTGAAAAAATGGTAAAAAATTATCTTACACTATTTTTTGGAGCTGTTTTTTTCTTTGCAGCTTTTATGGCTTCAGGTCAGGCACCCCGGAACAGGGAATATTATGAAATAAGAATTTATCATCTGAAGGACAAATCACAGGAGGAAAGGACCGATAAATTTCTTAAGGAAGCCTTTTTACCTGCACTTCATCGCGCAGGCATTAATAAAGTTGGTGTTTTTAAACCAGTGGAGTCTGATACTGCATTCGGCAAAAGGATTTATATTTTCATACCTTTCAACAATGCTATCCGTATGATAGAATTACATTCTGTTCTGGAAAATGACAGAAAATATAATCAGGATGGAAAAGATTTCCTCGATGCACCTTTCGATAATCCACCCTTTACCAGGTATGAAAGCATATATCTTTATGCATTTAAAGATATGCCGGCATTCAGACCACCAAAGTTCAATACTCCTCCATCAGCAAGGATTTATGAACTTCGCAGCTACGAAAGTGCAACTGAAGCAAAGGCATTGAAGAAGATCGAAATGTTCAATGAGGGAGGGGAGATGAAGCTTTTCGAAAAACTGGGATTTAATGCGGTCTTTTTCGGGCAGGTTCTGGCAGGCAGCACAAAGCCCAACCTTATGTATATGACATCATTTGCCGATCAGAAATCGAGGGAAGATCACTGGAACGAGTTCCGGAATCATCCTGAATGGAAAACCATGTCGGGTCTGGAACAATACAAGAACACCGTTTCAAAAGCTAATGTATTCCTCCTCCACCCAACAGATTATTCCGACTTCTAAAATAAAGGGGCTGTCTCAAAAGATGTATATAGGGTAAGTTTATAAAAATAAAATCTAAAACATTGTATATTAATAATTTCCTTTTCAGGAAATCAGGGTGAAAACAAAAAAATGACTTTTGAGACAGCCCTTTTTAAATGTGCTTTCAGTACTTTTATTTTGCTTCTGGCAGGTCATATTGTGAAAGTATCGCTTCCACTTCTGACTGTGTTAGCTCATGGTCGGGCAGGTTGCCTTCAAAGTATTTCTCGTAAGCTGAAATATCCATGTGTCCGTGACCGCTGAGGTTGAACAGTATCACTTTTGATACTCCTTCGAGGTCAGCTCTTCGTGCTTCGTCGAGGGCTGCAGCTATTGCGTAGTTCGATTCAGGGGCAGGGAGGATACCTTCAGTGCTTGCAAAGAGTACTCCGGCTTCAAAGCATTCTCTCTGCATTTTTGCCTTTGCTTCGATGTAACCGTCCTTCAGCAGCTGGCTCACCAGCACGCCGGCTCCGTGATAGCGCAATCCACCTGCATGTATCTTTTCAGGTATGAAGTTGTGCCCGAGTGTGTACATTGGTAAAAGCGGAGTCATGCCGGCTGAATCGCCAAAATCGTACATAAATTTTCCTTTTGTAAGTTTCGGACAGGATGCCGGTTCAACGGTCAGCAATCTTACGTTTTTACCATTGAGCAGCCGTTCGCGCAGGAACGGGAATGCTATGCCTGAGAAGTTTGAACCACCACCGAAACAGCCTATTACAACATCAGGATAATCACCAGCTTTTTCCATCTGAAGCAATGCCTCCTGCCCGATGATTGTCTGATGCAGGATAACATGGTTTAATACACTTCCGAGGGAATATTTTGTATAAGGATCCTGCAATGCAATCTCCATGGCTTCGGATATTGCAATGCCAAGACTTCCAGGTGACTCGGGGTCCTGTTCAAGAACCTTTCTACCTGCCTCAGTCATGGTGCTTGGCGAAGGAACAACCCTTGCACCATATGCACTCATAAGCACCTTGCGGCCTGGCTTCTGGTAATAACTCACCTTCACCATGAACACCAGCAACTCGAGTCCGAAATGGTGACATGCAAAACTCATGGCACTGCCCCACTGGCCTGCACCAGTTTCAGTTGTAATTCTCCTTATGCCCTCTTTTTTATTGTAATATGCCTGTGCTATAGCAGTATTGGCTTTGTGCGAGCCTGAATAGTTGTTCCCTTCGTACTTATAATAAATTTTGCTTTTTGTACCCAGCTTCCTTTCAAGATTTATGGCTCTGTAAAGCGGGGAGGGGCGGTAGGTTTTGTAGAGGTCAAGAACTTCATCAGGTATATCGATATACCTTTCAGTAGAAACCTCCTGTTTTATGAGTTCCATGGGGAATACAGCTGCCAGATCCTCCGGACCCAGAGGCTGACGGGTTGCAGGATGCAGTGGAGGCAAAGGCTTGTTGGGCATATCAGCAAGGATGTTATACCATTGCCTCGGCATCTCTCTTTCTGTCAGAATAATCTTTTTTGATGTTTTCATATTTCTGTTATTTAAGGGTTAATAATTGAGTCATTAAAACATAAAAGGCACGCTGTGAAAAGCGTGCCTTCAATAGTTTCTTTATTATTTAATGTCATGCAACGGCACTTTTCACAGCGATCCGGAGTTCGCTGCGCCAGCACCAGATGTATAACGTAATTTGTTTCATCACCTCAAAACTATGATTAATTTTTAAAAAACCAAAACAAATAGTTGATTTTTTTTAAAATTTTTACGTTTTATTGTGAAAATCTGTAAAATCCGAAGTCTCTTTTCTCTCTTCAAAATTATTGCTTTCCAGTCCGTTATTTACGATTCTTATCTGCCTGTTAATGGATTCCTGGTGGATTGCCTTGAATATCGTGTCAATAAGTTCTGCACTCAGTCCTTTTGCTTTTCCTTTTGAGATAGCTTTGCTGATCACCTCGTCCCACCGGGCGCTCTGAAGAACTGTTATGTTGTTTCTCTTCTTGAAAAGTCCTATTTTATCGGCTATCTGCATTCTTCTTTCGAGCAGGTCAAGAAGGTGATCGTCGAATATGTCGATCTGCTGGCGGAGTTCACCCAGTTCATCGAGCAGTCGCGGGTCGGAAGGGTCGGGTGAGCGAAGAACAAGCCGGCAGAGTATCTCCTTAAGGGTATCGGGTGTTATCTGCTGGGCTGCATCACTCAGAGCTTTATCGGGGTCGATGTGGGATTCTATTATCAGACCATCAAAGTTAAGGTCCATTGCCTTCTGCGAGATCTCGAAGATATATTTTCTGGCACCTCCAATATGGCTCGGGTCGCACAGTATGGGCAGCCCGGGTATTCTTCTTCTCAGTTCTATCGGGATCTGCCAGTTAGGCTGGTTGCGGTAGACAGTTTTTTCGAAAGCTGAAAATCCGCGGTGTATGGCTCCAATTTTCTTAATGCCTGCCCTTGCAACCCTCTCAATGGCACCTGTCCAGAGGTCAATATCAGGATTGATAGGATTTTTTACAAGGACTATTACATCCACACCGGTCAGAGCGTCGGCAATCTCCTGAACAGTAAAGGGATTAACCGAGGTGCGGGCACCTATCCAGAGAATGTCTATACCATATTTAAGTGCCTCGTAGACATGTTTTTCGTTAGCCACTTCAGTGGCCGTAAGCAAACCGGTCTCTTCCTTTACTCTTCTTAGCCATTTCAGTGCAACATTCCCTGCCCCTTCAAAGGTGCCTGGACGTGTTCTCGGCTTCCAAATACCAGCACGGAAAGCCTTTACCTGCTTTATCTCTGATAACCTGCGCGCTGTCTCTATAACCTGCTCTTCGCTCTCTGCACTGCAGGGACCTGAGATGATAAACGGCTTGCCACCATCACTGATCCATCTGTTGAGAGGCGTTATGTCCATCTGTAATACCATAATCGTGCTAATTTAAAATTTTCTGTATCCTGTTAGCCTCATCCATAAGCTTTTTTAAACCTTCTGCATCCTTTTTTACAATCATCTGCCTGAAAATATGCATTTTCTCAATATAAGTATCTATAACTTCAAGGATGAATTCGGCATTTTCGATGAAAATGGGAGCCCACGTGTCGCCGCTACTTTTAGCAAGCCTCACTGTGCTTTCAAAACCTCCGGCTGCAAGTGTCAGTATGTTTTCTTCTTCCTTTTCCTTATCGAGCACACAGAGAGCCAGTGAAAAAGAAGTGATATGCGATATGTGCGAAACATATGCCACGTGCACATCATGACTGGCCGAATCCATGTATACTATCCTCATGTTGAGAACGTTCAGCATTTCTTTTATGGTCTCCAGAGCATCAGGGTCGCTAAGTTCCTTATCGCATATTATTGCCATTTTGTAGTCGAATAGCTTGCTGTGCGCGGCAAGAGGGCCTGAATACTCTGTACCTGCCATTGGATGGGCTGCAACAAATCTTCCTCTTGCAGGATGATCCTTTGCTGCCCTTGCTATAGAAGCTTTGGTTGAACCCATATCGGTCACAACCTTGGTGGTTCCGCCAATCATGTCGAGAATGACCGGAAGGAGCCTGCAATTAGAATCGACAGGAGTACATAAAATGATCAGATCACTCTTCTCAACGGCATTTTCAAGTGTGTCTGTTTCATCAACAATACCGCACAACTTTGCAATGTTCTGATGCTGAATATTTGTATCAACACCGATAACCCTGTCGGCAAATCCTCTCTTACGCAGATCTATTGCCAGAGAACCGCCTATAAGACCTATTCCTACAACACTTACAGTCATAATGATATTTCGTATTTATATTTACTTTTTAAAATCATATGTTGCTTCTTAAGCCAGGTTTTTTATTCTCTCTCTGGCTTCTTTAAGTTTTTCTTCATTGCTGCACAGCGAAATTCTTACATATCCGTCGCCGTTTTTGCCAAAAATAAACCCGGGCGTTATAAAAACATGTGCTTTCTCGAGTACTTTATCTGAAAGTTCTTCGCCGTTTTTGTAATTTTCACTCACCTGGCCCCAGAGAAATAGGCCCGTTTGTTCCTTATCGTACCTGCAACCCAGTATATCCATTATCTCGTTTGCTATTTCCCTTCTGCGCCTGTAGATTTCGTTGTTCTTTTCAAACCAGTCGTCTCCTCTTTTGAGAGCTTCTGCAGCAGCAAGCTGCAGGGGCCGGAACATTCCTGAATCCATATTGCTTTTGACTTTCAGTACTGTACTGATATAATCTCTGTCGCCTGCCACCAATCCAACTCTCCATCCTGCCATATTATGAGATTTGCTGAGTGAATTAAGTTCAAGTGCATATTCCTTTGCTCCGTCAACTGAAAGAATGCTGATGTGTTCACTGTTAAGGATGAAGCTGTATGGATTATCGTTACATATCAGAATTCCATGTTTTGCAGCAAATTTTATCAGTCGTTCAAAAAGTATTGCAGATGCTTTTGTGCCTGTTGGCATATGAGGGTAGTTGACCCACATAAGTTTCACTTTACTTAGGCTGGTGCTTTCAATCAAGTTAATATCGGGCATCCAGTTATTCTTTGCCAGCAGGTCGTATGTCCTTACAACACCACCCACAAGTCTGGTTACGGATGTATATGAAGGGTAGCCAGGGTCGGGAACCAGCACCTCATCGCCGGGATTAACGAATGCCATCGAGATATGCATTATGCCTTCCTTGCTTCCGATGAGCGGTAGGATCTCATTTTCCGGATTTAGTGTGACCCCAAAATATTTCTGGTACCAGTCAGACATAGCTTTTCTCAGTTCTGGCAGGCCATTGTAGCTCTGGTACCCGTGTACTCCGGGAAGGGCTGCCTCTTCAGAAAGCTTTTTAATAGCTTCAGGAGGAGGAGGGAGGTCAGGGCTTCCGATGCCGAGGTTAATTACATCAATGCCTGCCCGGCGCATCTGGTCAATCTGCCTGAGCTTGGCGGAGAAATAGTATTCTCCCACACTGTTTGTCCGTTCTGCCGGTTTAACTTTCATATATTTTGTCGTCTTTCAGATATATTCCGAGTATCTCCATATCATGAGTGTCTTCTTCAAGAAGGCTGTAAATCAGTTCCATAGTAGTATCTTCAGGAATCTCCAGGTCTAAGTAAAACATATATTCCCATCCTTTACCGTTAAGCCGTGGTACCGATTGTATTTTTGTAAGGTTAATATTTAACTCTGCAAGCTTTATAAGTACATTTGCCAGGCTTCCAGGCCGATGGTTCAACGAAAAACATATTGAAGCTTTATTACCCGTTCTCAATCCCTTGCTTCGACTCCCTATAATAAGAAAACGTGTGTAATTCTCGCGATAGGTCTCTATTCCCTCGGCTAATATTTCCAGACCATACATCTCAGCTGCTACTGACGAGGCTATTGCTGCTATTCCCATGAGCCTCTTTTCGCTTATTATTCTTGCACTGCCGGCTGTGTCTTCGGTTTCTACAAGGGTTATTTCAGGATGCTGGTTAAGGAAAGTCATGCACTGTGAGAAAGCTATGGGATGAGACCTTATTTCCTTTATGTCGGCCAGGGTTTGCCCGGGTAGTGCCATAAGGTTTTGTTTTATCCTCAGATTATGTTCACCGAGTATTTTCAACCCCGACTCCCTGATAAGTGTATAGTTATAAAGTATGCTCCCGGCTCTAGCATTTTCGATAGCCATTACTGCAAAATCAGCTCGTCCGGTTTTTACTTCTGCAAGAGTCTGATCGAAAGTGGCACAGGGAACAATTTCGATATTGTTGCCACCGAAGTATTGTTTTGCAGCTACTTCATGAAAACTTCCTGTTTCTCCCTGGATAGATACTCTAATATGTCCGTTCATCTTTATCATACCCTGTTAAACTCGCAAGGGCCCCTGTTTGAGGGACCCTTGCGCCTTTATCTTTATTATGTAAGCTACACACAAAAATCCCTCATTCTATTCCTTACCAAAAAAGAAATAGAAATAGAAGAAGGAAAAGAAATAATATTTATGTATAGCGTTCATTCTCTTAAAAACGTCTACAAAAATAGTTTTTAAATTTAAAAAAACAAACATCGGGAAAAAATTATTTTATTTCATATCCGCCGCTAGGTTCCCGGCATCTGGCAGCGAAGGGTAGAAGCCGGTTACAATGGGGAAGGCACCAGTTCATTTATTCCTGTGTCTTTTCATCAGCACTTCCTCTATATCTTCGAGTTTATATCCTTTTGCCCTGAGCAGAACCAGGAAGTGGTACATCAGGTCGGCAGCTTCGTTGCAGAATGACTCATGAGAATCTTCTTTTGTTGCCTCTATTACCAGTTCAACAGCTTCCTCGCCAGTTTTCTGTGCAATTTTGTTGATGCCTTCCCTGTAGAGTTTATTTGTGTATGAGTTTTCTGCGTTTTCGTAAATCCTCTGGTTGATTATCTCCTCAAGCCTGTACATAAATCCCTTTGCCGGTGCATTTCCAAAGCACGATGTAGTGCCCAGATGACATACTGGTCCGGCAGGTTTTACCTTTATCAGCAGTGCATCATTGTCACAATCGGGTATAATTTCCTCAACATAAAGAAAATTGCCCGATGTCTCACCCTTTGTCCACTGCGCTTTCCTGGTACGGCTGTAAAAACTAACACGTCCTTCATTAATTGTTCTGTTGAGGGCTTCCTCATCCATGAATCCAACCATCAGAACCTGAAGGGTCTGTTTGTCCTGAATGACTGCAGGCACAAGGCCTGACATTTTGCTGAAATCGATTTTGTTCATCATCTTACCGGAATATTAAATTGTGAAAGATATTTTTTCAGTTCGTAGATTTTTATTTCTCCGTAATGGAATATGCTGGCGGCAAGGGCTGCGCTGCAGCCTGTGTGAAGAAAGACATCTCTTATATCTTCTTTACTGCCTGCACCGCCCGATGCAATTACAGGTATGTTGACACTTTCGACTATCTTTTTAGTTATACCGATCGAAAAGCCCGACCTTGTCCCGTCAGCAGTCATTGATGTGAGAAGTATCTCACCAGCACCTGCATCTTCAGCTCTCTTTGCCCATTCAACCGTATCAATACTTGTTGGAGTACGTCCGCCATTGATAAATACCTTCCATGTGTTTTCTGCAAAGCCTGTGTCAATTGCTACCACCACACACTGACTACCAAAACGGTTTGCTATCTCAGTGATTAGGCCAGGGTTTTTTACTGCTGCCGTATTGATACTTATCTTATCGGCTCCTGCATTTATAATAGCTTCCACATCTTTAAGCGAATTGATGCCACCGCCCACAGTGAATGGGATGTTTATTGCCCTGGCAACATTTTCAACCAGCGAAACAAGCGTTTTACGCCTTTCAATTGTGGCTGTTATGTCGAGAAAAACAAGCTCATCGGCTCCTTCTGCAACATACCTGCTGGCAAGCTCCACAGCGTCACCCGCATCCTTTATATTGACAAAATTTACTCCCTTAACCGTCCTTCCATCCTTTACGTCGAGGCATGGTATAATTCTTTTTTTCAGCATAACTCCGCGAGATCTTTTAGTTGTATGTAACCCTCATATATTGCTTTACCCAGTATTGCACCTTCACAACCGGTTTCTGATAACCTGTAAAGGTCGTTAACCGACCTGATTCCTCCACTTGCAATTAGGTTGATTTTACATTTTGACAAAATATCTTTATATAGCTCTATTGCAGGACCTTCAAGCATGCCGTCCCTTTCAATGTCGGTGCATACCACGTATGAAACGCCTTCGAGACTGTATCTGCTGATAAAATCAATGATATCCTCATCTTTTTCAGATGTCCAGCCTTCCACACATACTTTACGGTTGCGTGTGTCGGCGCTTAGAATTATCCGCTCAGTACCGTGTTTTTTCAGCCATTCCAGAAACATTTCTCGGTTCAAAACAGCTAAACTTCCGCAGTTAACCTGCGAAGCACCACACTCAAAGGCTATTCTGACATCATCATCCGTTCTTATGCCTCCTCCAAAATCGATGATGAGCGATGTGGTCACAGCAATCTTTTCAAGTACCCTGTAATTTACTACCCTGCCTTCCCGGGCACCGTCAAGATCGACAAAATGAAGATACTCCAGTCCGGCATCCTCAAACATTTTTGCAGTGTCAACAGGGTCGCCGCGGTACTCTTTCTTTGAAGAGAAATCGCCGCGCGTCAGCCTTACACACTTTCCTCCTATGATGTCCATTGCAGGTATTATTCTCATAACGAAAGAAAATTTCTTAATACTTTTTCTCCTTTATCTCCCGACTTTTCGGGATGAAACTGCGTTGCATAAAAATTATCCTTCTGCATTGCTGCACTGAAGGGAAGAATATATTCACATACCGCAACAGTTGACTCTCCTGTTTCAGCATAATAACTATGAACATAGTACATGTCGTCAGATTCTTTCAGTCCATCGAAAAGTTTTCCGTAAATACTTATGAAATTATTCCATCCCATATGCGGTACCACCTGCAGAGGAGGAAATTTCCTGACCTTCGAGTTAAATATTCCCAGACATTCAGTGTTATCTTCTTCCGAAGAGATGCACATCAGTTGTAGTCCGAGACATATGCCAAGTACAGGTTGTTTCAGAGAAAGTATAACCCTGTCGAGTCCTCGCTCTTTCAGGTATTTCATTGCCTGGCCGGCATGACCAACACCGGGTATAATCACTTTATCAGCTCTGACGAGCTCTTCTTTACTGTCGGTGATAATTGCTTCATGTCCGGCTCTCGCCAGGGCATTAATCACCGATTTTATGTTTCCAGCGTTATATTTCAGTATTGCAATCATAGTTTTCCTTTTGTGCTCGGTATATCGCCTCTTCCTGTTTTATTTACTGCCATGCCAAGTGCTTTTCCAAAGGCTTTGAAGATGGCTTCAGCCTTATGGTGTTCATTGCTGCCCTCAGCCTTCACATTGATGTTGCAACCGGCATTGTCGGCAAAGGTTTTGAAAAAATGAAAAACCATTTCTGACGGCATGTCACCTATTTTCTCCCTTGTGAATGTGACATCCCATACCAGCCATGGCCTGCCGCTCAGGTCAATTGCAACATTCGCAAGCGAATCATCCATCGGCACTGTAAAACCAAACCTTTCAATACCCTTTCTGCTAGCCAGTGCCCTCGCAACAGCTCTGCCCAGCGCAATGGCACTGTCTTCAATTGTATGATGCTCATCAACATCGAGGTCTCCTTCAGCCTTAAGCTTAATGTCGATATTGCCGTGTCTCGCAATCTGGCTGAGCATGTGATTGAAAAATCCGATTCCTGTGTCAGCTTCAATTTTACCTGTTCCGTCGAGGTTAACTTCAGCCGTTATCTTCGTTTCACCTGTTATGTATTCTTCAATTGCCTTTCGATTAAGACCTGTGATATACCGGAATATTTCATCCCAGTCGGATGTGCATAGTGATGCATAATCCGACTTTCTGCCTCCGAAAAGTATGGCTTTGCAGCCAAGGTTTTTTGCCAGCTCTACATCTGTCAGCCTGTCGCCAATTACATACGACGACTTCAAATCTATTCCCTGTGATAGATATTTTGTAAGCAGTGCAGTTCCAGGTTTTCTGGTGGGTGCCTTCTCTTCAGGCAGGCTTCTGTCGATAAATATTTCACTGAACCGGATTCCTTCACCTTCAAGAATCTTGAGCATCTTATTGTGTGCTGGCCAGAATGTCTCTTCAGGAAAAAGCTCAGTACCAAGCCCATCCTGATTTGTCACCATAACAAGTTCATAATCTGTTTGTGTTGCAATTTTTGCAAGAGCAGTAATTACCCCGGGAACAAATTCAAGTTTTTCAAGTGAGTCGACCTGTTCATCAGGAGGCTCTTTTACGATGGTTCCGTCGCGGTCGATGAAAAGAGTTCTCTTCATACCTGAATATTTTTAAGTGCTTCGAGCAACAGGTCATTTTCATAAGGCTTGCCAATGGTTATCCTCAGGCAGTTTTCAACCACCGACGACCTGTTCCTTACAATTATATCATTACTGATGAGTTTCCTGTAAACCATATCAGCATCGGTAACTTTTACAAGAAGAAAATTTGCATCTGAAGGAAATACCTTTATTGTAACAGGAAGCTTCCTGATTTCTGCAGCAACTCTTTCCCGTTCACGGATGATTTCCTTTACCTGACTACGGTAATTCAAACCTTCCGATAGCTTTTCAATAGCTGCCATCTGATTAATTGTACTCACATTATAGGGAGGTTTAATCTTGTTGTAATAGGTAATTATTTCAGGGTTGGCGAAGGCCATGCCAATTCTGATTGCGGCAAGGCCCAGCGCCTTGCTGAAGGTCTGCATTACAATAAGATTGGGATATTTTTCCGTTTTTCTTAGAAATGAGGGTTTATCACTGAAGTCAGAATATGCCTCATCGAGAAGTACAATTCCTTCAAACCTGCTTATGATATACTCAACACTTTCAGAGTGCATGCAATTTCCTGTAGGATTATTCGGAGAGCAGATGAAAATAATTTTAAGATTTTTATCGTCCAGATATTGTTCAGCTTTGTTAACATCTATCTGAAAATTTTCATTTAGAGGCACTTTAATAATTTCCAGGTCGTTAATGGCAGCTGATACTTCGTACATTCCATAGGTAGGAGGGAAGATCATTACTTTGTCCTTACCCGGGTTACCGAATATTCTGAGTGTAAGATCTATAATCTCATCGCTTCCGTTACCAATAAAAATATATTCCTTGTTTATTCCTTTAAGCCTCGAGACAGCTGATTTCAGGTTTTGCTGGTAAGGATCGGGATATCGGTTTAGAGTACCGTAGGGATTTTCGTTTGCATCGAGGAAAACTCCAGGCTTACCGTTGTATTCATCTCTTGCCGAGGAATAGGGTACTAACCTTTTTATATTTTCTCTTACCAGTTTGTTAATATCAGGCATATATTTAGTCTTTAAAGTCTGATTTTTACTGCATTGCTGTGGGCGTTAAGCTGTTCGGCTTCAGCCATCTCTATTACAGCAGGACCAACAGTTGCCAGTCCGTCTCTTGTAACTTCCTGAAAGAAAATTTGTTTTAGAAAGTTGTCCACCGACAGCCCGCTGAAACTGCGAGCATATCCGTTTGTAGGAAGTGTATGGTTGGGGCCTGAGGCATAGTCGCCCATGCTTTCACAACTGAATTCTCCGATGAAGACTGAACCTGCAGAGGAGACTTTCTCAGCGAGTCTGTGGCAGTCGGGTGTGTTAATAATCAGATGTTCAGGTGCATATACGTTACTGAACCTGATGCAGTCGTCGAGTGAATTTAACAGCACTGCCATACTGTTGCTCATAGCTTTCTCTGCTATTTTCTTTCTGGGCAGGAGATTAAGCTGTTTTTGAATCTCCGATTCTACAGCGTCAATAAGATCTGCTGAGTCGGTGACCAGGATAGTCTGGCTGTCTGGTCCATGTTCTGCCTGGGAAAGCAGGTCGGCTGCTATATAATCAGCTCTGGCTTCTTTTCCTGCAATCACCAGCACTTCGCTCGGACCGGCAGGCATGTCAATTGCTACGCCATACTCCTGTACTATCTCCTTGGCTTTTGTTACATACCGGTTGCCTGGTCCAAATATTTTATAAACCCCTGGAATCGTTTCAGTTCCGAAAGCCATTGCAGCAATTGCCTGAGCTCCTCCGATCCTGTATATGTTCCTGATGTCAAGTAACCTGGCTGTGTAAAGAATCAGGGGGTTGATATTGCCCTCTTTGTCGGGAGGGGAGCAGAGAATTATTTCCCTGCAGCCTGCCAGACGGGCAGGAATACCGAGCATAAGAACGGTAGAAAAGAGAGGTGCACTGCCACCGGGTATATACAAGCCCACCTTCTCAATGGGAACACATCTCCTCCAGCATTTAATACCGATGGAAGTAATTACGGATGAGTCGGAATGAATCAGGGCTGCATGGAATTTTTCAATATTACGTTTTGCAATATCTATTGATTTTTTCAAGGAGGAGGGCACAGCTTCAGACGACCTTTCTATTTCTTCATCGGATACTTTGAGAGAGGTAAGCTTTATACCATCAAACCTCATGGAATATTCTTCCAGAGCAGAATCGCCTTTGCGCTTTACATTTTCAATAATATCAGCTACAATTCCGCGAATCTCTTCATCATCTCCCGCAGAAGGCCTTTCACATAATGCTTCCCATGTTTCCCTTGCAGGATAGTAATATTTTTTCATCACTTAATCATTTTTTCTATTGGTATAACAAGAATTCCTTCTGCGCCTGCTTCTTTCAGCATATTAATGCTTTCCCAGAAATCGTCTTCTCTAACAACAGAATGGAGACTCACCCAGCCTTTTTCCACCAGAGGCAGTATGGTCGGACTCTTCATTCCCGGAAGTATTTCAGCAATTCTGGCAACAGCTGACTCAGGCGCATTGAGAAGTATATATTTGTTTTCACCAGCATTCTTTACTGCCCTGATCCTGAAAAGCAATTTGTCCAGTATCTCAGACTTCTTCCCGCTTAGCTTTTTGTTTACTACAAGCACGGCCTGGCTTGTAAGTATTGTTACTACTTCTTTAAGTCCGTTGGTCATGAGTGTACTACCCGAGCTGACTATATCGCACACAGCATCAGCAAGCCCTATCCCGGGAGCTATTTCAACACTTCCGCTAATCTCCTCTATCGCTGCTTTTATATTATTTTTTCTGAGATAATCAGAAAGTATGTTCGGATAACTGGTTGCTATTTTTTTGCCGTTGAAAAATTCCGGACCAGTATACTCTTCTTCTCTCGGTATTGCAAGACTTAATCTGCACCGTGCGAATCCCAACCTCTCAACAATTCTTATATCCTTGCTCTTTTCGGCAACCATGTTTTCTCCTATAATTCCTGCATCGGCAACCCCCTGTTCGACATATTGAGGAATGTCGTCGTCGCGCAGATAAAGTATTTCGGCTGGAAAATTTGTTACAACCGATTTTAGCATACCTGTTCCATTGGAAAATTTCAAACCACACTCAACAAGCAGTTTCTTTGAGCTGTCACTAAGCCTTCCGTCTTTCTGAATAGCTATTTTAAGCTTGTTCATATTTGTGTATTATTAGTTATTATAAGTCATGTTAACCGTATAAAATCAAAAAAACCCGCCGGAACATCCTCAGACGGGTTTATGATATTTTCTGCATCAGCAACAACATCACTGCCTCGCCTGAGGTGAGCTATGATGATGATGCTGATATGTACGAAACCAAGCCATTTTTATTTTTCAGAGTTCAAAAATATATAATTTTTAAAAAAAATACAAAAATAATTAAAATTTATCAGTAAAACTTTCTGTTTATTTTTATACTCTTTCTGCAACAAGGTCACCCACTTCAGTAGTTGAATATCCCATCTTTCCGGCTGCGAGGTCTTTTAATTTGTTGGCTGTGACATCCATTATAGCATTCTCGATGGCTTTTGCAGCTTTCTCTTCCCCAAGATGTTCGAGCATCATTGCTCCACACGAAATGGCTGCAAGAGGGTTGATTACGTTTTTGCCTGTGTATTTTGGTGCCGAGCCTCCTATAGGTTCGAACATCGAAACTCCTTCAGGGTTGATGTTGCCTCCAGCTGCAATGCCCATACCACCCTGCGTAATTGCCCCAAGGTCGGTAATGATGTCACCAAACATGTTTGTGGTGACTATCACATCAAACCATTCAGGATTCTTAACCATCCACATGCAGGTGGCATCAACATGGTAATACTCTCTTTTTATATCAGGAAAGTGTTTCTCGCCCATCTCATGAAATGCCCTTTCCCACAGATCAAAAACGTAGGTGAGAACATTCGTTTTTCCACATAAGGCAAGGGTCTTCTTTTTATTCCTTTTGCGGGTATACTCGAAAGCATATTTCAGACAGCGGTCAACCTGCATACGTGTATAAACCATGTTCTGTATTGCAACCTCATGTGGTGTGCCTTTCATGGTGACTCCGCCAGAACCGGTATAAACATCCCCTGTATTTTCCCTTACAACAACATAATCAATATGTTCCGGACCTTTATCTTTCAGAGGTGTATTTACACCGGGATAAAGTTTAACCGGACGAAGATTTATATACTGATCGAGTTCGAAGCGGAGCCTCAACAGAATCCCTTTTTCAAGAATGCCAGGTTTGACATCCGGATGACCAATTGCTCCCAGTAAAATGGCATCGAATTTTTTCAGCTCATCAATTGCAGAGTCGGGTAGAGTCTCTCCTGTTCTCAGGTAACGCTCCCCGCCGAAATCGTATTCGTGAAAGTTTAGACCAAATCCATACTTGCCTGAAGCAGCTTTCAGAACTTTTACACTTTCCCTGGTAACTTCAGGTCCGGTGCCGTCACCAGGTATAACAGCAATATTGTAAGTTTTCTTCATAAATGTAAAAAATTGCAGATCAGATTATTATAAATTATTGTTTGTCAGCGGATAAGATATTTCCATTTTTTGTCCCGAGCTGGAGTTTTCAATGATATTCAGCATTCTTTCAGTAGCCTTGATTGCCGATTCAGTCTGATCGGCATCCAGGCCTTTAGTTCTGAACTCCATACCTTTATAATTCCATGAAATAACAGTTTCCACAAGGGCATCTGTTTTTCCGCCGGGAGGTATCGACACTTTGTAGTCGGTAAGAACAGGCAGTTCTTTGCCGAGGTGGTCGTAAATTTTTCTCAGAGCTTTCATGAATGCATCATACTGGCCGTCGCCTGAAGAGGTCTCTTCATATACCTGGCCGTCAATTTCAACCAGTATGCTTGCCACAGGTCTCATGCCATAAGATAGGGCAAGGGAGTAGTTTTTTATGAAAACGCGGTAAGGTATCTTTTCAGCACCAAGTACGTCGGAGATAATAAACGGCAGATCTTCTGTTGTGACGCACTCTTTTTTGTCGCCCAGCTCAATTACTCTTTGTGTAACCCTTTCAATGGACTCAGGAGAGAGATTGAGTCCGAATTCCTCAAGGTTCTTTTTTATTGTGGCTTTCCCCGAAAGCTTCCCAAGGGCGTATTTTCTTTTTCTTCCAAAACGTTCAGGAAGCAGGTTGTTGAAATACAGGTTTGCTTTGCTATCGCCATCGGCATGGATCCCAGAAGTCTGAGTAAAGACGTTTTCTCCGATAACCGGCTGGTTTACGGCAATCCTTATCCCGCTGTAGGATTCGACAACCTGGCTTATTTTTGTTATCTGCGACTCATCAATGCCGGTCTTGTATCCGAGATGGTCGTGTAACACTGCCACAACGCTCGATAATGGAACATTTCCAGCACGTTCACCCAGTCCGTTAACTGTGGTATGTATACCTTTGATGCCTGCCTTTACTGCCGAAAATACATTTGCTACGGCAAAGTCATAATCGTTGTGTGCATGAAAATCAAAATGTACATCCTGATATTTTTCTGTCATCACCGAGCAGAACTGATATGTCTGCTCAGGGTTTAGAATGCCAAGAGTATCAGGCAGCATGAATCTTTTGACAGGTTCTTCTTTGAGCGATTCCATCATAAAATGAACATAATCCTGTGAATGGATCATCCCGTTCGACCAGTCTTCGAAGTAGATGTTTACATCAATGCCTGTTTCACTGGCTTTATGGATAACATATTTTATATCAGACACATGCTGTTCAGGGGTTTTTCTTAATTGTTTTTCCAGATGGCGAAGTGAACCTTTGCACAGCAGGTTGATTACTTTGAGGCCTGCCTTTCTGATCCATTCCAGCGAAACGTCACCATCGACAAAACCAAGAACTTCAACCCTGTCGAGAAACCCGTTCTTTCCAGCCCACTCGGAGATTTTGCATGCAGCTTCGAATTCTCCTTTCGAAACCCGTGCTGAGGCAATCTCAATGCGGTCGACCTTTACTTCTTTCAGAAGAAGTGTAGCTATATGCAGCTTCTCCAGCGGAGAATATGATACACCCTGCATCTGTTCACCATCGCGGAGGGTCGTATCCATTATTTCTACTCTCATGGGATTATATGTTTTTTTTCAAATTCTTCTATTTTTTCTTTCATAGTAAGCAGATAATCAATATCGTCCATTCCATTAAGAAGGCATTCCTTTTTCCAAGGATTGATATCGAACCTTATTGCCTTACCTGTTTTTGGTATTTCAAGCAACTGGTGCCCGAGATCTATTATTACCTTCATATCAGGATGCTGCTGTATCAGCATAAAGAGATTCCTCAGATTTTCTTCAGGAATCATTACAGGCAGTAGTCCGTTATTCAGGGCATTGTTTTTAAAGATATCTGCAAAAAAGCTAGATATTACCGCCCTGAATCCGTAATCGTAAAGAGCCCATACGGCGTGTTCCCTGCTCGAGCCGCAACCGAAGTTTTTGCCTGCTACAAGTATTGAACCTGAATAAACAGGATTATTCAGTACAAACTCTTTCACCGGTTCCCCGTTTTTATCATATCTCCAGTCGTGAAAAAGATGTTTTCCGAGTCCCTTGCGGGATGTTGTTGTAAGATATCTTGCAGGAATTATCTGGTCAGTGTCGATATTTTCGACAGGCAATGGTACACATCTCGACTCGAGTACTGTGAATTTTACCCCTGGCATATAATTAAATATTTAGTTATAAGAACTCTTCTGGATTTGTAATTTTTCCGGTTATTGCACATGCTGCTGCAGTAAGAGGGCTTGCAAGGATTGTCCGGGATCCTGGTCCCTGCCGGCCTTCGAAGTTTCTGTTTGACGTAGAAACGGCATACTTCCCTGCAGGGATTTTGTCTTCATTCATGGCAAGGCACGATGAACATCCCGGCTGGCGGATCTCGAAACCGGCTTCAGTGAATATACTGTCGAGGCCTTCATCATATATTTGTTTTTCCACTCTCTTTGAGCCCGGTACTATCAGAGCAGTGACTTCCGGAGATTTCTTCCTTCCTTTTATTACCGATGCAAATGCTCTGAAGTCCTCGATACGTCCGTTGGTACAGCTTCCCAGAAAGACGTAGTCAATTTTATGTCCTTCAAGCTTCATACCTGGTTTGAAGCCCATATAACTCAGGGACTTCATGTATGAATCCCTGTTTCCGTCATTACCGGGTTCCGGAATAGTTCCGTCTACCGGCATTGCCATTCCAGGATTGGTGCCATAAGTAATCATGGGCCTGATATCAGCTGCATCAAATTTCACCTCCCTGTCAAACCTGGCACCTGTATCGGTATGCAATGTTTTCCAGAATTCTCTTTCAGCTGTTGTAATTTTTCTTCCACCAGATTTTTCTATATCTTCGAGATATCTGAATGTCACATCATCGGGGGCAATAAGTCCACCGCGGGCACCCATTTCTATGCTCATATTGCATATCGTCATTCTCCCTTCCATGCTCAGGTTTTCGATTGCTTCACCGGCGTATTCTACAAAATAACCCGTTGCGCCTCCCGAAGAAAGCCGCGATATGATATAGAGTATAATATCCTTTGCTGTAACGGCTTTTCCTGTTTTTCCGTTTACGGTTATTCTCATCCGGCGGGGGCGGTATTGAAGAATGCACTGGGAAGCAAGTACCATCTCAACTTCCGAAGTGCCAATACCGAAGGCTATCGCACCAAAGGCACCATGGGTAGAGGTATGGCTATCACCGCATACTATTGTCATCCCCGGGCGGGTATATCCGAGCTCCGGTCCGATAATATGCACTATACCATTGTTCGGATGCTGCATACCGAAGAACTCGATACCAAAAGCACGACAGTTTTCTGCCAGTGTATCGACCTGCTTCCTTGAGGTCTGATCCTTTATCGGTAGATGCTGATCCTTTGTGGGTATGTTGTGATCGGCGGTGGCAAGAGTTCTTTCAGGTCTGAAAACACCAATCCCTCTTTCCCTCAAACTATTGAATGCCTGAGGACTCGTGACTTCATGAATATAATGCATATCGATATAGAGAACGTCTGGTCCTCCGTCAATCGACTGCACAAGATGTGCATCCCATATTTTGTCAAAAAGAGTCTTTTTTACCACTGCTTATTTAATTTTTGCAATTGCATCAACGAATGCCTCAACTGAAGCAGTAACTATATCGGTGTTAGCTGAGAATCCGTAATATATTTTACCTTCATGTTCAATCTGTATATGCACCTTTCCGATATCATCGCTTCCCCGTGTGATAGCCTGAATGAGAAACTCCTCGAGATGCACAGTTTTGTTAATAAGTTGCTTGACAGCGGTGAAAGCAGCATCAATAGGGCCATTGCCTGTTGCTGTTGAAGTGTGAACCTCGTTGTTTATCTTCAGTCCTACTGTGGCAACCGGTATGGTCGATTTACCGCATGTAACCTGCAATACCTCGAGTTTCAGAGGCTTTTCTCCCTGGAATACTTCACCTGTGAGGATCTTTATATCCTCATCGTTGATAACTTTTTTCTTATCGGCAAGTTTCAGGAAGCGGTAATAAATTTCGTCGAGTTCTTCTTTTTCGAATTTATATCCGAGTTGCTGGAGCTTATGGTTAAGCGCTGCCCTGCCGCTGCGGGCTGTAAGAATGATCGATGATTCCCTTACTCCAACTTCTACCGGGTTTATGATCTCGTAGTTTTCTCTTTTCTTCAGAACGCCGTCCTGATGTATGCCCGATGAATGGGCAAAAGCATTTCTGCCCACTATTGCCTTGTTTGGCTGAACGGGCATGTTCATAAGGGTTGAGACCAGACGGCTGGTTTTGTAAATCAGCTGTGTGTTGACATCTGTGTAAAGGTTGAGGTGTTTATGACATTTGAGTATCATAACCACTTCTTCCAGGGAAGTGTTGCCTGCTCTTTCACCCACACCATTCATTGTCACTTCTACCTGGCGGGCACCGTTGAGTACTCCCATAATTGTGTTGGCAGTTGCCATGCCAAGGTCGTTATGGCAGTGTGTTGAAATAATCACTTTATCAATGTTTGGTACATTGTTTTTCAGGTATCTGATCTTTTCCCCGTACTCTTCAGGCAGGCAATAGCCTGTGGTATCAGGTATGTTAACAACAGTGGCACCTGCTTCTATTACTGCTTCGATAACTTTTGCAAGATATTCGTTATCGGCTCT
>JAKPDL010000021.1 GCA_029552825.1 Bacteroidota bacterium
CAACTGCTCTTTCCCTGTTAAAAGCTACCAGGCCTGATGATGTTATAGGTAGAAGTGTATACAGTTTTTTGCAGCCTCAGAGCCACAATGAACTTCGAAAGGTTATATCCCTAGTTCTTGAAAACCCCAAAAGCTACATCTCAAGTGAAGATAAAATCATAGCCTGTGACAGTGAAAACATTGATATTGAAATATCGTCAACCTACATAAACTTTGAAGGCAGGGACGGTGTTATTTTCTTTTTCAAGGATATTAAAAACCGAAAAAAAGCCGAAGAAAGCCTGAAAAAAACTGAGTTACAGTATAAAACAATTTTTGAGTCAACCGGCACAGCAATGCTTTTTATAGAAGAAGATAAAACAATATCACTGGTTAATGGTGAATGTGAAAAGATTTCAGGATATACACGCAATGAGATAGAAGGCAAAATGAAATGGCCTTTTTTTGTGGCGCCAGAAGACCGCTGGATTTTAGAAAAAAATCATGAATTGCGCCGCTCCGGCAAATCGCTTCCCAATAATTACGAGTTCAGGCTTATTGATAAAACTGGCAGGTATCACAATGTTTTTATGACAATAACCATAATACCAGGAACAAAAAAAAGTGTAGCTTCAATCATTGATCTTACTGAATTACAGGAAGCTGAAGAAATACTGCTGGCTACTCAGCATAACTATCGCCTCCTTGTTGAAAACAGCAAGGAAGCAATTGCCATTATACAGGATGAGCTTGTACGCTATGTTAACCCCAAATTATGCGAAATAACAGGATATACTGAGGAGCAGCTTTTAAATAAAAAATTCTACAAACTTGTTCATCCTGATTTTAAAGACATTGTCCGCAATGAATATAAATACAGAATTGAAGGTAAAGAAAAATACACACTGTTCCCCATTAAAATTATTGATACTCACAGCCAAGAGCGCTGGTTTCATGTAAATTCTGTGCTTACTATCTGGTACCAGAAACCTGCAGTGCTTCTTTTCTTCAATGATATAACCCAGATAAAAAATGCTCAGGATGCTCTCATGGCAAGCGAAGAACGCTACCGCCTTGTTGCTGAAAATGCCAAAGATATTATTATTATTTATGATGATCATGGATATATTCATTACATGAATGAATCAGGTTATCAAACATTTGGTATTAAAAAGGGTGCTTTAAGCACAAGAAAAATTAATATTGCTGACCTGCTTCACCGCACTAGCGAAACACGCCCTCCCTGGCAGGCTATAGAAGAAGCAATAAAAAATAATACAAGCTTTAAAAACCGTGTTGAAGTATTCAACAGTCATGGCGAATTGATTCAGCTTGAATCAATATCAAGCCCCATAAAACTTGATGGCGATAGCTCCGGAATGCTTGTCGTTGCACGGAATATCACCGAACGTAAAAAATTAGAAAAAGAAATCATTGCAATTTCAGAAAGGATCAGGCAACAGGTAAGCAGGGACCTGCACGATGACCTAAACCCTCACCTCATTGGTATAGAAGCATTAACCAAGGTACTTTCCATGCGCCTTAAAAGCTTACAGCTTCCTGAAGCAGAGCAGGCCGATAAAATTGCCACACTCATTCATAAAGCCATCACCAAGACACACCGGCTTGCCAAAGGTTTGTGCCCCATTGATTTAGAATCAACGGGTATACAATCCCCTATCATAAATTTGCTCAAACTAATAAAGAATCTGTATGGAATAGACGGAAAATTTTATTTTGATGAATCGGTTATTATACATGACCCCAATGTTGCCTCAAACCTTTACTACATTGCACAGGAAGCAAGCTTCAATGCAGCAAAATATTCTGAAGGCAGCTTAATCGTCATAAAGCTACATAAACTGGAAAATTATCTAGCGCTGTCCATTGAAGACAATGGAAAAGGAATAAAAAGGCAAAGGATATCCGAGGATGATAACACAGGAGGAATGGGCCTCAAAATCATGAAATATCGTGCTGAGATAATTGATGGCACAATTCAGATTCAGAATAATAAACCTTCAGGAACTATCATCACTGTAAAAATTCCCCTGGAAAGAATAACTGATGACGGGAGGGTTTTAAATGAAAGGAACCATGCAAAGCAATAAGCGGTATAAAATATTTATAGTGGAAGACCATCCAATTTTTCGTGATGGGATTACTCAGCTTATCAACAAGGAAGACGATATGTTTGTTGTGGGCGGATGTGAAAATGCTGAAGAATGTCTGAAATATTTAAAAAACAATCAACCTGACTGTATAATTGTTGATATAACACTCAAAGATAGTTGTGGTATTGAACTTACCAAGGAAATAAAAAAATCTTACCCCTCTCTTCCAGTGCTTATTCTTTCAATGCATGAGGAACTTATTTTTGCTGAACGAGTTTTTAAAGCAGGAGCGCGCGGGTATATCACCAAGCGCGAAGCCACCAGCAAGGTGATTGATGCAATACGAAGGGTGTTACAGGGCAAAATCTATATATGCGATACCATGATTGATTATTTTCTGGAGCGTTCAGTTACAGGAGGTCAAAATATTGGTTCTTCACCAGTGGAAAAATTAAGTGAAAGGGAATTTGAAGTATTTAACCTGATAGCAAAGGGAATGACAAACAAAAATATTGCCAGGGTTCTATCAGTAAGCACCAATACTATTTCCACCTATCGTGAACGGATTAAGGAAAAGCTGAATCTGCAAAACAATGCCGAACTTAACCGGTATGCCATGCAGTGGATGCAGAAATAATTTCACAACTATATCTGATTAAAACATTCCAAACTGTTTTTTTATTCCAATCATATTTTGTGGTAAAGATAACCACAGTACCATGCATACTTTCAATCTAATAAAAATCCACTTTTCATTACACCAATTTCAACATTATCAGACTTTCTTATTTAAATAAATATATGTAAACTAATATATTATTAGTTCCCGGATTGTATCGATATGAGGTCCCTGAGCTTGTTTAAGGTAGCTCAAACCAAACTGTTGTAAATATTTCCAACCTCAGCATCAATATCTTTCTTTAAATATAAGGAAGGGGCTGTGGTGGAGTCAATAAATTCTATTTTAAAAGGAGGACTTATGTATACAGTAACAGGGAATGTGGTACAGAAATTACGATCTAAAAAGCACTACACAAACTGGCAGGAAGAGTATGAAGACAAACTCTGCTCGGCAGATCAGGCAGCAGCGTTAATTAAATCAGGCGACCGAATAGCCATGAGCGGTGGTACAAGTATTCCGTATGAGTTTTCCCGTGCCTTAAGTAAACGAGCAGGGCAGATAAAGAATGTTGGTATCAGCATGGGCTATGCAATGGCGCTGTTTGACTACATGAAACCGGAAAATCATGAGAGTTTTTACCTTGAAACAGTTTTTGTGGGTCCAATGGAGCGTATATGCATGGATTGGGGAGTTTGTCAGTATGTGCCAATCCACCTTGGCGAAACAGCTAACTACTGCAGGGCTTCACGGCTAAACATTGCTGTTGCACGGGTAACACCTCCTGATGAAAATGGTTTCATGTGCAGGTCAAACTTTGCATCATTTCTTGACTTAGATACTATACGGGAGGCTGATTATGTTATCGTTGAAGTTAACAAACATATGCCACGACTTGTAGCCCCTGAATTTAAAATCCATGTTTCGGAAGTTGACTACATTATTGAGCATCATGAGCCAATTTTTGAAATACCAAATATTGAAATAACAGAAGCAGAACAAAAAATGGCAGACTATATCTCTGAAATGATTCCTGATGGAGCAACAGTTCAACTGGGTTTTGGTGGGCTTCCAAATGCTATTGGCTATAACCTGCGAAATAAAAAGCATCTTTCCATATACTCAGAAGTAGCCACACCAGCAATGAAGGACCTTATTGAATGCGGTGCTGTTGATGGATCAATGCGAACATTTATGCAGGGAAGAAAGGTAGTTGCAGGTTTCTGTGTAGGAACCCGTGATTTTTACGATTATGTGGAAAATAATCAGGATTTTGAATTTAAACTTATTGGGTTTATTAATAATCCACTTAACATTGCAAAAAATGATAATATTGTAGCAATTAACAACGCACTGATGCTTGACTTAACCGGGCAGGTAGCCTCTGAATCCATTGGTGCAAAACAATATAGCGGCACTGGTGGTCAGGTACAGTTTATACTGGGAGCAAAATTTGCCAAAAACGGAAAAAACATTCTGGCAATAAACTCAACATTCACTGATAAGGATGGCAAACTGAGAAGCAAAATTATGCCAAGCTTCCCTGAAAACACAGTAGTTACCACCTCACGAAATGACGTGGAATACGTTGTTACCGAATATGGTGTTGCCTATTTAAAATACAAGAGTATATATCAAAGGGCAAAATCGCTGATAGCTATCGCCCATCCTGATTTCAGGGATGAATTAAAATTTGAAGCCAAAAAACGTAAATGGCTGTAAAAGATTTAGCTAACTTTTTGTAAAAAATTTGGTGACAAAATTGTCATAATACTATCCCCATACCGTATATGGGGATAGTTATTGACATAAATGACTTTTTGCATTATGGCAATGTTAAATACAATCTGGCACATGCCGACAAAATGCTTTTTGATCGTTGCCAAGCCGCTATTTGCGCAACCACAAATCTTATAAAAGGGGAAGCGATAGTAACCGATATAAGTTGTAAACTTTTCACCGATAATCCTGATTGTAAGGGTACTGTGACAGTATTAATTACTCATGTACCCAACCAGATACACTGGAAATGCCCGGCATGTGGTTCTGAAGGCATAATCAAAAACTGGAAAAACAGCCCTCTGTATATACAATTTTTGAAAGATAGCAATCAAAAAAGCAAACAAATAAAATCAATAACATTATCCTCAGAAGAATTTGAAAAGCTTGTAAATCTTTCTGATGGCCTTGATGAATGTAAAGCCATGATAGCATCTGCGCAAAAAACGGGCACTTCATATACAATATCAGTGAATACCATCAATGTATTCCAAATTCTTGAAAAACTAATTTTCAAGATTGAGTTAAAAACCCCCGACCGCCCTTTTTATATAAAGTTGCGAGATGAACTGAAAACTGCTGTTATATAAATCTCTCCATATTAATTTTTAAAAAAATTTCCCTCATGCAGACTCCACTGAAACCACAGAGTTTCAGTGCATGCAGCTCTGACCCTGTCTTATAAGCGCACTTAGCGCACTCTTCGTTCTCCACGTCAAACCCAATTTGTTCTTTTCTGCGCAGGAGCTCATGCGCTTTTGCGCCGGTAATTGCCAATTGCCAATTCATGCTCTGACCCCACTATTTTGGATTTCCTATAAAATTATTGCTATGTTTGCAGTATCATCGCTAGTATATTACCATGAACATCGTATTCATACAACTCCCATTGCTAGATCACGGCTACAACTACATTGCTGGCAATATCCCCAATGCTCCTGCCACACTGCAAGGTTTTTGCCTCAGTAACTATCGCACAAATATTAAAACCATACAATTACCGCACACAATACAAAACTTTGGCTCTGACCCCATGATTGTTGATACCATACTTCAATACAATCCAACCCATGTAGCTTTTACC
>JAKPDL010000054.1 GCA_029552825.1 Bacteroidota bacterium
CTCCCCTGGAATCGAAAAACAGGCTCCAGAAAGCGACCACAGAGGCAACCGGGATGACAAGCGGCGCTATGAATGACATTCTCAGCATATCCGCACAATACCTGGTTTTATTCAGCGCAGACGCTATAAGGAAAGACAGCGTCAGGTTTACAGGGATGAAAATGGCGGTAAACCTGAGCGTATTGCCGCAGCCTGTAAGGAAACTGCTGCTCGTAAGCAAAGCAGCATAATTGGCAAGTCCGATGAATTTTTTGTTTAACACGTTATCGATCATCGAGTACCATATACTCTGTAAAAAGGGCACTATGTAAAACAATAGGAATCCCAACAGGCTTGGAGAAAGAAACATTATAGCTATATGCCATTCTCTCAGATGAAACCTTTTGAGCCTCAATTGCCCAACCCCCGGTTATTAGAAAAATAGCTTATTCAGGAAACTTGAACACAAAAAATATCTTTATTTATATCATTTATATCAATCAATCCAAGTATTTTTATCGGTATCTCATCCCATAGTATCCGATTAATGCCTGTTTTACATACAGAATCGAAATATTCCGTAATTTCCGGATATAATTTCTTCATGCAAAATGTATTGTGGATTATGCACGGATCATTATCATTGGACAATTCCACGCTTTTATTCATAATATGTTCCTCATTCAGAGGCAATGAGTCAGTATCTGATTTCATAATAATATTACTGCTTTTATTTGTAAATATCAGCACCATATCCTGATTCGCTTATCAAGATTGTATCAGGACTGTTTAATTGATAATTTCATGATGTCGGCCGTTTTATCCGGATTTTCACAGGAAATTGAAAACAGGATACCGAGAATCGCCGCAAAAGCAACTATATTTCTCACGGACTACCACCCTTTGCAATTTACCATCTTGCGGACCTGTTCTCAATACTTTCTAACACCTGTATACATAAATATACAGACTCTACTCATTCAGATAAAGCTCCACCCTGTTCTGGATCCGTTTCGCCACGGCATCGGCGCTGGCTGTCCCATCGAAAAATGCGCCAACCTCGGAAAATACTATGATGTTTATTTCGTAGCCCGGATAAACGCTGTTCCTGATATCGGAAATATAGTTTACGATAAAGTCTGTGGATTTCCTGTCAAGCACTGGTCTGCCTGCAATGGTCCCGTCGCTTGCATTATCCAACCTGTCATTAAATATCGCTTTATTAGTGAAAAATCCGGATTGTTCTGCCACCATTGCTGCTTGTCCTAACCTTTCGTAATTCGCAAGGAATTTTATAAAATCCCAACATGTATCTTTCGATTTACATGAACTGTTTATTGATATTGACGTCCCGGCAGAAACCCTTGCCTGGCCGTACTCACCGGGCAATCTCATCAGGACGCTGTCTTCGCTGAATTTACTCATTTGATATGCCAGTTCACTAAACGAGTTCATATATGTCGTCGTAAACGTAAACATGTCCCTGTCCGAACTTGCCATGTCACTGTCAAATTTTGAAGGATGAATCAGCTGTTCCCTGTAGAATGCCCTGCATAACTCCAGAATGTCCCTGAATTCTTCAGAATCAAAACGGGCTTTCTTTCCTTCTATATCGACAAATGCGCTGTAATCTCCGCCGCACAACAGATCCAGGAGTTTATTTTCCCATATTTTTGGCATCGCATATTTCTCGAATATGCCATCGCCGTTTTCGTCCTTTGTGACCTTTTTGCAGATATCGTAAAAGTACGTCCAGTCCCATTGCGTATCATCTATCGATATCCCCTCCGCCCTGAGGTTGGTCCCGGACGCTATGAAGGCATTGAACTTAAACGTCAACGGCATAGCATACAGTCTGTCATTATACTTTAACGATTCGATAACATTCATATAGAAAAAGGCGTCTGAAAAATCAGGATCATTTTTTAAGTAATCACTCAGATCGGCCAGAAACCCTTTTTCTCCGTATTTATAAAAAGGCGCTTCTCCGGATAGCAGCATATCAGGCCCCATGCCCGACATCAGTTCGGTGTTGAGCGTAGTTATGTATTTTTCATAGTTATTGCCGTATTTCTCTTTGTAATCGATCAGTTTTATCCTTACATCGGGATCGATGAGTTCAAATTCCTTTGCAGTGGTTTCCCACACTTCACTATTGCTGTAAAACTTGCCGAGTGTCAGTTCACAGACATCTGTTTCGGTTTCTGCCCCTTTCCCTTCGGCCACCCAGAACCTGTACAGTTTAGGGCCGTTGGCGACAAACAGGACTCCTTCGGGACTGAATGCAAAATTATCAACAGTAAATCCTCCTATTCCGGAAGAGCGTATGTTATCAAATATGTATTCTTTCGTGTTATCGTCGGGTAAATACCTGAAAATCCCACTCCCGTCGGCAATATATATGCTTTTGTCCAACCAGTTATACACCACTGCGCTGTATCCTGATCCGTCAAGATCATATTCCCATTCCGTTATCCCCGTTGCCGGATCAATGAAGGATACCACATGCCGGATCCCTTCTCTGGTACCCAGGGTCAGCAGCTTGCCTCCCTCTCCGGCATCAAGATCGATAACATGATATTCGATCGTATTGATCAACTTGCCGTTAAAATCGAATACCTTGATTTCACTGGAAGGTTCAGACAGGATTATCCACTTGTTCGGGTCTATATTAAGGTTTTTCAGGATGAAAGTCCCGTTAGTCAATGTTCCGTACCCGAGATCTATTTCGCCGACTTTCGATAAATCCTGGTCATAAACGTATACCATCATTTCGGTACATTTTCTTTCTTCATTGATCGTTTCCGAATATATATAGATCCTGCCTTCGTTGTCGGTATCGGATGAATAGTAGTTGTATGGGCATTTCTCTTCCTTTATGACATTGCCCTCGCTGTCCGTCAGGCACATAAATTTCCCGTCCTGTTTTTCCTGCAGGCGGAAAATGCGGTTTTCACCAAGCATGCCGATCTTGCTGTTATAAACTATCCCACCAAGCTCCTTTTTTTCATATGTTTTTATGGCATTCAAATCGTCTTTGCCATCATCGGACGCATCATTCGGATTTTGGCATGAAGTAAAGAATAAAATGCTCAGAACCAGCAAAAAAATAACCGGCATCCTCAGGGCTCTGGAGTGCAACGGATGGAATCTTTTGCTCGACATTGGCATGGATAACAAGCGCTCCTTGTGTAGTAAATTTAAATAATTACTTTTGCTTTTCACTAATAAACATCCCGTGAAGCTGGAAAAGGTTACATTAATTTTTTAATTATCCACAGACTCTATTCATTCAAATAGAGCTCCGCCCTGTTCTGGATCCGTTTCGCCACGGCATCGGCGCTTGCTATCCCATCGAAAAATGCGCTGACCTCGGAAGATACTATATTGTTTATTTCGTTACCCGGATAAACGCTGCTCCTGGTATCAGAAATATAGTTT
>JAKPDL010000067.1 GCA_029552825.1 Bacteroidota bacterium
ATAGGTTATTATTTGGCTGCCAGCAAACTTTTTCTTCTATTGAATCTCCGTAAATTTCAGAAGAAAAGCTCTCAATTGGTTTTCCTTCAATATCGCAAATCTCAATGTTGACAAACCCTGCTGCTGATGTTGAATAGTTCAACACAAGATTTCTTCCATCAAAAACCAATGGATGCGTGGTGAACATACCTTGTCTACCTCCTGTATGCACTGAAACAAAGCCATCCATCCTGATGGTAAATCTGCGAAGTCGATTCCCTTCTACGTAATATGCCTCACTTGAATACAAGGAAATTTCTTCTACCCCTGGAACAATGTTTGATTTTGTCGCAATAATACCCCACGCTGTCATATTGTTTCTGTTGATCCACCTTTCTTGCATCAATCCAGGCCTGATCAATGCTTCATTCCATCTCTTCCATACCTTTCCATCCCTACTGGTCATAAATACTCCATCTGAAACACCACTATATCTATGTGCAACCTTCTGCCTTTCTTGAACAAATCGTTTTGGAAAACCAAAAAATATGTGAGGCGCTCGAAAATAAGGAGTGATAGCATTTGTATACAGATGTTCCTCAGGACTATCTTCATACACAAGATATTCTGGCTTTGTCCAGTGCTGGAAGTCTTCAGATGTACGCACCATAATTGAACGAATACCTTGATATTCGCCTTCTGTCCATCCCCTGTGATAGGCAAAATACCTATTTCTTAAATTGTCATAAAAACCAGTGTTCTGTGAGTCAAATACACCATCAGGAAATACCGGCTCTTCTTTCATTAATTTCCAGTAGATGCCATCCTTTGAAACAAACCCAAATAATCCATTTTTACCTTCTTCTCCATATGCACCAAATGCCTTATACCTTTCTTCCTCTTTCACAGCAGGATTGGTATCAAGAAACGTCGCAAAAGTGTGAGATCCTAACCCCTGTAATATGATGTTATTGTTTTTAGAGCCATTAAACTGGTAAAGATTCAAATAAGACCGTGTCCAGTGTATCCCATCTGTGCTTTCTGCATAACAAACAAATGCAGGATGGGTTTCCTGTCCTGTTTCCAAATTTGTATTAGAAGCCCTGTAATACATCCTGAATATGTCTTTATCTTTGAACACTGTAACATAACCGCATGTGTTTCCTTCCCAGGGCATATTGAATTCCATTACAATTTCAGCAGGCACTGGATGATGAAGTGTTAACTGAACTGCTTCCTTTTGTTCTATCAGCCATTCATCTACAAATAATTCAAGACGACTACCAATTTCTCTTACTTCCATCCTTACACCCTTTGTAACCTTTTTTCATCTTATGTGTTAATAAATTCTATTGTACTGCCCCCCATTTGTCAAGAGCAAAATAAGGGAGAATTAGGCGACCTGGTTAAAGGTGATTGTTTTATCTCTTTTTGTTCAAATTCCACTGGTGTCATATATCCTAAAGATGAATGCGGATAATCCTGGTTATACCGGTTAATCCATGCCACCAGTTCTTCCCGGAATGCATAAGGACTTGTCCACTCTCTTGTCCACACCAGGTCTTCTTTTAATGTCCGTATTACTCGTTCAGTATCCGCATTCCCTTTTGGATTGTCATAACTGGCGAATACCTGCTTGATTCCCAGAATAAATGCCTCGTTTATAAATTTCCCTGATGTCGGCTGTGACCCATTGTCACTGACAAGATGTAAAGTTCCATTTTCCCTTATACCTGTTGGAAATTGCTTCACTATTGCCAGATTTAA
>JAKPDL010000091.1 GCA_029552825.1 Bacteroidota bacterium
ACGATTTTGACATGGTAAAGATGATCATGTCCGGCACCAGAACTCAAATATACACATCTCTTGATGCAGTTGATTATGCTATAAACGGGCTTCCGTTTCCTGAGACCAAAACTGAAATACCTGTCGTTGTAATACTGAGTGAATCGGGTTCTTACACAATAAATGCATTGCAGATTCAGAACCTTCCGGAGTACAATGTGAGACTTAAAGATCTCACGGCAGGTGTTACTGTCGATCTGAGGGAAACCCCTGAATACATATTTTCAGACGAAGCAGGGAAAATTGCAGGAAGATTTATCCTTGAAATCTCAAACATAAGCACAGGTATTGAATCGCCTGCTGCAGGTAATGAAGATTTCAGAATATACACTACCGGAGGCATACTGAATATAATTCCTTTAAGCCAGACGTGGGATGGCAAAATCGGTTCAGTAAGAATCATTGACCTTAACGGCAGAATTATTCATTCGGTAAACAGTGTTTATTTCCATTCCGGTACACCCCTGCAGATAAAAGCACCTGAACAAAGCGGATTATACTTTGTTGATATCAGAACTGGATTACTGAAGCACATTGCAAGATTCATTGTAAAACAATAAACCTGAAAAAATACTATTTTTGTATTCCGCTGGCTGAGATGAAGAAAGCAAAAAAATATAAAAAACCGGAAATTACGAAAGTTGAGCTCGATAGAACCATTTCATTGATAATGATGACTGTCACTCCGCCGAACCCGCCTCCACGGCCAAGAGGCGGAGGCAAAGGGAATGATTCCCCATTTCAGAGCCCTTTCGGAGACAAGCCTTTTGGATGATTCGTCATTCAATATTTGATCTCGGCATATTTAAAATATTTCAGAAATAAGGCATTTTATGCATTTTATTTGATTAAATTTGGTAAGCAGTTGTTAGCCAATGCCCGGAAGCAACTGTTTATCAGTTTTATGTGTCATACTAAAGAATTTAAAATGTACTGAAATGAGATCCTTATCAATTCTGTTGATTTTTATTTTCTGCTCTATAACAATCTTTTCCCAGCCATCTGAAACTATCTATCAGGGCATAATTGCAAAGGAAGGATATGTAAATAATGCTTCATACGGTCCGTTTGATATAGGATTTACTTTTACCTTTTTTGGTAACAGCTACACCCAGTTCTATGTAAGTTCCAACGGACTGGTTACTTTCGGGGCCGGTTCAACAGTTGCAACAGAAGCTGTTATTCCCTCTGCCACCGCTCCGAATAACTTCATAGCCGCCTTCTGGGACGACCTTGCAATTGACGCTTCGGGAAACATAATGTATACTACAGTAGGTGCTTCTCCAAATAAAAAGTGCATCATACAGTTCAGAAACATGAATTTTTACAATCCCCCGAGTGTTCTGGGAACATTTACGGTAATTCTTTATGAAACTTCCAATAAAATTCAGATACAGTACAGGCTAATAGTTGACAACACATCTCCTCTTCCGGGAGGCAGCAGTGCTGCTATAGGTATTGAAAACAGCAACGGAACAGCTGGTGTCCAGTATGCATATCACGATGAAAATGCAGTTTATTCAGGTCTTGCCATTTCATTCACTCCCGACGGAGGTGGTTCATACATATTAAATTCAAATGCTGAATACGACTGGGTATATCTTACAAAAAACATCTCCCTGCCCGAACCGGGTATCCCCAGACTGATATCGCCTTCTTCCGATGCTATAATAGGAGGATCTCACACTTTCGAATGGGCTGAATCTGAATATACTTCCTCATATACACTCTATATTTCTGATTATCCCGACCTCACTGATGCGACTGTCTATTACCCCGGAACAAACCTTACCTACAATGTCACCGGATTAACTCTTGATAAAACATATTACTGGGGTGTCTTTGCAACCAACACGACAGGTACCACCTGGTGCCAGGTTAAAAGGTTTTATACAAGCTCTGCCCCTCCGATTGCAGCTCTTCCTGCAACAATGTGGGTGGAGCAGAATCAGGAGAAATTAACCAGTCTTCAGTACACCGGAGGTGATGGCACTCCTGTTACAGCAACTATTACCAGCCTTCCTGCTCAGGGTTCTCTCTATCAGGTAAGCGGAGGACTGAAAGCAGAAAAGATTACAACAGTACCCACCCAGCTCACTGACCCTGACAGGCGATTTATTTATGCTGCTGACGGAGGTACCGGAAACGGAGTGGGAAGCTTTAACTTCTATGTGACAGATAACACCGGAAACTCCCCGGAAGCAACCTTTACAATCAATGTAAGTCCGCCCGGCATACCGAATGTTATGGTAGTTGCAAAAAACACAGGTGTTGAGATACAGTTCGACAGGCAAATGAACAATCCTGCCGGTAAAGAAAATCAGTTTACAGTAAAGGTTAACGGCACTCCGGTGAGTGTTACTTCAGTGGCACTCAAAACAGGTGACCCCTATTCGTTTTCGCTTTCTCTTGCCACACCTTTAACTGGCAGCGAAACAGTCACGGTTGCTTATACTCAGGGAGATGTGACCGCCACTACGGGAGGATATCTGTTGTCTTTCACTGATATACCAGTTACTCTTCTGGCACAGACAATAAATTTCCCTGTCATCCCCGAAAAGAAATACGGAGATCCGGATTTTAATCCGGGTGCATCAGCTTCAAGCGGGGGTGCCATAACCTATTCAAGTTCGAACCTGCTGGTGGCAGCTATTATTTCAAACAAGGTAAGAATTACCGGGGTAGGAACGTCAGTCATTACTGCCCGCCAGGCAGGAAACGGAACCTATGCCCCCGCCCGCTATGAACGTCTGCTTACAGTTGTTAAAGGCGACCAGACCATCACCTTCGCTCCACTGCCACAAAAGACATATGGAGATGCCGACTTTAACATCACCGCTACGGCAACTTCCGGACTGCCTGTGTCTTTCTCAAGCAGCAACACCTCTGTGGCTACTGTAACAGGCAACTCTGTTCACATTGTAGGGGCAGGCACAACAATAATAACCGCATCTCAACCTGGTAATGAAAATTACAATCCGGCTTCTGATGTACAACAAACACTTATAGTTAACAGGGCTAATCAGACCATCATCTTCGCTCCACTGCCGGAAAAAACATATGGAGATAACGACTTTACCATCACTGCTACCGCTACTTCAGGTTTGCCGGTATCATTCTCCAGCAGCAACACTTCTGTGGCTACAGTAACTGGTAATCTGGTTCATATTGCCGGGGCAGGTACAACAACAATTACAGCATCTCAGCCGGGTAATGAGAATTATAATCCTGCTCCGGATGTAGAGCAAATACTTACTGTCAATAAAGCCGGACAGACAATAATTATTTCAAGAAGTCCTGAAACTATGATGATAACCGACACATTCAGGTTACAGGCTATTACTTCGTCGGGTTTGCCTGTTTCATTTGAAAGCAGCAATACGGCTGTAGTCTCGGTAAGTGGTAATACACTTACTGCCTTAGCAAAGGGGACTGCCTCCATAAGG
>JAKPDL010000120.1 GCA_029552825.1 Bacteroidota bacterium
CAACTCAAACCGGTACCGGCACCTTCTCAGGTTTCAAGGTTTATTGAATTTGAATAGAATTATACCCCAGCCCAGATAGTTTATTCCATTCCATGGAGCTATCTTAAAAGTTTTTCTTTTTGTTTTTCATAAATTCTTCCAGCATGTGGGGAACAGGTAAATGGATAAATTCCCTTCCAGACCAATCTGCCAGCAGGAAATAAAAACATGGAAAATTATTAACTTTGCACCTCAATTATTTATGAGAGAATGGTAACAACAGAACAGATAAAGGATCTGAACGAACGCCTGGATGCGTTGAGGAGGTATCTTTGACATTGAAGGCAAGTCGGGCGAAATAAGCAGGCTCGAGACTGAAACCAGAAAGCCTGATTTCTGGAATGATCCCAAAAAAGCCGAGCAGGTTCTTAAGAAAATATCAGCATTGAAATTCTGGGTTAATGAAGTAAACAGGGTCTCATATGCTCTGGATGACCTTGCTGTGCTGTATGAGTTTTACAGGGAAGGGGAGGCTCCGGAGGATGATGTGGATAAACATTACAGGGAATGTTTATCGCTGATTGAGGATCTTGAACTGAGGAACATGCTCAGGAAGGAAGAAGATCAGCTGGGTGCAGTGCTGAAGATTAATGCAGGTGCAGGTGGCACTGAAAGCAACGACTGGGCAGCAATGCTTCTCAGGATGTATACACGCTGGGCAGAACGTAATGGCTACAAAGTCAAACAGCACGATATCCTTCCGGGTGATGAAGCTGGAATTAAATCTGCCACCATAGAGATTGACGGAGAAAAGGCTTACGGATTCCTGAAAAGCGAAAACGGGGTACACCGTCTTGTAAGGATTTCACCATTCAATGCACAGGGAAAACGCCAGACGACATTTGCTTCAGTGTTTGTTACACCACTTGTTGACGACAATATTGAAATCGAAATCAACCCTGCTGATATCGTATGGGAGACCTACAGATCGAGCGGAGCGGGAGGGCAGAATGTAAACAAAGTTGAAACCGCTGTGCGGCTCAGGCACATTCCGACCGGTATAGTAATTGAAAACCAGGAGTCAAGGTCTCAGCTCACCAACAAGGAAAACGCCCTGCGGTTGCTGAAATCGCAGCTGTATGAGCTTGAACTAAGAAAGAGGCAGGAGGAAAAAGCGAAGCTTGAAGGTCAGAAAAAAAAGATAGAATGGGGGTCGCAGATTCGCTCATATGTGCTACATCCTTATAAACTGGTAAAAGACCTGCGTACCGGATATGAAACCTCCAATGTTCAGGCAGTTCTCGATGGTGAAATTGACGGATTCATCAAAGCATACCTTATGGAATTTGCCGGCAAGGAAGAGATAACCCCGGATAAAAACTGATATAATTCATAAAGTTGTTGAGTTATAATTGCTTAGTTTGTTGAATCATTATTATACCTTTTATGCCTGTTCGTGAAAAACTGTTTGAAGAATTTCCTCCCGTGACTTCAGAGGAATGGATGGAAAAAATAGTTGCCGACCTGAAAGGTGCAGATTTCCACAGAAAGCTTGTCTGGAAGACCATTGAAGGTTTTGAAGTGATGCCGTTTTACCGCAGGGAGGATATTCAGGGTTATCCGCATCTTGCAGCTGGTCCTGATGAATTTCCATGGGTTAGGGGATCAAATACTGAAGGGAACGGTTGGCTGGTCAGACAGGATATTGAGGTTGACAATTTTAAGGAAGCAAACAGAAAAGCCCTTCTACTTCTGGATAAAGGTGTCGAATCCCTGGGGTTCAGACTCAAGGACCCTGAAGCTGTAACACCGGAAAACGTCCGATTGCTTTTAGAAGGAATCTCTCCGGAAAAGGCTGAGGTTAATTTCATTTGTGAGGGAAGAGCGAAGGAAATTGTCGAAATTGTTTCCGGTTTGCTGAGGGAAAGGAACATACCGGCAGAGAATCTCAGAGGTGCGTTTGAGGCAGATCCGGTTGGTCGGCTTATGGTTAACGGAAAACTTTGTACATCAGTTAAAGAAAGCTTTGATTACCTGTCAGAACTATTCAGGCTGGCAACCAATTTAAAGGCATTCAGATTAATTCAGGTGCATGCTTCGCATTTTGCAAATGCAGGTGTAGATACAGTAACTGAACTTGCATATGGTCTTGCCATTGGGAATGAGTATATGGCAGCCCTGACTGAAAGAGGGATATCGCCTGCACGGGCAGCTTCAGGCATAAGGTTTTGCTTTGGATTGGGTTCAAATTATTTCTTTGAAATAGCAAAACTCCGTGCGGCACGTATGCTGTGGGCTGCGGTAGTAAGGGCTTATGTGCCTGAAAATGAGGATGCTACAAAGATGAGAATACATTGTGTTACAGGCAGATGGAATAAGACCATATACGATCCGTATGTTAACATGCTTCGCACGCAAACTGAAGCTATGGCCGCAGTGCTCGGCGGAACAGATTCACTAACAGTTGAACCTTTTGATATTATTTTCAGAAAGCCTGATGAGTTCTCGGAGAGAATTGCCCGCAACCAGCAGCTTCTTCTGAAGGAAGAAGCATATTTCAGTAAAGTATCAGACCCTGCAGGAGGGGCATACTATATCGAAACTCTTACGCACCTTATTGCCGAAAATGCCTGGAAACTCTTTGTTGATACCGAAAGAAATGGAGGATTCCTGAAATCACTCAGGGAAGGCATTATCCAGAAAAGAGTCAGGGAGGTTGCAGGTAGGAGATTGAAAGATGTGGCTGCAGGTAAAGAGGTATTTATTGGTACAACACATTATCCTGCTTTTGACGAAAAAGCACCTGATGATCTCGATATCGGAAAGATTTATAGCAGAAAGAGTGTTGGAGAAGGTTTTGAAGTTGAACCTTTGCCGACAGGCAGGGGAACTGAAGAGATTGAAAAACTGAGACTTATTGCCGAAAGAGCATCGCACAGACCCGTTGTGGCTCTCCTTCCAATCGGTAATCTTGCCATGGCAATGGCACGTTCCCAGTTCTCAGGAAATTTCTTTGCATGCGGAGGTTACAGGGTAATTGATAATCCCCTTTTTAGAAACATTGATGAGGGTGTTAAAGCCGTAATGAAAGACGGCGCAGATATAATTGTTCTGTGCAGTTCTGATGAAGAATATGCCGAACTTGCTCCTGAACTGAAGGAAAAGACAGGTGACAGGTTTATTCTTGTAGTAGCAGGAAACCCTCCATGCATGGAAGAATTAAAGCAGAAAGGAATTAAATATTTTATAAGTATACGTTCGGGACTTGTTGAAACACTTTCGATGTTCCATCGTATCACCGGACTTATTAATGATTGAAGATGAGGCCTGAATTCAGATATGATGATTTAGACAGAATTTTATCTGATGGCAAACATTTTGCCCGCAGGAAAGATGAGGGTAAATCAGGTGAGGAATGGCTTACGCCCGAAATGATTCCGGTAAAGAGCTGTTATACACCTGAGGATATCAAAGACCTTGAGCATCTTGATTATGCAGCTGGGATACCTCCTTTTCTCAGGGGACCTTATGCTGGAATGTATACGATGGTACCCTGGACTATCAGGCAGTATGCAGGTTTTTCCACTGCCGAGGAATCTAACGCTTTCTACAGGCGTTGTCTTGCAGCAGGCCAGAAAGGGCTTTCTGTAGCATTTGACCTTGCCACTCACCGCGGATATGATTCGGATCATGAAAGGGTTGCAGGAGATGTAGGTAAGGCAGGTGTAGCGGTAGATTCGGTGCTCGATATGAAGATACTCTTTGATCAGATACCTCTCAGGGAGATTTCGGTATCTATGACTATGAACGGGGCCGTACTGCCGATTATGGCATTTTATATCGTTACGGCACTTGAGCAGGGTGCAAAACTCGAAGAACTTTCGGGTACCATCCAGAACGATATATTAAAGGAGTTCATGGTCAGAAATACATATATCTATCCTCCTGAGTTTTCGATGAGGATAATAGCTGACATCTTCAGGTATACAGCTGAAAAGATGCCGAGGTTCAATTCAATAAGCGTATCGGGTTATCACATGCAGGAAGCTGGGGCCACCTGTGATCTTGAGCTGGCATATACCCTTGCCGATGGGCTTGAATATCTGAGGACAGGCATAAACGCTGGCCTCGATATTGACGTTTTTGCACCAAGGATTTCGTTTTTCTGGGCCGCAGGGATGAATCATTTTATGGAAATTGCGAAGATGAGGGCAGCAAGGATGCTCTGGGCCAAGATCGTAAAGAGCTTTAATCCGAAAAATCCGAAGTCGATGGC
>JAKPDL010000122.1 GCA_029552825.1 Bacteroidota bacterium
TTGCAACTGAAACAACACAGGCTGTGTCATCAGCTAACTTATCACAGGCAAGGTGGGGGTTAGCAGGAGTATCAAATTCAGAAAAAGGAATATTTGCTGCAGGTAGAAGTGCAGGTAGTGATGTTGCCACAGCTGACAGAACTACATTTGCAACTGAAACAACACAGGCTGTGTCATCAGCTAACTTATCACAGGCAAGACATGGTTTAGCAGGAGTATCAAATTCAGAAAAAGGAATATTTGCTGGTGGACATATAGAAAGTTATGCTGCCACAGCAGATAGAGTTACATTCGCAACTGAAACAACACAGGCTGTATCGTCAGCTAACTTATCACAGGCAAGATATACTTTAGCAGGTGTATCCACAGGAGGCTGGTAATGGAGCTTAACGAAATTCTGTCTGCGAAGCAAGAGATATATGAGGCATTCAGAAACATTGCACAGCCAAGAACTAACTTTCAGTTGAAAAAATTTGTCATAGAAGACCATGTTACACAAGAAAGACAATACATGCAATGCGTTTTAGAACTTCAGAGAAAATACAGTGCTATAAAGAGAGCAAGTATAGAACAGAGAAAACTGTTACGCAAGCTTGAGCAGGAAAAAGATGAACTGGAAAGAGAGCTTATTGAGATAGAACTTGAGGATTTGCAGTTTGCATTGGAAGGAGCTATAAGAGAGTTTGAAACACTCTATGCAATATTCAAGTCTATGCCAAAATACACTTATGAGCAATTGCAAGAGGCAGAAGAAAAATATTGGATTAAAAGGCTTTCAATACAGGCAATGATAGACATGCAGTCAACTGGATATGTAAGCAGAGGCAATCTTGATGCATTGAGACAGCTTGGACTGGTTGATGCTGAGAAGCTGTATAACAATTTTATTGAACTTGCAAGAGGAAAGGAGGGTATCAATGATACGATGCTTCAAATACCAGCTGAAAGAAGTTAGTGAAGGCGTGTATGAAGGCTGTGCAAGGGTGTTACCACCAGAAAGCATAACAGGAATTTATGTGGATGGATGGTATTACGGTGCTTCTATAATAGATGATTTGTCTGTGCTTTCTGAATGGAATGCAGTAGAAATAACAAAAGAAGAGTTTGACGCTAAATGTAAACAACCAGACCAGCCATCGCCACTTGAAATGCTTGTTAACATACAAAAGGAAAGAAGAAGAAAGGCATATCAAGAAGAAGCAGACCCGATTTTCTTTAAATATCAGAGAGGAGAGGCAACAAAAGAAGAATGGATTGCAAAGATAGAAGAAATCAGAGACAGGTTTAAGTATTGAAATAAATGGTGAAAATGAGTATAGTTAAACTTTTGCAGAAAATTAAATTTCTTTGGATTGTTTTCGGAAACAATGACAACCCATATCCACC
>JAKPDL010000147.1 GCA_029552825.1 Bacteroidota bacterium
AATTTTCCCACGCATAACTCTAAAAAGCATCAAGTTGTCTCCTCTCTGGATTTCCAGTGTTACCACACTCCCAACCTTGCCACGCAATAAATTTTTTACAATATAATCATATTGCAAACCCTCAACCGGAACACCATCAACCGACATAATAATGTCTCCCTCTTTAAGCCCTGCCTGGTATCCTGTTCCACCTTCATATACACGTGCTATAACAAATGGTCTTTCCTTACTGACCTTTTCAGGACCAGCAGGCACTTCAATTCCCAAACCACCAAATTCTTCTCCTGCGCAAGTTATAAGCAATATCCCAAGAATAGCAATAATGAATTTTTTCATAACTGTACCTCAGAATACTTATTACTTCTCAGTTTTGAAGCTAACTATCATCTCTACCATGATGGCAACATGATCGGATAAAATATTTATTGCCATATCTTTATCGCCCAGTTCCACCAGTCGTGTATAAAGATCTGCAATCTCTTTCCGTAAGTTCTGGTCTAATGCAATAATCTCTTTTAGCTGTGGTGCGCTTGACCTTCCCTGAGAACGATTTAGTAATTCATTCATCATTCTCCTATGTATTGAATTGAGCAACTCAGAATTATCCATATAAAGCCATCCTGTACATTAATGATTTGTTTCTGCTCTGAACCTGCTTTACATTGCATGCTACTTCTGCTTGGAATCTGCTTGGGGCTTTTCCTCAGGCAATTCCCCTTCAGGCTTTTTTTCTATTGCATCAACAACTTTCATTTCACCGGCAAAAGCGTTAAGTGTTGAAGGGCTATAATATCGCGAGTAATTATCGTCATGATATCGCTTTAAATGCTCAACGGAAAAACTACTTACCATGGGTGATTTGCTGGCAACTAAAAATTCAATAGTGGCTACTATGAGATTAAAACTAAAATCTTTCACATAATCTCTAATTATTGGTTCAGCTTTTTCAAATTCTGCGGTTAAAAGATATTCCGCAACCCTTCGTTCATCCCTGAAACGCGCTCGTTTTTCTATACGCTTTTCGTACGTTTCTTCCTGTTTTGATGGCTGTGCATTCATAGCCACTATCTGAACATCATAATATTCTTTTTGCATCTCG
>JAKPDL010000186.1 GCA_029552825.1 Bacteroidota bacterium
TGGAACCTCTCTGGATATGGGAAAAAGAAAACGCTCCGAAGGAAGAGGAGCATGCTCCTCTTCCTTCGGATACTTCTCTAAGTGTCAAAAAATTAATCGTGGCTTAAATGATTTTACAGAAAAAAAGTTGCACAACTTTAATTTAAATAACTAAATGAAGAAAAAGAATATTTACTTTCACGAAATAGACCTTAAAGAATTACGCATTCGTAATTGTGAGCGAAAGAAGTTTGTGAAGAGATTAACTGATATCCCTTATCTTGGATATGAAGTTGAAGATATTTCAGACGGACGTAAAATTGTCATTGTCAAACCTGGGGGTAAACAAGCTTGGGGAATTATGAAAAAGGATGATTTTTTTGTTTTTATTTATAATCCAGAAGAAAAAAGTCTATGGCAAATAACACATAACCAGATTTATGAAGATTTACTAGAAAAATCTAAGATTGACAAAGAAGCGACAATTGAAATACTTAAAGCTTTTGAAAAAGTTTTTAATGGTGAGGAACCTGATGAAGTGCTTAAGTTGATATCTCTTTCAAACTCTGCAGGAGAAAATCCGGAAGCATTACTTAAGGCCTATAAATGGATCTGGGGACAGGAAGATGTTAATTATCCGACGGGGCAAGGGAGAAATATGTCCTGGGAAAAACTGAAAGAATTACTTGACTCATTGATAAAATGATAATTATTTGATTATTTAATATATAAAACTTTGTAATGAAGAAAAAGAAGTACAAGATCAATGATGAGGAATCAGTTTTCCCATTAATAGTAATGGAAAGTTCTGAATATTCACCCAACAAATGTGTATTTCGTAACGATGAGCTGGGTGTTTGGCTCTACCATGCTAATTGTATAGAATTTATGGATAGAGTTATTAGCAAATATCCCACAGGTAAGTTTGATATGATATTTGCTGATCCCCCTTATTTTTTGTCAAACGGTGGTATTACATGCCATGCCGGTAAAATGGTTAAAGTAGACAAAGGGGAATGGGATAAATCAAAAGGGCCCGAATTAAATCATGAATTTAATTATGAATGGTTATCAAGATGCCAGAAGCTTTTAAAGCCTAATGGAACAATTTGGGTTTCAGGGACTCATCATGTTATACATTCGGTTGGGTATGCTATGCAGCAGCTTGGTATGAAAATCTTAAATGATATTACATGGGAAAAACCAAATCCTCCTCCAAATCTTTCATGCCGATATTTTACACATTCAACAGAACTTATTATCTGGGCTTCAAAGAATGAAAAATCGAAACACCGGTTTAATTATGAGCAAATGAAGAAAATTAACAATGGCAAACAAATGAAATCGGTGTGGATTATTCCTGCACCAAATGGTGATGAAAAAAAATTTGGTAAACATCCTACTCAAAAGCCTTTAAAACTTTTAGAGAGGATAATACTAGCAAGCACAATAGAAAATGATTTAATATTTGATCCATTTGCAGGAAGTTCAACTACTGGAGTAGCTGCGATAAGATTAAATAGGAAGTTTGTTGGATGTGAATTAGACGAAAATTATCTCTCTTTATCAATAAAACGATTAGAATCGACGATTAAAGAAAGAATTACTTCTTTTAAATTTATTGAATCATTATAATGAAAGCAGGTGGTAGAGGTGGGGCCAGTACGATTACTGGCCTCAATTTTGAAAAAAAGGTTGATCTTCAAAAAGTTATTGAAGAAATTCCTGGTTATAAGTTGAGTAAAATACCAGATATGGCTGGCAAATTAGTATATTTTGAAGATGAGTTGGTGGCCAGATGTTTTAGAAAACATGATTTTTATAGGTTTTTAGAAGAAAATGAAATAAACTGGCGTAATTTATTAAGTAAAAAATTATTACCTGATGACGCTTTGCTGGTAATTATACGAAATACCTTATATATAATTGAAGTAAAACATCAGCAAGTAACCGGTTCCGTTGATGAAAAGCTTCAAACATGTGATTTTAAAAGGAAACAATATCAGAAACTTGTAAGACCTTTAGGTTTAAATGTTGAATATGTCTACATTCTGAATGACTGGTTTAAAAAGCCTGAATATAAAGATGTCCTAAATTATATTAATAGCGTTAATTGTCATTATATGTTTAATGAAATACCACTCTCATGGCTTGGTTTACCTTCAAAAACTTAAGTTTAAGTTTATTTACTTAAAATTATCTAAGAATATGAATTAATGATAGTTCCAAAAAAGAAAATTCCACAATTACTAAAACCTGGCGACGAAGTCATAATAATCTCACCTTCGTATGCAATTGATTATGAGAAGATTGAAAATGCCGTAAAGTTCCTTGAGGATTGGGGTTTGCAGGTGAGGGTTGGGAGGAATGCCTTAAATCGTTTCGGGCCGTTTGCAGGGACGGATGAGGAAAGACGATGGGACCTGCAGGAAGCAATCGACAATAGAAATATTAAGGCAGTATTCTGCTCGCGTGGTGGATATGGCCTGCTGAGAATAATTGACAGGCTCGATTTTCGCCCTTTGAAGAGGAACCCTAAATGGTTTATCGGTTACAGTGATGTGACGGTACTTCACATGTGGCTTAACGAAGTTTGTGGAATAGCCTCCCTTCATGCTGAAATGCCACTTCATTATTCAGATAATCAGCGTAGTAATGAAACCTTTATAACACTTCATCAGGCGTTGTTTGAAGGCAGATTTTCGTTTTCGTGGGAAGGTGAAGCCTTGCGTGGCACGTATGCTGAAGGTGTACTCACCGGAGGTAACCTCTCACTCATCTACAGTCTGATAGGTACAAAGGGGGAACCTGATACAAGTGGTAAGATACTTTTTATTGAAGATGAAGGAGAATATTATTACAGTGTTGACAGAATGCTAACCTCACTGAAGCTTGCCGGGAAGCTGAAAAGTCCTGCTGCACTTCTCACAGGAGGATTCAGTGGCATGCAGGATGGCAAAATCTTATGGGGAAAAACAATTAAGGAGACAATAGCAGACATTGTAGAGGATTACGATTTTCCGGTTTTTACGGGGTGTCCGGCCGGGCACATAAATGATAACCGTGCCCTGATTATGGGTGGTTATGCAGTGATTAAGCAGGAAGGGTCTGAAATAAATTTGAGTTTCAGGTAATTTCAGAATGCTGAAAGGAGAAGGTCGAGGTTTTTCGAAAGCATTCCGAATTTCTGTCCCAAAGTTTCGTTTGTAAGAATTCCGTTGTAAAGGTATGCGCCGTTTCGAAGACCTGCATCGGTTTTCAGCAGCTGTGTTATGCTTCCGGCATCGGCGATATTTTGAAGGAGAGGAGCGAAAATGTTTGATAGTGCTATTGATGCTGTACGGGCAACACGTGAGGGCAGGTTCCATGCCGAAAAATGGATCACTCCGTGCTTTTCATACATAGGATCTTTCAAAGGACGGCACTCAGTTGTTTCAATACATCCTCCGCGGTCGATACTGAGGTCTATTACCACAGAACGCTTTTTCATAAGCTGTATCATCTCTTCTGTGATATAGTACCATGGTCTCAAATCTTCAAGTTCTATTGCACCTATCAGCACGTCGGCTGATTTGAGTGCCTTTGTAAGTACCTGTGGGTGGAATGTAGAGGTTTTAAGCCTTTGTCCGAGCAGACTCTGGAATCTTCTGAGCCTGTGAAGCGATTCATCGAATATCATAACTTCTGAGCCCAGACCCAGTGCAGCGCGGGCAGCGTACTCCCCGGCTGTGCTTGCACCAACAATTATTACCTGTGTGGGCGTTACACCTGTTACTCCTCCCAGCATTACACCTTTGCCTCCATGATGGTTACTGAGATAATCAGAGGCAATCAGTATGGAAGTAATTCCGCAGATTTCACTCATTGATTCCACCACTGGAAGCACACCATTCGAATCTTTTATTTTCTCAAATGCAATGGCGGTAACTTTTTTTCTTATCAGTTTTGCCAGAGTTTCTTCATTAAGTTTCAGGACATTGAGATATGAAATCACCGTCTGATTGCCTTTCATGTAATCAATTTCAAATTCTTCGAAAGGAGCTACTTTTATTACTACATCGGCACTGAAGACCCTTGCAGGTGAATCAGTTATAATTGCTCCGAACTCGCTGTAATCCTTATCGGTATAATTTGCCCCCATTCCTGCTCCCTTCTGAATTATTACCTCATTGCCATTTTCCACGAGTATTGAAACGGCTTCGGGTGTAAGGGCTATTCTTTTTTCATCATCATTCTTGTCGCAGGGAATTCCAATAGATATTTTACGATGCCTGTATGTTGTTTCAAGCTGTTCTTCCTGCGGCATGAAAGATGCATTTCCGTAATTTTTGTTTTCTCTGTTACCCTGTTCTTCCATTTTTTCCTGATCAGTTTATAAATTCAAAGGTATAAAATTGAAAATGCAGAACAAAATACCCTATTCAAAATCAAGTATTCTCTCTTCCTGTGGGCCGACACTGATTTTTATCCTGACGGTATTTTCAGGAAGGAGTTCCTCAATAATTTCGGGCCATTCTATAAAGCAGTATGAGGTACCGTATAAATATTCTTCAATTCCAAAATCATAAGCCTCACTGATGTTTTTAATTCTGTAAAGGTCGATATGATAAACCGGTTCACCACTATCTGTAAGATATTCATTAACGAGTGTAAAAGAAGGACTTGTTACAGAGTCGACAGCTCCGAGTTTTTTACATATTGCCTTGATGATGGTTGTTTTTCCCGATCCGAGAGGTCCGCTGAAAGCAAAAATACGCCTGCTGCCCGCAACTGCAAGAATATCTTCCGCTGCTCTTGGAAGATGTTTCAGTTCGCTTATTATTATTTTGAAATTTGCATTTATCATATTACCGGTTCAAGAAATGCCAGAGGTAGAATCATTTCCTGCATCGAAATCCCTCCATGCTGAAAAGTGTCTCTATAATAGGCTGCATAATGGTTAAAATTATTTGCATAGATAAGGTAATCCCTGTTCATTGCAAATATATATTTTGAACTTAGATTTGTTTTTGGAAGGAATGCTTTTTCAGGTGCTTTTATTTCAAAAACTTCTGACGGATCGTAATCGAGGCTCCTTCCTGCCTTATACCTCAGTGAGGGCGATGTTTCCCTGTCACCGATTACTTTAACAGGATTATTAACTCTGATTGTTCCGTGGTCGGTAGTGAATACAATTCTTACTTTCTTTTCAGAGAGTATTTTGAGGAGTTCGAGAAGAGATGAATGAAGAAACCATGATTTTGTAAGGCTTCTGTAAGCACGCTCATCGTATGCGAGATCCCTGATCACGCCTGATTCAGTGCGGGCATGAGACAGAATATCGACAAAATTGTACACCAGAACATTCAGGTTATTTTCCAGAAGGGAAGTCAGTTTCTCATTCAGTTTTTTCCCTTCAAGGCTGTTGTTTATTTTATGGTAGCTCCATTTTATATTCAGTCCGGCCCGTTGAATCAGTCTTTTAAGAAATTCTTCCTCAAATTCATTTTTTCTTTCATCTTCTATATTGTCTGCAATCCACATTTCCGGCATTGTCTGAGAGATTGAAAGTGGCATAAGACCTGAGAAGATTGCATTCCGGCTGAATTGTGTTGTGGTTGGCAGAATGCTGAGATACATTATTTCGGAAATGATTCTGAACAATTCTGTCAGTTCGGCCTGGATGGTTTTCCACTGATCGTAACGTAAATTGTCGATGAGAATGAAAAAAACAGGTTGAGAATTTGATAATTCCGGAAAGATCTTTTTCTGCATCAGTTGGTGGGAGAGAAGAGGTTTTTCACTTACAGCAGGGTCGAGCCATGAAAGATAATTTCTGGATACAAAGCGGCAGAATGCAGTATTGGCTTCATCGGTCTGGGTTTGCAATATCTGGTTCATACCCGTTTCAGGGAGCTTGTCCAGTTCAAGCTCCCAGAAGACGATCTTTTTGTATATTTCGATCCAGTCATTAAACGTTGAAGCTCGGGCTATCATATCAGAGATTTTCCCGAATTCTTTCTGGTAATCGATTGTTGTTTTTTCGGTAATAAGTTTCTTCTGTTCAAGGTTTTTTTTCAGTGCCAGCAGTATCTGATTCGGCTTAACCGGTTTAATGAGGTAATCAGCAATTTCTGAACCTATTGCTGCTTCCATCAGGTTCTCCTCCTCGCTCTTGGTTATCATTACAACCGGTATTTCTGGTTTTATTTCCTTGATAAACCTTAATGTCTCAAGACCGCTGAGCCCGGCCATATGTTCATCGAGAAGTATCAGATCATAGATATTTGTTCTGACAAGCTCAACAGCATCATTACCATTGGAGCAGGTTGTTATTTCATATCCTTTTTCACTGAGAAAATAAATATGAGGCTTGAGTATTTCAATTTCATCATCAACCCATAATATCTTATGTTTTCTCATCCCTCAGCAAGTTTTATTTATCATCTTTCCCTCCGAGATAGTTATCAACGAAATATACTCTATATCTATCAGGATTCATGTCTTTCTGCAGGGCGGCAAAGTTGTTTCTGCCGATAATAAATTTAATAATTTTTGCTCCAGTCTGGTTTCTGATTTCTTTTTCAACATTGAAGGCATTGTAATACTCCATTGCTTCATTCAAATCTTTGAATCCCGCAACTGTAATCATAATATATTTATTTTCAACAAGTTCACCTGTGGTTCTGAAATTGCGGTTTGTATAATTGTCTATATTATAGCTTATTACATCAAAAGTTGCCTGATTGATGTTAAATGAAGGATCGATGATTGCCAGGACAAAAAGGTGGGGCGAATCTTTGTCTTCGGTATAAATTTCCTTTGCGGTTTGTTTGTCTTCTTCTATTTTCAGTTCCGGAATTTCCTGATTAAGGAAAGCGATAAGTTCTTCTGCCCTTTTAGCTTCCGGGGTGTCGGGCCAGGACTTTATGACTTTATTAAGCTCTTCCTTGAAAGTTCTTTCATCTTCAGTGCGCGCTACGCAGTAACTTTTCAGCAGCTGGAATTTGGGTGCAAGTTCATGAAGTGAGAATTTTGAAAGGCCATCGTTGCAAAGAGCAACTGCAGTGCTGAAGTTTTCATTAAGCCAGGCGTTATATGCTTCTTCATACAGTTTTTCAGCCTGTCTGTTTTCTTCAAGTTTTCTGTTGAAGTAAGATGGGTCGGAAATGATTTTTGCAAATTCGCTCTCGGGGTATTTTTCTATAAGGCGTTGCCTGTAAATTTCCGCCATCGGTGCATTATTTTCTTCCCTGTATATATTATATAATGTATAAAATGCATCAGGTTCGAGACTGCTTCCAGGGAATCTCTGGATGAGATTTTCTATTGTAACGGCAGCTTTTTTATTGTCTGCAAAGTTTTCGTGATAAATTTTTCCTGCTTCAAGAAGGGCGATTGCAATTTTCTGGTTCGACACTCTGAGGAGTGAGTCATTAAGTGGCAGGTCTCGAAGGTAATATTCAGGCTTTTTGTTATCGGCTTCAGGCGGTATTTCGTTCTGTTTACCATTTTGTATGGCTGCTGCTCCTTCAGCCGTTTCAGGTGAGGCTGTTCTTGATGCTTTGTTAAGTCTTCGCCAGTTGTCTTCAAGCTGACGATCCCCCCATCTTCTACGGAACTCAGTGCGGCCAAAGGTCAGAGCTGCCTGATTGTAGAAATACCATTTTCCTTCCTGCTGAATATTCTGCTGAAAGCGTCTTTCGTTTTCGTAATATTGACCAAGGTTGTACATATTTGCCGGGTTCTGCCCTGAAGCCTGGGCTTCTGCTTCAACACGGCGTACATTTTCAATAATTGAAGCAATAAGTATATTCCTTTCTGAAGGATTCATTGAGGCTACCCTTTGCAGACTGTCTTCCCTCTGTATCACAAGAAGGCGGCTTACCAGTGAGTTAAGATTTTTTGCTTTTAGTTTAACAGACTGAAAGTCGGGATATTTGTCATCAAGAAAATAACTTGCACTGTCATAATATTTTCCGGCATTAATATAATCAGGTATATTGAAATAATATTCAGCAAGGGCAAGATAAGTTTTGCCTTTCTGGTTTTTATTGGAAGTGCTGGCGGCGGCTGATTTTTTGTAATAATTTATGGCTTCTTCAGTTTTACCTTCCTTCATGCACAGGTTTGCTATCGCAAAATATATCATGTCGTGATATTCTTTGTTTTTAGGGTCACGTAGCATTTTCACGAGTTCTTTTTTGACACTTTCAATATTTCCCTGTTCAGGATTCAGAGCACCGGCAAGATTTATTCTGGCATAGAATTCAACTTCATAAGGGGGATTCATTTTAATTACCCGGCGGTAATTTGATTCTGCTTTTGCGTTATTGTCTGTTTTTTCATAGAGCTGTGCAAGAAGAAATGTGTATCTAATCCTGTTTCTTTTGCCGGTGGTATATTTTATAGCTTTTTCAAGGTTCGAAACGGCATCTTCATAGCGTTTCTGCCTGATATTCAAGTCGGTTAATGTAGTGTAATAGAGGGAAAGGATATTTCCCGGGTAACCCCGTGAAACGTCGAGTTCCCTGAGAATTCTCTGGGCTTCATTGAAGTTGCCAGTTTCGGTATATGCTCTTGCCAGCCAGATTGATGATTCGGTCTTTACATCAGGGTTGGATGCATATGAGATATTGTAACCAAGGGTTGATTTAGCCAGATCGAACTCGTGCCTGTATATTCTTGCCTTACCTAAAAGAAGGTAACTTTTTTCGACCCAGTCGTTATATTCTTTTCTGTTAAGAAATTCTTCATCCTTTTCTGTAAGTGAAGTTTTTTTATTTGTTTCAGGCTTGGCTGTTATCGATTTGAGAGTAATTACTTTAGATGCTTTCTGGATAGCTCTCTCCATATCGGCTGATGCAACCTGTGCCATGGCAGGGTCGCTTGATTCAAAGACTCTCAGCAGTGTGGTGAAGTCGTCCTTGTATGATTTTGTAATCTTATCGGCTCCAGCCTTGAAACTTTCATTTCCGTTGAAATAGATATTATATTTTGATGTCAGGCTATGATAAAACCTGGTTGTGCTGGTGTTTTTTTCAACTGAACACCCCGCCCCGGCTGCAAGAATTACCAGTACCGGCAGCAACCTGTATGAAATGTTACATCCGGACAATAAAAATCATTTATACTAAAACTGCCTGACCGGCTATTATAGTATGCTCAAAGGTAATTAAAACAGACGGGAGTTTTTTCAGTCGATTGAAATAACCCGTTTAATCTCGGGAACATCTTTTATAAGAGCCTGTTCCACGCCAGCTTTCAATGTATAGAGGCTGTACGGGCATCCATGGCAGGTGCCCTGCAGCTTCACTTTTACAGTGTTATCTTCTGTAATTTCAACAAGACTTATGTCCCCTCCGTCAGACTGAAGATAGGGCCTTATTCTTTCCAGAGACTTAATAACTCGTTCTCTAATGTTGTTGTTTTCAGACATCTTTTTTCAATTTATTTTTACTCGTTCTGTTGGTTTAATGTTTTTATTGCGTTCTGAAACTTTTTCAACCACTTTTTCTGCAAGTGCAAGGAATGCTTCCGAAGCAGGATTGTTACTGTCGAGTACGACCGGTCGTCCTGTGTCACATCCTTCCCTTATACTCTGCACAAGAGGTATTTGCCCAAGAAGGGGCACATTCATTTTTTCTGACAACGCCCTGCAGCCTTCCTTTCCGAAAATGTAATACCTGTTTGAAGGTAGTTCGGCTGGTGTAAACCACGACATATTTTCAACTATTCCGATTACAGGGACATTTATCTTTTCATTTCTGAACATTGCTATTCCCTTTACTGCATCGGCAAGTGCTACTTCCTGCGGAGTACTTACAATTATGGCACCGGTTACTGCAACTTCCTGGACAAGTGTGAGATGAATATCACTTGTGCCCGGTGGAAGATCAATAATGAGATAATCAAGGTTGCCCCAGTCGGTCATCGACAACATCTGCTTCAGGAAATTTGATGCCATCGGACCTCTCCACACAACGGCACTGTCGGGCTCAACGAAAAATCCAATGGAAAGTACCTTAATGCCGTATTTTTCGAGAGGGGCAATAATATCCTTGCCATTAATATTTTTTACCTGAGGCCTGAAATCTTTTACATCAAGCATAACAGGAACGGAAGGGCCGAAAATATCAGCGTCGAGCAACCCTGTTTTATAACCTTTTAATGAAAGTCCTATTGCAAGATTAAGTGCTATTGTTGATTTGCCCACACCCCCTTTTCCTGAAGCAACTGCAATGATATTCTTTACACCTGGCAAGTTGTCGTCAACAGCCCTGATCTCTTCTGCAGGCTTACTTTTCTCAATTACTCTGATTTCTTTTACTACAGCATCACTGCCAAGTGTATCCTTGATTGCTTTAGTGATATTGCTTTTTATTGATGAGAAGAAAGGATCTGAAGCTTTCTCTTTCAGTAAAGTAATTGTAATACCAGTATCGTCTGATTCAATTTGTTGCACAATGCCCAGAGAAATAATATTTTCTTTTTTTTCGGGATGGATTACTTTCTCAAGCGCATTCTTTATCTGTTCTTCCGTAAACATTATTTTTATTTAAATTAATTTTAAATAAGCTACAATATTAGTCATTTTTAGTGTTATGGCAAAATTTATTCAGACTGCTTAATTCCTTTGATGGGTCCCAGAATCTTTCATGGAAGTTAAGAATACGATCGTCCTCAATGATAAGCCCTTCATTTTCAAGTAATTGTTGCATCAGTAAAGGTGTTCCAAAATGATGTTTTCCAGTCAGCAATCCGTTGCGGTTGACTACACGGTGGGCTGGTATAGCAGCATGATTGCATACATTGAGAGCCCATCCCACCATCCTGGCCGACTGTCCTGTGCCAAGATAACGTGCAATTGCACCGTAAGAAGTAACCCTTCCGTATGGAATTTGCCGCACGACTTCATAAACCCTTTCAAAAAAACTTATGTTTTGAGAACGATTACTTTTGCTCATAATCAATAATTTCCCTTTTTTTATCGAGCCGGAATGAAAGATAATGGATTTTCTTGCCTTCCTTTAAAAATCCATCTTCATAGAAAGTTCTGAGTGTAAGTATCCTGTCATCGGAATGAGATGAATAGACGTCAGTGGTAGAGCATATTATTTCAAGGTTGTTATATGAAACAAGGTTAAGAGTATATTCATATAGCAGTTTGTTATCGGTTTTAAGATGGATAAGTCCGCCGTTTTTCAGGAAGGTACGGTATTTATTTAGGAATAAGGGGCTGGTCAGACGTTTGGAAATGTTTCGTTTCTTTTCGTGGGGGTCGGGGAAGGGAAGCCATATCTCATCGATCTCATCTTCTGCAAACAGATTGGTAATGAATTCAATGCGTGTACGGATAAAAAGTACATTTTTCAGGTTTTTTTCAATGGCAGTTTTAGCTCCTCTCCATAATCTTGCTCCTTTAATATCGATCCCGATGAAATTAATTGCGGGCATTATTTCAGCAAGACCGGTTGTATATTCCCCCTTGCCGCAGCCCAGTTCTAGGATAATAGGGTTGTTATTTTTAAAATATTCTTTTTGCCAGAGTCCCTTCAATGGATGGGGACTATTTCTAATACTTTGAAAATCAGGTTCTATAACGTTATTAAAAGTTTTTATTTCGGCCCAGCGGGTGAGTTTATTTTTTCCCACAGCAAGCAGTTTATTTTACAGGTATTTCGGCTTTTTCGATACGAAGCCCCACGTTATAAACCCCTTTAAGGTTTCCAGTTCTCATTCCATGACGGACATTTATTATATAGGTTCCTTTTTCAGGAAAATAGACCCCTTTTCTGAAGATAAGATCATTTTCTTTGATGTTTCCGAAGCCTCTGCCGGTTCGCTTTCCTCTGGCGTCGGCAAGCATGTATTCGACAGTGTCTGTTATTGTTCTGCCCGATGGAGAATAGGTTGATACAAACAGCCAGATATTCTGATAAGGATACTCCACACCTGTGCGAATTGTTATAAAAACATTGCTTACCGATGAGGTATCAGTAATAACCGGAGCAAATGATATTACGTTGTCAATTGTCCAGTTTTCTTCCGGAATTTTAACGAAATCGGTGTAAACAATTTTTCTGTCACACCCGGTAAAAATAAGCACCAGACAGAGCAGAGCAGTTGCAGCAGGCTTAATTTTTTCTCCTGTCATGATGTTTTTTACGTTTCCTGTTTTGAGAATCCTTCTGTTGTTTCAGTTCTTCGTTAGCCATCTGTTGCCTGTCGAAGCGAGTGATGCTATTATCTTCAAGCAAGTCACCCGCTAAAGGTTCTTCATTCCATGATTCTTCAGAAGCAAAGAGAAAATCTGGCTTGATACCCTTTTGGTTCAGTTCCTGTATCTCTCTTACTTTGTCAACAGATATGGACATCAGATTTGCAGCTGTATTTGGTTCTTTTGAGTACCAGTAGATTGCTTTGTGGACTTCCATTTTCTGGAAATAAAGGGTTCGGTCGGCGAGTTCAAGAGGAACATCTCTTGGAGGGAAATTTTTCTGGGCGTCCACATAACAGTCGAACTCGTAGCTCAGGCAGCACTTAAGCTTGCCACACTGGCCTGCAAGTTTCTGGGGATTAAGTGTGAGCTCCTGGTATCTTGCATGTGTTGTGGTAACCGATGAAAAATTTGTAATAAAAGTCGAACAACAGAGTTCCCTTCCGCATGAGCCTATTCCTCCTATACGTCCTGCCTCCTGCCTTGCTCCTATCTGCCGCATCTCGATCCTTACCTTGAATTCCTCAGCTAGAATTTTGATAAGCTGGCGGAAATCAACCCTTTCATCAGCAATGTAGTAGAAAATAGCTTTAGTTTTATCGCCCTGGTACTCCACATCGCTGATTTTCATATTCAGATTGAGGCTTTCTGCTATTTTTCTGGATTTCAGCATTGTGGGTATTTCCAGCTTCTTTGCCTCTTCCCATTTCTCAAGATCAACAGGTTTAGCTTTACGGTATATTTTTTTTATTTCCTCCAGTGGAGGAATGACTTTAAGCTTTTTCATCTGCTTCAGTACCAGCGGACCGGTTAGTGATACCCTGCCAATATCATGTCCTGGAGAAGCTTCAACTGCCACTATATCGCCTATTTCCAGCCGTAAATTGTTTACATTTCGGTAGAAACCCTTCCTTGTGTTTTTAAATCTTACTTCAACAATTTCATTGTCAGTTACTTCAGGAGGAAGGTTTTTCAGCCAGTTATAAGAATCAAGTTTATTCAGACCGGGACAGTATGCTGGTTCTGCTACCTTTGGTTCGGTTTCAGGTTTATTTTGTTGCCTGTTATCTTCCATTTGCTCTTCTCTGCTTAATACTGAACTGCAAAGGTAATTAATTGTTACGACATGGCAATTTCAACGCAAAGAGTTCAGCGAATGAGTTTTGTAACCTTGAGGGCAAGGTCGAGGAATACCAGTTTTGCATAACCGTTTGCTTCGATGTGAAGGGCGGCTTTATTGAATTCTTCAGCAAGTTTGTTGCAATTACCAGTAGTTATATAAGGGTGAAATTTTTCGGAGAAAGCAGCTTCCTCATCCGAGAGGAAGACCAGTTCTTTCTGGTGCTGTTTTAGTGAAAGCATCAGGTTTTCCCTGAGCAGTCTCAATGAGTATTCAAGGAAGTTTTTCTGGGTTTCCCTGCCTGTTGAAGCCATTCTATCGGCCCATTCGATCATAGCTGCAATATCTCTTTTCCATGCGTGTCGCATAAGAGTGCGGAAATTTTCCAGGTTCTGAGTGGTTGCCTCATCTTTTTCGAAAATGCTTATAGCCCTGAGAAGGTTCCCCTGCGACAACCGTGCAATTTCGTCTGCTTCTTTTTCGGTTGCCCCAAGAGTATTTCTGAGATAGCTTTTTATTTCTTCATTTTTAAAAGCAGGAATTTTCACCAGCTGGCATCTTGATAATATCGTAGGTATTATTTTGTCGGGTTCGTCACTTACCATAAGAAACAGAGTCTTTTCAGGAGGCTCTTCAACCAGTTTAAGCAGCTTGTTTGCTGAAGTCTGGTTCATCCTTTCAGGCAACCAGATTATCATAATTTTGAAATCTGATTCATATGGCTTCAGGCTAAGCTTTCTGATAATCTCCGATGACTCGGCAGTATATATCATGCCCTGACCTGACTCTTCTGAACCTATCATTTCAAACCATTCGTTAATGCTTCTGAAAGGTGAATTTGAAATAAATTCTCTCCACTGCGGCAGATAGTCATCGCTTGTAGGTTCTTCACTGCTTCCTTTCTTCTTTAAAACAGGGTATACAAAATGAAGGTCAGGATGAATCATCTTTTCGTATTTGATACACGATTTACATGTACCGCATGAATCTTTTTCGTGCCTGTTTTCACAGCTTATGTACTGTGCAAAAGCAAGTGCAACTGCCAGACTACCGCATCCTTCAGGTCCGGTAAAAAGCTGGGCATGACTCACCCTGTTTTCCTTAACCGACTTTATAAGCTTTTCAATAGTTTCCTGATGGCCTGGTATTCGTGCAAAATTCATAGGGGCATGTAGATTATTGGATTCAATTTTTAAGGTAACTGTTCAACAGCTTTCAGGGCGGCTTCGTAGTCAGGTTCCTGTGTTATTTCAGGTACCTGCTCGGTGTATCTGACTGTGCCGTTTCTGTCAATTACCACAACGCTTCTTGAATATAATCCTGCAAGAGGGCCGCTGGTCATTTCAACACCATAATCCTTTCCGAAATCACTGTTGCGAAAACCAGACAGAGGTATAACATTTTTTATGCCTTCAGTTGAACAGAACCTGTTATGTGCAAAGGGCAGATCTTTAGATATTGCAAGGACAAGTGTGTCTTCTTTTCCTGCAGCGAGCTCGTTAAATTTTCTCACCGACGTTGCGCAAACAGAAGTGTCAAGGCTTGGAAAAATGTTCAGGATAAGCTTTTTGCCAGCAGCATCTGCAAGAGAGAAATTGCTCAGGTCAGTTTTAACGAGAACAAATTCCGGAGCCCTGGCTCCCGTAACCGGAAGATTTCCATAAGTGGTAACCGGGTTACCTTTGAATTTAATTGTTGCCATACGCTTTCAAAATTAAATAAAGTTTACTTAGTTAAACGAATTTTATTAAATGTATAAACCCGAAGATTCAGGTAAAGTTCATGAAGTTGTTTTCAAACTGGTGTTTACTTGTTTCAGCCTGAATCAATTTATTTGTATATTTGCTTTTCTTTATTTTACCAAAAAATGCATAGGTTTGCATTAAAAGATGTTTATAAACAATTAAAATAAGAGTTATATGAAAATGATTCAGGATTTCAGTTTTAAAGGTCTTAAAGCAATCGTAAGGGTCGATTTTAATGTTCCACTCGACAAAAAGACACTGGAAGTAACTGATGATACCAGGATACGGGGTGCTCTACCGACTATCAAGAAGATTATAGGTGATGGTGGAGCCTGCATCCTGATGTCGCATCTTGGGAGGCCTGAAGGCCGTCAGGAAAAATATTCGCTGAAACCAGTAATTCCGGTACTTGAGAAACATCTCGGGATGAAAGTGAAATTTGCAGATGATTGTCTGGGTGAAGCAACAGAAAAAATGGTGGCTGAGCTGAAGCCGGGTGAAGTACTGCTGCTTGAGAATGTAAGATTCTATCCCGAAGAGGAAGGCAAACCGATTTTACCGGAAACAGCAACAGAGGAAGAGAAAAAAGCAGCTAAGGCTGAACTGAAGGTGAAACAGAAAGAGATGGCGAAGAAACTGGCCAGCTACGCTGATGTTTATGTTAATGATGCATTCGGAACAGCCCACAGGGCACATGCTACAACGGCAGTTATTGCAGATTACTTCCCCGAAGACAAAAAGATGTTCGGATTCCTCATCAACAGCGAACTTTCTGCCATGGACAGAGTGCTTAACAATCCACAGAGGCCGTTTACTGCCATTATGGGTGGGGCCAAGGTGTCGGATAAAATTATGCTGATTGAGAATCTTTTGAATAAGGTTGATAACCTTATAATTGGAGGAGGTATGACCTACACCTTTGTGAAGGCAATGGGCGGAAAAATTGGCAAATCACTCTGTGAAGAAGATAAACTCGACCTGGCACTCAACCTCATCAACAAGGCCAAAGAGAAAGGTGTAAATCTTTATCTGCCTGTCGACAGTGTAAATGCCGATAAGTTTGAAAATGATGCTCAAACATCAGTTTCGCCGGTTGATGATGTGCCTGATGGATGGATGGGACTCGACATAGGTGAAAAAACAATTGAAAAATACCGTGAAGTTATTATGAACTCAAAGACTATTCTATGGAATGGTCCTATGGGTGTTTTTGAGATGGAGAAATTCTCGAAGGGTACAGTGGCGATTGCCAAAGCAATAGCAGAAGCAACAGAGAAAGGCGCATATAGTCTGGTTGGTGGCGGCGATTCAGTAGCTGCAGTTAATAAGTATAACCTTGCTGATAAGATCAGCTATGTTTCAACCGGCGGTGGCGCCATGCTCGAATATATGGAAGGCAAAAAGCTACCTGGTATCACAGCAATAAGGGGTGAGTAAATATCTGCGGTTCCTGAGGCTGGGCATAAGAGCAGTCTCAGGAACCATATAATTTTTATGCTTCGTAATATTTTGATTAGTAAAGAGATAAACTCTTTTTATCAGAGTATCTTAGAGGCATAAAATTTGTTCCTGCAATAAAAGATAATGTGAAAATTTAAAGAGATGAGGCCTCTGTTTTTGTTTTTAGTGGCGGTAGCAGTACTTTTGACAGGATGCAGGAAGGAAGATAAGCCTGTATATTCTGGTATTATGACCATAAACAACAAGAGAGCTGGAGTATCACCTACCTATTATATTGAAGGCTTTCATGTTCCAACCGGGAAAAAGGTTCCTGACCTTAATAACAAGCTTGATATTATATCAGTATTGTCGGATTATGATGTGAATTTTAATCCACTGAAAATAATTTTTATAACCAATAATTTCAAAAATTCATTCTACAGATACGGTCAGTATAGTGACACGAAATCAGCAGAAGATGCGTTTAACGCACTTACAGAGTTTACTGAACCCGTGTGGACAGAGATTGGTGACTCTGTAAGGATTAATCAGATCTGGATATACAGGACAAGTGACTCAAGATATGCCAAGCTCAGGATAATAAGCACCATTCTGGAGAAAAGGCCAGATATGCAGGATCCATATGCGGAATGCACCTTTGAATGGGTATTTCAGCCCGATGGCACAAAAACTTTCCCTCCGAGATGAATACGGGGTACAGAGATAGAATTTTTAATATCAAACACCCTGAAGAATTTGAAGATATTGCCATTGAAGTTTTTCATTATCAGGTACAGCACAATCCGGTTTACAGACAATTTACAGAAAGGCTTGGCATTGAAATTAATGGAGTACAACGAATCGAAGAGATACCTTTTTTGCCGGTTGAGTTTTTCAGAAATCATACTGTAATTACCGGAAGCAGAGAGGCGGTAATGGTTTTTGAAAGCACCGGTACCACAGGAACGATAAAGAGCCGACATTATATCACCGACCCCAGTCTTTATGATGAGAGCCTTTTGAGAGGCTTCAAGTTTTTTTACGGCGACCCCAGGGATTACCTGTTTGCAGCCCTTTTGCCCTCTTATCTTGAACGGCCAAACAGTTCCCTGATTTACATGGTAAATAAACTTATTGATTCAGGTGCTTCTGAAAGAAGCAGATTTTTTGAAAGAGGTTCATGGAAGCTGATAGACACACTTAAACTTGCGGCAGGAGAGGGCAAAAAAGTCATGCTCATTGGAGTAAGTTTTGCACTGCTGGATCTTGCTGAAAAATTTTCTTCCGACTTGAGTGGTATAATAATAGTAGAGACAGGAGGGATGAAAGGCAGAAGAAAAGAAATAACAAGAGAAGAGCTTCACAATATACTCATCGAGAGTTTCAATGTTCCTGCTATTCATTCGGAATATGGTATGACAGAGCTTCTGAGTCAGGCATGGTCACAGGGCAAAGGCAAATTCAGTTCTCCTCCATGGATGAAGATACTTGTGAGAGAGTTGAACGATCCTCTTTCGGTATCTGCAGCACCGGGTACAGCGGGTGCTATAAATGTTATTGACCTTGCAAACATAAATTCGTGTTCTTTTATAGCAACAGGCGACATTGGAAGGCTCCAGAGTGATGGAGGATTTGAAGTATTGGGGAGGTATGACCACAGTGAAACAAGAGGCTGCAATCTGATGGCTGAATGATGCAATTGTTATTGGATGTCTGACGCGTTAATTTCTATTCCTGCCAGGTCTCTTATAACTACAGAAGCAATAACTATTCCGAAGGCTGCCGGCATCCATGGTACTGTTCCTGCAACCGATGCTTTGTTTCTTTCTCCCTCTGTTCTGATTATTCTGGATTTTTCAACAATTTCGGGTGACCATACTGCCTTGAATCCTTCTCTTATTCCCAGCTTGTGAAGTTTCTTGCGTATCATTCTTGCAAGATGGCAGAAGGAAGTTTCTGATATATCACTGACCTTTATAAGCAGAGGATCGAATTTGCCTCCGGAACCCATGGAGCTTATAATACGGTAATTCCTTCTTAGACTGTGATATATAAGGAAAACCTTGGGTGAGAGAGTGTCAATAGCATCTACCACATAATCAAATGGTTCTTCAAGTATTTCGATCATTCTCTCATCCCTGATAAATTCGTTTATAACTGTAAGCTGTAATTCGGGATTAATGTCTCTAAGACGTTTTTCCATCACAAGCGCCTTGGGTTGCCTTTCGGTGCTGATGAGTGCGTGAATTTGTCTGTTGCGGTTGGAGGGCAGGATTATGTCACCGTCAGCGATCGTCATTCTTCCTATTCCTGAACGGCAAAGCATCTCGGCTGCAATAGCTCCAACACCACCGAGTCCAACCACCAGAATATTTGACGATTTTATCTTTTCAAGCCTTTCTTTTCCAAGGCAGAGTTCGGTTCTTGAAAGCCATTCTTCCATCAGACTCCGAAAAAAGTTCTAAAATTTGAATATAACTGACTTTTTAGTTGATCAACAGTCAGGTCAAGATCTGTTGCAACTTTTTCATAAATAGTGCTGATTTTTGTATCCCCTCCGTCGGTTTCAAGAAAAATTCTGTTAAAGGGGAGGGACTTAAGAAGTTGAGTTGATTCAGGTCTCATAACAAAATCGAACCAGAGGGAAATGTACATTCCTCTGGTGATTAACTGCATTGCCAGTTCATGCTTGCCTCTGAAACCGTGTACAAGCCATGGCATATGGGGTTTAAGCATTTTATGAGCCGAGAGAAGTTCTTCCCAGGCCTTTACACAATGTATATATAGAGGTTTTTTAACCTCTTCAGAAATAATAACCTGTTTTTCAAAGATTTCTTTCTGAAAATTAATTTCAGGTCCTCTCAGGCGGTCGAATCCTGCTTCTCCTAAAGCAATTACATTGGAATGGCGGGAATACAGAATGACCTTTTTCAGCTGCTCGTTGTAGTTTTTTACGGTCACATGCCAGGGATGTATTCCGATGGTATATGCAAGGCCGTGTGAATCGTCTGGAACTCTTTCTTCATCGGCAGTAATATTCTCTACGGAGAAGATACCTGTCGCAGATGAAGCTCCGTGGTTATGGATGTCGATGAAATCGTCGGCAAGAGGAAGGTTCATGACTGTTGAACGATTGTTGCAAGAGCTTTTTCTATTCTGTTAAGTGTTTCGTCTTTTCCTAGCCAGCTGATGATGTCGAATATTCCGGGTCCTTTAAGTTTACCCACAACTGCAATTCTAAGGGCATGCATTATGGTACCACTGTTGCATCCTTTCTTTTCTATCCATTCCCTGACGTTTTTTTCAAGGTTTACAGGGGTAAAATCTTCTATTTTCCTTAATAAATTTGATACTTCTGCAAGGAGGAGAGGTGACTCTTCGTTCCATTTTTTTCGTAGGGCGTCGCTATCGTACGATTCTGGCGGGCTGAAGAAAAAATATGCTTCATCCCACATATCCTTTACAAAATCTACTCGTTCTTTTATTAGTCCAACAAGTGTTTCCAGTCTGGCGATATCGCAACTGTAACCCTTTCCTTTGATTATTTCACTGAATTCATGTGCCAGCTGGTTATTTGAGCGTTTCTGGAGCCAGACATGATTGAACCATCTTGCTTTTACAGGGTCGAAGCGTGAGCCGGCTTTATGTATTCTCTCCAGTGAAAATTCCTTAATCAGTTCTTCCATGCTGAAGATCTCCTGTTCTGTCCCGGGGTTCCAGCCGAGCAGAGCAAGCATGTTTACGAATGCTTCGGGATAATAGCCGTCTTCTCTGTATCCCCTTGCGGTTTCACCGTAAGGCCAGTACAGAGGGAAAACAGGAAAGCCCATTTTATCACCGTCACGTTTGCTGAGTTTGCCTTTTCCGTCGGGTTTAAGGATAAGCGGAAGGTGAGCGAATAATGGAGCTTCCCATTCGAATGAACGGTAGAGCATCACATGCAGGGGGAGGGAAGGCAGCCACTCTTCGCCGCGGATTACATGGGTAATTTTCATCAGGTGGTCGTCTACAATATTGGCCAGATGGTATGTGGGCATCCCGTCTGATTTGAAAAGCACTTTATCGTCGAGTGTTGATGAGTTTACCGTTATGTGCCCTCTTATCAGATCATCGAAAGAAATTTCTTCATTCACCGGCATCCTGTATCTTATCACATAAGGAATGCCGCTGTTTATCATTTCTTTCCACTGCTGTTCAGGTAGTGAAAGTGAATTTTTTAGTTCGTTTCTTACTTCGGCGTTATAAAGAAATGTTTTTTTCTGCGACTCGTATTTTTTACGCAGCATTTCTAGTTCTTCGGGAGTATCGAAGGCATAATATGCATGACCTTTATTAATAAGAAATTCAGCATACTGGCGGTATATATTTTTTCTGTCGCTTTGCCTGTAGGGGCCATACGGACCGCCTTCCCTCACTCCCTCATCCACTTTAATCCCGCACCAGTCGAGTGATTCGAAAATATATTCCTCAGCTCCCTCCACATAACGTGTCTGGTCGGTGTCTTCAATGCGGAGAATAAAAGTTCCGTTATGTTTGCGGGCAAAGAGATAATTATAGAGGGCTGTCCTTACCCCGCCAATATGAAGCGGTCCGGTGGGACTTGGTGCAAATCTGACTCTTACCATAATAACTTTACGATTTTGCCGGCGTAAAGATACTTAAAGCTGTTAACATTTAACATAATAACAAAAATCAGCATAATAGCACCGGAATTATTTTAATTTAGCCGTAGAATAACGCCCTGTTTTTCAAATTAAATTTATTTCCGTATGAAGACGATGAAAGCACTCGTAAAGTCAAAACCCGAAAGGGGAATATGGATGGAAGAGGTGCCCGTTCCGGAACCCGGCCTGAACGATGTAATCATTAAGGTGAAGAAGACAGCGATATGCGGTACCGACCTTCATATTTATCGCTGGGACGACTGGGCACAGAGAACCATAAAAACACCTATGATTATCGGTCATGAATATATGGGTTATATAGAAAAGATGGGGGCAGGCGTGATAAATTTAAAGGAGGGTGACAGGGTAACCGGAGAGGGGCATATTGCATGCGGCCATTGCCGCAACTGCCGGAGAGGTAAAGAACATGTTTGTGAGAACACGGTTGGAGTGGGAGTAAATATTGACGGAGCATTTGCTGAATATGTTAAAATTCCCGCTTCGAACATTGTACCCCTCGACAAAAGAATACCTGATGATTGGGCAGCTATAATGGATCCCTTTGGCAACGCAACCCATACAGCTCTCTCTTTTCCGCTTCTGGGCGAGGATGTCCTTGTTACGGGAGCAGGATTGATAGGCAGTATGGCAATTGCTATAGCGCGTTATGCAGGCGCACGGTTTATTGTTGCAAGCGATCTGAGCGATTACCGTCTGGAAATCGCGAAAAAGATGGGTGCTACACTCACGGTTAATCCTTCAAAGGGTGAAAAGATTTCTGATGCAGTTAAGAAACTGGGAATGAGAGGTTTTGATGTAGGATTGGAAATGTCGGGTTCTCCTGCTGCTTTCCGCGAAATGATTCAAAACATGTATAATGGGTCAAGCATTGCCCTGCTTGGAATTCTGCCACAGGTATGCGAGATACCCTGGAGTGATATTATCTTCAAGGCAATAACTATCAAAGGAATATACGGAAGAGAGATGTGGGAGACATGGTACAAAATGGAGATGATGATAATAGGTGGTATAGATCTTAATCCGGTAATCACTCACCGTTTTCATGTTGATGATTTTCAGAAGGCTTTTGAGGTTATGGAAGAAGGTAATTGCGGAAAGGTGATAATGGACTGGAATTGAGGGTTAGCGGGTTGACGGGTTAACTGGTTTAGGGGTTAACTGGTTAGCGGTTTACGGGTTAGCTGGTTGACGGGTTAACTGGTTTAGGGGTTGACGGGTTAACTGGTTAGCGGGTTTACGGGTTAGCTGGTTGACTGGTTAACTGGTTGATGGGTTTGCTGGTTGGCGGATTGAGAATGGTTGAAGTTTGGTTTATTAGTTGGATTTAATTTTAAATTAAAAAAATATGTATCAGTCATTTAAAAAACATCTTGAAAATCAGATCAAAGAGATTAAGGAGGCAGGCCTTTACAAAAATGAGAGAATAATTGTGTCGCCGCAGGGACCGGAAATAACTCTTGATACAGGTCAGAAGGTTCTTAATTTTTGTGCTAACAATTATCTGGGCATGTCGAACAGTTCTGAGCTTGTAGAAGCTGCAAAAGAGGCGATGAAAACACATGGTTATGGCATGTCGTCGGTCAGATTTATATGTGGAACCACTGACCTTCACAAGAAGCTTGAAAAGAAGATTGCTGAGTTTTTCGGAACTGAGGATACCATACTTTATGCGGCATGTTTTGATGCAAATGGTGGTGTTTTTGAGCCTCTGCTAACTGAAGAGGATGCTATCATATCCGATGCATTGAATCATGCTTCGATTATTGATGGTGTAAGGCTATGCAAAGCGCAGCGCTACCGTTATGAAAACGCAAATATGGAGGACCTGGAGGCACAGCTAAAACTGGCACAGGCGCAGAGGTTCAGAATTATTGTGACTGACGGTGTATTTTCGATGGATGGTAATGTTGCACCTCTTGACCGTATTGTTGAACTGGCTGAGAAATATGATGCTCTGGTGATGGTTGATGAATCACATTCTGCCGGTGTGGTTGGCAGGACGGGGAGGGGAGTTACAGAGTTGTTCAACCTTATGGGCAAGGTTGAGATAATAACTGGAACTCTGGGAAAGGCTTTCGGAGGGGCAATAGGTGGCTTTACAACAGGCAGAAAAGAGATTATTGAAATGCTAAGGCAGAGGTCAAGGCCATATCTTTTCTCTAATTCTATTCCTCCTCTGGTTGCTGCAGCAGGAATAAAGATGTTTGAGATGATGTCGGCAACAAACGAACTTCAGGATAGACTGCATGCAAATGCGGAATATTTCATCAGTAAGATGAAAGAGGCAGGTTTCACAATAAAGCCAACCCAGTCGGCTATCTGCGCCGTTATGTTATATGATGCAAAACTCTCACAGGATTTTGCAGCAAGGCTACTTGAAAAGGGTATTTATGTCATAGGTTTCTATTATCCGGTAGTGCCTAAAGGTCAGGCAAGGATAAGAGTGCAGCTCTCTGCCGCTCACACAAAAGAACAGCTAGATAAAGCCATTGATGCTTTTATAAGCACCGGAAAGGAATTTGGATTAATTAAGAGTTGAAATATCTTGAATCAGGATCCACCGCATTTTGAGGAGCCACAATTATTGCATATCAAACAACCTTCCTGATAGACCAGAGTTTCGCTTCCGCAATCCTTGCATTTTCCTTTAGCTCTGGTACCATCGGGGATGTACCGCTTCAGGGCTCTTTCAACACCGTTTTTCCAGTTGTTGATTGAGTCGCTGTCCAGTTTAAGTGACTGGATAAGATTAACGACATCCGGTATAGGCATGCCGTAGCGGAGAACCCCTGAGATAAGTTTTGCGTAATTCCAGAACTCAGGCTTGAACATCCGGGAAAGTCCGCCTATTGTATTTTTATATCCATATTTATCGGTATACTGGAAGTCGTATCTGGTATTTCCGTCTTCGTCTTTTACCTTGATAATTTTACCTTTCACAATATTTTTAGGAATGAGCAGTGTATCTTCATCGCTCATACCTGTAAAGATTTCATAAGGTCTTCCATCTTTGAGGCCTACGAAAGCAATCCAGTCTTCTTCGTTGTTTTTGAATCTTATCACGTCGCAATCGAGTACTTTGGGTCTTTTGGGCCGTTCTACCACGGTGCCCTGGTTGTTTGTTGCATTGACAAGTACTCCGTTTCTTGAGCCTTCACGGTAAACCGTCACACCCTTGCAACCCGATTTCCATGCAGTCATATAAAGCTCACTTACGAGTTCTTCTGTTACATCGGCAGGGAGGTTAATGGTTACGCTTATTGAATGGTCGACCCATTTCTGTATTGCGCCCTGCATTTTCACCTTTGCAACCCAGTCGATATCACTGGCTGTTGACCTGTAATAGGGTGAACGGGCAATAATTTCATTAATCTCCTGATCGCTCATTTGCATCACGGCGTCAGGATCATAGTTGTTGACTTTGAGCCATTCGATAAATTTATGGTGGAGAACAGGATATTCTTCCCAGCAATCGCCTACTTCATCCCTGAAAGTAATCTTTACATCCTTGTCGTTCGGGTTGACTTTTCTTCTTCTTTTATAGAAAAGTGAAAATACTGGTTCGATGCCTGATGTTGTCTGTGTCATGAGACTTGTAGTGCCGGTAGGTGCCACGGTCAGGAGAGCGATATTTCTTCTTCCATGTTTGACCATGCTTTCGTAAAGAGCAGGGTCAGCCTGTTTCAGGCGTTTAATGAACGGATTGTTTTTCTCGCGGTTGGGATCATAGATTTTGAAAGCGCCTCTTTCCTTAGCGAGGTAAACGGAAGCACGGTAGGCTTCAAGGGCAAGGGTTTTGTGCACTTCTACTGAGAAGTCAATGGCGTCGTCACTTCCGTACCTTAACCCGAGAGCTGCAAGCATATCGCCTTCACCTGTTGTGCCGATACCCATCCTTCTGACCTCTTCTGTTTTCTTCCGGATGTTTTTCCAGAGATTTTTCTCAACGAGTTTTAATTCTTCGGGTTCGGGATCAGCATCAATTTTTGCAAGTATTGAATCGATTTTTTCTATTTCAAGGTCGATAATATCGTCCATTATACGCTGGGCGAGTCCGACATGTTCTTTGAAGAGTTCAAAATCGAATTTAGCCTTTTTGGTGAAAGGATCTTTCACATAGCTGTAGAGGTTTATGGCTAGCAAGCGGCAGCTGTCGTAGGGGCATAGTGGTATTTCACCGCAGGGATTTGTTGAAACTGTCCTGTAGCCCAGGTCGGCATAGCAATCGGGTACGCTTTCCCGTAATATTGTATCCCAGAACAGCACACCAGGTTCTGCCGATTTCCATGCATTGTGAATTATTTTGTTCCACAGCTCCGTAGCATCGATATCCCTGATAAATTTAGGTTTGTCGGAGTCGATGGGGTATTGTTGCCTGAATTTTGATTTTTGTTCCACAGCGCGCATAAATTCATCGGTAATTTTTACCGATATATTAGCTCCTGTCACCTTGCCGCTTTCAAGTTTGGCATCAATAAAGCCTGTAGAGTCGGGATGTTTTATTGAGATGGAGAGCATGAGAGCTCCTCTTCTCCCGTCCTGTGCCACCTCTCTGGTAGAATTGGAGTATCTTTCCATGAAAGGCACCACACCTGTAGAAGTAAGGGCGCTGTTAAGAACAGGCATCCCTTTCGGGCGGATGTGGGAGAGGTCGTGCCCCACTCCACCCCTCCTTTTCATCAGCTGAACCTGTTCCTGGTCTATTTTCATTATGCCGCCATATGAGTCGGCAGGCCCTTCATTCCCTATTACAAAGCAGTTTGAAAGTGATGCTATCTGAAAATCGTTACCTATTCCCGTCATTGAACCACCCTGAGGGACAATATATTTAAAATCTTTCAGTAAGCTGAATATAAATTCTTCATCGAGTGGATTGGGATACTTCTTTTCAATCCTGTGAATCTCTCTTGCAATCCTGCGGTGCATATCATCCGGAGTCTTTTCATAAAGATTTCCGTACGAGTCCTTAAGTGCGTACTTGTTAGTCCAGACTCTTGCCGCAAGCTCGTCTCCTTTAAAGTATTTTATTGTTGCTTCCATCACTTCGTCCTGAGAAAATATAACCTTCGGGTTATTCAATTTGCCTTCACCTGCTCCGGCACAGTCACCTGCAATATTTTTACCATCAGTTTCAACTGCCGAAGGCTGTGTCATCTTTTTTGAATCTTTCTTTTCTGACACTTCTGGTTTCTCGACAAAAAGTTCTCCCATATCCTGAACGTATTATGCTATTATTTACTGAAAAAGATTATGTTAGACAACCACCGGTAAAAAAGGCGGGTAGTTGCTAAATTAGATAACAGAGGTTCTAAAAGCAAGTCAAAAAAATTAAGGTTATTAACATTTGATTCAATAGTTATTAACCGTTAATGAGTTTATATTTTTCTTCCTGAAGGTGTGTGTTTTATGTTCGAGTTATAAATGTAAGTAATTAATAAACAGCACATTAAGATAGAGGGTTCTTTAAAAAAGAAGGGAGGTTAAATAACCCCCCTTCAAACATTAATTAATTTTTAAGAATTTAGTTGAATGTGTATCTGAGTCCAATCTGAAGTCCCCAGGTACTGGCTGTTGTATTCACATTCTTGAAAGTGGATGTCGGCAGTTTGCCTCCTGCTTCAACCATTTTGAATACAGGCTTGTTCGACACTATTCTTGATGAAAGTATTGAACCGTTGTTCAGGGTGAGTTCTTTTCTAACACCCCAGTTCGGATTGAGCAGGTTGCCAAAATTAAGAATGTCAGCTGAGACCTGTAGTGAATTTCTCTTACCGCCGATATTTACGAAGATATCCTGCAGTATTTTGACGTCGAATCTATGGTACCATGGGAAGAATGCCGCGTTACGTTCAGCGTACTGTCCCAGGTGGTTCCTGAGGTATTTGTCCTGTGCAACGTATGCCCAGAAAGCAGATGCCTGCTGTGCAGCGGTGTACTTAACCACTCCACCAACAATATAATCCTCGAAAGTAATTTCGGTCTGGTCTTTCGGGATATAGATAAGGTCGGCATTTACACCGTCGTTGTTGAAGTCGTTGGAGTACCTGTATGAGAAGTTGCCTGCCACATAACCTGAGTAGAATACTGAAATAGTTGTAGCTGCATGTTTCAGGTATTCAAACCTGTAGCTGAGTGAGCCCACAAGTCGGTGGGGGGTGAGGTACTGTGAATAGCTCAGGTCGAGGTCGTTCTGTCCTCTGACCGACAGGTTGTTCGACCATGCCGAAGCTGCCTGGGAGCCTGGATTGCCGGTGATGTCTTTTGCCATCGAAGCAGTATAGGCGAACATACCGTTGAAGTTCCTCACTATGGGGAAATTGAGCTGTGCAGTGAAAGTCCAGCTGTAACCACGGTTGGTGTTGGTAAGGAGCATGACTTCCGAGAGGTTTGAATAGACCTTTCTGCCTGCTGTTGACCATACGGGCCTTCTGTCGGGTCCATCATAGTGGGCTATGTCGGCCGGCTTGAGGTTGAGGTT
>JAKPDL010000221.1 GCA_029552825.1 Bacteroidota bacterium
TTTCGGCTCGGGTTCCATACGCCCAGAACCGAAAAGTCTCCCCTTACCATACGGCAGTAAATTCTGTCGGAGCCTGATTTCGGCAAAACAGTAAGAGATTCAGGACTCTTACCCGTGAAATCCCTGAAAAGCAACCTCAGCAATTCATCCTTTATCATCTGACCGGGTATGACTTCAATTAATTATTGATAACTAAATAAAAGCAAACTTTTAACTGATTCCTGAGCCAGAAATTGATTAAAATTCGCCTTCTATACTCTTTTCGAGTTCGCGTGCGTACTTCAGGAACTCTTCAACTTTCATTTCTTTATAATAAATCATTCCGTGTGTTGCTCTTATTTTAGGGCTTTCATTATCGTAGAAGAAATCCTTTCCGAGTATTAGCTGTACTCTTTTAAACTGCTCTACCCATATTTTCTGTGAGAGCTGGTTGAAAGGACCGTCATGTTCAGGGCTAGGGAATGAAGCTTTTACCTGGCTGATATAGCAGTTTCTGAACGACCAGTCGAGTACTGCCATTGAGTTAAGAGAGACGGGAGTAAACACATTTGCCTCAGCCGGATGGAATTTATACCATACATTCCTGTAACCTATTATCCTGAGTGAAGATATGTCTTCCTCGCTTTTCCATTGTCTCAGGGCTTCAGCTATTGCCTGAAGTACTTTGTAATGAGTATCAGGACCTGAGCCTTCTGGATCGAGTACCAGGCTGAGTACAGTAGGTTTTACGCGCTTTAGTAAATTGAGTATTGGTTCAATATCACGCTTGCGCTCTGGTAATGGTGTAAATATGTCGCCGGTATAAAAGCCCAGTCGGAGATGTTCAATGTTCTGAACTTTCACTCCATAATGAGCCCACACCAATTCCTCTTCAAATTCCCGGAGCATACCTTTAAGTTTCTGAATGTCGGGAGGATTCTTCTCACCACTGTAGCTAGAATCGAGTACCTTGACCACCTTCTCAATTGTGTCAGTCAATTCCTCTATTGACTTCACCCTGTAAATATCAACCAGTGCCCTTGTAATTCGATGGCAGACACCTCTCAGCTTTCCTTCCTCATCATTATCAGCAACCTTATCAAGGTAATGAGCCACATCCTTGTCGAATTTAATCTTATAGCCTGCCTCAAAAAAATCTTTGTAATTCAGCATCTGTATCTTACCCTTTTTTATATGATCGAGGGTAGCCAGAAGCAATTCTTTAATGAGTGAGTTTGTCACAGAAGTAAAGCCTGAGGTCATTATAGCAAAATAGAATGTATTTGATTTTTCCCTTAACTGTCTTATGATGCAGGGAAAAATGCCCAGCATAATATCATCATGATGTGGTCCGGTATGCAGGAAAACCTGATTATATTCGTTACTTCCACCAGCTTCTATTTTCTTTTTTGTTGACTCAATAACTTCACGCACTGTATCGAGACTTACCCCGGGAATCATTGAACAGTATCTGTCGTTTTTAAGATCCTCAAGAGTAAGGTTATGGGCATACTTGTTTATTTTCAAGCACAGGTCGTAGATTGCCCTTTCAGTTTTCTCGAAAGTCCATTCTCCCTCCCGGTAATATTTTTCAATACTATCGTTAAGCTGAACAGCGGCACCCTCAGTTAGATAGAACCTGGCATTTTTCTGCCGCTGCAATACTGTAGCCGGATAAAGGTTATCGGGTTTGTTTTCCAGGGCATCCCTTACCACCCCTGCCTTGGATTCACCTGCTGCAAAGATTATTGATACACCTTCGGGGTTGGAAGTAATGGTTCCCAGCCCAATAGTAATAACGAGTCTGTTTCTTGATATTTCTATCCCTCCCAGGTCCCCTGCAGCAGCCGCCTGTGTCTCAAAATTTGTTGCGGTTAGCCGGGTTGTTGAATTATGGTCGCTCCCCCTGATATTAAAACCTATGTGACCATCGGGTCCAATACCTCCAAGGAAAAACCCGATGCCTCCCATCTCCCTGACTTTGTTTTCATACTCCATGCACCAGTTGTCAATTCTGAAAATAGACTCCTGCTGAATTTTCTCAAGAGGAGTAAGCGGTTCCCTGTGCCTCAGAGTAAGATCAATCAGATTATCAGGGAAAACCTCAGTATAATGTTTTCCTTCGGCAAGAGGGATCTCTTCAGAATTAATAAGAAGTGCCCTTTCAGGATCAAGACCAAAGCCTTTAATGTAAAAATTAATGACATAGTTGTAAAAACTGTTGGTCTGCCGTGGATCTATCGGATAAAACTCATCTATCTGAACAAAGCGGATGCCGTTTATTTGAGGCTTCTTCTTCAATATAAAGCCGTTCTCATCCATTATCTTTCTCGTCTCCTTTTTGTCCCATTCATTCAGAAGTTTAATTGTCCATTTAATAAAATATTCAGGCGTCTTACCGGTAGGAAGACTAACCACCCCTTCCGGATTTTCCGAAACCCATTCCAGAAACCTCAGCGAGGTCAATAATCCAAGTGATGGTATATTCGGAACCACTATATAAGGAAGATAAGTTGTAAATCCGGTTCTTCCTGAACGGCTAAAAAAGCTCTTTTCAACACCTGTAAAAGATTTCATATCCATAAAATGCATATTTAATGTTCTGACTCACTATCAATTGTTTTTACAAAAGCCGATAAAAAAGTCTTCAAATTATTTTCAATCAAATAAATAAAAAAATATGAGAAAAAATAATTTTTTTCAATAAATCTGCCATCAAATATATAAAACCACTTCCACTTAATAGCTCAATCTAAAACAAAAGATAATAGATAATTCTCTGCAAAATCATCCAAAATAAATTAAATTAGCAGGGCATTTCAGAAATAAATGATATTGATTGCCGACAGCGGCTCGACCAAGACTGAATGGAAGGTAATTGAAGACGGTGTTCCAGGAGATACCTATTTATCTTCGGGGATAAATCCTTATTTTCTTGGAGTTGAAAAAATAGTTAATCTGCTTAAAACGGAAATTCCTCTTCTTGAAAACAGGGAATTCAATAGTGTCTGGTTTTACGGCAGCGGGTGCAATACTGAGGTTAAAAAAGATGTCATCAGGGATGCTCTCAGCAGATTTGTAAGGGCTGGAAAAATATTTGTTGAAAGCGATCTTCTCGGTGCTGCTCGAGCTTTATGCCAGAACGAACCAGGGATTGCCTGTATAATTGGAACTGGCTCTAATTCATGTTATTACGATGGAAAAGAAATAGTATCGAATGTAGCACCCCTCGGTTATATTCTTGGTGATGAAGGAGGAGCAGCTGTACTTGGTAGGAAGTTATTATCGGCTGTTCTTAAAAAACAGGTCTCACAGGAAGTCATCGACAGATTTTTCAAAACCTATGAAATAACACCAGCTCAGATACTTGAAAATGTTTATTCCATGCCCTTCCCTAACCGCTTTCTCGGAGGTTTTGCAAGTTTTATCTCCTCAAACATAGATATGCCAGAACTGCAGGAGATTGTGCGAACATCGTTTGATGAATTCATAAAAAGAAACATCCTTCAATACCCCCAATCGAAAGAACTTCCTGTTCATTTCACTGGAAGCATAGCATGGAATTTCAAAATCTTTCTCGAAGAGCTGCTGGTCAAAAACAGCCTGAAGCCAGGAAAATTTCTACTTCACCCAATGCCCGAACTGGTTAAATTTCACATTAAAAACATAGATAAATTATAATATTGTGGCAAGAAAGCAGAAAGAGCATTTGAGTATCACCGAAATGCCTTCAAATTTTGACAATCTTGAAAAGATGTCAGTTCATGAATTGCTGATTAACATAAACAAAGAAGACTCAAAGGTTCCCCGGGCTGTACGAAAGGCAATACCTCAGATTGAAGCACTGGTTAACAGGATTGTAGAAAAGATGGCAAAGGGAGGAAGAATATTCTATCTGGGAGCTGGAACCAGTGGCAGGCTGGGAGTGCTCGATGCTTCGGAAATACCTCCAACATTTGGTGTTCACGACCGGATAATAGGCCTTATAGCCGGCGGTGAAACTGCCCTCAGGCGCGCTGTAGAAGCCGCCGAAGATGATCCCGAGAAGGCATGGAAAGAACTGCAGATATTCGAAATAAACAAAAACGATACAGTTATCGGGATTGCTGCCTCAGGGTCAACACCCTATGTAATTGGCGGTCTGACCAGAGCCCGCGAAAACGGAATTCTTACCGGATGCATAACATGCAACCCGAAAGGGAAAATTATAGAAGTTGTAGATTATCCCATTGTGGTTGTCACGGGCCCAGAATTTGTAACCGGTAGCACCAGAATGAAAGCCGGAACTGCCCAGAAACTGGTACTCAACATGATAAGTACCACGGTAATGATAAAACTCGGACGGGTCAAAGGCAACAAAATGGTGAACATGCAACTGACAAACAAGAAATTAGTTGAACGCGGAATAAGAATGCTCGTTGAAGAACTTAACATCCAGAGAGAAGCTGCACGACTGCTTCTTTTTCAGCATGGTTCAGTGAGAAAAGCTCTCGAATATTACAGGGAAAAGAACGATGGTAACAAGGGGAAAAACTATGACATATAAATTAACCTCAATAAGAATCGAGTAAAGTAATCTTCAAAAAAACGAAGTACTGTATGAGCAAAATAATAATCAAACTCTTCACTTCTGGTATTTTCTTTTTGAACTTGATCATTATAACTGCCCAGAATTCTGAACCACCTTTTCTGAAGTACCTCAACCACCCATGGGTGGATTCAGTTCTTAAATCCCTTACACCAGAAGAGAAAATTGCCCAGCTGATATGGATCTCTGCATATTCTAACCGGGGAATAGATTATGATGCTGAAATAAGCAATACAGTTAAGAGTTTTTCTCCCGGCGGCTTTGTATTTTTTCAGGGAACGCCACGGAAACAAATCGAAATGATCAATTACTTTAGAAAAATATCAAAGGTTCCACCAATTGTAGCCATCGATGCCGAATGGGGGCCCGGAATGCGGCTGGAGGGAATCGAAAGATTCCCATATCAGATGACGCTAGGTGCTATCCAGAACGACTCTTTAATCTATTTAATGGGAGCACAGATTGCCAGGATGCTCAAAAGAACCGGTGTTGATGTGAATCTTGCCCCTGTAGCTGATGTGAATAACAATCCGGCCAACCCTGTAATTAATGTGAGATCGTTCGGCGAAGATCCTGAAAATGTAAGCCGTAAAGCATTAATGTATATGAAAGGCTTGCAGGATAACGGAGTAATTGCTGTCGGAAAACATTTTCCCGGACATGGAGATACTGAAGTTGACTCACACGTTGATCTGCCAGTAATAAAACATGATAGAGACAGACTCAATTCAATTGAACTTGTTCCTTTTAAAAACCTGATCGCAAACGGAATCACTGGAATAATGCCAGGTCATCTGTCAGTCCCGGTACTCGATCCGACTGAAAACATGCCTGTTACACTTTCAAAATCAATCCTCACGGATCTGCTTAAAACAGAATTGGGTTTTAAGGGTGTAGCTATATCAGATGCAATGAATATGGGAGGAATAGTTAAATATTCATCGCCTGGTGAAGTTGAAACACAATCTCTCAAAGCAGGTATGGACGTTCTGGAATTTGTTCTGGACCCTGGTCAGTCGATTAAATCAATTCTGGATAATTTGAAATCAGGTAAGATATCCATTGCCGAAATTGATGAAAAATGCCGCAAAGTTCTTGCTATGAAGTACTGGGCAGAACTATATAAATTCGAAACACTGAAAACGGAAAATCTCATGACCGACCTCACCGACCCTTCCATATCAGCTCTTATCAGAGAACTCTATGCAAATGCTTTTACTGTTCTTAACAATGAGCAAAACATAATCCCTGTAAAAAATCTCGACAGATTAAGAATTGCCACCCTTGCTGCTGGTAAAGGTGAAATTACAGATTTTCAGAAAAGAGTCTCATCATATACAAAGGCTGACCATTTCTTCATCAACTCATTCGATGATCCAAAGGTTAATGAATTAATTGAAAATCTCGCATCATACGACATTGTAATTGCAGGTTTTTACGGCCCCGACAGAGCCCCTTCAAATTATACTGCAGCATCAGATTTTAACAGCCTTGCAGAGAAACTCAACAACCGTACCCGTTGTATTATTGTATGGTTCGGAAATCCATACCTTATTGCAAGGATGGAATCATTAACGAATTCTGCCGGGCTGGTTCTTGCCTATCAGAATAATATCATTACAGAAGACCTTTCGGCACAGCTTATATTCGGTGGTATCGGAGCAAGTGGGAAACTACCAGTTACCATCAATGAAAAATACCCCTGTGGATATGGTCTCATTACACCGGGTAACCTGCGTTTGAAATATGGATTGCCCGAAAATGCTGGAGTTTCATCTGTCAAACTCAGGCAAAAGATTGATTCAATTGCTAATGCAGGTATTCAGGCTAAAGCGTATCCCGGTTGTGAAGTTATGATTGCACGAAAAGGAACTGTAATCTTTCATAAATGTTACGGATATCATACATACGAAAACAGAACACCCGTTGATGAAAACGACATGTTCGACCTTGCATCCGTAACCAAAGTTTCGGCCGCTACTCCAGCCCTGATGCTGCTTCAGTCGGCAGGCATGTTCAATCCCGACGAAAAACTTGGAAAATATTTTACAGACTTCAGTAGGTCGAACAAATCAGATATGATTATAAGAGACATGCTCGCACATCAGGCTGGATTGGTTGCATGGATACCATTCTGGAAATCAACAGTAAAGAAAGACGGAAGTTTCAAACCTCGCACGTTCAGCTACGGATACTCCGAAAAATATCCCCTGAAAGTTGCGCAGGGACTTTATATTCACAAAAACTATAAGGACAAGATTTTTAAAGAGATAAAAAAGAGTCCGGTTAGCAACGAGAAAAAATATCTCTATTCCGATCTTACCTTTATCATTATGCCTGAAGTAATTGAAAGGCTTAGTGGCACTACATGGTATAAACTGGTGGAAGACAGTATTTATCATAAAATAGGAGCCTTTAATATATGTTTCAATCCTTATCTTAAATATCCTCCCGAAAGGATTGTCCCAACTGAATATGATTCTCTTTTCAGGAAACAGCAGCTTCATGGAACAGTTCATGATGAGGGTGCTGCCATGCTTGGTGGGATATCAGGCCATGCCGGGCTTTTCGCTACAGCCAATGACCTTATGAAACTGATGGAGCTATACCGCAACATGGGAAGATATGGCGGTGAACAACTTATAAGCGAAGAGGTTATGAAAGAATATACCCGTGTTCAGTTTCCTGAGAACAAGAACCGGAGAGGGCTTGGCTTCGATAAACCTCTGCTTGAAAATGACACATTACCACCTGAAAAGACATATCCCACCTACGGAGCATCACCTGAAAGCTTCGGGCACTCAGGTTATACAGGTACGTTTGTTTGGGTTGACCCTGTTCACGAGGTCAGCTACGTGTTTCTTTCCAACAGGGTATATCCCGCCAGAAATAACAACCTCCTGAGCGACATGAACATCCGCACGAACATTTTACAGGCGGTTTATGATTCGATAATTAATCCATAACCTCTACGAAATATTTAAAAATCACAAAAAATGAAAAACCTTTCAACCATTTGCTTAACAATTGTATTGATTTTCATTATATTACCAAAAACTTTTTCACAGCAGTTTAACATTCCCACGGAGCTCTTTTCAAGAGCCGAACGTACATGGTATCAGGAAACTTCTCTCAACGCTGACGTAAAAGCTTTTTGTGAAGCTGTCGGCCGACTGAGCAACTATGCCCATACAGAAGTATTCGGCAGGACCAAGGAAGGTAATGACCTGATAATTGTTGTGCTTGCAAACCCGAAGGTTACATCTCCTGCTGAAGCGGCCGCGACAGGCAAGCCTGTTATTTATATCCAGGGAAACATACATGCTGGAGAGGTGGAAGGCAAGGAAGCCTGCCTGCAGCTGACGAGGGAAATATGTTTCGGGACTAAAACCCCGTTAATTGACAATCAGATAATTATATTTTGTCCTAATTATAATCCTGATGGCAACGACAAACTAAGTGCCACAAGCCGACCCTCCCAGGATGGCAGTCCGCTACTAACAGGAGCCAGGGTTTCCGGCGAAGGTTACGACCTTAACAGGGAAGGCATAAAACTCGAAGCCATTGAAGCTAAGGCATTCATGAAGAATATAATCCTGAGATGGGATCCTGCCTTGCTGATAGACCTTCACACCGATAACGGCTCATGGCACGGATATACAATAAATTATGCACCATGCTACAAAAGTGCTGGCCTCGATATTATAACAGGTTACGTAAAAGACAAAATGCTTCCTGCAGCAACTCTATCAATGACCAACAGATCGGGAATACCCATATGGTTTTTCGGTAATCTTACCCAGAAGCCGGGAGAACTGCCTGTTTTTTCAACATATTCTCATCTGCCAAGATATATTGTGAATTATATGGGACTGAGGAACAGGATGGCAATTTTGAGCGAAACTTTTTCTCACGATAGCTTTGAAAAAAGAGTGCTCAGTAATTATCTGTTCCTTGTTTCCATTCTGGAATTTACAAATTCGAATGCAAGTGAAATTAAGAAAATAATAGCTGCAGCAGATGCTGAAACTATTAAAACAATTTCTGAAAAAGGCGGAATTATCGAAAGAGGAGTTACCTACAGGATAGCTGAGGCTGACAAGCCCTTTCCTCTGCTTATGAGGGAAACTGAAGAGTACAAGAGTGAAGACGGAAGGGTTAGGCGCAGGGCAACAGGAAAACTTTACTGGGTCGACTCTGTAAGATATTTTGATCATTTTTTGCCCGATAAAACAGCAAAGGTACCGTATGGATATATTTTCCCGGCAGAGCTGAAGGGTATTGCAGACAAGTTACAGGAGCACGGTATTAATGTTACTGTTATTGAAAAAAGAAAAGTATTTGAAGGTGAGCAATTTATTATAACAAAATACGCAAAAGAGACAAGAGCTATCTATGGTGGACATAATCCGGTGAAAGTTGAAGGCGATTTCAGAAAGGGTAAATTCACTGCTGATAAAGGTAGTTATTATGTTGACATGAGACAACCGCTTGCATGGCTTGTTTTTTACATGCTGGAACCTGAATCGGATGACGGGCTTCTATTCTGGAATTTTTTTGATGAATATCTTACCCTGAAGGGGGTCGAAAACGGCAATATCCCCTACCCTGTATTAAAAATATTAAAACCATATTGATCAGGATAATACAAAAAAGAAAAAGGAGAAAAATATCATCCCTAAAATAATCAGGATTAAATTTTCTCCTTTTTCTTTTGTTCTTATTTAGTGCCCAGGACAAGACTCGAACTTGCACACCGTTTCCGGCACTACCCCCTCAAAGTAGCGTGTCTACCAATTCCACCACCTGGGCATATTTTTTGCATTTCCTTGTGTGCCCAGAACAGGACTCGAACCTGCACATCATTGCTGATACTAGTCCCTGAAACTAGCGCGTCTACCAATTCCGCCATCTGGGCATACAGATTATAGATAAAATAAAACTCTAATCTGTGCCTTTCTTTTGTTTTAAAATCAGGTACTTCCTATTCCAGGCATCACTATTTCAATGAACCGACCAAGTACCCGATTCCGGGATTGCAAAAATATAAAAATTTGAAAAATTTCACAAGGTTGACATATTTTATATTTATGATTTATCCTTAAGACCGCCCAGGCTCCACTATGAATCTACCGCTTCCCCCGGACAGAGCGAAAATCTATTAACTGGAGAATTATACATACAATAGTTATGCTTACTTTGTTATGTATTTAAAAAATTTACTGCAAATAGATAATCCATTAAATAAAAAATATATTTTTGCTCCCTATTTTATAAAAAAGAAGATATTTATTAAAATTTGTAGTTGTTTTAATAAACATCAATATATCAGACTAATTTAATTACAAATTTAAATTTAACAGGTGCAAATGAAAATAATGAAATTCGGGGGAACTTCAGTAGGTACTGCTGAAAGAATGCGAGCAATAGTTCCCCTGATAAACACAGGTGAAAAAGTTATAGTGGTTCTCTCAGCAATGTCGGGAACGACAAATGCTCTCATTGAGATTTCCTCTGCCCTTTATGCCGGAAATATAAAGGAAGCAGGTTCTAAGATTGAGTCACTCAGGGCAAAATATCTTGATGTAGTAAATAATCTTTACACCCATGAAGAGACCAGGCAGACAGGCCGTGAAATAATTGATAACCACTTCAATTATATTTCGGGTTTCATTAACGGTTCTTTTACAAGGACTCAGGAAAAGGCAATCGTAGCGCAGGGGGAACTCCTTTCAACAACTCTTTTCCACCTTCTCCTGCAGGAACAGAACATAAATTCGGCCCTTATACCTGCATTGAATTTCATGCGTATCGACAAGTACGGTGAGCCTGATATATACTATATCACCGAAAATCTCAAAAGGGAACTGGAAAATTATCCTGATACCAATATTATTATTACCCAGGGATTTATATGCAGAAATGCTTTTGGAGAGATTGACAATCTCAAAAGAGGAGGTAGTGATTATACTGCATCACTTATTGGAGCAGCGCTCGATGCCAGTGAGATACAAATATGGACTGATATCAACGGATTTCACAATAACGATCCAAGATACGTGGAGAATACCTTTCCCGTCAGGGAACTTTCTTTTGACGAAGCTGCAGAGCTTGCTTATTTCGGGGCAAAGGTACTCCACCCATCAACAGTGAATCCTGCACGTGATAAAAATATTCCGGTACGCCTTAAAAACACAATGGAACCTGATGACCCCGGAACACTGATATCACGCAAACAAACTTTCCAAGACTATAAGGCAATTGCAGCCAAAGATGGAATAACAGCTATAAGAATAAAGTCGGACAGGATGCTTATGGCTTACGGTTTCCTCAGAAAAGTGTTTGAGATATTCGAGGTATATCGTACCCCCATTGACATGATCACAACCTCTGAAGTTTCAGTTGCCCTTACAATAGATAATCCTGAAAACCTCCCAGACATATTGAAAGAGCTCCAGAACCTGGGCACAGTTGAAATTGAAGAAAATCAATCAATTATTTGCATAGTTGGAGATTTTCGACCGGAGACAACAGGTTCGGCACCGGAAATATTCGAAGCTCTTAACACCTTACCAATCAAAATGATAGCTTATGGAGGCAGCCCATATAACCTTTCACTTCTTGTAGACACAAAAAATAAAGTTCAGGCTTTAAGATTGCTTAATAAACACCTTTTCAAAGAACAAAAATGACAACTCTTTTTCCGGTTAACAGGTTCAAAGAACTCAGGACACCATTTTATTATTATAATATAAGTGTCCTGAAAAAAACTATTGAACTGCTTAAAGAAGAAACTGATAAGTCAGGGTTTAAAGTTCATTATGCCATTAAGGCAAATGCAAATCCAGTGTTGCTGAAAATTATTTCATCATATGGATTGGGAGCCGACTGCGTATCGTGGAATGAAATAGAAAGGGCTTTATCCTGCGGTTTCAGATCCGATGGAATTGTTTTTGCCGGTGTCGGAAAATCGGATTACGAAATTGAAAATGCGCTAAAAGCAGATATTTTATGTTTCAACGCTGAATCGCTTCAGGAACTGATAGTGATAAATGAAATAGCCGGAAAACTGGGAAAAACTGCAAGAATAGCACTGAGAATTAACCCAAATATTGAAGCACACACACATAAACATATAACAACTGCAATTGATGACAGTAAATTCGGAATAATAATACCGGAACTCGATGAGGCATTAAATCTGATAAGTGGAGCAAAGCACCTCCAGTTGATAGGGATTCATTTCCACATCGGTTCTCAGATAACAAGGATGCAGGTATTTAAGAACCTGTGTGCAAGAATCAATGAACTTACCGAATGGTTCAGTTCACGAAACGTTTCACTTAAAATAATAAATGTTGGTGGTGGCTTAGGAATAGATTATCATGAACCAGACATTTTGCCTGCATTCAGGGAATATTTTTCAGTATTCAGGGAGATGCTCAGGCTTTACCCGGGACAGGAGCTTCACTTTGAACCGGGAAGAGCTATTGTAGGACAATGTGGAACTCTGATTTCAAAAGTTCTTTTCACAAAAAATGGCGGAAATACAAAATTTGCAGTTATCGATGCTGGTATGACCGACCTGATACGTCCTGCCTTATATCAGGCATACCATAAAATTGAAAACCTGACTTCCAACGGAGAAAAGACCCATTATGATGTTGTTGGTCCAATATGTGAATCGTCCGACACATTCGGGAAGTATGTCGAACTTCCTGAAACAAAGCGGGGCGACATTATAGCAATAAGGTCAGCAGGAGCATACGGCGAATCAATGGCTTCAAGATATAATCTGAGGGATCTACCCCCTGCAGTCTTTTCGGAAGACTAACCTTTGTTTTTCTTCCTCAGCATATCTCTCTTTACATAATGCAGAAGCTTCTTGTCTTCAGGATGCTTGGAAAGCAGGTCGGTCCAGTAAGCATCAATTGTCTGTTTGATTTCTTTCCTCAGAATCCATAATCCTATCAGATTCGGGACTGTCATCAGGGCAATTGTAATGTAGGAGAGTGACCATACTATCGTTGTATCCGTAAAAGAAGCTATGAAGAAAGCAACTACATATATAATTCTGTAATATATAACATATTGTGGCCCGAGAAGATATGTAATTGCCCTGTCGCCATAGTACGACCACGAAATTGCTGTTGAAAACGCAAAAAGAAGCAACCCAATTGCAACAACATATTTACCCCAATCACCAAGAATACTTCTTTTGAATGCTTCAGTTGTAAGAGGAGCACTATGCACAAGAGATTTACCAACAATATATATAGATGGAGAAGAAGGTTGCCATTTCCCGTTTACCACCTGAATTTCTCCCGTATAGGGTTTTTTATTTTCATACACAGTGTAATCCTCTGCAATTGAGCGCGATGCAATAAGAGTGATTTTGTTCTGGATTTTGCCTTCATTTACAATAAGTTTTCCGTTGAAAAGTGGCAAAGGTTTTTTATCTCTTACAAATTCAATTACTTTTTGCTTCTGCTCCGGGATCTTCTCATCATAAAAATCATTGAGAAATATCATGTCGGTGCTCTGAAACTGATTTTCGACTTTTTCATGCCAGACACCAGATGACAATATCGTCAGGCCAGTAAGAAAACATATTATAATGGTATCAATAAATGGTTCAAGAAGTGCTACCAGTCCTTCCGATACCGGCTCAGGAGCTTTGGCTGAAGCGTGAGCTATGGGTGCAGAGCCCTGTCCGGATTCATTGGAAAAAAGTCCTCTGTTAACTCCCCTGTTGATTGCATAGGCCACAGTAGCACCGAGAAAACCGCCTACAGCAGCAGTACCGGTAAAAACAGTTGTAAATATGGAAATTATTGAGGGTATGATATTATGGTAATTCGTAAAAATTACCAGTAAAGCACCGATAAAATAAAATATTGCCATACCAGGTACCAGCTTTTCTGTTACCTGGGCTATTCTTTTAATTCCCCCAATAATAATAAGTGCAAGCAAAAAAGCCAGGATAGCACCTGTTATGATATGATTTATTCCAAATGTTGCAAATACAGCATTGGAAATACTGTTTATCTGTGGAAGACTGCCTGTTCCGAATGAAGAAAGAACCGTTGCAACGGCAAAAAATGCACCGATTATTGCGCCGGTTCTGATGATTTTCCCGGATTTTGTTTTGATGTTAAGCCTCTTTTTCATGTAATACATTGGACCGCCCGAGACGGTACCGTCAGGCAGAATATCACGATACTTGTGAGAGATGGTTACTTCTACCATTTTTGTACACATACCTATTGCTGCAGTAACCATCATCCAGAAGAGTGCAGCCGGGCCACCAAGGTGAATGGCAAGTGCAACTCCTGCAATATTGCCTGTCCCCACAGTACCCGAAAGGGCTGTTGAAAGTGCTTGAAAATGTGATGTATCTCCAACATCAAGATGATGATCATATTTGCCCCTCACAATATCAATTGCATGCCTGAAAAATCTGAACTGCGGAAACCTCAGATAGAATGTAAAAAATATTCCGGTTCCAAGTAGAAGACAAACAAACCACGGATGCCCTCCGATATATCCGTCAAGCATTACAAGAAAATCATTGATACTCTGCATCATAATTTAATAGTGTAAGAAAAACACAAATGATGATTGGCAAATGTAACAATTTCCAGATAAGAAAAAAGCCTGAAGCAAATGTTAAAAATTCTTATTTTCATCAATATCAATAGATATCAGCTTTTGAGTAATGTTGCCTTGATGCAACATAATGGTGAATCTGAAAAATTCAAAAATTTATAATGCCCAGGCTATAAAGAAACACTAGCGCAATTGCAACAGGAGCGATATATCTTACAAGGAAAAAATATACTGGAAAATACCATGATTTTATCTCACCGTTATTCGTCATCTCAAGTTTTGTAAGGTTCTTATCATGGAACCATCCAATGAAAATCACTATTAACAGTCCGCCCAGGGGAAGCATTATGTTTGCCGTTAGATATTCCAGAAGTCCGAAGATGTTCTTTCCGAGAATGGTAAAACTGCCCAGTTTACCCATTGATGCCACAGTCAGAAGTCCGAGCACCGATACAGAAACAGAGGCTACTATTGTAGCTTTTCGTCTCACCATTTTTAGCTCCTCTACAAGGAATGCAACAATTACTTCCAGTACCGATATTGTTGAAGTGAGTGCAGCTATGGCAAGAAGAATAAAGAAAATCATTGCTATGACATTGCCAAAAGGCAGTTTCTGAAACACTTCGGGAAGAACTATAAATGTTAGTCCAGAACCTGATGCAGGAGTGCCGCCAAGTGCAAATACTGCAGGAAAGATAGCAACTCCGGCAAGTATTGCTATTATTGTATCAGAAGCTGTCACATAAAGAGCTGTTGAGGCAAGATTATCTTTTTTCCGGATATATGAACCATAAGTAATAAGAGTTCCCATGCCTATGCTGAGTGAGAAAAATCCCTGTCCGAGGGCCTC
>JAKPDL010000025.1 GCA_029552825.1 Bacteroidota bacterium
AACCAGGAGATAAAATAATTGACACGCATTCCGGTTCAGGCAGTTGCGCCATTGCCTGTCATTTAGAAAAGTTTGAATTTTTAGCGATTGAAAAAGATGAAGATTACTACAAGGCATCAGTTAAGAGGCTTGAAGAAATACGATCACAAGGGGTGTTATTTTGACAGCCCTCCGGCCATATCAGGAAAAATTGTATAATCAAGCACGGGAATCGCTTAAAAATAACCGTGCGGTATTATTGCAACTTGCCACAGGTGGGGGGAAAACGCCGGTTGCGTCGGCTATGATGGAATCAGTATATGGCAAAAATAAAAGGGCATGGTTTATAACACCCCGGAAAAATCTTGTAGATCAGGCAAGCGAACATCTTAAAAAATGGGGCGTTCCTCATGGCAGAATTGACGCACTAAATCAGGAGTCAAGAGCTTTTAAAATACATGTAGTCAGCAAAGAGACATTACAGCGGCGATGGGATAAAATTAAAGAATGGCCTGATTTAATCATTATAGATGAAGCGCATTTGAACCTTGATTTTCAGATTGAACTTTATTCACGGGCGCCACTAACAACAAAATTTATACTTTATACTGCAACTCCTGAAAGATTGGACGGAAGAGGTTTGTCTGTTCAGGGTGGAGGAATTGCAGATATAATGATCGAAGGCCCGTCAATTCCGGACTTAACACGGCAGGGATATTTAACACCAATACGATATTTTTCACCACCACTTGAAGGATTAAACGATTTAAAATATAAAGGGACAGAAGTTGACGAAGAGCAGTTCGAGGAATTACTACAGCGTAAAAAAATATATGGCGAAGTTGTGGGGCATTATGAAAAACACGGGAAGGGACGTCCCGCTCTTGGTTTTTGCCGGTCGGTAAAATCTGCATATCAAATGGCCGAACGGTTCAGAGAAAAAGGTCATAATTTCTACTGTATTGAAGGGAAACAAAGTCACAAAGAAATTAAACAGATGATTGATGCTCTTAAAGATGGGACAATTGAAGGATTGACAACGTGCGATCTCGTTCTTTATGGCGTCGATATTCCGCGAATAGAGTACGGTTTTTCAGTCAGGCCAACTTTATCTTTTGCACTATATATGCAGATGATAGGCAGGCTGACTCGTCCGTTCAGGGATGAAAAAACGGGTTATGAAAAACAGGATGCCTTATGGTTTGACCATGTGAATATGTTGTTAGAGCACGGAATAAATCAAAACGGAGTAATATTACCGCCGCACTATGCAGATCATATCCCCTGGAATTTTCATGGCACTGAAAAACGTAAAAGAGATAAAACACTTAAAAATATTAAACTTTGTCCGTACCTTGATTTCCTGTACTGTGATAATCCGCACTGTGCAACATGCAAGCATAACCCCGATAAAACAGTAACCGATGCACGAAAACCGATGATAATTGTTCCGGCAGAACTTGAAGAGGTGAAAAAACCTATTGCAATGGCTGAGCGTAGTTACGATGACCGTCGTATAATTGAGGATAAAATCAGCGAACAGGTTTTGAAGTTTAAATCAAGTCCTGATGAGTTGCCTAATGTAATAGACGAACTTGTCAAAATTGCTGATGACTGCGGTTATAGCCCGTTCTGGATTTATCATCAGCTTGTAACCGAAAATAAACACGCCGTACAAGTTCACATACTCGCCGCGATTCAGCGGGCAAAGAATTTTAAACCCGGATGGATATATTTTGCGAAGGAAAAGATAAAAGCCCGTGGGGCATAGGAGGTGATGTAAAATGCCGGGAGATGGAATAACTTTCCCTTACATATTAAAACGCCCCTCTGATTTATGAGGGGCGTAATTCCCGAAATATCCCACCCATACGCTGTATTAAATCTTTAAACTTATTCTGCTCATCTGATAACTTTAACCGCCCGGTTTTAACTTCCACAACTGAAAACACGGCGATTTTCTGACCGACCATATCGGGAGTAATTACAACTGTTTCCCATCCTGTAAGATCAGGCCAACCTTCAGGCATGCCGTGAAACGGACGTGCATTTTTTATCAGCGTTATGTCACCTTTCTTTACGGATTTACCAGCCCAGCCCATGCCTGAATTTGTACGAAACATCCGCATATTTTCAGGGAGATTACTTAAAAACTCATTTATCAGATTTTTTTCTTTAAATCCCATGAAAAAAGTATAAAAAAACGAAAAAAATTTGTCAATTATAAAAAAA
>JAKPDL010000046.1 GCA_029552825.1 Bacteroidota bacterium
CAACGCCGAGCGCCGCAATGTAGACCGGATAATAACAACCGAGGCAATGAGAATGATATCCGACGACCCTCGAAGTATGAATGCCAAGACTACAGTATTGTATAATCCAAACTGGCGTAAAGGCGTTATCGGAATAGTAGCTTCCAGACTTATTGAAATATATTACCGGCCAACTGTGATTCTAACCGAATCGAACGGATTCGCTACAGGATCTGCACGTTCCGTACAGGGATACGACCTTTATCAGGCAATAGAAGCATGCAGCGACCTTCTAGAGAGCTTCGGCGGACATATGTTTGCCGCCGGACTGACACTGAAAAAGGAAAATATTGAACGCTTCAGGGAAAGATTCGAGGAATATGTCAGTAAAACCATAACCGAAGAACAACTGATGCCAAATATTTTTATTGATTCAGAAATAAGCTTTGATGAAATAACGGAAGATTTTTACAACGGAATCAATCTTTTCCAGCCATTCGGCCCTGAAAATATGTCGCCTGTATTTATGGCAAGAAATGTATGTGACACAGGTTCTGGAAGGATGGTTGGTTCAACGGGAGAACACCTCAAACTTGAACTCCGTCAGGCAGGCAACGGCAATAAGATTCTTCAGGCTATAGCTTTCGGACAGTCGGACCATTTCGAATATATCCGGTCGGGAAAGCCGTTCGATATCTGTTTCTCGGTAGAGATGAACGAATTCCGGGGCAACAGAAACCTTCAGCTCAATATAAAAGACATGAAGTGCTGAAACCGGCTCACAAATACTGAAATTACTTTCCAATCTCCCAGCTTTTCATAACCTTACCCTGACCTGAAATTTAATTTCATCGGTAAATTCTTCAACGTCAGCATTTACTATTTTTGAGGTAATACCATATCTGAACCGCAATCCGACTCTTCCGGCAATGTTCCACTCAGCCATCAGATATGTTCTCGTTCCTTTGCCCGATAAAGCAGGAATACTGAATGAGTTTACGAGGTCGTTTTCGTAGATATAGATTCTTGTATCCCATCCGCCTGTGCTGTAAATGCAATGCCTGAACCACACTCGTAGCGGTAAAACTCTAAACCTCAATATAGCATCCTGACTTAGCAACATACCAGGCGCTTCATTGCCAGTGCATATCTTCATATCGGCCCTTGTTACCGAGGTAAAATACTCTGAAGGAACATATTTCAACCTCAGGGAAAAGGAATTTGTTTTCATTTCCTTTATATCAGGCATACCTGTCAATTCATTGAGGTTCGATTGGGAAAGATGGTAATTGTACAGGGCTTCAATATTTAATTTTTCGGAAAGGTATTTCACTCTTACCTCGCTGCGTATGGATTGTGATGGAAAGTTTGCAAGATATTTAACCCACATAGACCTTTTTATTTCACTGCCAGCACTTATAAATAGCCTTCTGGCAGCTTCAAATTTTACAGTGCCTGATAACGCTTCTTCATTTGCAGGTGTTGAACCTGAAAAGATACCCTTGCCGTGAAAGCTGCAGAAAGCTGGAGAATAGTATCTGTAAAGGAAGCTGAAAGAAATCCTGTCGCCAGGTACGAAAGTAAGTGATTGGACAACAGACGGATGAAGGTCGGTCCCTGAAGCTGCTTCCCCTGAAAGAATGAACCTTTGTATTGCGGCACTGTAATAGAATCCGGCAAGGAGGTTCTTTCTTCCTGAAAACTCAAAGATGTCTTTGGGTTCTGATTTTGAGGGCATGAAAGGCAATGAAAAAGTACTTTCGGTAAACAGCATGCCTGCAGTAAAATTCCTGAAATAACCCGAAATGTTTATACCCCATGCAGATTCTGTGACGATATCTTTTTTCAGCAGGGTACCGGGAGTATTATGCAATCCTGCCGTGTAGAGGCTCCTTATATAAGTATTAACAGAGTCACAGTCTGTTACTGTTGTTGCATCTATTCTGTTGCGTGATGCAAAGAAGGTCACTTCTGCGTCTTTTCCTCCCAGCACCACTGCTGCTCCACGAAAGAAATTGTTTTCGTCCGTAGAGGTATAAGGCCGTATCTCGCAGTTTGACGAAATAAAACCCGGTTCGGCTACCGACATCCCGGCCCTGAACCCCGTATTTATAATGGTACCAATGCCGAACCGGGCTGAAAAATCGCCTGCAATCACCTTCTTTATCAGTCCGTTTCCGGTGTAACTGATATAACCCGATAGAAAATCAGGCAAAGGAGGATTACCGCTGAGGAATTTCTCCCCTGCATCTTTTTCGGCTGTAAACCCTGCCGAAAAATGTCCGGTTTCAATCCTGTATTTTGTGAGTGCCTTTATCTGTGAACCTGCTGCAGTTGTGTCGTGCGTGCCAGGTTTCAATGAAATACTGGTAAGCATAGTCTGTCTGAACCACAGGCGGCGCGCGAGAGCTCCATGTGTGTCTCCGAAAGTTATAAACGGGAGTATCATCCTGGCTGTTGTAACATCGAATCCTCTTATATTTGAGATTTCGTTCGGGGAGACTATCTTCCCGTTTGTTCTGACATATTCCGTAAGAGCCCTTATCTGATATTCTGAAAGAAAGAAGAGTCTGGCACTCTCCCTGAAGTTTCCCGAGTTGATTCTCACCGGATCACTCTCGAGTTCGTAAAGTTTGTCGGTGAGTGATTCGAGAACAGTTGCATTCTCTTCAGCTGAAGAAATCTCTTCTGCAACTTTCGAAATTATTTCTTCGTTCACATTCTCCTGTGCCCGAAATATAGCAGGGAGAAGCAGAAAACACATTATGAGGAGATGGGTCTTTTTCAATAGAATTTATATTTACAAAATCTCATATTTTTTAAGGATTTTTGCCTAAGACGAACGAAGCTGTCAGTCCGGAAGTTATACCCAGCCGGGGATGGGTCGAGAATGCGATATCGACTGAAGCAGGGCCTGTCAGAAATCCGATACCAAATGTAAATGAGGGCTCTGCAGTGCTGTATCCGCAGCGCAGTATAGCTTTTTTACCGGTTGCATATTCGAAGCCGCTTCTGAATACAGGCTTTCTGCCCGATACCAGTTCAGCTTCAAAACCTGCAAAGAGGCCTTCTGAAATTGTCATTCCCGCTCCGGCTCTAATTGATGAAGGCATCGGAATATTTCTTAGAGAATTTGGTATCGGGTTGAAAATATGAATACCTACCCTTATATCGCGCGATGGTTCATATATCAGTCCCGCTTCGCACGAAACCTGCAGGTAGTCTTTGTATTCCCCCTGCTGGTGTTCTGCAAAAAGGTCAATCTGCACTCCGGCCGAAAGGTCGGAAGCCAGTTTCAGTCCGCTCGCCATGGCAATGGTTTCTCTCCGATATCCTGTAAACCCTGAACGGGAATAAAAAATGCCGGCCGATCCGCTTCCGGCAGGAATTATCAGGCAGGCCGATTTTACTGCCAGTTCTTTTATAGCAAAGCGGTTTTCGTAGCTGAACGAGAATGCTGCATTGTGGTAATACGACAGTGAGGCCTGATTGTGAAATGAAGACCATAGCCCCGGCTTCATGATACACACATAGGCCATACCGGCTTCTCCTGCTCCCGCAGCAGGACGGTAAAAACCATCAGCTGTGGCAACTGCAGACAGTAAAAGCAAAACCAGTGAAACAGTAATTTTTTGCAGCGAGACCAACTGTTTCGTTAATTGTATTGTAAAAATATAAAAAGTCCGAAGAATAAAAATAATTTAATTGCAAAAATTTATTACCGCCTTTAATATATTGTAAAACATAATTTTTTTGTACATCTATTATATAGATAAACAAATTTTTATATACATTAACAATTAAACAGGAAGGTTTTCAAAATAATACGACAGATTATGCTTGTTAATTTCAAGCAGCTTTTTAAAATTGTTAAAAACTTTACTGGTTATGAGATAAATTTAATTTATTTAAAAGATAAATTTGTAAAGCAATGAGCTTTCTGGGTATGGAAATTAAAACAGATCTATATTTGGGTGATTGCAAAGAGAAGTTGAAGCTTATTCCTGATAATTCAGTTGATTTAATTTTTACTTCACCCCCATATGCTGATCAGAGGCGTAATACGTATGGTGGTATTCATCCAGATAAGTATGTAGAATGGTTTTTACCTATTTCATTACAATTATATAGAGTTCTAAAGCCAACTGGCACTTTTGTTCTTAATATTAAGGAAAAAGTTGTTAACGGTGAAAGAAGCACATATGTGATTGAACTCATACTTGAAATGAAAAAACAAGGATGGCTATGGACAGAAGAGTTTATCTGGCACAAGAAGAATAGTTATCCTGGGAAATGGCCTAATAGGTTCAGAGACGCATGGGAACGTCTTTTACAATTCAATAAAAGTCGTAAATTTAACATGTATCAAGATCAGGTTATGATCCCAATGGGTGAATGGGCTAGAACTAGATTAAGAAAACTTTCAGAAACTGATAAAATTAGGGACAATTCAAAAGTGGGAAGCGGGTTTGGTAAAAAAATCTCAAATTGGCTTAATAGGGAAAAAGTTTATCCAACAAATGTTTTACATCTGGCTACTGAATGTAGTAATAAAAACCATAGTGCAGCTTTCCCCGAGGAGTTACCAGAGTGGTTTATTAAATTATTTACAAAAGAATACGATATTGTTCTTGACCCGTTCATGGGATCTGGAACAACATTAATTGTTGCTAACAGAATGAGGAGACACTCAATTGGAATTGATATTGTTCCAGAATATTTTCAGATGGTTAAAAAGCAATTGAAGCCTGTCGAATTGATATTATTAGAACCTGAATCTGAAATTTATAATGAGAAAATTAAACCTTAAAGACGTTCTTGAGTACGTTGAAAAAAATATAGAAACATTTCATAGTAAACGAATTCAAAGTCTTGATAGTTTAAGGCTTACGCAAGTTCTAAAACGAAAGAATCCATATCTTTTTAAAGCTAAAAATGTCTTGACAGCTGAGCAAATTGTTAAAGGCATAGTTGATGCTCATATATCTTCAAATGAAGAAACAATATTTGGGGAATGGCTTGAAGGATTGGCTATTTTTATAAATAAAAAGGTTTTTGGTGGTTATAAATCTGGAATTAAAGGTATCGATCTTGAGTTTGATAAAAATGGGATTAGGTACATTGTTACTATTAAATCAGGTCCTAATTGGGGGAATAGTTCACAAATTGCCAAAATGGTCGAAGATTTCAGAACGGCAAAGAGAACATTAAGAACTAACAATTCTAATCTTAATATTGTAGCAGTTAATGGTTGTTGTTATGGAAGAGACAATAGACCTGATAAGGGGGATTATTTTAAATATTGTGGTCAGAAATTTTGGGAGTTTATATCAAATAATAAAAATTTATATACTGATATCGTTGAACCATTGGGATATAAAGCAAAAGAAAAAAATGATGAATATAACAAGGTATATTCCCAAATGATAAATAAATTTACTAAAGAATTCGTTCTGAATTTTTGTAAAGCAAATGGTGAAATAGATTGGGAGAAACTGGTTCGATTCAACTCTGCAGAAAATGTTTAAAAGTTTGTTAATGTTATTTTAGTAATCTTCTGGAGGATAATAAAAAACAGTATCGTATATTCTCATATTATCAGTTTGTTTTATATGGATATTTGACGTTTTTCAGTTCTTCATTTGCCTGAACAACTTTCTTCTTGAGGCCTTCCTTGAATTTTTTAATTTCCTCTGCAACTTCGGGTTCACCTGTGGCAATAATCTGTGCTGCAAGTATACCGGCATTCTGTGCTGCATTGATTCCTACAGTAGCTACTGGCACCCCCGATGGCATCTGTAGTATTGAAAGAATTGAATCGAGCCCTTCAAGCGATGCTTTTATCGGAACACCTATCACTGGCAGGGTAGTCATGGCTGCAATAACTCCGGGCAGGTGGGCAGCCATACCGGCTCCTGCAATAATTACCTTTATCCCCCTCGATGCGGCATTCCGGGCAAATTTCTCAACTTCCTCAGGAGTTCTGTGTGCCGAGAGGGCATATATCTCAAAAGGTATCCTGAAATCGTTCAGAATTTTTGCAGCTCCCTCCATTACAGGCATGTCAGATGTGCTTCCCATTATGATGCTTACTTTTGGCTCCATATCTTTAATTTTATTTTGTTATTGACCGAAAGCAAAAGTAATTATTATTTTCTATTTTCGCAGTGGCAAACAGAGAACATGGCTGATGAAAAAAATCAATATTCTCGGAAAAGAATTCATCGAGCTGATTCCTGCAGGGGCGATTGAAAAAAGAATAGAGGAAATGGCAGGGGAAATTAACAGGGATTATCGAGGGAAAGAAGTTATTTTTATTGGAATTCTGAACGGAGCATTTCTGTTTGCCGCAAGTCTTTTCAAGAAAATTACGCTGGATGCTCATATTACTTTTGTTAAACTTGCTTCATACAGGGGAACACGTTCTTCGGGTGAAGTGAAAGAATTGATTGGATGGAATGAAGATATCAGCGGGAAGGATGTTATTGTTCTTGAGGATATTGTGGATACGGGAGTCACTCTTGAAAGGGTTATCGATGAAATAAAAATAAGAAAAGCAGGTTCAGTGAAAGTTGCAACCCTTTTACTCAAGCCTGAAGCCTGCAAAAAGGACGTCCAGGTTGATTATGTAGGCTTCAAAATCCCTAACAAATACGTTGTTGGATACGGACTTGATTATGAGGGTTATGCGCGAAACCTGCCATCTATATACAAAATGGTCGAATAATAAAACTGTTTTAAAAAGCTATTAAAAACTATGGTGAACTTTTTAATTTTTGGTCCTCCGGGTTCTGGAAAAGGAACCCAGTCGGTAAGACTTGCCGAAAAATTTAACCTTCTTCATCTTTCAACCGGCGACATGCTCAGGGCTGAGATAGCTGCTGGTACAGAACTCGGGAAACGAATGAGTGCAATTATGGCAAAAGGTGAACTGGTACCGGATGAGGTTGTTATCGAAATGATTGCCTCAAAGATTGATGGTGCAAAAGGTTATGCCGGATTTCTGTACGACGGATTCCCCAGAACAGTAGCCCAGGCAGTTGCACTGGAAAAGATGCTCAACCAGAGAGGAATGAAAATCGACTGTATGCTGGTGCTGGAGGTTGACAGGGATGAACTTGTCAAAAGGCTTGTCTTAAGAGCAGAACAGTCGGGCAGACCTGATGACAAAGACCCTGCCGTGATTGACAACAGGATTGAAGTTTACAGGGAAAAAACAGAACCGATAATAAGTTATTTCAAGGAAAAAGGTATATATCAGCCGGTTAACGGAGTGGGAGAAATTGAAGATATTTTCCACAGGCTTTCAGATATCGTGGTAAAATATCTGAATTAGAAGCCCGTATAATTTATTTTCCCCTTGCTGGTTTATAAAAGGCAAAAGCTATGGCTGAATCTAATTTTGTTGATTATGTAAAGATTTTTTGCCGTTCCGGCAGGGGAGGTGCAGGTTCTGCACATTTTCGCAGGGAGAAGTTTGTACCCAAAGGCGGACCCGATGGAGGTGATGGAGGAAGGGGCGGACATATCATACTCAGGGGCAATGAACAGCTATGGACGCTTCTTCACCTGAAGTATCACCGCCATTTTTTTGCCGGAAACGGTGAACCTGGAGGAAGGCAGCAGAGCACAGGTGCCTCAGGAAAGGATGTGGTGATAGAAGTTCCTCTTGGCACTGTTGTAAGAAACGCCGATACAGGAGAGTTTCTTTTCGAGATTACAAGACATAATGAGGAAAAGATACTTCTTCAAGGCGGAAGGGGAGGACTGGGAAATGTTCATTTCAAATCCCCGACAAACCAGACACCCCGTTATGCTCAACCCGGAGAACCCGGAGCCGAAGCAACCGTAATACTTGAACTTAAAATCCTTGCCGACGTCGGACTTGTGGGATTTCCAAATGCCGGAAAATCTACACTGCTTTCAGTGGTAACTGCTGCAAAACCAAAAATAGCCGACTATCCTTTTACTACTCTGGAACCAAACCTCGGAATAGTAAGCTACAGAGACGGTAGATCTTTCGTGATGGCTGATATACCCGGTATAATCGAAGGAGCCCACGAAGGCAAAGGCCTTGGTCTGAGATTCCTGCGACACATAGAAAGAAATTCAGTGCTTCTGTTCATGGTGCCGGTCGATTCGGTAAATATTAAGGCAGAATACGAAATACTCCTGAATGAACTGCGGTGTTATAACCCTGAACTGCTGGATAAAAAAAAGGTTCTGGCAATTACAAAGTCGGATCTTATAGATGAAGAAATCAAAAAGGAGATTAGCAAAAACCTGCCCGATATCCCATGGGTCTTCATCTCTTCCGTTACAGGTCAGGGCATCGATACATTGAAAGATTTGTTATGGAAAGTACTTAATAATTAGTAATATGCTTGAAGCGCTCGATCGCCAGCTTTTCCTCTTTCTCAATTCTCTCAACTCTCCCTTCTGGGACCATGTGATGTTCATAATAAGTGCTAAACTTACATGGGTGCCTCTTTACCTTGCTATCATCTATGCATTGTGGCGTAAATACAAAAGGAAACTTATTGTAATACTGCTGTTTGTAATTCTCGCAGTAACACTCAGCGACAGGCTTTCGGTAGCAGTAAAGAATACTGTGAAAAGGCCCAGGCCATGCCATGAGAAATCCCTGGAAGGAATGGTTCATACTGTGAAGGGTAAATGCGGTGGACAATATGGTTTTGTATCATCCCATGCCTCCAACTCATTTATGGTGGCTCTCTTCAGCCTGCTGCTCATAAGAAAAAGATGGTATACTGTATCAATAATTTTATGGGCACTTGTGGTGGGTTACAGCAGAATATACCTTGGAGTTCATTACCCGGGAGATGTGGTTGCAAGCTCAGCACTGGGTGCTCTTGCCGGTTGGTTTACAATATTTCTGTATAACTTAACTGACAGCAGATTTCTTCAGAAATCCGGATATTTTAGCCAGAATAAAATAAACAAGGCTTAATGTCAGGTACTGTTTTGGAAACATACGATCCCTTCTTTAATCTTGCAGTTGAGGATTATCTTCTTCATAACAGTAATAAGGAATATTGCCTTATATATATAAATGATCCATCAGTAGTTGTAGGCAGGCACCAGGTCATTTATCGTGAAACAAACTATTTTACTGCCGAAAAACTCAACATTCCTGTTATAAGGAGAATCTCCGGTGGTGGTACTGTGTACCACGACAGAGGGAACCTTAATTACTCGTTTATAATTAATTCAGCAAAAGGGATGCAGGTGGATTTCGTAAGGCATACAAGGCCGGTAATTGAGTTTCTAAACATAAATGGAATACCTGCAGTACTTAGTGGTAAAAGCGACATTACAGTTAATGGGTTTAAAGTGTCGGGTAATGCTGAACACGTTTTCAGGGAAAGGGTATTACACCATGGAACCTTGCTTTTCGATGCATCACTCGAAACAATGAACAGTTTGCTGAGAGGTGATGCTGTAGGATATTCCACAAAAGCAATTGGTTCTAACAGAATGCAGGTCATGAATCTGAAAGGCAGGATAATCAATATTGAAACCACCGAAGAACTTGCTATTAAATTTTTTGAGTTCATGAAGGAATATTTTCAAGGTATTGAAGAATTTGTATTAACAACTGACGAAATCAAGGAGATCAGCAGGCTGGCTGAATCGAAATACAGGAGCTGGGAGTGGAATCAGGGATTTTCACCGGCCTATAGTTTCAGGGATTATTTTGAAGCTTACGAATCACCCCATGTGGTTAATATGTTTGTAAAAGATGGTATAATCTGGAAATGCACCATTGAGGGTTCCGACATAATGGCAGCAGTGGCAAAAAGCCTTATAGGTTGCCGCCATATGTATGATGATATAAGAAACATGTTCAAAGCTCAAGGAGTGATGATTAACGACAGCGAAATTTTAAAATTCTTCTGAGGGGTTGCCTGGAAATTTTTAAGGCATTATAACTGTTGTATTAATTAAACTTAAGTGCCTTTCAGTGAGCAATATAAAAGAATCCTTTATAAGATGGGGTATTACTCCTATCAGGAGGGGCTTGTTTTCAGGCATCTGAGGCAGAAGGGTGGCTGGGATTCCCATCTGGCGAACTGCAGAAGGTTTATCCTCAAGGCAGCAGAATTGCTCAAGCCACAGAGGGTGACAGTACTTGGTAGCGGTTGGCTTCTGGATTTCCCGCTGGCAGAATTGTTGGAGAAAAATATTGAAATTACACTGATTGATATTGTCCATCCTCCTGAAGTCAGAAGACAACTCGAAGGCATTGACCGGGTCAGGCTTGTTGAGGCTGACCTGACCGGCGGGCTAATAGAGGAATTATGGGAGAAAGCCGGCAGACTGCCTTTTTACAGAAAGCTCCACTCAATTGACACTTTAAACATTCATGAATTTCAACTCGCATATGAGGATCCCGGGTTGGTCGTTTCACTGAACATACTCAGCCAGCTCGACGTTTTGCCAGTAAGGCTTCTAAGGAAGAAATCGTCAGCCGCAGAGGATGAACTTATTAAATTCCGGAGGGAAATACAGCAGAAACATCTCTCTTTTCTGCAGAAACATGAATCAGTATTAATAACAGATGTCAGGGAAATATTCAGGGACAGAAAAGGTCAATTGACTGAAGAACAGACTGTTGTAGTCCCACTTCCCGGGGTGGAAATAACAGAAAAATGGACATGGAACTTTGACTCCACATACACCGACTATTATGGTAAGACATCTGTTCTTGAAGTAGTTGCAATGATTTTGTAAGTGAGAAGTTAATTTTTAATCCCCGGCCTTAACCTTTTCAACATATTTTAACCTTGTTTGCGTTATGATTTAATTATATAATAATTAATGTGGTAGCTTGTTGCCGGTTAATATCGTGGTTATAAATATGGTTGATTTGTTAAAAAAATAGTCTGTAACACCCTTATATATCATTTATATTTGCGCAAAAATTTACCAGACATGACAGTCGGCTATACCGAAGAGCATATCAGAACTCTTGAGTGGAAAGAGCATATCAGGCTCAGGCCGGGTATGTATATTGGGAAGCTTGGAGACGGTTCATCTCAGGATGACGGCATTTACGTACTTCTCAAGGAAGTTATGGATAACTCTGTTGATGAATACATGATGGGGTACGGAAAGGAGATAGATGTGACAATAACCGACAGGGAAGTGAAGGTACGTGATTATGGCCGTGGGATTCCGCTCGGTAAAGTGCTGGATGCCGTTTCAAAAATGAACACCGGAGCAAAGTATGACTCAAAAGTTTTTAAGAAATCGGTGGGACTTAACGGCATAGGGGTAAAGGCTGTTAATGCTCTCTCAAGCAAGTTCATTATCAGGTCTATACGCGAAGGTCAGGTCAAGGCTCTTGAGTTCTCGCGCGGTAATCTGGTGAAGGATGAACCTCTTCAACCGTGCAACGAACCCGATGGGACCGAGGTAACCTTCATGCCCGATCCTGAATTGTTCGGGCACTACCACTATATTTCAGAATATGTTGATAACATGCTGAAGACTTATGTTTACCTCAATTCAGGTCTTGTTATCAACTTCAACGGAAACAGATACTGTTCGAAAAACGGGCTGGTCGACCTGCTTAACGATAATATGAACAGGGAAGGTCTCTATCCTGTCATTCATCTCAGGGGAGATGATATAGAGGTGGCTTTCACCCATGGAATGCAGTACGGAGAAGAATACTACAGTTTTGTCAACGGACAGCATACAACACAGGGAGGTACTCACCTTGCAGCTTTCAGGGAAGCAATAGTCAAAACAGTAAGGGAGTTCTACAAAAAGGATTATGATCCTTCCGATATAAGATCGTCAATTATTGCTGCTATCAGCGTAAAGATCGAGGAACCGGTCTTTGAATCTCAGACCAAGACGAAACTTGGTTCAAAGGACATGGCCCCTGGAGGCCCTTCGGTTCGTAACTTTGTAATGGAGTTTATCAAAAAACATCTTGATGATTATCTGCATAAAAATCCTGAAACTGCCAGAATCCTTCTGAAGAAGATTCAGGATTCGGAGAAGGAGAGGAAAGCCATTGCATCAATTCAGAAGCTTGCCCGAGAAAGAGCAAGAAAAGTAAGTTTACACAACAAAAAACTGAGAGACTGCAGGGTTCATTATAACTCCAATGAACCCAACAAGCTCGACTCAACACTGTTTATTACCGAAGGAGATTCGGCAAGCGGCTCGATAACAAAGTCAAGAAATGTCGAAACACAGGCTGTGTTCAGCCTCAGGGGTAAGCCACTGAATACTTACGGACTAACTAAGAAAATAGTTTATGAAAACGAGGAGTTCAACCTCCTTCAGGCTGCATTAAATATAGAGGATGGCATAGAGAACCTCAGATATAACAACATAGTCATTGCAACTGATGCCGACGTCGACGGAATGCATATCCGGCTTCTTCTGCTTACATTCTTTATCCAGTTCTTCCCCGAACTGATAAGAAAAGGGCATCTTTATATTCTTCAGACTCCGCTCTTCAGGGTAAGGAACAGCAAGGAAACAAGATATTGTTATACGGAAGAGGAAAAGAGACAGGCAATAAAAGATCTGGGACCAAATCCCGAAATAACAAGATTTAAAGGACTTGGCGAAATATCACCTGACGAATTCAGGCATTTTATTGGCAAAGATATGCGTCTTGAGCCGGTCCGTATGAAAAAGGATGATACCGTCAACGGATTTCTTGAATTTTACATGGGTAAGAATACTCCTGAACGTCAGGATTTCATTATAGAAAATCTGAGAATTGAAGAGGATATTGTTGAAGAAGAATTAATAAGGGAGTAAGTGATGAAAAAGGAAGAGGAAAATCTTGATTATTTTGAATGGGAAGATGAAGGGATGAGTCAGAACCCGGAGCAGGATTCTCATTCTGCATCACTTCATTCGGTTGCCTCCATGTCGGGTATGTTTCGCGACTGGTTTCTTGATTATGCCTCGTATGTCATTCTCGAAAGGGCAGTTCCGCACCTTCTCGACGGACTTAAACCTGTGCAGCGTCGCATACTTTATTCGATGAGGAGGATGGAAGATGGGCGGTACCATAAAGTGGCAAATATCATCGGTCATACCATGCAGTTCCATCCACATGGGGATGTATCAATTGGTGATGCACTTGTTCAGTTAGGCCAGAAAGAACTGCTGATCGACACCCAGGGAAACTGGGGTAATATCCTCACAGGCGACGGCGCTGCTGCACCGAGGTATATCGAAGCCCGCCTTTCGAAGTTTGCTCTGGAGGTGCTCTTTAACCCTAAGACTACTGAATGGAAACTTTCATACGACGGCAGAAATAAAGAGCCTGTCACATTACCTGTTAAATTCCCCCTGCTGCTTGCACTGGGGACTGAAGGAATAGCAGTAGGACTTGCTTCAAAAATATTACCCCATAACTTCAATGAACTTATCGACGCCGCAGTCAACTACCTGATGGGTAAGGATTTTGTCATTTACCCCGACTTTCCTACCGGCGGACTGATAGATGTGTCGAAGTATAACGACGGCCAGAGGGGTGGTATGGTAAGAATAAGGGCAAAAATCGAAAAACTCGATAAAAAAACTCTGGTTATAAGAGAAATACCCTATGGCAAAACAACTACTGCATTAATAGACTCGATTATCAAGGCAAGCGAAAACGGCAAAATAAAAATCCGCAGGATAGACGATAACACAGCAGCAAATGTTGAGATTGTTATACATCTTATGCCGGGTGTTTCGCCCGACCAAACAATAGATGCCCTTTACGCACTTACCGACTGTGAATATTCAGTCTCTCCAAATTCGTGTGTCATAATCGACAACAAACCTTCTTTCATGGGAGTGAGCGAGATGCTCCGCCGCTCGGTCGACCATACAGTGGAATTGCTTAAAGCTGAACTCAATATCAGAAAAGAGGAACTGCTTGAAGAGTGGCACATGATGACACTCGAAAAGATTTTTATCGAAAAAAAAATATATCGCGACATAGAAAACTGTGAGACATGGGAATCGGTACTGGAGACTATTGAAAAAGGGCTTGCCCCATACAAGATGAATTTGCTTCGTGAAATCACGCAGGAAGATATTATAAAACTCACCGAGATAAAAATTAAAAGGATTTCAAAATACGATTCCGCAAAAGCAGGTGAGCAGATAAAGAAGATTGAAACGGAACTGGATGAGGTTAAGAACCATCTGAAGCATATCATTCCCTATACAATAAATTATTTCAAACAGATTAAAAAGAAGTACGGTAAAGGCAGGGAAAGAAAGACCGAAATAAGGAACTTCGATACTATTGAGGCTGCAAAAGTGGTAGCTGATAATGCAAAGCTTTATGCCAACTATCGAGAAGGATTTATCGGCACCTCGCTGAAAAAGGATGAATTTGTATGTGAATGCTCCGATATTGATGATATAATAGTAATAAAGAGAAACGGAACATACCTTGTCACAAAGGTTGCAGAAAAGGTGTTCGTTGGTCCTGACATTATCTATGCGGCAGTTTTTCACAAAAATGACGACAGAACTATATATAATATAATGTACCAGGATGGAAAAGATGGAAAACTCCTGGCTAAAAGATGCGCTATCACAGGTATAACACGCGACAGAGAATACAATCTTACAAGGGGAAAACCTGGTACGAAGATAATGTATCTGAGTGCAAATCCTAATGGGGAAGCTGAGGTTGTCAGAGTATTCCACAAACCTCGCCCGAGGCTTAAAAAGGCCGTTATAGAATATGATTTCTGCAAGCTCGAAATAAAAGGGAAAAACGCTATAGGCAACATTGTAACCAAACTGCCAGTTCAAAAAGTCGTTCTGAAAGAAAAAGGCATTTCAACCCTCGGCGGCAGAAAAATATGGTTCGACGAATCTGTTCTCAGGCTTAATTCTGATGGCAGGGGGAAACTGCTGGGTGAATTTTCGGGAGACGATAAAATTCTTGTCATAACAAAAAGCGGCTCTTTCAGAACAACAAACTTTGACCTGTCAAATCATTTTGAGGACGACCTGCTTCTGATAGAAAAATTCAGACCCGAAACCGTATATTCAGCAATTTACTGGGATGCCGATTTGAAATTCTATTATGTAAAACGCTTTATGGTTGAGGAAACTGAAAAACCGCTCAGTTTTATCGGTGATAATCCTGAATCAAAACTTATAAGCCTTACTGAAGTTGAATATCCGCGTTTTGAAGTAATATTCGGAGGAAAGCATAAAGGACGTAAAAACGAAATAGTTGAAGTAGCAAAATTCATCGGAGTAAAAAGTTACAGGGCAAAAGGTAAAAGACTCACCAGCTACGTGGTTGAGAATATCCAGGAGATAGAACCTGTGATAAAAAAAGAAACATCTTTGCCTCAGCCCGATGAAGAAATAGGTGATGAAAAAAAGGCAATTAAGGATATACGTTCCGATCCTGCCCAGATGAAGCTAGAACTATGATTGATGCCGAATAGAATATATCTTACAGGTTTCATGGGCTCCGGCAAGACAACCGCCGGCAAAAAACTTGCTACTGCAGCAGGGTGGGACTTCATCGACCTCGACCATGAAATAGAAAAAAAAGAAGGGAAATCGATATCTCAGATTTTTACACTGCACGGAGAAGATTATTTCAGAAATAGTGAGGCAGAAACACTCCGCAACCTTATAACTCTGAAAGATTCAGTTATTGCTACCGGAGGAGGCACTCCTTGCTTTCACGGAAATATGAATTATATGCTGGCCACAGGAATAGTTGTTTACCTGAAACTGAAACCCGAAGAAATAAAAAAGAGACTCAGCGCCGAACAGGCTGAAAGACCACTTTTAATAGGAATCAGTGAGGAGGAATTACTCGGGTTTATAAGAAAAAAACTGGGGGAAAGGGAAAAATATTACAATATGGCACATATTATAACCGATGGTTATAATTTTAATGAAATAATTCTTCTTGAGGAAATTAAAAAGAAAAATCCTGGTTTATTAATATAATTATTACGTTATGGCAGACCTGAAAAAAAATCCTTTCCCCGGCTTACGGGCATTCAGGGAAGATGAACACAATCTTTTTTTCGGAAGGGAAGGTGAATGCAGGGAGATTATTGATAAACTTCTGAAAAACAGGTTTGTTGCTGTTATCGGGAATGCAGGCTCAGGAAAAACATCCATCCTGCAGGCTGATGTTATACCTGCCCTGAAAAAGGGAGTCACCACCGCAGGAAACTGGAGAATCATATTAATGACTCCAGGAATTAATCCCCTCGGTAACCTTGCCGATTCAATTGCAAGGGAAGTCGCCCCGAACAAAAGTAATTATGAGGCACTCAGGATTAGTATTGCTGATGTGCTTAAGTCAAACCAGGACGGATTAAACAGAATAGTGAATGACCTGATCATTAAAAAAGATGAGCATGTATTAATCGTGGTCGACCAGTTTGAAGAGTTGTTCCGTTACGGTAAAAAAGCACTTGGACCCTATACCGGAAACGGAGCAACTGCTTTCGTTAACCTTCTGATGAATGCTGTTGAACAACAGGGCAAAAAAATATTTCTTATAGTTGCAATATCATCGGAATATATTCCTGAATGTACCAGATTTTATCGATTTACACAGTCAATAATAATAAACAGAAGCAGTGTTATTATTTCAGAAATTCCTGCAGAAGGGCTGGCTCCAATAATTGAGAATCCAGTCAAAACTTCCGGCGCTTATATTGATCCTGTGCTAATCCAGAAAATTACCGGGGAAGTTTCCGACAGGGTTATTCCGGTAGCCCTGGTCCAGCACGCACTGACGAGAACGTGGGACAACTGGCAGATAAAGGGGAAGCCGCAAGAGCCGCTGAACGTTTCCGACTTTGAAAAAGCTGGCGGACTTGATAAATCTGTTGATATACATGGAGAAGAGATTTTTGCAGAACTGGGCACCAGGGAGAAAACTGTTTGTGAACTGCTTTTCAAAACAATTACTGGAAAAGGTTCAGGTAATGAAAGAATAAGAAAACCTTCTTCGGCAGGACTGATAAAGGCCGTAACGGGTTGTTCCGCGGATGAACTGAAAGCAGTACTAGAAGCATTTGCCTGCGATAAAGCAGGATTTATTAAATACACAGGCACATCGACCGTTAATGATGATTCTATAATAGATGTAACTTACGACTGCCTTCTAAATTCATGGGCAAGGCTCAAACAATGGATCGATGAAGAAGCGGAGTCGGCTTCTACATACCTTCGCCTGTCGGAAATGGCAACACTATATCATGAAGGGAAAACAGGGCTGTTAAAACCACCTGAACTTTTTACATATCTTAACTGGCGCGAAAAACAAAAACCATCACTGCAATGGGCTATGCAGTACGACCCTGGCTACGAAAAAGCCATCTCTTATCTGAATAGCAGCGAAACAAGTTATATTGAGGAAGAAGAAAAGAAGAAGAAGAAACAGAAGAAAAAATCAATATGGAGAAGACTCTTCATCCTTTCCCTGGGAACAATACTTATTACTCTTGCAGGAATAACTCTTGTTATGATTTCACGGACTGAGTCTCAGCGAAAAGCCACTGAAGCTGCAGAATTGGAAAAAAGGAAAGCAGATTCAGTAGCATTAACTCTTCTGAATGAGAAATACCGTTCCGATTCTGTTATTTCCCTTGCAAGAGTCAGAGAACAGGAAATAATTGCCCGGAAAGAATATGCCGAACGTCAAAGAATACGTACAGCTATTGCTGCAAGTGAAGCTCTCAAAAAAGTAGAAAGAGCAAGGTCTGTGGCAGATTCTTTATTAAGGGAAAGCCTGCTAGCAAAACAAAGTGAGGAAGAGGCAATTGCTCAAAGAAATGAAGCAATCCGGCTCAGAATGGTTTCAACAGGTAAGTCAATGGCTATCAGGTCGTTACAAATACAGGAACAAAAAGACCTTCAGATACTTCTTGCTTACCAGGGATATAAATTCAATAAAAAATTTAAGGGTTTCCCTAATGATCCTGATATATATGCCGGACTATATAACATAGCAAAAAAGTACGGTAACAAATACTACAAAGTTCTCAGCGGACATGGTGGAGCAGTGAAAAGTATTGCTTTAGTTCCGGGTAAAAGAGAGTTTTATACAGCAGGGGCAGATGGAAAGGTTCTCAGATGGAACCTTGAAAATACTACTCCTGCTATGCGGGTAATTTATTCAGGCAGTGAATTAATTGAAGTAATATCACTCAGTCCCGGTGCCGACCGTCTGGCACTAGGTCTCGACAACTCGGTAATAAGAGTAATATCTTTGAATGGGAATAAGGAGCCCTCTTTTGATCTGAAAGGACATGCCGGAAAGATACAATCTCTTATTTTTTCGTATGATGGGCGATACCTTTATTCTGCAGCTCTCGACGGAAGAGTCCTGAAATGGGATCTGGCACTTAAAACATCAGTAGATTTGGAAACAGGGAATGTTCAGATTACTTCTATAGATATTTCATCTGGCGGTAATTATCTTGCAGGTGTTTCCTCCGATGGCAAAGCACTCGTCTGGAACACTGAATTAAGTACAGGGGTCCTGAGATTAGAAAATCCTGGCAAAAGCATAAAGATTATCAGATTCAAACCCGGGGAAAATATAATTGCTGCAGGATATTCCGACGGAACTCTTGAAATGTGGAACATCGAAGAAAAGAAAAAGATACACGAGATTAAAGCGCACGAAGGGGAAATTAACCAGATTCGGTTTAATAGCGTATTTTCGCTGCTGGCAACTGCTTCAAGTGATAAAACATTGAAAATATGGGATTTATCAGATGTTAAAGCACTGCCTTTGACTTTCAGCGATAATAATGGCGTTGTGATGGCAGTTGAATTCAGTAACGATGGCAGCCTGATAATCACAGGGATTGATGCCTCAGAGAACAATATAATAGTGAGGCCATCAACTGCTGACCTGTTGGCTGAGGATATTTGCCAGAAACTTACCCGTAACTTTACTGAAGATGAATGGTATAATTATGTCGGGAAAGATGTCGGATATGAAAAGACCTGTTCGGAAAAGGAATTCAGCATCAAGGTTCAACAAATAAGACAGTAAATTTGTTTTAATTTGTGGGTAAGGTAAAACATTATGAATTTTACCTATTTTTGCCAGTTCATTAAACTAAAACAAAATGACAGGAAAAGATAAAAAATTTCTACTGATGATCCTTGATGGATGGGGCGTTGGCGATGGTTCAAAAGCTGATGTGATTAGTAGTGCACCAACTCCCAATCTCGATAATCTCAAAAGCAGATATCCGAATTCGATACTTCATGCATCGGGTGAAAATGTGGGATTACCTGAAGGTCAGATGGGTAACTCAGAAGTAGGGCATCTTAATATCGGAGCCGGAAGAATCATTTACCAGGATCTGGTAAAAATAAACGTTGAATGTAAGACAGGAGAAATAAGAAAAAATAAGGTGCTCGTTGATGCCTTTTCGTATGCCAGAGACAATAATAAACAGGTTCACTTTTTTGGTCTTCTCTCTGATGGTGGTGTCCATTCGCTGGACAAACATTTATATTATCTCTGTGACATGACCATGGATTACGGCCTGAAAAATGTTTTCATTCATGGTTTTGGCGACGGACGGGACACTGATCCGCGTAGTGGACTTGGTTACATGAGGAATCTTCTTGAACACCTGAAAAAATCGAACGGCAGAGTTGCTTCATTTATAGGCAGATATTATGCAATGGACAGGGACAAAAGATGGGAAAGGATAAAGGAAGCATATGACCTCATAGTTTACGGAAAGGGAAAAAAGACAACCGATATTCTTGCTGCCATACAGGAATCGTATGACAATGACATAACCGATGAGTTTATGAATCCGATTGTGGTGACCGATGAAAACGGAAACCCGGTCGGAACACTTAAAGAAGGAGATGTGGTTATTTTCTTCAACTTTCGCAACGACCGTGCCCGGGAACTTACAATAGTGCTCACCCAGAAAGATATGCCCGAATATGGGATGCATACCATACCTTTATACTATTGTACAATGACACCTTATGATGCAACCTTTAAGGGGCTTCATGTTATTTATCCAAAAGAGAATGCTGATAATACAATTGGAGAAGTGCTTGGAAGGACAGGGAAAAAACAGCTCAGAATAGCTGAAACTGAAAAATATGCTCATGTAACGTTCTTTTTCTCCGGAGGCAGGGAAGAAGTATTTCCGGGTGAAGACAGAATTCTGATACCATCTCCC
>JAKPDL010000085.1 GCA_029552825.1 Bacteroidota bacterium
TTGGGGCGAGGTTGAGGTCAGATGAGAAAATCGGTGAACAGTACAATCTGTCCAAAAACACCGTTGCCAGATACCTTCGACTAAACGAGCTGATTCCCGAACTGCTTGCAAGGGTTGATAACGAAGAAATAGCCTTTATCCCTGCTGTCGCTCTTTCGTTTATCAAGAAAACAGAGCAACAGGTTATTGAGAGAATTATTGCTGAAAACAACTTCAAGGTGGATATGGTCAAAGCAGATATTCTGCGCTCCAATTCGGAAACCATTGAGGGGTGGTGTGGTAAACAATGCTTAAGAAATACGATGCAAAACATACAGAGAGCTTTCTGAAGGGTTTAAGAATTTTAACGGGAATACCATATAAGAAACTTGAAAAGTACGCAAATGAAAACAATCTTTTCAATATCCTTGAGCATCCGAATACCATTGAACCAAATCAGCGGCAGCTTCAAAAGATTTCACTCCTCAATGAATTCATAGCATCTTGCAGGTTGCTTAAAATGCAGGAGGAAGAAAATAAAATAACACTGAATGCATCAACACGTGCCGGGGAGTATTTTTGCTCCATTCTGGGCGGAATAAAAGATAAAGAGAAGTTCATGGCAGCTTTCCTTGATAACGGAAACAACATCATTGAGACACGGACGGTCTCCGAGGGGAGTCTTGGTGAAGCGGTGGTTTATCCGAGAAACATATTAAAAGCTGCCCTTGATTGTGACTGTAAATCAATGGTTCTGGCCCATAACCATCCTGGAGGGTCTCTTAAAGCATCCCCGCAGGACATGGATGTAACAGAAAGGCTGGTATCCATCTTTAAACCACTTGATATCAATGTTCTGGATCATATCATTGTGGCCGGAACAAGGTATTACTCCATGGCGGAGCAGGGTCACATGCCCATCGCCAGTGCCGCAAAAGCAACCTACCAGCCTATAGCCCTGGGCAAAGAGGATGCGGCGAAGGAAGATGCTCCAGAATATGTCAATGAAGCAATACATGAGGAGGACGGGGAATGGGAAATGGAATGATGTTTTTTATTCTTGCCATGTTTACAGTCTTCTTTTCCTGCGGAGCATATATGATTGCTGCCGATTACCTGTCATTGCCTACCTTCAGAGCTTCACTGGCGGTGTTGAATGTTTCAAAGCAGGAAAAGAGAAAAAGGAGGAATCATGAAGCGATGCTGCTGGAGTTGTCTTCAAAGCTGTCCCGGTTTATACGGCTGGACGAATACAGGAAAAGAAAACTGGCAGCGACATTGAAATCGGCAGGCATCAGGCTTTCACCGGAAACCTACATGGCAAAGGCCTGGGTGAAAGCAGGACTTGTGCTGCTATGCATCATACCTGCTCTGATTGTTTTTCCTATACTATCTTTTCGAGGCTGCTCTTTCACGCTTTGAAGCACGAATTGGAAGCACCATGCTGTCTGATGTGGTAAGAGGGTTGTTAAGCGTTTTAAGGGGTGATGACGGCAGAGTGTATTTTCAAATGCTGGCTCACGACTTTAAACTGCTTGAAGTTCAAAAGCTGAAGCTGATTGCCATGAAACGACCGTCAAAAGTACGGAAGTATTCATTCTTCATGCTGGGGTGTTTTGTGATAATGTACCTTGCAGTAATGACGGTGGAGATAATGAAGGCTATTCCGGGATTGTTCTGAAGCCCATGATATGATTTATATATTGTCAACTATGGAATGATGGCCGATGTCCAGCGTAATAATAATATCGGAACCGTAGTAACGCCAAAGAATACGAATATCCATGTTAACGCTGCACTCAAACAATCCTTCATAGCCTTTGATTTTCTTTGTTCTTAAAGAAGGATGATAGGGATTTTCCTGAAGGATTTTCAGCTTACCGGCCACAATTTTCTGCTCATTAAGGCTCAGCTTCTTCAGGTTCTTTTCGAAGTTCTTTGTAAATGATATTCTATACTTCATCCAGTTTAATCCCCATGTCTTCAAACATTTTATCTATATCATCATAGCTCTTGACGTCGCCATTTTCCAGTTCTTTTTCTGTCTCCTTCAATAACCTGGCAATACGAGCCATTTCCGACTTTGGATAGACCACGACGGGACAAAGAAATATGCCTCCATCCTTCTCAATTACCTCAAACTTGTCACCTTCTTTTATGCCCAGATGCTTTACGATTTCAGAAGGTATGGTAATTTGTGAGCGTCCTCTTAATTCCACCAGCATGGAAATCAGTCCTTTCAGAATTTCGTACTTTCTGATTATATTATATGCAAAATCCAAAAAAAATTCAATGAAAAGAGGTAAGAAAAATGGTTTTCAAATTATTACAATCTAAATCAGGTGAAGGCTATGTGGATGTAATTATCTTCATCATATCGGCTATGCTGGTTATAGCGCTTGCAGTGAATGTCCTTCCGGTATTTATTGCAAAGCATCAGCTGGATTTCTTTGCAAACGAGCTTTGCAGGACGGCTGAAATCGCAGGGCAGATTGCCTCGGAAACTGCTGCAAGGGCACAGGAATTGCAGGAACAGACAGGCATAAATCCGGTAATTACATGGACTGCAAGTTTTGTTCCGGGAACAGGCAGGGTGCAGCTGAACGGGAAAATAACGGTTACGCTGAAACACACTGTAAACATCGGGCTGTTCGGCAGTTTTGGCTCATTTCCCATAGAATTGACTGCCAGAGCAACCGGAAGGAGTGAAGTATATTGGAAGTAAGGGTATTGAAAAGGCTTAAGGATAGAAGCGGAAATGCGATTATTCTTGCCTGTGTTGTTGTGATCAGTCTTCTGCTCATATCCAGTGCCATTATGGAATATATCCGGCTGACCATTATCGCCAATGGGGTCCGGGATGCTCTTCAGGCTTCCGTTATCTCCGTTTTAACGCAAAACTATGATGAAGCTTACTTCGGCTTAAGAGAGGGTTATTCGGGCGGCTATAGCAGGACAAGCGGGGGAGGCTGGCAGGAAAAGCTGGATTATGGTGATATTTATGCTGAACTGGATGGGCTGCTTGGATTGGATCATACTCATATGAAAAGAACAGACAGTGGCCTTGAATATGCTTTGTCAGGACTATCGGTTAGCATTATCAATTCGCCTTTTGCTCCATCAAATCCTCAAAACGGCAATAAATTCACTGCTGATGCAAAAATCTCACTTGAGGTTCCTCTTTCATTCGGCTGGGGGATGCTTCCACCGCTTAAAATAACCATAAAGACAACTGCCTGTTGTATCTTCGGGTATGCAGAAACCCGGAGTAAATGAGTCGAAGGTAGAGGTTCAGCCCATCGTGACTATTCCAGAAGCAAATGTACAATCGGCAGAATCACAGGGAACCAACCAGACTCAGGAAGCCAAACAGCCTGAGGCACTTGTTAGAAGCATCCAGGAGGGGCAGCCCACTGTTGAAAGCAAGCCTACTCCACCTCCCAAACCGGTTCCGCAGGGAGATGTTACAGATAAAAACGTAAAGCCGACGTATAAGGAACAGGATGTCAAGCCGCAGCTAAACCAGCCCAAAATGGGAGACAGGAATGATAAGGGCGAGATTTACATTGAAGGCTTTGGCTGGGTAAAGGATGAAGGTGGTGGAGGTAAAGGGACTGTTGTGAAAGACATGAAAGAAAACGGAAATAAAATTGGAATAATGGATTAATGAAAACCTTTTTTAGAGAGTATGGCAAATGAGCTGTACTCTCTTTTACTTTGGAGGTAAAGATGAAAAAAATATTTATTTATCTCTTGTGTTTTATTTTTTTGCTTTCAATGCAAAGAAATGTTTATGCTGTAGGTGAGGGAAACATTGATGGAGGCGGAGGAGGCATGGGCCATGGAACAAGTGAATATTACTGGAACAGCGGCGATGACGGGGTGAGAGTGACAATTATCCGTGACAGCGATAATACAGCTGTTTCTACACCAGTTGATTTTACAAACAGGCATCCGGACAACATTCAGTTTCATTTCGGTAAAGTAAGCAAGATACAGTATAGAAATGGCGCGCTATTAACCCCAACCACTAGTACATACTTATATAATAATCCAGAGCAACCCTTGCCGAGAATAGTCAGTAGTGACGGTAATGTTAATATTGCAGCTATAAAAAGTTATTTTACTGATGAACAGATAATAAGAAGTATAGCAAGTATAACAGGTTTTAACTATGAACAGCTGATAGACGGAAAATACAAACTTTTATTGGAGCCTATCGCATACTTTACATTTGGCGGATTAAAGGTTGCCATGACAGCCCATGAAGCAGCTTTATATGATCAACAGATTGGAGGCAGGCTTAGAAGCACAATGCCAAGCCTCACCCATAAGAATTTGCCTCTTGCCATGTTCCTGGAAACTTCTGATTTGGGATTCCCGGCCTGGGATGGT
>JAKPDL010000099.1 GCA_029552825.1 Bacteroidota bacterium
GTTTCAGTATAGTGTCTCGTTTTAATGTGATTGTCATGCACTACCTCCTTCAAATAAACTATTACTGGTCTTGGCAAACTCGGTCATTATGGCATCTTTGACCTCGGCCTCAAATGCCTTTAATTCTTCAACTGTGCAATCGGTGATTACAGGATTATATTTGTTGCTAATGTCTTGGAATATATCTTTAGGAAGCCTTTTTCTTAATTGTTTAATATTCTCTATTATTTTTGTTTTTTCATCTTCCGATACATTTTCTACCTCTACCTCATATATAACCTCTGTTTCCTTGTCAAAGGCAGGGTTTGTGTCATCGGCGGGCGGTAAAGCATACTGGGCATGTTTTAATATTCTATCCGTATCTTTTCTTAAGGCATTTATTGAGTCAACATCTATTGATGGGTCAAGAATTAATTGCAGTGTATAGTGTATCTGTTTCTTATCGTTGTAATGTGTCTCTGTGGGTATGCGCCTCAATACCAGCGGCACCATGGCAAATCTGCCTATCATTGCCTCCACATAAGAGATCCCTGAATTAATATCAACAGTGCTGTTATAACTGCCTGTGTCTATTTGCCATATTCCAGCAACACTGACCTTTGGGACAAGGCAAAGCAGATGCCCCCTCAATGAACATTCGCCTTTTGGGTTATCCTCTGTCTTCAATTTTTCACACGGGCAGTCAATCCTTACCATACCCTGCTTTTCATTGTAGGTCATGGCATATTCACCGTTTCCCATACATTTAACACCCCTGGATGACCCATATAATTTAAATGCCTGTGGGAATACAGCACCTATATCGTTAACGGGGAGCATGACCTCTATTTCTTCGGCAAGCCTGTTATAGTTCTGCTCAATAAATCTCAATATGTCCTGTCTTGTAACGTGAAAGTGGGTTTTTGCCCTTTCTATGGCTTTTTCTTTATCCTTGAAGCCATATACACGGGCAACCTCTTGCGGTAATACAAAGAAAGGAGACTCAACAGGATATTCTACATCACCTTTTTTGAGCTTAAAACCGAGTCTTATTTTACCAAGGCGGGGTAATCTCCTTTTATCACTTATGCCTTTTACCTGTGTTATTTTGCCTTCACTGAATATGGTCATAAACCCTCCTATGCAACTTTATTGACCCACAAGGATAATTTCCCCTTTTTCTTTCTGATTTCAGTTATTCTTGTGGGGTTCTGTTTTATCCTTTTTTCCTCAAGCTCAATCCATTTTTTGTAGGTTATAGTGCCGTATTGTGTATCCATTGGATAATCAGGTTCCTGTTCAATGGTTAACTGTATCATCTTCTCTTCAGGTTGCGGAGACCCCTTCCGTTAGGGAGGGGAGGAGCAACCCATACCTCCTTTCCTTTAAAAATGTTTTTGCCCTTTCAAGAAGTTTTAATTCACTATACTTTGCCGATACACACACTTTAGTGCCATCCAGTTTTCTTAAGTCAAAATATCCTGTCGTTCTTCTGCCAGATATAAAACACTCAATACCTCTCCATAACACTTTGTCAAACCTCTGAAATCCCTTTATCAACCTTTCAGCAGTATTTTTTATGTGAGACCTGTCTCCTTTAAACAGTTTTCTATTACATTTACGAACTTGTCTAACAAAGTAATAAACAGTTAACCTTTTCTGTTTACTACCACCTGCTATGACAAATGCATCGTTTACATGTGTCTTTTCAAGTTTGAGCTCTATTCTTCTGCTTTTCGTGACATAACCATAAGTGTGAACCACATTTAATCCCATCTCTTTGAGTTTGTTTATTAACTTCCATCTAACCATTGTTATGAATGTCTCTGCTTTAAACCCTTTTGATGGTTTAATATCAAGTTTTATCTTTCCATTTGAGACTTTTCTATGACAGGTAGAACATAACGTAATGAGATTGTCAGGTCTGTCTCCACCAATTTGTCTTGATACTATATGATGAACCTCAAGCACTCTGTCACCTGATTTGCCCTTACAATGCTGACAGGTGTGTCCATCTCTGTAAAGAATGTATTCTCTCACATTCCAGAAACCTTTCTGAACTCCATTCTGATATTCAACACCATTAATATCAGGGTTTTTTATCTTCTGAATATCAAACGCTGCCACTTCAACCACTATCTTAGATACGGGTAAAATTGCCCTTACTTCGTTAATTGCTTTAATATGAGTGTCAAATTTGTTCTGAATAGATGGTGCAAGCCAGCCCTCTGGCTTTTTTCTGTTCAAAAATCTTGGTTTGCGATACCACATCTTTCTGTATCTCCTTGCTCTGCGATACTGTCTTCTCTCAGAAAGCAACTTCACTATGTCTGTCCTGAGTTCAATTTCTGATGCGTATAATTCCCTGCTGTCTGTTATTGCTGATAAACCAATTGTTTTGTATCCACTATCTACACCAAGAACAATAGATTGTTTGTAACCTGAACTACCATAAAGCAACTGAATCGTAAATGGTGTTCTCTGAATTACCTTTGCTTTTCCCTGCTTAAGCAACATTCTTGCTTTTGCAGGATGACATGGCATAAGAGGTTTGCCATGCCTGTTTAAAACGTAGGCTAAAACAGAGCCTTTTGTCTCCCTCTTACGAGGGGTTAGTTCCGCATCGGGGTTGTTAAGGAAGGTCGTTAAGCCTGCCACACTGTCCCTTGCCCCTTCAGGACTGTTTAATGACAGACCACAGTTGCATGGGACTTGCGGAACATCCCATGGTGTGTCGGTTACCCTTCTCTCCCTTAACTGCTGCATAGAGTTCCTCCTCTCCATGCCCCATTGTCAACCAGCCTGCTCATCGCAAGCCC
>JAKPDL010000125.1 GCA_029552825.1 Bacteroidota bacterium
TGAATTCCTGATGCGTTTTAAAGAGAAACCCTGGTACCCATGGCTTGTTGTTGCCCTTTTATGGGGAGTGGCTTTGCTTAATTACATGGATCGCCAGATGCTATCTACCATGAAACCTTCCATGATGCAGGATATCTTGGAACTTGAAATGGCTGAAAACTTTGGCCGCCTCATGGCTGTGTTTTTATGGATTTACGGACTCGTCTCGCCTGTGGCAGGACTGATAGCTGACCGTGTAAGCCGAAAATGGCTGATAACTGCCAGTCTTGGTGTTTGGTCGTTCGTAACCCTTATGATGGGCTACGCAACAACTTTCAGCCAGCTTTACGTCCTGCGCGCAATAATGGGAATTAGCGAAGCTCTTTATATCCCTGCCGGACTGGCACTCATTGCCGATTATCACCGTGGAAGTACCCGTTCCCTCGCAGTCGGAATTCATATGACAGGTCTGTATGCCGGTCAGGCTCTCGGAGGCTTCGGCGCAACAGTGGCTCATCAGTGGTCGTGGCAGACTGCCTTTCATAGTTTCGGATTTATAGGAATAGCATACTCTCTGTTGCTGATTCTTTTTCTATATGAGAAACGAACGGATGATCAAAATCAGACCAATGCTGTAACAACATTTACGGGATGGCTCAAATCAATGAAAACGAGTCTGTCATTATTATTAACCATGTTCAGTTTCCTGGTGATACTTTTCTACTTTGCAGTTCCAAGCTTTCCTGGATGGGCTGTAAAAAACTGGCTGCCAACTCTTTTCTCTGATACTCTCGGCATCAACATGTCTGAAGCTGGTCCTCTCAGTACTATTACGATAGCAGCCTCATCCTTTGTCGGAGTCATTACAGGAGGTATAATTGCCGACCGCTGGATAGGAAAGAATCTGAGGGGCAGGATATATACCAGCGCAACAGGTATCTTTCTTACCATACCGGCATTGCTGCTGACAGGTTACGGGAAAGAATTTTTAAGCATTGCCGGCGGAGGAGTACTTTTCGGCATCGGTTTCGGAATGTTCGATGCCAACAATATGCCAATTCTGTGTCAGTTTGTATCACCCCGGCATAGAGCAGCAGGATATGGACTTATGAATATGGCAGGCGTTTTCGCCGGTGCCCTTGTTACAACATGGCTCGGAAAATCAACCGACGCCGGACACCTCGGAAGAGACCTTGCATTGCTATCCATACCTGTCGCTGTAGCCCTCATACTCCTTCTTACAACATTAAAACCTGAAACTGCTGATAAAAAGCAGGATTAGAAGAACAGGAATCCTCAAAACTAAAAATCTGACATATTATATTTTTTATTCTCAAAAGTTCTGATATTTTTGCATGTTATAATCTTTCAGGGATATTTTATATTATTGAAAACCTGAAAGATAAAGAAATGAAATCATTTTTATGGCTAAAGGTGAATTCAGAATTCAAAAATCTATACTTGCCGGACCCGAGAAAAAAGCACTTACATGGATTGCTGCACATCTGCCACGGTGGATAAACCCCGACAGCCTTACCACAATCGGTTTTATTGGATCACTCCTTGCCGGCGCAGGGTATTTCCTTACAAACTACGGTAAAGGTTTCCTGTGGCTTTCTTCGCTTGGCTTTATAATCAACTGGTTTGGCGACAGCCTCGATGGTACCCTGGCCAGAGTCAGAAAGATAGAACGGCCTGTGTATGGTTTCTACATCGACCATAACATGGATGCATTAACCGCCCTCGTAATCTGCATCGGAGCCGGTCTCTCCCCGTATGTATCCTTCTCAGCTGTTATGCTCATACTCGCAGGCTATTACCTTCTTAGCATATTTACATATATAAATGTCTATCTGAACGAAAAATTCGTCATTTCTTATTACGGTTTCGGACCCACAGAACTAAGGCTGGCTATAATAATTCTTAACGGTGTCTTTTTCTTTCTCTCCAACGATATTAACAGATCAATAACTTTGCTGGGTATTAAAATGAAATATTTCGATATTTTTGTAGTGGGTGTCTTCCTGATTCTTATGACCCTCTATATCTATTCGTTTCTGGCAGAAAAGAGAAATTACGAAAAATCCGATCCACCCCAAAATTGAATATCTGAGATTGATTAATATTTTTCTGTTTCCCTTCTTGTTAGGTTTGCGGATAAACCTTTTTGTTTAATTTTATTACCATATTATGTAAATCTGAATTCTGGCATGGGTGAATCACAATCATCCTTCGTAATGAAGATTGAAAGCTTTGTTTCAGGGAAATTTAAGGCTTTCGCAAGCCTGCAATATAATCATGAATCGCATCGCAAAATTTTTAGCTTGCCTTTGCTGTCGGTTAATCTTGGTTTTGATGATCCCGGAGGAAAAATGAGACATGCAAAAGGAATAATAGCAATAGGAACAAGCGATTCAGGTGTAATTGCTGTAAAATCTGTAATATCAAGGGGTCTGTCTGCTCTAGCTCCATTGAGTTTTGGAGGAGTAACAATTGGTATATTCAGTATCTCCCTTGCTTGTGTAAGTTGCCTTGGTATAGGGATTGTCTCAGTGTCGTGTTTTGCCCTCGGTTATCTGGCTGTAGGAATTGTTGCAGCTGGTATTAAAAGCGTGGGTATTCTGGCACCAGGAGAAAGCATCAACGGAATTGTGGGATTAAGGAAGTATAAAAAACTTTTGTTCAATTTTTAATATTGTCTATGAACCTTATTGGAATTGATATCGGCGGAACAAAATGCTCCGTTATTATCGGATATGCAGATGAAAACAGGAATATTCAGATAATAGCCAGAGACACAGTCGCCACAAAGAGTTATCCCGATCCGTACCGCATGATTCCCCGGCTTCAGGAAATGACAGATGATCTTTTGAAACAGACAGGGATAGATATTAAATCTGTCAGGGCAACAGGTATAAGCTGCGGAGGACCGCTCGATAATATCAAAGGCATTGTACAATCACCACCTAACCTGCCTGGGTGGGACTACATTCCGGTTGTAAAACTCTTTGAAGACAGATATGGTATTCCGGCATACCTTGAGAATGATGCCAATGCATGTGCACTTGCCGAATGGCTTATGGGGGCTGGCAGAGGCACTTCGAACATGATATTCATGACCTTCGGAACAGGGATGGGCGGCGGACTTATCCTTAGTGGCCGGTTATACAGCGGAACAAATAACCTTGCAGGTGAAGTTGGACATATCCGCCTTGATAAATTGGGGCCAGTAGGTTACGGTAAAGCAGGTTCTTTTGAAGGCTTCTGCAGCGGAGGAGGCATTGCACAGCTCGCTCAATCTGTGGTAAGAGAATATTTTTATAGCAACAGAAAGGTTAATTTCTGCCCATCGGTAGAAATGATTGATGAAATTGATACCAGAACGGTGGCTCTTGCTGCACGGAATGGAGACCCCGTAGCTCTTGAGATAATAAAAACAGCTGCAGAATACCTTGGTTACGGCCTTGCTATTCTTATTGACATTTTAAACCCAGAATGCATCGTTATCGGCAGTATTTTTACACGAAATGAGGATCTTTTCAGACCTCATATGGAAAGGATTCTGCAACAGGAAGCTCTTGCACCAGCACTTGCGGTATGTAAAATCAAACCCGCAGAGCTTGGAGAATCAATTGGCGATTATGCTTCATTGTGCGTTGCACTCTACAGGGATATGTTCTGACTAGCTTTTTTTAACAAGATTAAAAAAATAATTACCAGATGAAGAAGCTTTCTGCAAAACAAAAAAATCAGATTACCAGGCGTGTTTTTCTCAGTAACACAATTGCCGGTACAGCAGTGGCATTTTTCTATCCGCTGCCTGAGCTAATTACGGGAGATAATCAGCAGACTGTCGTTAAGTGGCCTGAAGATGCCGGTAAATTCAGGTTCTACCTCACAGGGCATGCACATATCGACCCTGTATGGTTGTGGCCATGGTTTGAAGGTGTAGCAGTTGTCCACAGCACCTTCCGGTCGGCACTCGACTGGATGAAAAGAAATCCTGAGTTTTGCTTTACTGCAAGCTCTGCACAGTTTTATGAATGGGTGGCGGAGAACGACCCGAAGATGCTCGGTGAGATACGTGCAAAAGTTGCAGAAGGCCGCTGGTGTATCGCCGGAGGGTGGTGGGTGGAACCCGATGTCAACATACCGTGCGGCGAAGCAATGGTGAGACAGGGATTATATGGCCAGCGTACTTTTCAGAAACTTCTCGGGAGAAAAGCAAAAGTTGCTTTTAACCCCGACTCTTTTGGGCATGCCGGCTCTCTTCCTCAGATATTCCTGCTACAGGGTATGGAAAACTATATTTTCATGAGGCCTCAGCCAAAGGAGAAAACCCTTCCGGGTAATATATTCTGGTGGGAAGGCATTGATGGAACCAGAATATTAACATATAGAATACCAATAAGTTATAATGATACCAGTCCAGTCCAGAACCGGGTCAGTCAGATCCTTAATCTATACAGAAACGAGCCTGTAAGTAGTTTCCTCGGCTTCTTCGGAGCAGGTGACCATGGGGGAGGGGTAACTAAAGAAAATATTGACTCAATTGAGGAACTTAAAAAGGAAAAAGGTGCTCCTACAGTTCTGTTCAGCACTCCAGAACGATGGTTCAGTGAAATACGTAAGCTGAACAGCAAATTCCCTGTAGTAAAAGACGATTTGCA
>JAKPDL010000143.1 GCA_029552825.1 Bacteroidota bacterium
TGTCCGCGTATGACAGGATAACATGGGGAGGCAGTGCAAACAAACTGCATTACATACCTGCGGAAAAGCAGGAACATCTGTTACTGTATGGCTGCGTCAGGGATTTCGCGCTGGTGCGGGAGAACATGGACAAGTCCATGAGGTGGTTCGACGAGGATGTGCGTGAGATCGGAAATGAAGAGATCCGGGCATATAATGCCCGTCTTGCTGAAGCGATAATACCGGATTGGCAGGATCAGACGAAGTTTTTGGCAGATGGACGTGCATGCGGGACATGACGGATGTGCATGTGAAAAATGATGGCTGCGCACATAGGTAATATATACGCACATATGGGAAATACAGCCGAATCAGCAATATCAGCGGAACGATTCTGCGATTGATTTGCAGGGCATGACTTTTGGAAATACCGATGGCATGAGAGAAATGGCCTGATGTGGCGTATTATGTATAGAAGGTTTTCGGCATGGGTTGGTTTAATATGATTTGCCAGGAAGAAGGGCTTATTACATGAAATTCAGGAAAAGCATTATAATTGACTTGTTGATTCTGCTTGTACCTTTGATTGCAATGATCATCACGACACCTTATTTGCCGGAGAAAGTGCCGATTCAATGGGGTTTCAGCGGTGAAGTTACCAGGACTGTTGACAGGGGATATGCTTTTTTATTGGGTTTGATACCGTTTGTACTTTACGAGCTTTTTAAATTCAGGTACAGAAACAGATAGAAGGATCGTTATGCCAGGAGAGATCGGGCCGAAAAAAGTGCTTGTTGTTTATTGCCTGCTATACGACGATATGAATAAAGGACGTTTCAAGAGCCGATGAATTGATGCCTTATTATAGATCCGGCGTTAGTAAATTGATCAATAGCTCCGCTGAATACATCAATCAGTGCTAGATACGAGTATGTGGAAGTTTATCCATACAGTCACGAGCAGGAGAAAGATTCCCACGGCCCGCTTGTGATGTATGAGAAATTGGGTTTTGAGAGATGCGGGCTGTACATGGATGACTGTATTATTATGAGGAAGAAGTTATGATGAAGCCTTGAAATACCAGTACATCCTGCAAATGGACGAAGGAACATGAGAATATGATCCTACTGCGGAACAGATGATAAAGACTGGAGTGTCCTTTCTTTTTTGGAGTATTTTCGAAAACATTGAGAAAATTTCTCGAATTAGTTGTAAAAATCACAGGAAATGTATATAATTTATAATAGATATTGAGATGTTTTTGCAAATATCAGGAGGTTACTTATGCTGATTAGTTATAGTTTTCGTAATTTCCGTTCTTTCAGGGAAACGGCTGTACTGGACATGAAAGCCGGAAAACAGCGCACATATGATGAGAATCTTATCAGGGAGGCAGGTATGCGTATTCTGCCCTCCGCTGTGATATATGGTGCTAATGCCAGTGGGAAATCAAACATCATTATGTCACTGGCATTAATGCAGGAGATAGTGACATGGGGTTCAGTGGAAGCTTCATCACCGATCATGATGAATATGGAACTGTATCCGTTTGCTTATAATACTGAACCTGAGCCGATCCTGTTCCAGGCTGAATTTATAAATAATGGACGGCATTACCTTTATTCTTTTGAAATAATTGTAAAGCCATTTCAAAAAGATAAAAGAAAGATTGTTTCAGAACAGCTTTGGGTAAGCTGTGGCAATAAGCTGGTCCAGGTTTTTGAACGTGATTCGCAGCGTGTTGATATAAAGCGGGACAAAAAGGTTCTCTCATTGATTCAATATAATGAAAACCTTCTTGCTGAATTCGAGAACAAGATAAATATAAATCTTGATCCTACTAAACTGTTTCTTGCACATGGATTCAAAACCCTAATAAGCAGCGATATAGCAGATGACGTTATTGATTTCTTTACAAGCAAGTTGTTAGTGGTTAACGATTTTGCATTGAGGAAACTGAATATTTCAATGGCATTTTCTGAAATGCCAAAAAAAAGTGTGGCGGTTTGGAACACTTTATTGGACAATTTTATAAAAGCAGCGGATTTTGGACCCCAGAAATTGATGCTAAAGCCTCAGAAAATAGAAGAAAATCGCTTTGAAGATATGCAATTATATTCGGCTTACACGCCGAATGGATTCGAAAAACCGATCATGATACCCGCTGAATTGATGGAATCGAGAGGAACGCTGAAACTACTTGATTTTGCCATACCATTTATAACAGTTTTCGAAGAAGGTACTGTTTTCGTACTTGACGAGTTCGATGCAATAATCCATCCTGAACTTGTCAAAGGCATCATTGCTCTTTTCAATGACCAATCGTTTAACAAAAATGGAGCGCAGCTTATATTCTCAACTCATAACCCGATTTATATGAGCAACAGGATATTCCGCCGCGACCAGATAAAATTCGTTGAGAGGGATAAAGATACCTATGAAAGCACCATACACTCGCTGGCTGATTTTGGATCAACGGAAGTAAGGAACGATGAGAACTATATGATCAACTACTTCAAGGGAAAGTACAGCATGCTTCCGTATATAGACTTTACAAAGTTTTTTAATACGCCCGACAATGTGAAGGATCCATCGACTGGACGCGTACCACGGAAGCCGGGGAGGTAAAGTGGATGTATCGCAAGTCGTATTTCTGTGTCTGTGCCGGCCAGCAGGAGGAAATGTACCTAAAGCACCTCGCACAGTTGCTCAAGAAGCCCAATGAACGTGTTGTTACATTTAACACCACTGTGGGTTCAGCTGAATTGCTTAGGAGGAACTATACTGAGTACGACAAAGCGGTCTTGTTTGATCATGACTTCAATGAGGTCGAGTTCGAACGAAATATAAAAACTTGTGTTGAGCTTGATAGGGAAAGCCAAAAGAAAAGGAAGAGAAAAGGGGAGAGAATATACCACGCATACAGTAATGTGAACTTCGACCTTTGGCTCATACTTCACAAAGAAGATTATACCAGGCCGGTTACGCGAACTGATGCATATGTGGATGAGGTGCGTAGGGTTTACGGGCTGGACCCTGAAGCAGATATAAAAAACAGGGACGTAATTAAAAAGATATTTGATCGGATTGAATTGAACGATGTGAAGGAAGCCATCAGGCGGGCAGAACGGATTAGAGCCGGTAAGCTAGAATGTGATGGTTTCTATGTATGCTCTGAGGTTTGCTACAACAATCCGGACTTTTCCATCCATAAATTTCTGAAAGACGTTTTAGAAGATTGCGGAGAACTGTAAATATGACGTAATGTATTTAAATACATCATTTCGCATTTACTTACGACTATCATGGGAAGTAGTCTTTATTAGCTATTCATTGTGCTGTAAGTAAAGCCCGTCGAGGAATTATCGGTTTTTTCCTGACGAATGCGCAACTTCAATATACCGCAAACCTGCACGGATGATGGAAGGAACACAACTGCAGAAATATGTGAATAAGATAGCTTGCATTTGAGGAGAAGGAAATGGAATTTACAATTGACCCGCAGGGGATATGGTATCATGGCTCAAATAAAGTATTTGAAGTTCTTGAAGAAGGCAGTACGATTACGCAGTGGAAAGAACTTGCGGAAGCGTTTTCCCATAAACCGTCAATACTTGCTATCGATGATGACTATTCAATTT
>JAKPDL010000152.1 GCA_029552825.1 Bacteroidota bacterium
GAGAACCCGCAGGCAGATACAAAAAATTTAGAAAATGAAATAGACCAGCTTGTTTATAAATTGTATAACTTAACTCCTGAAGAAATAAAAATAATTGAAGGAGGGGAAAATTATGAAGATTAAAAAGGTAATTTTAGAAAATTTTAGATCTTTTTATGGCAAGCATGAAATAAGTTTAGAGAATTTTACTGCTTTTATTGGGAAGAATGACCAGGGTAAATCTTCAATTCTTGAAGCGATTGATATTTTTATCAACGAAGGAAGAGGTGTTGTTAAAATAGAACAAGATGATCTTAATGTTACCGCTAAGAATCAAAATATTGATTCTTTTAAAATAGGAATTGTTTTTTATGATTTTCCTGCCCAAATAATAATTGATGCAGAGAATCAGACTTCACTCAAAGATGAATACTTGTTAAATTCTGAAAGGGATTTGGAAGTTTGGAAAACATTTAAAAATGGTAGAATTAAAGAAACAAGCATAAAATGTAATCATCCGGCTAATGATGATGTTTTGAAAAATCTCCTTAGAAAAAAAGTAAAAGAATTACAAGATATTGTGAAAGAAAAAAATTTACAATGCGATGATAAAAGGAAATCCGCCTTACTAAGAAAAGCTATCAGAGATTCCTATGATAATATTAATTTTCAAGAGATAGAAATTATTGTTGATGCTGAGGACGCAAAACAAATATGGGACCAATTAGTAAATTATTTACCAATATATGCTCTTTTCCATTCAGACAGAAAAAATCAAGATCTAGATTCGGAAGTTCAAGATCCACTAAAAATTTCAATTGATCAAATATTTAAAAGAGATGATATTAAGAGTAAACTCAATGAAATAGCCAAAGAGGTTGAAAGAGAAATTAATAATATCGCACAAAATACTATAAATAAGTTCAAAGAGGTATCCAAACAAAAATCACAAATAAAACCTAATATACCAGAAGTTGCTTCATTGAAATGGAAAGATGTATATAAAAATATCGGTTTCAATACCGATAATGAAGTGCCTTTAAATAAACGAGGCAGTGGTTTTAGACGTTTAATGCTTCTTAGTTTCTTTCTTGCCGAGGTTGAAAAACATAAAAATGATACAAAGGTTCATACAATATATGCAATTGAAGAACCAGAAACATCATTACACCCTGATTTGCAGAAAATTTTATTAGATAGTTTGATGAATTTATCTAACAATGAAAATTATCAGATTATCATAACCACTCACAGTCCGCAATATATTCGAATATTACCAAAAGAAACGATAATATATGTAGAGAAAGGAACTGTAGAAAATTTTAACGACAATGTAATAAATAAAATCATCGAAAATTTGGGGATCTTACCTAATGTTGGTAAAGTAATATGGTGTGTTGAAGGGAGAAATGATATGAATTTTCTAAGAAATATAAATAAAAATATTCCTGAATTAAAATCTATTATTGATATAGAACATTGTATCAATTCTGGTTTGTTGGCATTTAATTTAATGAATGGGGCAAATTGTGGAGATTATATTGATAGATACATCACTAAAAATACAAACGCGATAGAATTTCATCTATATGATAAAGACAAAGATTCAAAATATGAAGAAGATATTGAAAAGGTAAATCAAAGGATAGATGGTTCAGAGGGAATTTTAACAAATAAACGAGAAATAGAAAATTATGTACCAAAAGAATTAATAGAGAATGAGTTTAATATTAAACTCGAAAATATTTCTAATTGGGATGATTTTGATGTGGCTAAAGCAATATCTGAAAAGATAAATATGAAAGAAAATAATATAAAGAATGTTTTGTGTGGTAAATTATCCCAGCAAATAACTAAGGAAAGCTTGGAAAGTATAAATGCATGGGAAGAAGTAGAAGGATGGTTTAATAAAGTTAAAAATATGGTGGATAGGGTAACTAAGACCACAAATTAATAATTACGGAGAGCATATGAAAATGAGCATTTTAAATACTTATTACGAAGGAGAAAAATAAGTACTATGGCTAACATAACCATAAAGTTTAACTATAAGGATTCACCTCACCGTGATTACAAGGGCATTTGTTTTAATGAAGATGGAGCAAAAGCCTTGCTAAGCAATCAGGTAAAAAACAAACTTTTAGACCAACCCCAAAGAGACGAATTATTAAACTATTTTAAAACCTTAGAACAAGACACCGGTTTTCAAAAATCAAAAACACTTTTGATAGATATTCAATCATTGCAAAATCAAAAAGTTGATGTTCAAAATTTCAGAATAGGTGAAGCAGTGGCAGAGGTTATTTTGGAAGAAAATTTTAGTTGTCGTTTTTATTGGAATGAATTGCGTGATGCCCGCAATCCTAAAGGCAATAAAACAGGTGCCGATTTGGTAGGGTTTATTGAAATAGAAGGCAATGTGCTTTTTTTATTTGGCGAAGTAAAAACATCATCAGAACAAAAATCTCCACCGCTGGTTATGACCAATCCTGATGGCATAGAAAACCAATTAAAAGATTTGTACATTGACCAGCAAAAACGACGTATTTTAATAAGCTACATAAAAAGTAAGATTGGTTTGGTTGATAGTGAAAGATTTAAACAAGATTTCGATAATGCCATTAAAAATTATTACAGGCAAAATAGCAAAAATTATTTGCTATATGGTGTTTTGGTAAGAGATACTAACCCTGATGAAAATGATATAAAGCTGAGTTACGAAAAATTAAAAGCAGAAATACTTGAGCCCACTGGATTAAAATTGCTTGCCATTTATTTGCCAATTGCCAAACAGAAATGGTTAACTGTTATAAATGGAGAACAAAATGAAACCAACTGAAAAGTATAATATACTTGAAAAATATTTTCCAAATCTAATTCAGGATATAGGGCATATTATCCAAAAAGGAAAAATTGCCAGCCGATTTACTACACTTGAACTATCTAATGATGAAATCAAAGAAATTTCAAAGGCAAAAGAATTATGTGAATTAAAAATTTTAGAGTTATGGAATAATCAGGAGAGTAAGGAATTTAAAGCTTTATGCTCTGTTTACTTTGATTTGGCTACGATAATATCAAAAGATATTCTTTCAGACGAAGATATTTTTGAAACTATAAAAATTATTGCTTTTGGTTATCTTGGAGAGCATGCTCATTTTGTCAAAGAATATCTTATAAATAAGAACAAAATAGACAACATAGAAATATCTGAAAAATGGAATTTTCGCTTATTGAGACGATGCTTTCAGGTTATTGTGAGTTTGGTTATCAAGCGATCATGGAAAGATATTTCTGAATCTATTAATTTGATTAATCAATTGCGCAATGAACAAAATCAATTCGAAACAGAATATTTAAATCAAGTAAAAGAAGAAAGCCAGCCATATGGAGCTGCTGAAATAATTTCTTTATACCATTTTGCAAAAACCAATGAATTATTAGGACAATATTTATTAGAAGGAAAAGTTGATGGTGCTAACTTTGATATAGAAAATAAAATAAAATATCATTTAAAGATTGCTCGAGAATTTGCTAATGCATCGGGGAATATCCTGCTTGAGCTTTTATATCAATATTTTGAGTCATTTGGGATAAAACTGATAAGAAACACTATTTGGTATACTCTAACGGGTGTTAATCATTGGGTAAGTGAGTTTAACAAGTTTATCACCAAGAGAGAAAATTATCCTATTATTGAATTACTTTATCCTCAAAAAGAATCCATATTAAAAGGTGAATTATTAAACCCCGCTCATCGCTCTATTGTAATCAGCTTGCCTACTTCAAGTGGTAAAACGCTAATTGCTGAATATAAAATTTTACAAGTGCTAAATGAATTTAGAGAGCGAGGTGGTTGGGTTGCCTATATCGTTCCAACTAAGGCTTTGGTAAATCAAATATATATTCGATTAAATCAGGATTTAGGAAGTATTGGTCTAAGAATAGAAAAAGCAAGTGGAGTTGCAGAGATTGATGGTTTTGAATCATATTTAGTAGAAAATAAAGGGGATAACACAGATTTTGATGTTCTTATTACAACTTATGAAAAGTTAAATTTACTTATTCGTCAGGGACTTGGTACAACCGATAGAAGACCACTTGTTCTTACTGTTGTAGATGAAGCTCATAATATTGAAGAAAAACAAAGAGGACTTAACCTTGAGATGTTGTTAGCAACTATAAAAAGTGATTGTGGAGAAGCTAACTTTTTACTTCTAACACCGGATATCCCTAATGCTAAATTAATCGCCGAATGGCTGGGTGGTGAAAGAGGTAAAAATATAAATATCCAATTGGACTGGTGGCAACCCAATGAAAGAGTTGTTGGATCATTACAAGCAGAAGGAAGGGGGAAAAATTTTGATGTTTATCTTCAAACATTAAACACAGTTAAAGGAACCTACCAGATTTCTGAAAAAATACCTTTAGTGAAGGTTGAAAATTCATCATTAAATAAATCGCAAGTTGTTTCTTCGAAAGTAAAGTTCTCATACTTTGTAGCAGAAAAAGTTTTAAATATAAATTCACCTATAGTCGTTTTAGCATCCGGTATCGATGAAACATACCAAATTGCAGAGTATCTTTATAACAATTGTAATCAAAATTTTGAAATTGACAATGATATTGAATTACTAAAAAAGTTTGTTATTTCAGAATTGGGTGATGATTTCCCGCTTGTAAAATATTTAGAAAAGAGAATTGCCATTCATAGCTCAGCAATCCCTGATGAAATTAGGCAGCTTATTGAACTACTAATGGTAGAATGCAAATTGCAGGCACTGGTATCAACTACTACCATTGCACAGGGAATTAATTTCCCAATATCAGCAGTAATTATAGGGTCATATAATTACCCATTTCAAGGTCCAATGCCTACAAGAGATTTTTGGAATCTTGCAGGCAGAGTCGGTCGGGTGGGGCAACAATCTATGGGCTGGGTAGGAATAGTATCCCAAAACGATAAAGACTCAGATAATATTGTTTCCTATGTTCAACAAGCGTCAAAAGATTTGCTTTCGCAGTTAGAAAGCGCTATCGAAATAGCAATGAGTAACCGTGATGAAGATTTTTCAAAATGGCTTTATTTGGATGAAAGATGGTCGGCAATTTTACAATATATTTCTCATTTACGATTACAGATAAACGATTTAAATGAATTTATCAATCATCTGGAAGAAAAATTACAGGCAACACTTGGTTATAGACAAATCTCTGACAATAAGAAAGGATTTTTGATAAACAAGCTACGAGAATATGCTCAAAATTTATCTCTGGAAGATGCTCGCAGAGCAGACTCAACTGGATTTTCAACAGTGTCTGTAAGACAAATGATTGCAAGATTATCACAATCAAATATTTCTCCTAATGACTGGCAAAAAAAGCAACTCTTTTCTGAACAAAATGAAACAATGAAAGAATTAGTAGGTATTATGCTTAAAACATATGAAATCAGAAGGTCCTTAGAAGAAATAAAAGTAGGCGAAAATATTTTAGACCAAAAAAGTATTTCTCGTTTAATTGTCAATTGGGTGAATGGAGAAAATATTTCTCAAATAGCTAATAAATTATTTCCAAATGAACAGAAAACAAAAGCGATTGAAAAAACAACCAAGGCGATTTATAAGGTTATAGCCAATATGGCAAGTTGGGGTATTGCAGCACTCCAAAAAATGCCAACCAGCGGAATTGATTGGGATTATTTATCTGATATTGAAAAGAAAAAAATGATGAATATTCCTGCTTATTTACTATATGGTGTTAATACTGATGAAGGTGTACTGATGCGTAAAGCGAATATACCACGAAGTATTGCAAACCGTTTGGGTGCAATTTTCAAAGAATCAAAAGGTGAGGAAATTTACAATGTAAAAATGGCTATAGTAAATGAGTGGTTAAAAAATCAACCAATTGAAACCTGGAACCAAGCCATACCTTCAAACTCACCTTTAACAGCAGAAGAATTTAAAAAAATTTGGGAGAAATTAAATGGTTAATTTTAGGAATAAAATGGTAATTTTACATTTATTCCCACAATCTGACACAAAAAATTTTTAAGAGGAAATAGATCATTTAGTTTATAAATTGTATGATTTAACGGAAGAAGAAATAAAAATAATTGAAGGAAGATTATAACTATGTGCCCCTCTGTGCCCTCTGTGGTGAGAAATATTAACCACAGAGGACACAGAGAAACACGGAGGATAGCTAATTGCTGATTATTTGAAATAATAGACTTTCTCTATTCTTGCCCTACTCGTTTTACGATTTTTTTAATTTCATCAATAGAAATTAAAGGCAGATAATGTTTTGAATATTCGGTCCCTATTGTTTGAGTTATTAGTATGCCGCGGGTAGTTGAATAACTAACACTCAGCAATGTTACCAGTAAATCCTCAGGAATATCTACCCTGTCCTGTTCATCTTTTTTAAGGATATCCTCAAAATCAATAAATTTATAGTCATATTTTACTGCTGTCCCAAATAACTTTAAGGGTTCTTGTTCTTCAGACTCACAAATGAAATCCACTTCAACCTTAATCGTAAGAATACCTGCAGAATAATCAAAACCTATCTGAAACCCTCTATTAATTCCAATTTTCCGTTCTTCAAGATTTTTTATCCTTAATGATTCTGCAGAATGAATAAATGAAGAGATTATTTCAACCGAATTAATTCCATATTTCAATCCTTTTGCTTCCATATTATGCAGCTTGGGGTTTTGAGGTACTGATTGTCTGTTCTTCATATTTTATTTCTTTCTCAAAAACTGATGCTTCATTCTTCAATTTTAATACACCTGATTGTGTCCCTTGTTCATACTGAAGCAAATTAACAACATGTGCTTGTCTTACATCAAAATTTTCAAAAACAACTGAATAAGATGATTTTATATCTCTTGAAATATATTCGTTCAAATCAAGCAACCTGAAATCCGGAACACGATTTATGGCAAGACATATTTTTACCAGTGTGTCGAGTCGAAAGTTCAGATTTTCCCCGCTTAAAATCTGGGAAATCCTCCCTTTCGATACTCCCAGCAACTTGGCAAGTTCTTTATTGGAAAGTTTCGAAGATTCAATGTACTCAGTCAGGTCGTTAAACACCTTATTCTGAATTATCTCTATCCAGTATTCACTGCTCTTTAATAATTCTTCCCTGGTTATCATATCTATTTACTTTTTAAGTATTCGTTTTTTATTTGCCTGAGTCTTTTTATATCTTTCTTCTGTAATTTTTTTGACGAACCGAAAACAATAATATTCCCGGCATCAACTTTAAAAAGGTAAATACGGTATGGTTTCTTCTTAATCTCATATTCTTTTACATTATCTCCTGCAGGCCGACCTTTAAGTTCTCTGAATTTGGTTTCCGGCAGTCTATTGAGATTAGCAACCGATTCCATTATACCAAAAATTGATCGTAGCTTTGAGTCTTCTTTTCTCCTTTTAAGCAATTCACAAAACTCATCAAACTCACATCTGTTGTCAATTATCAATTTAAAGAAACTAATTCTTCCTTTAATTTGTTCTATTCTTTTTAATACAAATATAGACATAAGTGTTTAGCTATAACTAAACATTAACGTTTTTTAACATTTATTTTTTTATTGATGTCAAAATTCATTATAAGAGTTCTTAATCAATAAATATATTTTCTTACCGGGAAATATAAAATAGTATAACTGAAAAAATTAACAGTTATTTTTATTGACATTAATTTTTAAAAATCAATCCGCCTTTTAAAACAAAATAGAAAGATTCAATCCCTTCGGGGTTGGTGTTTTGACAATTAGATATTGTGCGACCGATCCTGCAAAGTTCCAACACTAATAAACAGTCATGATATGGTCCTAGTTAAGTAATAAAATGGTATGCAAAATGAAATACAATCCCGAAAAACATCACCGTAAATCCATACGGTTAAAAAATTATGATTATTCGAAACCAGGAATCTATTTTGTGACAATATGTACCAAAAACCGTGAATTCCTTTTTGGAGAAATTGTAAATGGTGTTACCGTATTAAACGAGGCGGGAAAAATTGCCCAACAATGTTGGTTAGAAATCCCCGAACATTTTCCAAATACATTTCCTCTGTGGTGAAAAAAATTTAACCACAGAGGACACGGAGGAACACGGAGGGAGAACCTTTTATTCCTGGTAGCTCTTTACAACTTCGATAACCTCCGGCAGGTCCATGCCAATTTTTTTCAGGAATTCGATTTTCGGCACACCGTTCTTGTTCCAGCCTCTCCTCTCGTAAACGGCATCAAGCAGCCTCTCGTACTGCTCCTCGCGGTATTTCCTTAAAGCCTTTATCTTCTCTTCCGTCGACATGCCTTCAGGGTCGATGCCCACCTGCTCCTTCAGCTGCTTGTCGTACCTCTCGGCTCTCGACTCATACTCTTCAACCGTCACCGGACCAGCAGCGCGGTAGGGCTGACGATCGTGGATGCGCAAGCCGTAACCACGCCTTAAATTAAAGACTCTCTGATAATTGTAAACCCTTTCCGAATCCTCAATCAGGCGGTGCTTGTCGAATGGCCTGCCTGTAACGGCTTTATATATTGTTACATAGTTGTCAACATGCCCGGGCACCTTGTGCGGCTCATCGGTAAGAGCGTTGTCCTCTGGCTCCACATCGTTCCATGGCAGCTTGCACAACCCCACCAGACCAAACCATGTGCGGAACATCGGGAAATAATGAAGAGCCTCAGCCTTATCTTCAAAAGTCGGAATCTGGTTATTGACCATATCCATAAAGATTAGCCATGCCTCATCGTGTTGTGGCCCTTTATTTGTCATGGCATAGCCGCCCTGCTGAGCCAGCGACTCCTTCGACATATACTGCGAATACTCGAGTCCTTTGTTCTCCATGGCTATATCGAAAAGCAGCTGCGGATCGCCCCAGCCCTTCTCAATAAACATCTGCTTCATCTTTCTAACCCCAAGCCCCGCAATCTTTCCGAATCCTTCACCGTGGGCAGTCATGTGAAGCAATTCGAGGGCGCGGTCGGCATCTCCGAAATGAACTTCAAAGCCCATCGCCCTCTCTTTTGTGAGAATCCCTCTCTGAAAACACTCCATAATAAACGCCGTAACAGTGCTCCAGGTTATAGTGCAGATGCCATATGTATCGCAATAAAAGTTTGCTTCAATCACGTAAGCCGGGTCGAAAATTGCAGCATTTGCACCCAGCCCTGCAGCATTTTCATATTCTGGTCCATCAACCAGCACCCTGTGACCTTTGTAGGGACCTGTTCTTATCTCGAACCCGTCAACACCCTTGCAGCACGACATGTTACATCCGTACCAGCACCCGTCAAAGACATTCTGTGTAAACTTCTGCTTCCATACATTCGAGTCGATTTTGTATGCATCAGGATGACTGCCATACTGAAAGTTCATCACAGGAAGAAGATCGTGGTCATTCATTATCTCCATCAGATGAGCCGTTCCCACCTGCCTCATGCGCGACTGCTTGTCGTCGAGTTCCTTCATCTCACGGTTAAACCTTCTTCCACGTTCAGTGATTGCTTCAAGATCAACTACATTGTTCAGATTACCCTTCACACCCGGCACCTTGCATACAAGAGCCTTTATCTTTTTATTGCGGAATACGGTGCCAATACCTCCCCTGCCCGCCTGTTTCAGACGTACCTTCTTGCGCCTCGGATCATAAAAACTGAAATTCAGCATTCCAAAAAGTGCATGCTCCGCAGCAATACCTGTGGTAACAACACCTATGTTCTTTTTTTCCTGCTCGCTGTCAGCAAACATATCGGTAAGCTGCTCGGCTAGAAGATGACTGTCGGTTTCAAGGTCAACCACCTCATAAATCTGCACTTTATGATTTATTCCGTCAATATAGATAAGGATGTCCCTGTCAGACTTTCCCTGCATCTCAAGCGCATCAAAACCGGCAAACTTCAGGAACGGCCCGAAAAAGCCTCCAACATTGCTGTCAATCACAAGGTCGGTTGTGGGTGAGATACTCACAACCAGCGACTTTCCTGCACCAGAATACTGGGTAATACCTCCTATCGGACCGGATGATATAATAATCTCATTTTCGGGATCATTCCATTTCGTGTCGGGCTTCGTGGCATCCCACAGAAGCTTCAGCCCATAGCCTCTTCCACCGATAAATTTCTCCTTCATCAGCGGGGGCACATCCTTTTCCTTTATTTCGAGGCTTCCGACATTGATATAGAGTATCTTGTCGGTATAACCCCTCCACAACGGTGTCCATACATAATTCCATTCCTTTATCGGAACAATTTTTTTATCTCTTTCTTCTATGCTCATATTCCGGATTTTAAATTTTTGATCAAATCAATGTACTCACTCCTTTATCCTGATAATAACCTGGTCTCCTCTCCGCCGACAGAGAAGCGGAAAGGATCGTCATTAATCAAAATTAAAAAATGAATAATTATTCAGGAATGATTAATGTCAGTGTTAGAGAGTATACCATATTTACCCTGCAGATATTTGAACAAAAACGCAAGAATGATTGTTAAATTGGACGTAAAAAACAATATTAAACTATGAGCATGTTTTGTAATCAATGCCAGGAGACGGCAAAAAACACAGGCTGCACAATCAGCGGAGTATGTGGTAAAAAGGAAATAACCTCTGATCTTCAGGACCTTCTCGTATATGCATGTCAGGGACTTGCATTTGCAACTACTGAAGCCCGTAAAAGCGGAGTCAAAACGGACACCGAAAGCAGGCATATTGTCAACTCTCTATTTATGACAATCACCAATGCCAACTTCGATGACCGTTCTATAATAAAGGCGGTACAGGATTGTCTGGTTTACAGGGATAGTCTGAAAGAGAGGGTTAACATTCCTTTCCTTCACGAATCGGTTAGATGGAGTGCCTCATCGGAGACTGAGTTTTACGAAAAGGCCAAACAGGTTGGGACATTAACCTATGACACAAATGAAGAGGTAAGATCCCTGAAGCAATATGTCCTATTTGGTATTAAAGGAATGTCTGCGTATGCCGAGCATGCATCCAACCTCGGTTTTGAAGACCCTGAGATTTTTGATTTTATAGAGCAATCTCTCATAATGATTACAAAGTCTGAAAATGTTGAAAGCATGCTGCAGTGGCTGGTGCACACAGGTGAATATGGAGTAAAGGTAATGGCTCTGCTCGATAAAGCCAATACTTCAACATTTGGCGATCCTGAAATTACCAGAGTAAACATAGGTACCGGTAAAAATCCAGGCATTCTGGTAAGCGGTCATGACCTGAAAGACCTCGAGGAATTACTTATCCAGACCGAAGGGCAGGGAATAGATATTTACACACATTCCGAGATGCTCCCGGCACATGCGTATCCCGGACTAAAGAAATACAAACACCTCAGAGGCAATTACGGTAACGCATGGCACCGCCAGCAGGATGAGTTTGAATCATTCAACGGTCCCATACTATTTACTACCAACTGTCTGGTACCACCACGAAAAACTGCCACATATAACAATAGAGTCTTTACAACCGGACCCACAGGCATGCCCGAATGGAAATATATTGACAAAAGATTACCGAACGGGCAGAAAGATTTTTCAGAGATAATAGAACTTGCAAAGAAATGCCCGCCTCCATCAGAAATTGAGAACGGTGAATTAGTAATCGGTTTTGCACATAACCAGGTACTTGCCCTTGCCGATAAAATACTCGAAGCTGTAAACAGCGGTGCTATCAAAAAGATGATAGTGATGTCAGGCTGCGACGGAAGGATGAAATCAAGAGAATATTACACCGAATTTGCTTCAAAGCTTCCTAAAGATACAGTCATACTGACTTCCGGATGCGCAAAATACCGTTACAACAAACTCAACCTGGGCAATATTAACGGAATTCCGAGAGTGCTCGATGCTGGCCAGTGCAACGACTCCTATTCATGGGCTTTTGTAGCACTGAAACTAAAAGAAGTGCTCGGCCTTGACGACATCAACAAACTGCCGCTGGCATTCAATATTGCATGGTATGAACAGAAAGCCGTAATTGTGCATCTTGCACTCCTCTACCTTGGCTTTAAAAACACACGCATCGGACCAACACTACCTGGCTTCCTTACGCCTAACGTGCTGAAAATAATTCAGGAAAAATTTGGCGTTCAGACTATTACTTCAGTTGAAGAGGACCTTGCAAAGATACTCTGACAAAAATTGTAAATTTAAATGGCGCAAATCGTCCATATGCGTTTTACTGAACAAAAACAAAACAGTATTGTTAGTATTAATAACCAGATCATAAAATTATGGAAGAAGATGTTATAATTTGTAACTGTAACGAAGTTTACAGGAGTGAAATAGTGAAAGCTATTAAAGAAAAAGGACTCAAAACAGTTGAGGAGGTAGGAGAAGTAACTCTTGCGGGGACGGGTTGCGGAGGTTGCCAGGAAGATATTCAGGCGATACTCGATGAAATAAACGGATAGTGGTTATTTTTCCGTAGCCTTTTTAAATCCCGGCAACCGATGGTGCCGGGATTTTTTATCTTTGCAATTAATAAATCTGCCGTAACCTGATGAAAGAACCAATAAGTTACTTTTTTGAAAAGGATGGATTTAATCCTTCAATAGTAAGGCGCTATGCACTCGGGGAAAGATTCGCAGGCATAATGCTCAACGACGGCAGAATTGGCATTTGTGCTGTTCTCGACGCACAACTCGATGATTCGATTCTTTCAGGCAGAAAACAACCAGATATATCTAACCACGGTCATAGGGTGGTATTGAATGCATATTACAACGCCCTTTACAATTATACAACTGAATTGCCCTGCAATTCCGACATTCTTAACAGGGTGAATCTCAGGAACTTCAGGAATATAGTAATAGTGGGTTATTTCGAATCAATGGTCAGGAAACTGAGGGATGCAGGGATTTCTTTCAGGGTCTTTGACAAAGATGAAAACATCGAAGGCGAAGGTATTTCACCTATAAATGAACTGCCTGATGCATTGGGCAAAGCCGATGCGGTCATTATTACAGGATCTGCAATAGCCAATAACACCTTTTGCGATCTGACAGGCAAGACAGGTTCAGGGTGCAGTGTATTTCTTCTTGGTCCTTCAAATATCCTCCATCCCGATATGTTCAATTATAAAAACGTAAAAGTTATTTTCGGCTCGGTTTTTGAAAGATACGAAGAGAGAATTCTTGATATGATTGACGCAGGATATGGGGCAAAAGATTTTCTGACAGATAAAAACAAAGTATGCATGAATCATCATTCATTTAAACTGTTATGAAGGCCGATGAGGTGAGGGAACATCTTAAGAAATTCAGAGTAGGTATTGCAGGTGCCGGCGGACTGGGTTCAAACTGTGCCATGCTCCTGGCAAGAGCCGGCGTGGGCACCCTGGTTATCTGCGATTTTGACACAGTTGAAAGAAGCAACCTTAACCGTCAGTTCTATTTCCTTCACCAGTGCGGAATGAAAAAAACTGAAGCATTAAAGGAAAACCTGAAAATGATTGATGAAGATATTAATGTTATTGCCCGCGATATAAAACTTGACAGAGAGAATATTCCTGAGGTTTTTGCTGGATGTGATGTAATTGTTGAAGCTTTCGACAGGGCAGAAATGAAAGAGATGATCATCGAGGCTGTACAAACAGATATGTCCGGAGTTCCTCTTATCGTTGCTTCAGGCCTTGCCGGATGGGGAAGAAATGATTCAATCAGAAGCAGGAAAATTGATGATAACCTTTATGTGTGCGGTGATGAATCACAGGAGGTCTCAGAAGACAATCCTCCGCTCGCACCACGGGTGGTTATCGTTGCTGCCATGCAGGCAAATTTTGTTGTTGAAATCCTGATGAACAGAAAAAAATAGGCTGAAATGAAGATATTGCTCAATAACAGAGTTGAAGAATTCGATGCCGGAAGCCTTACGGTTCAACAACTGCTCGAGATAAAGAAATACAGCTTCAGGATGCGCACCGTTAAAGTTAACGGACGTTACGTGCCTCCGGCAGAATACGATAAAACAATCATTAACGATGGCGATAACGTTCAGGTTATTTACCTGATGAGCGGTGGCTGAAAATTATCTGAAATAATTTATTGTAATTTTAAAGCGTGAGAATCCGGTTCAAATATGCTGACAAAATCCCTCCGTTTCTGAGGAATAAATATATTTTAGCTATAATTATTTTCCTTCTATGGATCATTCTTCTCGATGCAAACAATCTGATCGACAGAATAAAGCAGATGAACCAGCTGAGGAAGCTGGAGAAAGAAAAGGAATATTATACTAAGAAGATTGAGGAGGAGCGTGAAAAACTCAACAGGCTAAGAACAGATGATGGTTACCTCGAGAAATTTGCCAGAGAGCAATACCTTATGAAGAAAAAAGACGAAGACCTGTTTATTGTGCTGACTCCCAGAGAGGAAAGAAAAAGACGCAGATAACCCTCACTCATTTCGCTCCAAGTTTCTGAGATAAATAACCAGTTCCCGTTCATCCTGAGGAACATCCCATTCTCCTTTTAATTCAAAAAGTTTTTTTGTTGCTTCATCGGGAGACAATTTTCTGTAAATCCCTTTATTGTGTGCGAAATTCAGAAACTTAATAATGCGGAACATGTTAAACCAACCGAAAAATCTCTTCATGAAAGATGCCGGCGATGAAGTATTCTGCTTTATTTCCTTGATTTTTTTCTCCCATTCAAGGGGATCAACAAACTGACAAACCGCATCCGGCAAATCATTGTATAATTTCAAAAGTTCATTCATGGCTGAACCCGAAGATTTGTTTACTTTTCCGAAGAAGATTCTGAGGTCCTCAAAAGCATGGGGGTTGTAGGTAAGAAAGTTTTCCATTCCTTTTTCGACCATATTTTTGACTGCTGCGCCGGTGCCAAAAGGAACTCTGTCTGAGATACGTGGCGAGGGATAGACTGTAGTGCTGTTGAGACTGAAATAACCCCCTGCCGGAAGCAGTTTCTGGATGAAATAGAAATCCTCCCCTGCCTGCCGCCTGTTCATGCCTCCGGCCTGCGCATAGGCATGAGCCTTTACAGCCATACATGAACCTACAGTATGATAAACCCAGGGATAGCCTGTATGCAATAAGCCCTGATAATAATACCTCAGATGCAGTTCATACCTTACAACCGCATTATATAACTCCTGCGGGTATTCCTTGCCACTGAGCGGATGTTCGAAATAAATCGAACATGCCCTTCGGCCTGAATGATTCAACAGTTCCTTCTCGATAGCTTGAAAATAATTTTTCTGTACTGTACAGTCAGCATCGAGACTGACGATAACTCCATTCATCTTCCCAATGGACTGAAACCTCGAAAAAGCCACATCCATGCCCGTCTTGCGTGCCATGCCAACTCCCCATTTCTTATAGGATGGCTGTCCAATATCCACAACATAGAGTCTGAAAAACAGAGCTCCGGCTTTTTTACGCCAGGCCTCGATATTACTTATAGCAAGAAGGTTGTTTTCAATCACTTCAGCAGAAGCACCGGAAGGAGCATTAATAATTATAAAGACTTCTGTGTGGCATTGCGGCTGAAAGCATGATGCCAGTGAATCGAGCAGTTTAATAATATCTGGCTCACCGCAGGCAGGTACAACAACAATTATTCCAGTTTCAGGGTGAGGAGGTTCAGTTGCCAGTGCCGGAAACAGTTTTTTATCAGCAGACCACACTTTTAAAAGGTCTGAAACCTACTTTTTCTCCGAGCGGTACTTCTCATTAAGTGCATTAAGTACCTTATATGTTATATCCAATGTAGAGTCGCTGTAAAGAACAGGCCCTCCGAAAGATTTACCAAGAATAAACTGGTAATTATATTCGCTTTTGTTTTCTTCGAGAAACTTTGTGATGTAATCGAGTATCTGCCTGTTCATAACCTGCTCCTCTTCAATCAGTTCACTCTGTAATTTATCTCTCAGTGCTACCAGATCCTGCTGCTGTTGCAGCAGAGCCTGTTCCATCTGGGCAGCAGTAGCTCTTGTAACAAGTCCTTTATTCACTTTTTCCTGATAATCTCTTACACCTTTTTCGTACTGGGAAGTCTTTGAATTAAGTTCTGCCTCAGCATTCTTCTGTTTGTTGAGGAGGTCGTTGCGCCTGTCGGCAAACATTTCAAAATTGAATATAATGGTATCTATGTTGACATAAACAATACCATGTGACTTGCTTTCTCCTGCTCCTTCAGCCGTTGCAACTCTTTTTCCATTCCCGGTTCCGGTAAAATGAAGTACATATATCCCTGCCACTGCAAGGAAAAGTACAATTAACAGAATAGTAGACAAATTCTTCATTACAATATCTTTATTGTTAAAATTTTCCTGCGCAAATATAATTAAATAAAGAGGAAAAAGTCAAATGAAGGTAAATATTCATTAAAATTCCGGACATGGAATTGCCCTGATTCTTTTTCTGCCACCTGTTATCTCGAAGGATGTGAATTCATACACTATCGAAATCTCATGCGCTCCACCGGTTGAGGATATCAGGTTCGATATTGTAAAATCATAACTGTATCCGATGTGAAGTTTATCGGTTTTAATCCCTATGAGTCCGATTATTGCATCACCAGCCTGGGATGTCATAAATGGTATACCACGGTACCACAAACCGAAAATAAGGGGACTTTTATAATAATAGAGCCCAATATCTGTCTGGTAATATCTCGACTGGGTCTGGAAATTCATTGCAACTGACAGGGCTTCAATCATTTTAGTTCTGAGCCTGGTTGTCCCAACTATTCTTACGCCGCCGTAAAAGTTGAATTTTACAGGTAACTGGGCTTCGTCGCCGTAGAATGATTGTTTGGGAGTAAAAAGATGATCGAGTGTAAAGCCTGCCCATATTGCATCGTTATAAACCAGTGCTGAAGTTGCAAAATCGACATCTGCCACTTTGTCAAATGGTGGTGGTGTTACAGGCGGTGTGGTGCCGGTTCCGGTTATCTGACTGTTAAATACCAGTTTGTAAATATTCAAACCCAGGTAATAAAACTTAAAATGGACTCCGGGTCTAACATGCCAATCACGTGTGATATTAAAATCATAAGAATAAAGTAACCCAATATTTGTAGTGCTTAAATCACCAGACCCTGCAACATCATAAGTTGCAAGTACACCTATACCGGAACTGAAATTTGGCATTGCCTTGTCAAAAGATATACTATATGTATGAAAAACGCCTGGAATTGCAGGCCACTGATTGCGGTAATTTATTCCAAGCCTGTATTCTTCAGTGGCACCAGCAAATGAAGGCGAAAGGTATAGAGGATTGGCATAAAACTGGGAGAATGTGGGATCCTGCCCGAATGTATTAATTGCCAGGAAAATAAAAACTATTAGATATATAAATCTCTTAAGCAAACCAGGTAACATATTGTTTGTTACTCGAAAAATACTCATTTAATTTAAATAAACCTCTGTTTTTTAAACGTATTTTTTCCGCAAAAAGATACAGAAATAAGAATATTTTCAACAAATATTCAAAAAATTTAGATAAAAACTACGAATTTTTTGATGAAATATCATTAAAAAGTGACGGAAAGAAACATTTAGTTTCCTCTCAGGAGAGTGACATCTCCCATTTTTACATAGGTTTCACCGTTCTTGAATGTTACTCGTACCTTCCATACATATACACCTGGTTCGCATAGATTGCCCTTGTTATAGCCATCCCATCCGATGTTGATATCGTTGCTCTCAAAAATCAGTATGCCGGTTCTTGTGAATATTCTGAGCTGATATTCAACCACTCCACTGGCTATCGGGTGAAAGATGTGTGCCGAGGCATCACTCGTGGCACTGTAATAACCACCCGTTGGACCATCCCTGTTGGGTATGAAAGCATTGGGGAATTCTATGAAATAATCAGAACCTCCTAAAGCATTTATTACCGTTATTGAATCAGCGCAACCAAATTCTGACCATACTGTAAGCTTTATATTATACTTTCCCGTTCTATCGTATCTGTGAATGGGTTCGAAAGCAAAGGAAACTGTTCCATCTCCCAGATCCCATCTGTACCTGACAGCATCATTGGAATAATTTATAAACTTAACTGCATCATTCCCTCCGGTTGGATTTAATGGCTCAACCTCGAAGCGTGCAGACGGTTTCGGATGAACTGTAATAACTTCTGTTGCAGAAGAGACTGTGCCTCCGCCGTAAACATTCAGTACAACCCGGTATGTTCCAGGCCGGTCGTAAATCCATTCAGGATTAACCGATACCGACGACCCACCATCCCCGAAAATCCATTTGCATGAATCATAGGCCACCGACGTGTTATAAAAAGAAACTTTCAGAGGCATACATCCCTGCAGGAAAGATGCTTTGAATGACGCAACAGGAGTTTTGCGAATGTTTGCATTGGTTGTTTTATCTGAAACAACAGGTGAAAACTCCATCTTCTTTAATGTATCTGACGTCACAACAGCAACACTCTTATCTTCCTGCTCAGACTGTACCTCAAGTTTTCTCTCTGAAGATCTTATTTTCGACTGTGAAACTCTCTGTTTTTCAATTTTTTCTTGACTTTCTTTCCTGATTCCTGCAGGAGTATAAAACATTGCAACAGTATCAGACCTTATTTCGGATTTAATATTGATTGTACCTGGTTTGGATTTTTCTGCCCTGTCGTCATGTGAGAATAACATCACTGCAGCAGTGATCCCGGCTGCAACTATTCCTGCTGCATAATATATATTGAACCGAACCGGATTAAAACGCAAAAACTCCTTCACTGCCAGCTTTCTCATAAGGCTATGCCTGACTGCCGGATCAGGTACAGCCTCGATATTATCAAGCCTGCTCCTGAAAAGTTCCTCCAGTTCCATATGTCTTCTATCGCCCATCACTTCTGTAAATCTGCTATATTATCCTCTGCATTGTATTTTTCCTTAAGTTTTCTGAGTATTTCCAGTTTCTCCCTTAATGCTGCTTTTGCCCTGCTATACTGCGATTTGGATGTATTTATGTCAATACCCAGCATCTCTGCTATCTCCTTATGCTTGTAACCTTCAATGGCATACAGGTTAAAAACCATTCTGTATCCCGGTGGTAATTCATTAAGCACTTTAAAAAGTTCATCCGATGTGAAAAAATCTTCTTCAAAACTGCTTACACCTGTCTCAACAGAAACATATTCCTCAATTTCAACATAATGTTTATGTTTAAGATTCCTGTGATAATGAGTTATTGCAGTATTGACCACAATTTTTCGCATCCATCCTGTGAAAGAACCTGTTCCCGAATATTCTTTTATACTGAAATAAATTTTCAGAAAACTCTCCTGTAAAATATCCTCCGCCTCGGCTCTATCACTTGCATAACGCATGCATACACCAAAAAGAAGGCGAGAATACCTGTCGTAAAGCATCTGTTGCGCTCTCCTGTCATGCCGTGCACATCCTTCAATTATTTCATTCTCGCTCAACATATGCTACGACATTTTTAAGACAATCTATGAATTCGAATGGTTGCATTGTTCAAAAAATGTTCAAAAAGTAAACGAACATCTTTATAAAGTATTTTGAATGACAAACATCATTGAAAATATTTCAGATACCTTATTACTTTGCCACAAATTTAATCTTTATAAGTGTCAGGTTAGTTGTGCAACTTTTTTTCTGTAAAATCATTTAAGCCACGATTAATTTTTTGACACTTAGAGAAGTATCCGAAGGAAGAGGAGCATGCTCCTCTTCCTTCGGAGCGTTTTCTTTTTCCCATATCCAGAGAGGTTCCATT
>JAKPDL010000156.1 GCA_029552825.1 Bacteroidota bacterium
AATGGAAATCGTTCCAGTGAAACTGAAATGTATGGATTGCGATGCAGAATTTGAAATTCATGAAAACATCTTTGTTTGTGAAAACTGCGGCTCACAGCAGGTAGAAATAATTTCAGGTACAGAAATGTTTGTAAAAAGTATAGAAGGAGAGTGAATATGGAAATAAAGGTAATGAAGAATATCCTCGACCGTAACCAGAATAAGGCGAATGAAGTAAGGAAAATATTGAAGGAAAAAAATGTCAAAATGATAAACCTTATCAGTTCGCCCGGTGCCGGTAAAACGACGCTTCTCGAAAGGATTTGCGAAAGGTTATCAGGAGAGTTTCGCGTTGGAGTTATTGAGGGAGATGTCACCACCGACCGTGATGCACAGAGGCTGAAGAGGTTCGAAATTCCAATTGTGGTAATTAATACCGAAGGCGGATGCCACCTCGATTCACACAGTATTTATAAAGTTCTCGATTGCTTCAACCTTGATAATCTTGATGTTCTGTTTGTGGAAAATGTCGGAAATCTTGTATGCCCAACTGCTTTCGATCTGGGTGAGTCGTTCAGGCTTGCAGTTGTAAGTGTTCCCGAAGGCGATGACAAACCAGCAAAATACCCGATGCTCTTCAGACAGGCAAATGTAGTAGTTTTAAATAAGACCGACCTTTTGCACCATACGAATTTCAGCCTTAAGAATTTTACTTACGATCTCAGAAAAATAAACCCTTCAGTTCCCCTTTTCAGAATTTCATGTACAGAAGGAGATGGCCTTGAGGAGTTTATGAATTGGCTCAGTAAACATTTAAAACCATAATCCAATTCCCGCAAACCCGTTAACCCGTCAACCAGCAAACCAGTTAACCAGTTAACCAGTCAACCAGTTAACTTTTGTTAATTTTTTCACAATTTTTAAAAATTATGACAATTGTAAGTTTTTTTTAAAACACAGATGTGTTACTTTTGCATCTTCTTTGAAATCTATAAGGAACTAAAAGGATAAACAAAAAACTTACAGTAATGTATAATGTCGGAAATCTGGTTAAAGAACTCGCAGAGAAGCATGGAAGGCGCAGAGACAGCCTGATTCCAATTTTGCAGGGTATTGTGGAAAAACACAATTACCTTACGGATGAAGCCATGGTTGAGGTGGCAAAAGAACTTGATATATCTGCCGCCGAAGTTTACGGTACAGCATCTTTTTACTCTTTCCTCGATACCGAACCGAGAGGAAAGTATGTAATAAGGGTCTGTAAAACTATTACCTGCATGATGAAGGGGAAAAATGATATCCTTCAGACACTCGAAGACATGCTGAAGATTAAGATTGGAGAGACTACACCTGACAGGATGTTCACCCTTCTTGAAACAAACTGCATCGGTTGGTGTCATAAGGCTCCGGCAATGCTTATTAACGAGATACCTTATACTGAGCTCACACCAGAAAAGGTTGTTGAGATACTGAAGAGCTACATGAAAAAATAATTAAATAATTCAGAGTCATGGCAGAGACAGGTTTAAATAAAGTTGATCTCATATTTGAGCAGGTTAATCCGAAGGACGTGCTCAAAAAAGCATATGAAATGACCAGTGAGGAGATAATAAAGGAGATACTCGAATCTGGTTTGAAAGGAAGGGGAGGAGCCGGTTTCCCGACTGGTTTGAAATGGAAGTATACGGCAGCAGAAAAAGACCCTGAAAAATATGTGGTATGTAATGCTGATGAGGGTGAACCAGGTACATTCAAAGACAGGGAAATACTCGACAGGGTGGCTTACAAGGTTTACTGCGGAATGGCTATTGCAGGTCTTGCAATAGGTGCAAAGCAGGGATACGTCTACCTGAGGGGTGAATATAAATTCCTTCTTCCGAAACTTCTGAAAGAGCTCGAATCATTCCATAAAATCCTTGCTGAGACAGGTTACGATTTCAGAATTACTTACAGATTGGGCAGCGGGGCATATATATGCGGTGAGGAGAGTGCTCTGTTTGAGTCAATTCAGGGTGAAAGAGGTGAACCGAGGAACAAGCCGCCATACCCGACAGTTTCAGGTCTTTTCTTTAAACCCACTGTTATAAACAATGTCGAAACCCTTGTAACAGCAATGATGATAATTCATCATGGTGCTGAAGCGTACAGGAAATTAGGTACCAAGGATTCGAGAGGTTCAAAAGTGTTTTCGGTTTCGGGCGACACCCCTATACCGGGCATTTATGAACTGGAGCTCGGAATGACAGTTCAGCAGTTTGTTAACGAATTCGGTGATGGCGATACAAAAGCTGTGCAGGTTGGAGGTGCATCGGGTTTCTGCGTACCAAGGAAGAGATTTGCCGATACAATCATCGGTTTTGAAGGAGTGCCCACAGGTGGTTCGATGAAGCTTTTTAACAGCTCACGCTCGATGTACAATGTACTGCATAATTATCTGGAATTCTTCACCGAAGAGTCATGCGGTCAGTGTACTCCATGCCGCGTTGGATGCCAGCAGTTGCTGAAGGGTATCGAGAAAGTAAAGAAAGGAGAAGTCAAGTCATCATACCTTAACGAGCTGATGAAATTAGCCGATACAATGAAACTTGCTTCTAAATGCGGACTCGGCCAGTCGGTCGGTAATGCATTCAAAACCATAGTGGAAAATTTCAGGGAAGAAATTATTTATTAATCTTTTAAACTGGGAAAATATGGTTAACCTTACTATAAACGGACAGAAAGTATCTGTTGAGCCTGGAACGACAGTTCTGGAAGCTGCAAAGAAATTGAATATAAATATACCTACACTTTGCAACCACCCCGACCTTTGTGTTGCGGGTAATTGCAGAGTTTGTGTGGTTGAACAGGAAGGGGCAAGAACACTAATTGCCTCGTGTGCCACACCTGTTTCGGAAGGGATGAAGATACAGACCAATAGCCTCAAGGTGAGGAATGCGCGCAAGCATATTGTTGAGCTTCTGCTGTCGGAGCACAGGAGCGACTGCACCAAGTGTTACAAGAACCAGAAATGCGAACTTCAGGCTCTGGCCAACGAATTTGCATTCGGTGAGTCAATCTTTCTCGACCTTGTCGAGGATCATCCCTACACTATCGACAGGTCGTCACCTTCGTTTATTAAAGACGACAGCAAGTGCATCCGTTGCCAGCGCTGTGTGAGAACATGTTCTGAACTGCAGTTTATATCTGCTGTTGCAGTGGCAAACAAGGGAAAGCATCAGAAAATCTCTTCGTTTCACGATAAGCCGATGAGTCATGTGGTTTGCACCAACTGCGGTCAGTGTGTTAACCGTTGTCCGACCGGTGCTCTTGTCGAAAAGACATATATAGATTATGTATGGGATGCAATATACGACCCGGAAAAGCATGTTGTTGTGCAGACTGCTCCGGCAGTGAGGGTGGCTCTTGGCGAAGACCTTGGCTATGATCCGGGCGAAAGGGTTACCGGTAAGCTGATTACAGCACTGCGTCAGCTCGGATTCGACTCGGTTCTCGACACTGACTTTACAGCCGACCTTACAATCATGGAAGAAGGAACCGAATTGCTTACAAGACTCAAAAAGATACTGGTTGAAGGAGACAAAAAGACAAAGCTTCCGATGTTTACATCCTGTTCACCGGGATGGATCAAGTTTATCGAGCATAAATATCCAGAGTTTCTGCCAAACCTCTCTACATGCAAGTCGCCGCAGCAGATGTTTGGTGCGCTGGTTAAGACATATTATGCGCAGAAGAGGAAATTAGATCCGGCAAAGGTTGTGTCAGTGTCGATAATGCCGTGCACAGCCAAGAAATATGAAGCCGACAGGCCTGAGATGAGAGCAAGCGGCTACAAAGATGTGGACTATGTTCTTACAACCCGCGAGCTGGCTATCATGATCAAGCAGGCAGGTATTGATTTCAGGGCACTCGAGCCGTCTCACTATGATTCAATAATGGGTGAGTCAACCGGTGCTGCCGTTATATTCGGTGCTACCGGCGGTGTTATGGAGGCTGCTCTGCGTACTGCATACGAAATAGTAACCGGACGTGAAGTGCCGTTTAAGAATCTTAATATCACACCGGTAAGAGGACTTGAAGGTGTGAAGGAAGCTTCAGTAAAGATTGAAGGCTGCCTTAATGAATGGAAGTTTCTCGAAGGTATTGAACTGAGGGTTGCTGTGGCACACGGATTGGCCAATGCCAACAGGTTGATGAGGAAGCTGCGCAAGGGAGAAGCCGATTATCATTTCATAGAGATAATGGCATGTCCGGGTGGCTGCATCGGTGGTGGAGGACAGCCGATACCGACAAACGAAGAGATAAGGAAGAAACGTGTTGCAGCAATATATGAAGAGGATGAACATATGATTTTCAGAAAGTCGCATGAGAATCCTGAAATCATAGGAGTATATAAGGAATTCCTTGGCAAGCCCAACAGCCACAAGGCACACGAGCTGCTGCATACACACTATACGGAGAGGGAGAGTTACTGAAATACTTCATCACCTTTATCCCCCTCTCCAAGAGGGGAGGGGGATAAATTATTTTATTCTCTCTGCCACCCACGCAATATTCTCTCCTAAAGTTTTCATTGTGCGGATTCCTTCATCATCTTTCAGCACTTCGCCTTTTTCCCTGCCAACACCTATGTTCCAGTAAGAAGAGCCAGGGATGATCATCTCGTTTATCAAAAAGAAATGATTTATGCTGTCGAAAGCGTGGATGGCGCCGGCGCGTCTAACCGATACCACTGCCGCTCCTATTTTCCTCTTAAGCGGTGAACCCATACCCCTGAGCGCATACCCGGCAACATCAATCAAAGCCTTTGTCTCGGATGTTATATCGGAAAAATAAACCGGTGAACCTATAATAATCACATCCGCACCGAGCATCTTTTCAATACACTCATTTAAAAAATCATTTTCCTGGTGGCAGCGACCATCCTTCTTCTGCCTGCACTTCATACATGCAATACAGCCTTTTACCTTCTTCCCACCCACCTGAACAAGCTCAGTATCGAAACCCTTTTGATCCAGAACATTCAACACCTCCCTGAGAAGAATCTCAGTGTTACCTCCCTTGCGCGGACTGCCGTTAAATGCAACTGCTTTCATATATATAGCCATTAATTTGCTTACTGCTCTTCATCTTTCTTCTCGGGTAATGAATACAAGTCTTCGACCTTTATTTTATTATCAGGCTCCTGAGAATAATTTTCTGCTTCAAAAATATCTTCCCTTGCTCTGGCATTGAAATAAAGTATAAAAGCAAAAACAGGAAATATTGGAATAAGCAAAGCACTCGATATGGCAGACAGAGTTAACAATACAGGATTTGTTGCTGTATCAACAACCGATGATACATCCTGGGGATTCATAATGGCTTTAATAAATGAACCGGTAAAGGGAATCATTATAATTCCGGAAAGGACAACAGAAATAACAATATAAATCAGAATTACCACGGCACTCCATCCCAGGTTTGCCCAGAAATTTCGGTGCGACAGCTTGATAGTTCTTGCCATTACAATGCCGATATTATCTCCTTCGCACATCATCACCGGGAGAATAAAGAAGGAAATCATAAGAAGATAAAGGAGTGCAAACAGAACCCCGATAAAGAGAGCCAGTAAGCCAAGAACAAGCACAAATGACCCCACGAAAGAAAATATTATTATAATAATAAGGTATGGAATTATATACCTGAGAGACCTCCAGAAACTGCTGAACACATTTACTGATGAATCGAGGGGTTTGTTAAGGACAAAATAGCTGAGCACCACATTAAAATAGAGACTTAACACAAGAATACCAGCAAATGGCAGAATGTTGGATCTTACATAATCAACCATCTCGTCAGGGTCGGTGATAGAAAGTATTTTGTTAAAATCGAAAAGAAGGATGGCATATTGTGAGATCAGTGAGATTATCAGAGCAATAAAAAAGAGTCCCAAAAAATGTTTCTTTAAGAAATTCCAGAGCGACGACATTGCAGAGTCGAGGTCATGTTTTCTATAGAGCGGATGGCTTTTGATTTTGTCCATTTCAATTCATTTACATGATTATCGAAGCTCAAAAATATGAATTCTTAAAATAACTATATTAAGCTATGGGTAAGTTATAATATGGTCACCAGTCAGGCAAGACTTTTATCTTTTCATCTGTGTCTCACACGGGCATGGAACTGCTTTAACTTTTCTGTGCCTGTTTGTTGTTGCACAGCTTATTGAAAACAGCAGTATGATGATCAGTAATATTTTAGAAATATTCAGAATAATATTTGTTTTTCTGGCTCTTGTCATTGGTTCAGAGCAAATTCGGGTTTACAGATTGCAAATATATGAATTAATAGTCTCTCTCAATCATTCCTGCTGCTACTGTTTCGTTGGTAAATTCGTCAATAAGGATGAATGAGCCGGTAACATTGTTTTTACGGTAGGGATCATAAAAGATAGTCTGTGATGCTTTGATTACTACTTCAGCAATATCATTCATTCTGACGTTATTTTCGGAATAGTTTCTTTTCAGAGTATTTATATCCAGTATATAATTTACAGATTTGACTATACATAAGGTTTCGTTTGTATGATTTCTCAGGATATATTTCCGGCCTGTCTGAAGGTTTACTTCGTTGAACCAGCAAATTGTGGCTGTTAACTCAGAGCTGTCACGTGGTATATCATCTGCACTGCAAATCAGATTGCCTCTGCCGATGTCAATATCATCTTCAAGTGTTATTGTAACAGAATCTCCATCGTATGCTTCGGTTAATGAATTATTAAATATATTAATTGATTTGATTTTTGACCTCAGCCGGTAAGGCAATATAATTATTTCATCGCCTGTTTTTACAACACCTCCTGAAATTCTTCCCGCATATCCTCTGAAATCATGGAAATCATCGCTATGGGGCCGGATGACTGTTTGCACTGGGAGTCTGAATCTTTCGTTTGGATTCTTATTAACAGGTATCTCAATGTTTTCGAGAAGCTGAATGAGTGTTTGACCCTTAAACCATGGCATATTTTCAGAGGGATGGACCACGTTATCGCCGTATTTTGCGCTAATGGGAATAAAATACACATTTTCAGCTGAAAGCTTTTTTGCAATTTCTGTCAGGCTTGTTTTAACTGAGTTGAATGCTGATTCGCTGTAATTAACAAGGTCCATTTTGTTTATGCAGAATATTATATAGCGGATATCGAGGAGGGAAGCAATAAATGTGTGTCGAAGTGTTTGTTCGAGTACTCCCGTGCGGGCATCAACAAGAATGACGGCAAGGTCGGCTGTACTTGCACCTGTGACCATATTTCTTGTGTATTGTGTATGTCCTGGAGTGTCAGCTATAATGAATTTTCTTGAAGGTGTTGCGAAGTATCGGTAAGCCACGTCGATTGTTATACCCTGTTCTCGTTCGGCTCTCAGTCCATCAGTAAGTAATGAAAGGTCTATTTCCTGTCTTCCGAGTCTTTTACTTGATTCTGAAATATGTTGAAACTGGTCTTCGAAAATAGATTTTGTATCATATAGCAATCTTCCTATTAGGGTGCTTTTGCCGTCGTCGACGCTGCCTGCTGTTGTAAATCTTATGAGGTTTTTGAATCCAGGTTGGTTGTTGTGCATTTTAAGGTTAGTCATTTTTATTGCATATATATGATTTAGAAAAATTATTATATGAAAAAAATTATTATTTGATAAAATTTATCATTTAGAATTTTTTATTACTTAAAAAGTTTTACCATTTGATAAAAGTTTTTATTTGATAATTTATCCTGGCTAAAAATACCCTTCCTTCTTCCTGTCTTCCATTGCAGCTTCAGACCTCTTATCATCATACCTGCCACCCCTCTCCGTAACCCTCGTAATTGCTACTTCTTCAAGTATCTCCTTCACTGTGCTTGCCTTGGAAATTACCAGGCCAGTACATGTTATATCCCCAACTGTCCTGCACCTCACATCTGCTTCAAATACTTCCTCCTCAGGCTTGAGTTTCATAAATGGAGCCCACGCTAAATAAACCCCGTTACGGAAAAATATTTTACGACGATGTGAGAAATATATAGAAGGTAATTCAATATTCTCCTTTAGAATATAGAGCCATACATCAAGTTCTGTCCAGTTACTTATTGGAAAAACCCTGAAATGTTCACCCTGATTCTTTTTGCCGTTAAAGATGTACCACAATTCCGGCCGTTGATTCCTGGGATCCCATTGTCCAAACTCGTTTCTGTGAGAGAAGAAACGTTCCTTGGCCCTGGCTTTCTCTTCATCCCTTCTTCCTCCTCCTATCGCTGCATCTATACCCAGTTCTTCTAAAGCATCTAGAAGCGTAACCGATTGTGCTCTGTTGCGGCTGGCATTTATTCCCTGCTCTTCCTTAACTCGCCCTTTATCAATTGAATCCTGGACATACCTTATTATTAACTCTATACCAAACTTGCTTGCAAGATTATCCCGGAAATCGAGCGTTTCCTGAAAATTATGCCCTGTATCAATATGCAACAGGCTGAATGGCATCTTTGCCGGCCAGAAAGCCTTTCGTGCTAGATGTACAAGAACAATTGAATCTTTTCCACCCGAAAACAGAATCACTTTCTTTTCAAACTGAGCTGCTGTTTCACGTATTACATAAATAGCTTCGTTTTCGAGTTCTTTTAAATGAGAGTCGTTTATTTTCATATCTCTGGCGCCTTATTTTGTTATGTGTATTCCGCATTCTTTATCGCCTCCTTTTTCCCACCACCAGCGTCCCGCCCTGAAATCTTCTCCCGGTGCAACAGCCCTTGTACACGGCTGGCAGCCAATACTCACAAATCCCCTATCGTGAAGAGAATTATATGGAATACCATTTTTTCTTATATAATCCATAGTTTTTTCATAACTCCATTCAAATAAAGGATAGAATTTGAAAATCTTTCTGGCTCCATCAAATTCGAGCCTTTCCATTTCGCTACGACTAGCCGATTGATCAGCCCTGATTCCTGAAATCCAGCAACTCTTGCCTTCAAGTGCCCTTGCAAGAGGCCTGGATTTCCTGATATTGCAACATTCAAGCCGGTCTTCAATTGAATAATAAAAACTGAATGGACCCTTTTCTGACATCATCTTTTCAACGTCATTACTGTCAGGAAAATATACTTTGATGTTTAATTTGTATTTTTTAGCTGTCTCATTGAAAACATGATATGTCTCAGGAAAGAGCCGCCCGGTGTCAAGGGTGATTATTTCAACCTCACAACCGGTTTCAGATATCATATGAGTAATGACCTGATCCTCTATTCCAAAACTTGTAGTAAAAACAACTTTGCCCGGAAAAAATGAGCAAATCTTTTTGATAGCTTTTTCCTCAGACAAGCCCTCCAGGTTCTTCCTCAACTCTTTCAATTCCATATTTCACGTCTTAATTTAATTGTCCATCGTTTAATCCTGAAATTATTTATCCTTAACCAGAATCGTTCATGCAGATAATAAAGAATTGTTTTGCTGATTACCTCAATACCCCCTATTGAAATTGCAATTTTTATTTTGCCTGTCATTATAAAACTGATCAGCATTGTATCAAGTGTTCCAACTATCCTCCATGAGACTGCTTTTAGAGCACTCTTAACTGGTTTGTCTACTTTCTGCCCAGCCGGTTTTTTACTTTTCTTATTTGCAAACTTTTTTCTTAATAGCAGGTCTAACATTATTTCAGGCTTTAATCAAAAATATTTCAAATCAAATTAATATAAATCAGTATAATGACCCGTTTGTATGTAAGTAATATTGCGAATATGGAATAAGTATTTTCAATTATTTTATTAGTAAGCATAAATGAAGCGAGTAAGTTTTACTTTATTAAAAATGAAACTTGCATCCAGTGGTTTAAAATCAATTTTATATCTTTGAGCCGCGTTTTCAGAAGGAAAATGCAGAATTAATACACGCTCTTTGAAAAGTAATAAAGAAAGTGTCGGGATGCTCCCGATTCGCAGTGGTTTATCGGGATGGTCGAATGAGGCTTAAATTAAATAATAAGTTATTATGGAGAGATGCCAGAGTGGTCGAATGGGGCGGTCTCGAAAACCGTTGTCCCGAGTAATCGGGACCGGGGGTTCGAATCCCCCTCTCTCCGCCCCGGCAGGCAAAGGGCTGAAGCAATTCAGCCCTTTGTTGTTTACAGGCCTGTAGCGAGCCATGCTTGCATGGGCGAGCGTACGGGCTGTAAACTAATAGAATTCAGCGTCAGCTGAATTTTGCCTGCCGGGGCGTGGAGTTCCCATCAGGGATCACCGAAGGTAATCCCCGGGTGTTATTAAAGGGCTGAAGTAATTCAGCCCTTTGTTGTTTACAGGCCGGGAGCGAGCCATGCTTGCATGAGCGAGCGTACGGACTGTAAACTGACAAGATTCAGCGTCAGCTGAATTTTGCCTGCCGGGGCGAGGGTTTCACAAAAGGGATCACCGGAGGTAATCCCCGGGTGTTATTAAAGGGCTGAAGC
>JAKPDL010000198.1 GCA_029552825.1 Bacteroidota bacterium
TTCAACTTCTTTTTTTGGTTTCTTTTCAAGAGGACGTTCCCGGGAAATATTATACCCTTTTAATTCAATACCTTTTATTACTGTTGTTTCTTCAGGACCTATTTCAATTTTATATGGTATTACCTCTTCTTCTGATTTTTCTTTTGAATATGTAACATTTAACTCAAGTATTGATTGTTTTTGTGCTTTATACTCAACCGGTAAAATATATTCACGCCATAATTTTGCATCTATTGTTATCTTCTTCCCATCCTTATCAACTGTCAAAGTTCCATCTTCATCCTCCACAGGTTTATCCCCAGTATACCCGGTAAAATATTTTGTATCAAAGATTATTCGCTGGGATTCCTTAGCTGCGCCTTTTTCACCTTTAACAAGGCCAATCTTTTTTAAATACTCTTCATCACCTCGTATCTTTATTTCCCCTTTTTTTCCCGGAACTTTTGATTCAATGGTTAAAATGCTTTTATCATCGATAGTTTTAATTGTTGCTGCCGAAACAATACTTGATGCAATTTCATTAACTTTGTCACTTAAAGTTCTGAGATTACCACCACGAAATTTAATAGTATATGAATTTCCATCAACTTCAATGCTGAAGGTTCCTGCAGGCAATATTTCATCTTCTTTAATCTGATCAGTGGATACTTTGTGGGTTGAAGCTAAATTCAATACTTCAAGAGTATGTGTGCCGTTCACAGCATACCGTGACGCCTGAGCCTGCAAAACACTGGTATCAGAAACCTGTACACCTTTTTCCCTGAATGGTGACCTGAAACCGTATAAATCTTTCGTTGCATTATTTAAAGTGTTCAGCTTTGTTTGTAACTGGCGCAAAGCTTCTTTCCGGCGGGAGTAGGTATCTTTTTCTTCCTGCCACTGTATAATAGGCCTGGCTTCTACCTCAACCAGCTTTTGAATTATCTGGTCGGTATCCATCCCTGATGCTACGCCGCCTAAAGTGACTGGCATACATGTATCCTTTCATGTAAGATAATAGTAAAGATAGCAATGTACCCATACTATTTCAATACATTATCGGCAAAATTCACCAATCACTAAAGCGACATATTACAATAATATCATCGTGACTCATCAATAAACATGCCAATCATTTCTCTGATCTGGGCAGCAAGCCTGATTACCTCTTTTGGAGGTATTTCCCGTATAACTTCATTATTATTAGCATCCAGAACACGCATAATAATTCTATCAGTCTTTTCATCTACTGAAAATGCTATACGATTGTTAATCGTTTTAGCTGCTGCATTCAGCATATTTACAGCATCATTCAAACCTTCCTTTGTAAATGGAGGTTCTTCATATTTCCTGTTCTCGTTCTGTACTTCAGGATGCTTAACCTTAAAAGCATTAATATGAATATTCCCGGAAACTTTGCTAATATCCATAGATGTCACCTCCTTGTATACTTAAAAAACTTCCCTGTAAAAAATTTTTAAAAAATTTTTGCCCTCTCCTCGTAAAATCTAAGAGAGGGCAAATCCCGGTCGGCACTGCGGTAACCGGTTTTTCCCTCATCCCAATAAATGCAACACTAACTGCGGCTTGAAATTAGCCTGAGCTAGCATCGCAACACCACTCTGGACGAGGATCTGGTCCTTTGTAAACTCAACCATTTCAGCTGCCATATCCGCATCCCGAATACGGGAATCAGCAGCTAACATATTCTCATAGGACATTGCCAGAGCAGTGATGGTATTTTCCATCCTGTTGTAGTAGCCACCAAGGTCTGCCCTTTGTCGATTCAGCTTATCTAAAGCTGCATCGATATACCCTATCATGGCGTTTGCCTGACCAACAGTGGAAATTGACCGTTTCCGGTTACCATCATAAAGGTTTAAAGCCTTGGCACTCATCGTAGCAATATAGGCTCTAATCCTTTGACCCTGGTTTGGTCCAATATGGAAGAATATGCTTCCCACTCGCGAATTACGCGCATAAATGCCTGTGAGCATCTTCATACGGTTGAACTCAGCCGATGTTGAAATCCTGTCGATTTCATCAATAAGCTGCGAAACTTCAACCTGAATCTGCGCACGATCGGCATTTGAATAAATTCCATTGGCAGCCTGTACCGATAGCATCCGGATTCTTTGCAGAATATCATTGATCTGCTGTAATGATCCTTCGGCAACCTGTATAAACGAAAGCCCATTTTCGGCATTTCGTTCAGCCTGGAACAAACCATTAATCTGTGTCCTCATTTTCTCTGAAACAGCAAGCCCCGAAGCATCATCGCCAGCTCTGTTA
>JAKPDL010000006.1 GCA_029552825.1 Bacteroidota bacterium
TGAAAATTGACATATTTTAATGCAGCAAGCGGCCGCAGAGGCCGCTTTTATATTTCATTATGCGGTTTATATTCAGTTCATGTTGCGTCAATATAATAGTCTGTGTAAAAGGCAGCGCATATTCACAGAACCTGGATCTAAAAAAGGCAAGGAGATGGGAAATGAATAAAAAAGAAGAGACTTTTTATACATCGGAGTATATCGGATCTTTGCTCTCAGAAACCTCCGACTCGCAAAACTATGGTCTTCCGCATGAATTGATAACTCTCAGCAATCCAATAGTAGAAACAGTGCGCAGCCAGGCCAGAGAGATTATGAGGTCCCTGATCGGGTACAAAGAACTGATGATGATGTACAAATGCGCAATAAAGGAAGTCAGGACGAAACTGGAGATCCTGGATACAGAATTTGAGATCAGGCATAAAAGAAATCCCATCAATTTTATCGTTTCGCGCCTTAAGACCACTTCGAGCATAATTGAAAAGCTGAGGAAAAAGAACATACCGTTTTCGATCAGGAATATCGAGGAATATGTCAACGATGTAGCCGGAGTCCGGGTAATCTGTTCCTATGTGGATGATATCTACATGATTGCTGATGCGCTGATACAGCAGGATGACATAAAGCTTATTCGTAAAAAGGATTACATTGCCCAACCAAAACCAAACGGTTACCGCAGCCTGCATCTGATAGTCAGTGTTCCGGTCTTTTTCGCCGAGCAGAAGAAACATATGAAAGTAGAAGTCCAAATCAGGACGATTGCAATGGACTCCTGGGCGAGCCTTGAGCATCAGCTGAGATATAAACAGCGAGTAGCGGAAAGGCCGGAAATCGCCGAACAGTTGAAGGAATGCGCAGATATTTTGTCGGAGGTCGACTCCCGGATGCTCGGCATACGGATGAAGATAGAAGAAAACAGCAGCGATCCGACGGAAGAAGAGATCCTGCTTGAAAAGCTGAGCAGGATCGACAGGCCGATTGAATAGCTGGTATGATCACTGCAGTCAAATGAGGTGCCTGAACAAGGCACCCAGTTTTTTGTGAGGACATCTTGTAAAATCGATCTGTAATATCCATTTGCTGAAAGAATGATAAAATATTTATATTCAATGCGTTTTTTTGCCCACTTGATTTGTATTATATGTGAGGAGGAAAAATGGTGGGCCCACTGACCGCAAATCACAGAAAAATAGAAGAGTCTGTTGAAAAACACGCAGATATGCTCCTCAGGGTCGCTTTCATGTACATGAAAAACCTGAGCGACGCCGAAGACATAGTCCAGGAGGTTTTTCTCAGGCTTGTGAAAAAATATCCGTCTTTTGAAAACGACGAACAGGGCTTTACCTGAAACCGAAGGCACTTTGGTATTCTCGGCCGAGCTGGGTGAATCGGAAGAAAACCACAGGGTACTTGATGTTTATGAAGGCGCTGACGGGAACCTGTTTTTCAAGGTCGATGGCGAAGCCTATACAATAGTAAAAGGAAATCTGCGGTACAGCGATTTACTGGAGTTCCAGGAGGACTTCATAGGATATTAGACCGGGCGCCGTACTCCCCGGCAGTCACAACTGGACAAATTGAAGCAGTAAAAACAGGTTCCGATTAAAAAGCACCTGTTTCAGCAATGCCGCTGAAATACTGATGCAGCCGGACAATTTTGATCTGTTTTGCTTCCGGTTAAAATTACTTTTTACGCAGAATCAACGAGATAATTGTGATCACAAGGCATACGAAAGCAAGAGCTAATAATATGTTTTTTGCTCCGGACGTGTTTAGCCGGAACGTGTCGTAATTAAAACTTGCCCCGCTTATGTGCAGCCTTGCGAGAATGCTTTTTTCAGCAACTTCCTCAATAAAACTCAAGATAGAATACAGAATAAGCGAGATGGCTGCTATTATCGGATAGGTGTTGTTGTACTTCAAAATGTCCACACTCCTTTCAATTGCTCCTGATTATTAGCGATCAACAGTAAAATGCTTATATTTGAGGCGTCATTTACCTTCACTATATAAACAAAAAAGGATCCCTAAAATTACACTCCTAAGGGAAATATTTCAAATCATTTTTTCAGGCTTTTACCGATTTTGATCAATTCGTCGATGCTGATCGTGGAAGTCAGCTCAAATACTGTCCCATTTGCCTGCCAGATAAGGGTGCTTATGTCGTTGGCTGACGACCCACTGAACAGATAGGCTGTAACGCCTGAAACCTCTACTTCCATATAGTCCGTGTTTTCATTATCGACCAATGAAGTTCCGGATTCGGCAGGGCGCTGGCTAAGGACTATTTCGGCATCATCCGCTTTTGAATATTTGATCATGACAGTATTTCCGAATTTAGCCGTCGAAATTTCGCTGAACCCTTCCGGCAGATATGTCGGACGGTATATATCGTTTACC
>JAKPDL010000012.1 GCA_029552825.1 Bacteroidota bacterium
GACAAACGTGAATATTGTGAATATTTCAGGCTGGTTAAAGAGAAAGTCAGACAAGGTGGGTTTATTATCGCCGACAATGTGTTATGGGGCGGGAAAGCACTTCAGGAAGATGCCAGAGACAGGCATACAAAAGGGATTAAGGAATTTAACGAGATGGTCCGACGGGAAGCCGGAATTGAAAATGTAATACTTCCTGTGCGCGATGGAATCATGATAATCAGGAAAACAAGCTGATGCCCGGAATCACAAAAGTTGAATCCAACAGTAATTACGTGGAGCTGATCCGAACTAATGTTTTTCAGAACTATTATAACATGGTACAGTTTTTGCTTCTTATAAATTAAATTTCTATTATGAAAAGGTTTGTTATTTCTCTCCTTGCAGCATCACTTCTTGCAGGTACTGGTATCTGCGTCCCGGTTATAAAGTCAGTTAATACTCTCGATCAGGATAAAATTCTTACTGCCACACTGAAGCAGGCAAGCCGGCTTTTTAAATACAAAGATGACCTCACTTCGGTAATTTTCGTCCTGCCGGCTGGAACAACAGTAATTGTGACTGGAAGTGATGAAGATTATTACAGGGTAAAATATGAAAATGATGAAGGCTATATTCTGAAAAATCATGCTGAGATTGAGATGAAATCTGCTGATGAAGTGGAATCAGGGAAAGAACCTGCTTCTGTTAAGCAGGAAAAGCCTGCAAGGGAAATGACACGACTCGAATATCTCGAAAAAAAATACGGAACAAGAATAGCTACCCAGATATATGCCGGAAAAATATGGAAAGGCATGACCTCGCAGATGGTTCTTGACAGCTGGGGAAAGCCTCAGAGGATAAATCGTTCAATCACAGGGAACTATACCCGCGAGGAATGGATATACAAAAACACCTGGCTCTTTATCGAAAACAATACACTTGTCGACTGGGGTCCTATAAGAAAGTGAACTTCTATAAAAAAGAAACCCTCCTTCGCTTAAGCTTCGGAGGGTTTGAGCGGGAAACGGGACTCGAACCCGCGACCCTAACCTTGGCAAGGTTATGCTCTACCAACTGAGCTATTCCCGCGTTTTTTGGGTTATGCTCTACCTCCCGATTGCTATCGGGATGAGCTATTCCCGCGTTTTTTGGGCTATGCTCTACCTCCCGATTGCTATCGGGATGAGCTATTCCCGCGTTTTTTGGATTATGCTCTACCTCCCGATTGCTATCGGGATGAGCTATTCCCGCGTTTTTCGGGTTATGCTCTACCTCCCGATTGCTATCGGGATGAGCTATTCCCGCGTTTTTTGGGTTATGCTCTACCTCCCGATTGCTATCGGGATGAGCTATTCCCGCGTTTTTTGGGTTATGCTCTACCTCCCGATAATTTATTCCCGATTTATATCGGGGAGGAATGAACCCTTTTCGTAAAATGCCGGACAAAATTAATAAAAAATTTTATTCTTCAAATACGCAGTTCAGTATTTACTGAACACCTTTTCTATAATTAACTGATAAACAAACTCTTGCCTGAATATTCCGGATCACATGTAAGATTGACCTTCAGTTTTCTCCATCCTGCCTCATCACCCGGTGTGGGTATATGTGTCAGGTGGACCTCGCAGTCGCGTAACAGTTTCAGGTTTTCAAGAGCCATTTTTGCTGCCGGATTTGAGATAGCACTTATTCCAAGGGCTATAAGAGTCTCATCAAGGTCGAGGCTTACCATTCTTCCATGCAGGATATCTTTTTTCAGATGGGTAACTGAATTCACTATGCTCTCGGGCAGAAGGTACATCTTATCTGGCAGGCCTGCAAGATGCTTGGTCGCATTCAGAACAAGGCTGGAAGATGCATTCATCAGAGGGGAGTTTTTCCCGGTTATTATTGTACCATCAGGCAACTCGATTGCGCCGCCGGAAAAGACTCCGTCATTACCTTTGCCTCGCTTCTCAGCATCGAGTGCAGCTTCCCTCGCAGGCAAAACAACCCTGCGGTCTTCGGGACGGGCACCGATTCTTATCATGATGGCATTAATTCTGTCGAGCATCTCTCTCTCTGCAAGCCCCATCATATATTCCATTAAGCATCTGAAGTACCTTCGGATAATTTCCTGATAAGCCGCTTCGCTAATTATCTTATCATCAATAATACCTGCACTTACGCGGTTTACTCCCATATCGGTAGGGGAAAGATACATTGACTTACCACCGGTAATCTTCTCTATAATCCTCTTAAGGAGGTGAAAAGCTTCAATATCCCTGTTATAATTGACTGTTTTAATATTATACGCATTCAAATGATGCTCATCAATCATCACCCTGTCTCCAAGGTCAACAGTCGCAGCTTCATAGGCAAGATTAACCATATGATCCAGTGGCAGGTCCCATATCGGGAAAGTTTCAAATTTTGCATATCCCGCCCTGATACCCCTCTTATACTCATGATACAGGTTATTCAGGCAAGTTGCCAGTTTTCCGCTTCCCGGACCGGGACCAGTTACAACTACTATAGGTTTAGTTGTTTCAATATACTCATTGGCACCAAATCCTTTATCACTAACTACAAAGTCAACGTCGGCAGGATAACCATTAATAGGATTATGAACATAAACCTTTATACCCCTGAGTTCAAGCCTGTTTTTAAACACCCTTGCAGGCGCCTGGTTCTGATAACGTGTGATTACAACTGCTTTAATATCAATACCCCATTCTCTAAAGTCATCAATAGTTTTCAATGTATCCACATCATAAGTGATGCCGAAGTCTGCACGAATCTTGTTCCTCTCTATTGCACCTGCATGAATACAAAGAATAACATCTGTTTTATCTTTCAGACTCTGTAAGAGTCTCATCTTTACATTGGGATCAAAACCCGGAAGTACTCTGGCAGCATGATAATCATAAAGAATCTTCCCACCAAATTCAAGATACAGCTTTTGATCAAAGCGGTTTACCCTTTCGAGAATGGCTGAAGTTTGTTCGCTCAGATACTTCTCATTGTCAAACCCTTTCTGTTGAATAATAGCCATTTTCGATTAAAAATTTAAAAAAGTTAATGAAAATAAAATTTTCTTTCAAATGAAAACTTAAGAACTTGCTTGGTATTTGTTGTTTTCAAATTTTGCCCGTTTCACCTATCCTGCCTTTAATAAAAACCTATATCCTTGAAAAAGTTTTTATAGCAATATATCCGAAATATAGACCAAATATGCATAGTACTATGCCCATTCCGAAAATTATTCTATTCACAATCTTCAAATTAACATATTTCCTGAATTTTGTAAAGATTAATGAAAGAAAATGAAACCAGATAACGCTGCCAAGTGAAAGAAAAAAGGCATAAACTGAACTGATAATGAAATGAAAATATCCCGGATATGCACTTGGGTCGTCTTTCCTAAAATTCTGTTCCCTTTTGTTATGATTATAAATTTTATCAAAATACTTATTGGATAAAATCTTTTGCTCCTGGATTTTTAAGCCGGTAATATTGTCAATGCTGGTAACATTCTGATTTACTACCGCGTTCAATCCACCGGTATTAAATCCCAAAGATGCAACAAATGATATTGCCAGAAAAGAAATAGTAAGCCATCCGACGAACAGAGCAGGATTTAAAAAATTTACCATAAAACCAGTATAAAAAGCACCCCTGTGTTTTATCTTTTTTACAGTATTAATTTCCGGCAGATGTTCGGGGTCCATTTTGATCCGCGTTATCTTATATCCTGTAACCAGCAGGAACAACATTCCAGCCAGAAGAAAATATGGAATAGCAGGTTTATAAAGAGAATAGAGTTTTGTCAGTCCGAAAGTGCCAATAAGTACATAAATAAAATCTGCAACAGCTGCTCCCATGTTTGCCCTTATACAGTAACCAAGCTTACCCTTAAGTGCATTTGAAATTATCAGTATGCTAATAGGGCCTGCCGAAGGTATCGAGAAAAGAAAGCCAGCAATCAAACCGGCAACCGACATGGTTATCAGACTATCAATCATTTTCCAATGCTTTTAAATGATTTTCAGCTATTAATGAGTTAACTGTTTCAAGATCTGAAATTGTATCAATTTCCATACAAAAATACTCTGAACAATCTACAGCATAAATTCTGTGACCTCTATAGATCAGTTCCTGAAAAGCAGATTCATAGAATTGAGTTACATTCTTTTCAATATTTATTTTTCTATTGAGTATTTCATATAATGTGGGTAATGTCTTTTTCCCGAATATCTCAATTCCTACAGATTCACCTGCAGCCACGGAAGGGTCAACTTCTTTGCTGATTTCCAGAATATATCCTTCCTCATGTAGTTTTACCTTTATTTCTTCTTCATGCAACTCGTGCCGGCTTAGTGCAAGACAATCTTTGTATCCTGAAGAGATCAATTTGCTTATTATCTCCTTCTCAAAAACTATGTCACTATCGGTCAGGAGCATATCATCCCCCATCACAGCCTCTTCAGCAAGCCAAAGGGAATAAATGTTATTGGTAGAATTGTAATGAGGGTTATAAATAAAAGTTACGTTAATGGCAGGAAAACAACTTTTTACAAAATCACGGATCTGATCTTCGAGAAAACCAGTTACGATTATTATATCACTAATACCATTAGCCAGAATGTTTTCTATAGTAAGTTCAAGAATGAATTTATTGCCTGCTTTTAGAAGGCATTTGGGTGTTGTGTTAGTTAGAGGCCTCATCCGTGAGGCGATTCCTGCTGCAAGAATAACTGCTTTCATCAATAAGATGCAATAAGAGATCTGTCAATTCTTTTCTGTATTATCCGCAAAACTAATGCTAAGGAATTAAATCCGGCAAGTATAAGCCAGAAAAAAATGTCAAACCGGCAGAAAAAGGAACATATAATGATAGCTGTAATCTGTGCCGTCGGGCCTATCAGCACCCAGAAGCGGATAATGATTCTGTTTTTCCTGTAATATTCAGCCGGAGATGAAAATATTTTTTCTTTACTTCTTCTTTTCACTGTAAACCAGCTCTGCAATGCAGAATATTTCAGATAAAGGCTTATTATCAGTTTTTTCATCAAACTTCCCTTCTGATTCTTCAGTAAAGCATATTCTTTTTCATACTCATCAATTCCCTCTTCCAGTGTTTTTGTTCGTCCCTGAACATAATCAAGAAAACGAGTCCTGTAATAATCAACCATGATATTTTGTACCATTATACTCATTCCTGAAAGGACAAGCAGTATGATTAAAAAATGAGGCTGATCCGAGCTTTTATGAAATCCAATTGCTATTCCTGCGAAAACTGCAAATTCAGAGATATAATCTGCTATACCGTCGATTATTCTTCCTTCCGGCGTTCCGTTTTTTTTCAGACGGGCGAGTTGTCCGTCACTGCAATCGAGAATATTAAAAAGCAGAAAAAATAGGGCACCAATAATGGTGCCTTTTCTTGTTCCCGAAGCATAAAAAAAGCCTGCGGTAACTCCTGCTGAAATTGCAGCAAATGTCAACTGGTTGGGGGTAATCCTTGTTGGATAAACCAATTTTACAACAAGGAACGCAAGCGGCCGATAAAAATACACATCAAGAATTTCCTCAACTTCAAGTAACTTAAGGGATTTCTTGTACTCATTCACCCATCTCATGATCTGCTTCTTTCATTCATAAAATTTCTGACAGCATTAATAAGTTTACGGTTCTGCGAAGTTGTCCCGATCGTAATACGAACATGGCTGTTCAGATTGTCTTCGTTCATGAATTTGATTATTATATCCCTGTCTGTCAGATATTTTTGAAGAGATTCTTTAATTTCCGCAGGAATTCTGACGAGTATAAAGTTGGCATATGAAACATACGCCTTGAAACCCGGCAAAGCGTTAAATTCATTGTATAGCATTTCTCTATCTTGTACCATTTTCCTCTGGATTTTCCTGTAATAATCCGAAGAATTGAGAGCAGCTATTGCTATCTGTTCCGACAGGCGGTTAAATCCAAGGTAACGGGTACTCAGAAGCTGAAGATGTTCATGCCTGGCACCTATTAAAGCATATCCTATCCTCAATCCTGCAAGTGCATAATATTTTGAGAAAGTTCTTATAATAATCAGCTGCGGATATTTCTCGACAAATTCAGCAGCATTAACATTAAACCCCGGATCAAACTTCGAATAAGCTTCATCAAGAATGACAGTGCAATCGGGGGTATTATCAAGTATTAGTTTAAGCTGTTTAATTTCAAGACGGTTACCGGTCGGATTGTTTGGAGAACTTAAAAGAATTATAGCAGGCTTTTTCTCTCTGTAAGTTTTCAGGAGTATATCAATATCATATTCAAATCTATTCTCTTTTTCTATTTCTATTATTGGATATTCAATATTTACTCCGCTTGCTTCTGCTGCAATTTTTTTGTAATACCACCACGAGTAAGACGGTATAAGTATCTTACCGCCATCTTTCAGATAGCATTGAACTACCTGCTTAAGAATATCCTCACTACCATAACCAAGCAATATCCTGCTTTCTGGTATTCCGGTATCTTGTGAAAGCCTCTCGGAAAGTACACTCTTTACACCTCTTGTAAAATCCCTCGAATATATGTTTAAGAAGCCATTACTTCTTCTTCTCAAAACCTTTTTGCATGCAGGAGCAGGTCCATAATTATTCTCATTCCTGTCGAGAAAAATTAATTGCTTTTTTATTCCAATATTAACCATAAGATGTTTTTCTCTAAGATTCTTCCCCTCTGTAAAATTTCTATAAAAATAATTTTAAACAAACAATATTAATCATTTCTTTTTCAGATTTGTAAAATTTTAAAAAACAGGTGGTTGAAAAAATTTCAACCACCTGAATTAATATGGTCTACAATTATCTTCAGTTAAAATATAAACCTTATTGATAAAGCCACGGCATCATACCAGAATCCGCTATAACCAATAATATTAAACTCCGGTTTCCAGTCGAGTCCAATATTTATAGGAATTTGACTTATGCTGTATTCAAGTCCAAGTATTCCGTCGATGCCTAAATTTGTATAAGTTTTACCTTCTTCACCCCAAGTTGTGTTATCACCGTTATAAAATCCGATATGTGCCCCAGGACCGAAGTACCATTTAAACCTGTCTACCTGAAATGCAGGAGCATGAAATTCGTAAAGTCCTGTGATTTCAAAACCCTTCCAGCGTGAGAAAAGCAGACCTTCAATAGCTGCATTACTCTTTACAAAATGCTTGACGGTGAGCCCGTTAAAAAAACCGCCTCTTAAACCAATGCCGGTTTTGTAATCCTGGGCATTAACTGCGGTTATTACGCAGATAACTGTAATAAGAACCAATAAAATCTTTTTCATAAGTACTTGTTTTAAAATTGCCCAAAGATAATAAATTTATCATGTTATATGCTGTATCCTGAGAATCAATAACTATACCATTCTTTCCCATTTTAACAAATCTTTAACTATGAAGCATTTTTATTTTTTAACTGTTTGAAATAATTTCGGGGCGTCTTTCCATGTTTCTAAAAACTAATTACATATGGACATTGTAATTCAGAACATCACAAAATCTTATGGTGTCCAGAAAGCAGTCGATAATATATCATTTAAGGTAAATACAGGAGAAATAGTCGGTTTTCTGGGACCTAACGGTGCAGGTAAGACGACAACGATGAAAATCATCACCAGTTATCTCTCACCCGATGAAGGAGATGTGTTTATTGGAGGGAGATCGGTGCGGGATAATCCGGTTGAAACCAAGAAGTATATAGGATATCTGCCCGAAAACAATCCTCTTTATTATGATATGCCTGTTATTGATTACCTCGAATTCTGTGCAAGGATTCAGGGTATAGAGAAGAGTCGTGTTGAGGCCCGGGTGGCGGAGATGATAAGGATTACCGGACTAAACCGTGAAAAGCATAAAAAGATAGGCGAACTCTCGAAGGGATACAGGCAGAGGGTAGGCCTGGCACAGGCAATGATACACGACCCTCAGATACTAATACTCGATGAGCCTACCTCAGGGCTTGACCCTAATCAGATTGCCGAAATAAGAAAACTCATCCGTGAACTGGGCCGCGAAAAGACAGTAATCCTCAGTACTCATATCCTTCCTGAAGTGGAAGCTACCTGCGACAGAATTTTCATCATCAACAAAGGCAAACTCGTTGCCGACGGAACCCCCGATACACTCAGAAAAAAAGCACAGGGAGCCGACATCCTGAGGGTGAAAATTGAAGACGGCAACCCTGATACAATATTCAAAGCCCTCAAAACCCTTGATTCAGTGACAATGGTCGAGTTTGCCGACCGCCAGTTCAACCGCTTCAATGTTCATTGCAAATCGGAACAGGTGCGGAGAGAAATCTTCACTCTCTGCGTGAAAAACAACTGGGTTCTTACAGAACTGACCCCGTTCGAAACAAAACTCGAAGATATCTTCAGAGAACTTACAATGAACTAAAATCTTAGCTATGGAGAAAATCTGGATAATCACCAAACGTGAACTTAATGCATATTTCGATTCGCTGATAGCCTTTATTATGCTTGTCCTTTTTCTCGGTTTCAGCGGTTTCTTTACATGGATATCGGGTAACGATATTTTCCTTTCAGGCCAGGCAAGCCTTAGACCTTTCTTCTCAATAGCATACTGGACCCTTTTCTTCTTCATACCGGCTCTCACAATGAGAATGCTGGCTGAAGAAAACAAGACAGGAACCATAGAAATGCTGCTTACAAAACCTGTCACCGACAGGCAGGTAATTCTGGGGAAATACATTGCAACCCTGATTCTTATAAGTATTGCCCTTGCTCTTACTTTTCCTTATGTAATAACAGTGTCAAGGCTCGGTAACATAGATGCCGGTGCAGTTATCTGCGGATACCTTGCACTGCTTTTCATCAGTGCCGCATATACAAGCATAGGGCTATTCACAAGCAGCATAACAAACAATCAGATAGTAGCATTCCTTTCGGCACTCTTCATCGGACTCTTCTTCCATATCCTTTTTCAGATAATATCTGGAGGAATGAAAGGATTGCCCGGACAGGTTTTCAACACCCTCAGCATGACCGTTCATTTTGACAGCCTTTCAAGAGGAGTGCTCGATCTTAAAGACATAGTCTATTTCTGCTCAATTATTTTCTTTGGACTTTTTCTTACCGAAGTATCTCTTGCAAAGCGTAATGCATTCAACTAATTTCTTAAACGTAAAACATTTAACATTATGGGTAAAACAGGGAAAATTTCGACAACTATCGGACTCGTAGCATTGATTGTCGTAACAGTTAACATACTTGCCCATATTTATTCATTCAGGCTCGATCTTACGGAAAACAAAGAATACACCCTGAGCAGGGCAACCAGAAACATTCTTAAAAATCTCGAAAGGCCTGTAACCATCACAGCATATTTTTCAAAAGATCTTCCGCCTCACGTAATCAATGTATCAACAGGGCTGAAAGATATGCTTGTTGAATACAATAACAGGTCAAAGGGGATGGTCGTTTACCGTTTCGTCAATCCCAATGAAAAGGAAGACCTCGAACAGGAAGCCATTAAGAACGGCATACAGCCTGTAATGATAAATGTAAGGGAGAAAGACCAGGTAAAACAGCAGAAGGCATACATGGGAGCAGTGGTTTCAATGGGCGACCAGAAGGAAGTCATTCCCTTCTTCCAGCCTGGAGCGGCTATGGAATATGCACTTTCGTCGGCAATCAAAAAACTCTCTGTAACCGAAAAGCCATCTGTCGCATTTATTCAGGGGCATGGTGAGCCCGCTCTGAATGAAATTGCCCAGGCTTACAGCGAACTCAGTGTTCTGTATAATGTTGAACCCTATACTATCAACGACACAACCCCGATTCCTTCAAAATACAAAACCGTTGCAATAGTCAGGCCTAAAGACACAATTCCAGCAAAGGATCTTGCAAAACTCGATGAATTTCTTGGCAGGGGCGGACACCTGTTGCTAGCTTTCGACCGTGTAGAGGGAGACTTCTCAGTACCCATGGGAAAACCTGTAAGCCACGGCCTGGAAGAGTGGCTTCAAAGCAAGGGAATAGCCGTTTCAGAATCGTTCATTATAGATACAAAGTGCGGTTACGTCACACTTCAACAACAGCAGGGCAACTTCATAATGTCGACCCAGATTCAGTTTCCTTATTTACCAGTAATATCAAAATTTGCCGATAGCCCAGTTACAAAAGGCCTTGAGTCTGTTAGCCTTCAGTTTGCAAGCCCAATAAATTTTGCAGGTGATTCCACAAAGAGATTCACGCCCATTGCCTTTTCTTCCGAAAGGTCAGGTACCATACGGGCACCCCTTTACTTTGACGTACAACGGCAATGGACACAGGCCGACTTTCCGGTCTCAAACCTTGTTGTGGCAGGAATCCTTGAAGGAAAACTTGCCGGAAATGCCGATTCAAAAATGATAATCATTTCTGACGGTGATTTTGCAGTAAACGGACCCCAGAGAGGAATACAACTACCCGAAGACAACGTAAGCCTGCTGGTTAACGCCATCGACTGGCTCTCGGATGAAACCGGACTCATCGACCTGAGAACAAAAGAAGTAACATCCAGGCCACTTAGGGAGATTCCCGACGGAAGGAGAGCATTTCTAAAATGGTTCAATTTCCTTTCGCCTGTAATAATAATCTTAGCATACGGCCTGGTAAGATGGCAGATGAATCGTAATAAACGTATTAAAAGGATGGAGGTAAGCTATGAGTAAGAGATTTGAAAATAAAACACTTCTTTATATCCTAGGTGTACTTCTTCTCATTCTGTTAATTACATTTCTTGTTAAGATACCGCGTGAAAAATCAACTCTTGAAACAACTCTTGTAAGATTCGATACGGCTCAAGTCGCCAGAATTATTATAAAGCCAAAGAGTCCGGATGGAGAAGAATTCCAGTTTGTCAAAGAAAACGGGATATGGAAAGTAACTCAGGGAAAGATAAGTTCATCTCCACGTCCCTCGGCTGTTTCAAATATTCTTTCCGACCTGCTCGACATAAGACCTTCCGGACTTGTTGCCGTCGACAGGTCAAAATGGCCTGAATATGATGTCACTGACAGCCTCGGCATAAGGGTAAGGGCTGAAAACAAAAAAGGCAAGGCCCTTGCCGATGTGGTAATTGGAAAATTTTCATACAAACCGGTTCAGAATCCTTATGGAGGTTATGGAGGCGGAAGTATCGACGGAGTATCTTATGTTCGGCTTTATAATGAAGATAAAGTTTACGCTGTCGATGGCTTCTTAACTTTTTCATTCACAGGCGGTTTTGACGATTACAGAGACAAAACCCTCGTTCATGCAACAAGAAGCGACATTACAAAAATAAGTTTCACATTCCCTGCCGACACCGGATTTGTGCTTGAGAAAAAAGATAACAAATGGATGGCTGCCGGTATTCCGGCAGATTCAACAAGGACTTCCGATTATCTCAGCGATATATCCTATATCGACGGTGAGAAATTTGCAGACGATTTTAAACCTGTTTCATCACCGGTTTACAAGGCAGATATAGAAGGTAATAATCTGCTCAGCATAACAATAAAATGTTACAGGCAGGAAGACGGAAAGCTGATTATTAACTCAAGCCTTAATCCTGATTCCTATTTTGAAACAAACCCCGATGGAGTTTTTGGCCGCATTTTCAAGCCGCTTGGATACTTTACCCCATCAGGTTCGCAGCAGCAGGCAAAATAGTCTCATAGGCTCCAGCCGGCTCTGACCATCAGTTGCCTGACCCTGGTTGCCCATCTGCGTTTCAACCTTGTATTCCCTGGCAGCCTTCGCAAGGGCTCTTGCCTCATAAACGGTATGCATGAGCGGCTTCTGAGTAAAGACATGCCTGCCCCGCATCATTGCCTCCATACTTATTACTGCATGAATGTGGTCGGGCGTGGCAATAATCACAGCATCAATATCCTTCTGCCTGTCAAGCATGACACGGTAATCCTTATACTGCTTCGCTTTCGGATATGTACTGAATACCTTAAGTACATCATTATTCCAATCTACATCACACAATGCTACGATGTTCTCAGTCTTAGCAACGTTGGCAAGATTGGTCCTCCCCATCCCTCCAATACCCACACCGGCAATGTTAAGCTTGTCGCTGGGAGGTGTATAACCCAGACCGGAAATAACATGCGACGGGACGATAGTAAATCCCGCAGCAGCCGCAGCTGATGACGATAAAAAGCTCCTGCGGCTGATTGTTTATGATTTTTTGTTTTTCTTCATTTTTATTTAATTATCAAAAAGTTTAAGATACTAAAAACAAAACATAATTTCCACACACTATTTAAAATTGACTTCATCTACTTAATAAATTATAAATCTGACAGGTTCATCTCTTAAATTGATTACCACTTCCAACATGTTATCAAAAAATTATTGTTTTCAAATAAAAAACATATATGCATACTCTTAACCTGCAAAATTTCCTAATTTTATAATGTAACTCTAAATTTTCCTGTATGAAAAAGACAGCATTATTACTCTTACTGATTTTTATTGTGCCGTTTCAGCTTATTTCGCAAACGCGCTTCAACGGTCTTGATATGAACATGGGTAACCTTTTCAGGCTTTCTGATGCGAAAACACGCTCTATAAGCCCTGAGAATTTCACCGGCGAAAAAGGTAAAGGCGGTATGGCCGACCCTGCCGACAAGGACAAACCCAATGTGGCAAATGCAGCCAATGCAGCAAGGGATCTTGGTAAGGGATGGAAAGTCAATCCATATATCAGGATCCAGCCCGGGCAGACGTTTACACTGGCTGAGATAACAGGCCCGGGAGCTATACAGCATATATGGATGACACCAACAGGCAACTGGCGTTTTTCAATAATCAGATTTTACTGGGACGATGAAAACGAGCCTTCCATAGAATGCCCCGTTGGTGACTTCTTCGGCATGGGGTGGGGGACATATGCACTGCTGTCGTCACTTGCAGTGTGCGTTAATCCAGGCAGCGCCTTCAACTGCTACTGGGTTATGCCCTTCCGCAAGAAATGCAAAATCACCATGGAAAACATAAGTGATACAGATCCCATGACACTTTATTACCAGATTGACTATACCCTTACCGAAGTGCCTGCCGATGCGGCTTATCTGCATGCCCAGTTCCGCCGTGCAAACCCGAACGAGACTTCCGTTTATACTATTGTTGATGGCATAAAGGGAAAAGGACACTATGTGGGAGTATATATGGCATGGGGCGTTCATAATAATGGCTGGTGGGGTGAAGGTGAAATAAAGTTTTACATCGATGGCGATACCGAATACCCGACAATATGCGGAACCGGAACCGAAGACTATTTTTGCGGCTCATACGACTTCGACACAAGAAAGAAGAATGCTTACGGGGTCGAGGAAGTCAACTATACGGAGTTCTGTACCCCATATTCAGGGTTGCACCAGGTTATACGCGGCGACGGGCACTACAACGTGATGCAACGATTCGGGCTTTACCGCTGGCATATAATGGATCCCATACGGTTCGAAAAAGACCTGAAAGTCACAATACAGGACCTTGGCTGGAGAAGAGGCGGACGATACCTTGCTCAGAAATCGGATATCTCTTCAGTGTGCTTCTGGTACCAGACCGAACCCCATGCAAAATTTCCGAAACTGCCCGACTGGAGAGGTTTGGAGATTTATTAACATGGTAATAAAATTCACTATTTTTAATTCAAAAAATTAATAAACCTGATATGAAAAAGAAAATTGAAAAAAGCCGCAGGCGGTTTATTACCACATCGGCTGTTGCCGCTATCGGAGCCCTTGGTGCCGGCAGGATACTGACTTCCTGTAGCGAAAGTGGCTCGTCGGAAAAAATAAAAGCACTTCCTCCCATGCCTGAAAAGGCACCCGACGGACGTCCTCTCAAGGCAGGTCTGATAGGGTGCGGAGGCAGAGGCACCGGTGCTGCCATTAACTTCCTCGACGCAGGAAACGGACTTGAAATAGCTGCACTGGGCGACGTGTTCCAGGACAGGCTCGATAACTGCAGGGCTGAACTCAAGAAACAGAGAAATGTTGAAGTGCCCGACGAAAAGTGCTTTGTAGGTTTCGATGCCTATGAGAAAGTCATCGATTCAGGTGTAGATATCGTTCTTCTCTGCACCCCTCCCCACTTCCGGCCTGCACATGTCGAAGCCGCAGTGAATGCCGGCAAACACATCTTCATGGAAAAACCCGTAGCCGTCGATCCCGTAGGAGCACGCTCAATGATGATTTCAGCTGAAAAGGCAAAACAGAAAGGACTGTGCATGGTAAGCGGTACGATACGCAGAGTGCAGAAAGACTTTATGGAGACGCAGCGAAGGGTCGCCAACGGCGAAATAGGCGAGATAGTAAGCGCCCATATCATACGAAACGGCGGTGCACTATGGGTAAGAAAACGCCAGCCCGGATGGACCGACATGGAATATATGCTCCGCAACTGGGCTAACTTCTGCTGGCTCTCAGGCGACCATATAGTCGAACAGTTCATTCACGAAATAGACGTAATGAACTGGTTCATAGGTAAATATCCTGTAAAAGCCATCGGTTGGGGCGGCCGGCAGAGAAGAGTAACAGGCGACCAATACGATTTCTTCAGCATTGAATATATCTACGACAACGGCATGCATACACACTGCGCCGCTCGACAGATAAATGGCTGCACCAACCTTACAAAACAGTTCTTCGCTGGTACAAAAGGGTATGCAAACGCAAAAGGTGAAATTTATAATCTGAAAGGAGAAAAAATCTGGAGCTACCCCTATCCCGAAAAAGACTCACCGGACCAGACATGGAAAGTGAACGATCCATTCGTGCAGGAACATGTTAATCTTGTAACAGCCATCCGCACAGGTAATGTTTACAACGATGCTGATGCCCAGATAAAGTCAACAATCACCTGCATAATGGGACGCATGTCGGCATATACTGGTAAAGACGTTACGTGGGAAGAAGTCATGAACTCCGACCTTTACCTCGGTCCAAAAACCTATGCCTTCGGGCCTGTCCCCGGCATCGAGGAAAAACCACCGGTGATCGGGATAGAACCGAAGATTTAAGCTTACGGAACAGACTGTTTCCCTTAACCTCTCCCCTGCTTTAAGGAGAAGCTATCGAGGGGGAAAGGCCAACTTTTAAATAAAAGTCATGGTATAATTGAACGAAGAAGTAACTTTAAACTTAAACATAATGAACCGAAGAACCTTCACAAAAACAGTAGCCGCAGCAACGGTGGCAATTCCGGCATTCAGGCTTTCATCCTTCTCAACTACCCACCCAGCATCTGCAAGAAACCTTAAAAAAGGAGTTATGTGGGGCAGTATTGCTTATGCCAAAACGGTGCAGGAAAAATTCCTTGCCGCAAAAGAAGCCGGCTTCGACGGTATTGAGGTTAACAGCCACCTCGACAGGAAAGAAGTGCTGGAGGCAAGCCGCGAAACAGGCTTACCCGTCGCAAGCGTCTGCGGCGCTCTGCACTGGAAATACCTTCTATCGGATCCCGACCCGAAAGTAAGAGAACAGGGCATTGAAGCACTCAGAGTAACCATCGAAGACGCAAAGACATACGGAACTGATACAGTGCTTCTTGTACCCGGACGAGTAACTGAAACAGTAAGCTACGACGAATGCTGGAACAGAACCGTGGCAGAAATCAAAAAAATTCTGCCTTTCGCCGAAAAGTCAGGCGTTACAATAGCAATCGAAAACGTCTGGAACAACTTCCTGCTTTCACCGCTCGAAGCTGTAAGATATGTCGACCAGTTTAAAAGCAAACGGGTAGGTTTCTATTTCGATGTAGGTAACATAGTAGCATACGGCTGGCCGGAACAGTGGATAAGAATTCTGGGCAAAAGGATAGCCCGGGTACACATTAAGGAATACAGCCGCAAGATTGCAGATTCACAGGGCAGATCGGCAGGCTTCAAGGTAAACCTCATGGAAGGTGACGTAAACTGGCCAGCAGTGATGAAAGCTCTCGATGAGATCGGCTATTCCGGCTGGACTACAATTGAACAACCAGGCGGCAACTCACCGGAAGGTCTGAAAGACCTGTGCGACAGACTGGTGAAAATACAGGGGAGCTGAACGTCACTTCATCACGCCTGAGACCTGGTAAAAAAATTTAATTCAGGTAGCATAAAGCTAAATAACTGATTTACATATATTTACGGTTATTGCTTTTTCACTACGTATTTCATGGTTTAATGCCGGGTTAATAGATAATATATCAATATATCACAGATGAAAACTCAAATTTTAATTATTTTGATTTTTTCTCTTCTTGCTTCATGTTCTGAAGCAAGGAAAAAGACATCCGGTCACAGGTATAACGACTGGTATTACGGAGAAAACCTTTCACGGATTGCATTCCCTGTTGGAGGAATAGGTGCCGGCATGTTTTGCATAGAAGGCACCGGAGCAATATCTCACATGTCGGTGCGCAATCGCCCGGAAGTGTTCAATGAACCATGCATGTTTGCCGCGCTGTCAGTTGAAGGTATAGAAAATGGTACAAAAATACTTGAAGGTCCTGTTCCCGACTGGAAAAAATTTGGACGTCCCGGTACGGGCAATGGCGCTTCAGGAACAAGTTACGGACTGCCCCGTTTCCAGAATGCAAAATTTATTTCCCGCTTTCCCTTTGCAACAATAGTTCTGCAGGATGACGATATACCTCTCGATATCGAACTTACAGCATGGAGCCCCTTTATACCCACCGATGCAGATAATTCAAGCCTTCCCGCAGGTGCTGTCGAATACAAATTCACAAACACCGGCAATAAATCCATACATGCAGTCTTCTCATACAGTTCGAAAAATTTCATGGCACAAACCGGCGGAATGAACTCCATCAAACCGCTTGCCGGGGGTTTCATCCTTTCAGAGGAAGGTATAAAAGAGAGACCCTGGACAAAAGGCGACTTTGCAATTTTCACTGACGACCCGGCCACTGTTGTAGATTACTGCTGGTTTCGTGGCGGGTGGTGGGACCCACTTACCATGGCATGGAAAACAATAAGCAGCACTGAAACCCTGAGCAGGAAGCCTGTTGAGAAGGACGCACCTGGCGCAACACTTTTCGTTCCTTTCGATCTTGCGCCTGGAGAAACAAAGAGTGTGAAGCTGATGTTCTCATGGTATGTACCCGAATCAAACATTCGTTACGGAAGCGACTCACAGGAACCCGGTGTAACCAGAAGTGAAGATCCGGCTGCTCCTGAGAACCAGATGTATTACAAACCATGGTACTCAGGCCGTTTCTCCTCAATAGAGGAAGTATCAGATTACTGGAAAGAAAACTATACTGCTCTTAAAAATAAATCGGAACTATTCAGGGATGCCTTTTACAGTCAGACTCTTCCTTCAGAAGTTATCGAAGCTGTAGCTGCCAATTTGACAATCCTGAAATCACCCACGGTACTCCGTCAGACTGACGGTAAACTGTGGTGCTGGGAAGGCTGCAGCGACAACTCGGGATGCTGTGCAGGCTCATGCACCCACGTATGGAACTATGCGCAGGCAATACCTCAACTCTTCCCTTCTCTGGAAAGAACGCTGCGCGAAACGGAGTTTTTCAAAAGCCAGAACAGCGAAGGGCATCAGACCTTCAGGTCGGCACTCCCAATACGGCCTGTTGCAGCAACATTCTACGCCGCAGCCGACGGACAGCTGGGTGGCATTATGAAAGTGTACCGCGACTGGCGTATAAGCGGAGACAACGACTGGCTTAAAATGATATTCCCGAAAGTAATTCAGAGCATTGATTACTGCATCCGCACATGGGATCCACGTCACACCGGAACACTGGAGGAACCTCATCATAACACATACGACATAGAATTCTGGGGACCCGATGGTATGTGTACCAGCTTCTATCTTGGCGCACTCAGGGCCGTATGTGAAATGGGAAAATATCTGGGAGAAAACATCTCCGGATATGAAGAGCTCTATCTCAAAGGCCGTAAATTTATGGAAGAAGAACTTTTTGACGGGGAATACTTTATTCAAAAAATTATGTGGGAAGATTTAAACGCACCCAATCCGGTTGAAGCTTCAAAAGGTGCATGGAACACCGATTATTCGGATGAAGCAAGGGAACTGCTGCAGAAGGAAGGACCCAAGTACCAGTACGGCAAAGGGTGCCTGTCGGACGGCGTGCTGGGTGCATGGATAGGCGAAGTCTGTGGACTTCATAACATAATAGATTCCACAAAAGTCAGAAGCCATCTGAACTCAGTTTTCAGATATAATTTCAGGAGCAACCTGAGTGACCATGCCAATCCACAACGTCCCTCGTATGCACTTGGCAACGAAGGAGGACTGCTGCTATGCTCATGGCCCAGAGGAGGCGCACTCTCACTACCCTTCGTTTACAGTAATGAAGTATGGACAGGAATTGAATACCATGTTGCCTCTCATCTTATGATGATGGGAGAAACTGAAAAAGCACTCAAGATAGTAAGAGCCTGCCGCGACAGATACGATGGTCGTGTAAGAAATCCATTCGACGAATATGAATGCGGCCACTGGTATGCCCGTGCAATGTCGAGCTACGGTTTGTTACAGGGTTTGACAGGCGTCAGATATGATGCTGTTACAAGAATACTTTACCTGAAAGCAGGTATCGGCGACTTCACAGTTTTCATCTCCACTGAAACCGGATTCGGAAAAGCCGGAATTAAAAAAGGAAAACCTTTCTGTGAGGTGGTGTACGGTAAAATTGAAGTAAAAGAGTATAAATTGATATAAAAAGATAGTTTGTTGTTTTATCTTAATCCGAAAATCACCGGAAATATAAACACAACTATCACTGCCCATATCGCATAAACAGGCAGGTATTTCGCAATGGTGTTTTCCAGTATCCCGGCACTATCTTTCTTGAAATTAACACGGTACAGGTCTCTGGCGAAGAGTACCAGATTCCCGAGAATCAGCAGATTTGAGCCAAGAACTGCTGTCCTGTTTGGGGTAAAGCCATATTCTCCAAGTCTGTAAATTATTGCCGACAGTGCAAGCAGGTCGGTTATAATTGCAAAAATGACCAGCGCCAGAAGAATTACCTCAAGAAGCCGCTGTTTGAAGAAAAAGGTTGTTTCCGAAACTGAAAAAACAATTATTGCAGTCACTCCCAGCAACATAACATTGAAAACCAGCAGAAAATCCCTGTTGGTATACAGACTCTTTCCACTCAATAATATAACCAGCAGGTAGATAATCAGTGTCAGCAGAACCAGCGGGCTGAAGATACTGGCAATTACAGGCGGGATTTTGCTTGTAATAGCTGGAAAATAACGGATAAGAAATGTTGCGGCAACAGGTGCTGAAACTGCACCAATTATTACAACATAGTCAGAATAGAATCGTTCGGCATTGATATTTATCACATCAAACAATCCGATTGTCACAGCTGTTAGTATCCCTCCGGCAATTGCTATAATTCCGAACATAACCGCCAGTTCGCCGTTGTATCTTATGTAGTTTATCCAGCCTGATTTTTCCCTTAAATTGAAACCAGAATAGACCAGGCCGTAAATAAACCAAAGAATAACAGGCAGATGCAGACATGCCAGCAAAACAGTATTCAAATGAACATCCCCGGGAAGAAGGTTGATATAAATTGCCGAAACAAAGAATATCAGAGTGGTAAAAATCAGATGTACTACTTTGAAACCTTTTACAGTGAGAAGGTAATAGAGTGTCAGGGCTCCAATTACTACCAGACCGGCATTTTTTATATAGAAAGCATCCATGTCAGCTTCTGTCCTGAAAATTGCGGGAAATTTTATGAAGAAGCCTGCCAGCGCACATGTTACCAGCAGAAACAAAAGATCTTTCTTTACAGTAATAAGCCAATCAGCTTTTACAGTGTCGGGTTCAAGCCTTGCTTTCCAGAATGCTGAAGCAGGATGTTCTGATATTTCAGGATATATTTCCGAAAATGCCTTTGCAAAGCCTTTTCTGTCGGACCGATAAAGTTTTTCGAGCTGTTCCGGGTTCTCAATGTTTTCCTTAATTAGATTCTTCATTATCCTTAATCTTAATTTTATAGTTCTGCAGAAAGATTATTAAAAAACATCAACTGCTGCATTGTCAAATCAAAACGCTGCCTATTTACACAATTTTGCAGAAGCTATAATAATTGAACCTCTACTTCACTGCCTTTCTCAGCCGCCGAAACATAAGCAGCATAAATCGTCGCAATAACATCTGCCGCAAGAGTGCTGTTGCTTTCAAGAGGAGACCCATATGCGGCTGTATTATAAAATGCCTCCATCTCGTGCTGGTAACCGTTGAACCACGACTCGTCAGGGCTCACCCACGACCAGCCCTGCTTCGTCTCTGTTTTTTCAACAATATAAATGTCTTTGAAATATTTTTCATCAGGCGTGTATGTCTGCATGGCATTGTTGGGTGTCATACTGCATAATGTACGGTGGTTGTCGGCAAACACCTCCAGCCTGTTGATAACACCTCCCAGAGCCAGTTCGCTGGCAACGATATCGGCAAATGTCCCGTCCTCAAACACAACATGCATTATGCCATAATCCTCAATATCACGGTATCCTGTACGCAGATGACCTCTGTTAAGAAATCCAGGCATACGTGTTACTGCATGTGTCCGTGCCGATACTGCAACGGGCCTTATCGGTTTTCCGGTGCGGCTGCGACCCTCCACACTCTTCAGGTAAACGGCGCCGGCAAGCGGATGGCACCCCTTACCAATCAGTGATCCGCCACCCGAGAATTTCCATATGCCGTAAACCGGTGAGTGAGAACCCGAATGCGACTCCTCCCCAAGCATCCTCAGTATCTGTGCACCCGACTTTTCAATTATCTCCCTCTCTTTCTGAATGGCTGGTGCGTATACCCAGTTTTCGGCATACATAATCCTTCCTTTGCTCTTCTTTTCGGCATCAAGCATCCTGCGAAGGCTTGCCATGGTCTGTTCAAGTCCTTCCCGCCTCGAAAAAGTATCACCGCTGAAATTCTCACTGCCATCACCGAAATAACCCGTAAGAGGTTTCTCCACAATCGCATGTTTTCCTGCAGCAAGGATTTCAATTGCAAGCTGCTCATGCGTTGCGGGAGGCGTGCATACATGCACAACATCAGAATCATCAATTAATTCAGCAGGAGAGGAATAAGATGTTATGCCCCTCTTATTTGTAAATTCTTCCAGCCTGCTGCGGGTGGGCGAATAGGCCCCAACAACCTCAACATCAGCACAGGTTACCCTTTTCAGTGCCTCAAAATGAAAACGGGCAGCATAACCCGAACCGAGTATACCTGCCCTTATTTTCTTCTTTTCTTTCATTCGATAGATTTTATTCCCATGTTCCAGAGTGTGAATGCCCATATATCGGCATACTGCTCGATGCTTTTGCTCACCGGAGTGCCGGCACCATGTCCGGCCCTTGTTTCAATACGTATAAGTACAGGGTTATTCCCTTTGTATTTTGCCTGCAGATGGGCAGCAAACTTGAACGAGTGAGCCGGCACAACCCTGTCGTCGTGATCAGCTGTTGTGATGAGTGTCGCAGGATATTCAACGCCTTCCCTTACATTATGAACAGGAGAATATTTCAGAAGATACTCAAACATCTCCCTGCTCTCATCGGCTGTCCCGTAATCGTATGCCCAACCTGCACCGGCAGTGAACTTATGGTAACGCAGCATGTCGAGTACTCCCACTGCCGGAAGTGCAACCCTGAACAATTCAGGCCTCTGGGTCATTACAGCACCAACAAGAAGCCCTCCGTTTGACCCCCCACGAATTGAAAGGTATTCGGGTGAAGTGTATTTATTGGCAATAAGGTACTCAGCAGCCGCAATAAAATCATCGAAAACGTTTTGTTTATTCATCTTCGTTCCGGCAAGATGCCATTTCTCACCGTATTCGCCACCACCCCTAATGTTGGGTACAGCATAAACACCTCCAAGTTCGAGCCACACAGCCACCGGCACACTGAACGAAGGAGTAATACTTATATTAAAACCGCCATAACCATAAAGCATAGCAGGATTCTTTCCATTCAATTTCAAACCCTTCCTGTAAGTTATAATCATCGGTATTCTGGTCCCATCCTTTGAATTGTAAAAAACCTGCTCCGAAACATAATTCGAGCCGTCGAATGCAACAGCCGGTTTCTTGTATATCTCGCTCTTGCCCGTGGCTGGATCAAATTTAAAAATGGTGGGCGGTGTAACATAGTTGGTAAAAGTGTAGTATACCTCTTTATAATTTTCCTTTCCTCCAAACCCTGAAGCCGCTCCAACGCCCGGTAATTCAATCTCCCTTACAAGATTCCCCTGCCTGTCGTATTGCTTAACTTTTGATATTGCATCAATCATGTAATGGGCAAAAATGTAACCTGCGCCAGCTGCTGCATCCAGAACATTTTCTGTCTCAGGAATAAAATCAACCCAGTTTTCAGGTTTCGGGTTCTTAGCATCAGCAATCACCACTTTCCGGTTAGGTGCATTCAGGTTGGTAAGTATATATAATTTGTCTCCTGCATTATCAATCACTGCATGGTCGTTATCGAAGTTATCAACAACAGTGGTGAATTTACTGCCTGGTTTTGTGAGATCTTTAATATACAGTTCATTCCCGGTTGTGGACACAGATGCATACACAATCAGAAATCTACCATCTTCTGTAACAGAAGCGCTTACGTATCTCCTTTTTATATCCGATCCGAAAACAACTTTGTCTTCCTTCTGTTTTGTCCCAACCTTATGGAAATAGAGCTTATGGTGATCGGTCATTGCCGAGAGTTCGCTTCCTTTGGGGCGGTCGTAGCTTGAATAATAGAATCCCTCCTTCCCCTGCCATGCAATGCCCGAGAACTTTATATCCTTAAGGGTGTCGCCAATTATTTCACCTGTAAGAGCATTTTTGACTATGATTTTCCTCCAGTCGGATCCGCCCTCCGATATTGAATATGCAGCAAGGCTGCCATCCTTTGAAAAGCCCAGTTCGCCAAGCGAAACAGTTCCATCGGATGAAAAGGTATTGGGATCGAGAAAAACCTCTGGTTCACCACCCGCTTTCTGGCGGTACAGTACCGATTGGTTCTGAAGACCATCATTTTTATAAAAATATGTGTATTCTCCTTCAATGAAGGGTTCAGAGTACCTCTCGTAATTCCACATTGCCGTGAGTTTTTCCTTCAGTTTTTCGCGGTAAGGAATTTTTTCGAGATACCCGAATGTAACCCTGTTCTGTTCTGCGACCCAAGCTGCTGTTTCTTCCGACATGTCATCCTCAAGCCAGCGGTACGGATTAGGCACAGGAGTGCCAAAGATTGTGTCAACAATATTATCCTGACGCGTTACTGGGTAATTTAGTTTCTTTCCGGAATCACCTGTGCAAGAAGCAAATATTGTCATAACCAGGAAGTATATAATATAGTTTTTCATAGGATAAAGGTTATAGGGTAATGATTCATTATTTTATCAGACACTTACTAACAAAAGACAAATATAATACTTCAAAACAAGAGTCAGATTATTTAATACCCGAATTGCTTACAAAAGCAATACTCTTACTGTCGGGTGACCAGGAAGGAACGTTTATCGTGCCCTGTCCGCCATAGAGCCATGCTATCACTTTCGGTGCACCGCCCGATGCTGGCATAATCCTGAGCATCACCTTCTTGTATGAAGGATGGGAATTGGGAGGAATGTCGACCGGATATGACAGGAAAACTATCCACTTTCCATCAGGTGAGATATGAGGAAACCAGTCGTTATACTCATCAAATGTAAGCTGTTCCTTTTGTGAACCATCTGGTTTCATACGCCAAATCTGCATTGTTCCTGAAGCACTTCCGTTGTAGTAAATGTATTTTCCATCGGGTGAGTATTCACACCCGTCAACATGTTCTCCAGGTTTGGTGGCTGTAAGTGCAACCTCTTCACCTCCTTTAACAGGTTTTCTGTAAATGTTATAGGTGCTTGAACCCTCTCTCATTGCAACATAGACAACCTCTTTATTATTGGGAGCCCATCCATGCCAGTATGAAGGGGTCTTTTCAGTAACCATCTCAGGTGTGCCGCCCGAAAGAGGAAGCACGTACACAGTTGAGCCTCCTCCAGACATACCCTGACGCTGATGGCTTATTGCCAGCCATTTACCGTCGAAAGATATTCCGTGATCATTATTGTTGCGATCAGCAAAACCGGTGTTAAGTTTTTCGGGCTCTCCACCTTCAATAGGGATGGTCCACAGAAAACCATCCATATTAAACAACAACTTCTTACCGTCAGGCATCCAGTTGGGTGCCTCAAACCGGCCGTCCTTCTCCCAGATAACTTTCCTCTTGCCGTCGAAGACATTCATTATTTCGAGCCTGCATCCAGGGTAACCCTCTTTCGCCGGCTGATAATTATCAGGAACAGGTTTGTCGATCCGTACATTCCATGCCTTTACTTCTTCAATAACAGATGAATCGTGTGAACATACAAAGATACCTGCAAGAACCTCGTCGGGCATGTTTTCCATCACTTTTGTACCTATAACCTGAAGTGGTTCTCCCGGATGAGCTGCAAGCATTGTAAACCTGTTGCCTTCCCTCTCAAGTCTTATAATACTGTAATTAGATTTTGGTGCAAAAATTTCGTCCTCCGGGTCTCTCATAAATGCTCCCTTCAGTAACCTCCACTGCATCACAGTTAATCCATCACCATGAATCACTGCCGAGATATGCGGAGAATTATCCGATTCATCAGCACGAACCATCCAGCCAGTCTTACGGTGAGCATTCTTTCCTTCGCCAGCAAACTGAAAATCGGCAGTAAGGATGAAATCTCCCTTTATTTTATTATATGTATAGTGAAACTCATCGCGCCCGAACCATATGTTATATCCTGAGCCTCTCAGGGTGTAACTCTGATCCGAGGGGTTGTAACTTGTAGAGCCTTTCAGTACAGGATTTCCTATGTCTGCACTTTTCTGAAAGATGCCTGTCTGGGCGGATAGTGTGCCAGAAAGAATCAGCAAGGTGAACGTAATAATGTATTTCATGGCATTTTGATTGGTTAGACGTAGAATATCAAATCTTAAAAATAGAAAATTTTGGGTGTGTAATGTTATTTCAATAAAAGAAATTGAATTCTTTTCAGCATTACTCCCATCCTGATCTTCCCCCAGGGCAATATCATTTGGCATTATCCAGGGGGGAAGGTATACACTTCTTTTGGTAACTGTCTGCCAGAGATGAGATGCGGTGAAATGGCACGCTGATTATCGCAGATGCTTCGCAACGCGGATCACCGCAGATTATCCGTGGAAATCCGTGTTTGAAAATCCGCGTTAATCAGCCTCCATCCAAATAATTACCCCCAACCTGACCTTCCTCCAAGGGGGAAGGTATTAATAAATTTCATTGTATATAAATTAACCTGTCGGGGTATTTTATTTAATATGATAATAGCTTTCCAGAATTTTTCCGAACCACTTTTCAGGAAGAATTCTTTTAAGGTATACTGACAGTTTCTGGTCGAAAGAGCCAATAATATATCGGTAGGAAGGGTTTTTCTTTTCAGTTATTTTCAGAATTTTCTTTGCCAGAATAACCGGATCCCATCCATTAGTTTCATCGGCTTCTATTTTCGAAAGGGTAATTGTATATTGCCTGTTATAGGGATCATTTTCATCTGTTGGTGCAAGATATTTTCTCCTGTTTGAAGTGTTTCCTGTATGGAAATCGCCAGGGTTTATAACTACCACTTTAATATTAAACTGTTTAACTTCCATGCGCAGTACTTCGCTAAAACCTTCAATGGCGAATTTGCTGGCAGAATAGAATCCCTGAAACGGAAGTCCCATCAATCCTCCAATAGAGCTGAAATTAATTATCATTCCTCCACCCTGCTTTCTCATTACAGGCAGAACTTCCCGTATAAGGATTACCATTCCGGTGAAATTTGTTTCCATCTGAAGGCGGATGAACTCCTCCGGGATAGTCTCAATGGGGCCGCCCGTGTGCATTCCTGCATTGTTTATCAGGATATCAATTCTGTTCTCTTTTTGTTTTACTGTCTCAACAGCTTTTCTGATTGAATCCGGGTTTGCAAGGTCCATAAAGACAGATTGCACACCGGGAGGTACATCCGCCTGGCGCCTTATTGTACCATAAACAATATATCCTTTCTCAGCCAGAAGCCGTGCTGTTTCCCTGCCGAAGCCAGAAGAGACACCTGTGATGAAAACAACTTTCTCCATTTCAGTTAAGTATTCCTCCAAGCTGTTTAGCCACTTTGGTAATCTTTTCAACCGCAATATCGACCTGTTCTTTTGTATGGGTTGCCATAAGAGAGAACCTGATAAGTGTGTCTTCTTTGGGCACTGCAGGTGAAACAACCGGGTTCACGAATACACCTTCTTCAAGCAACATCTGGGTCATTTTCAATACCTTAAAGTCATCGCGCACAAACAGTGGAATAATAGGGGATTCAGATTTCCCGGTATCGAATCCAGCCGATTTGAAACCGGCGCGTGCATATTCGGTTACATCCCACAGTTGTTTAATTCTTTCGGGTTCATTCTCCATAATGTCAAGGGCCGCCAGCACAGCAGCTGCTGAAGCTGGTGTAATACTTGCACTGAAAATTAGTGAGCGTGAATTATGTTTAATGAAGTTTATAATTTCTTTATCTGAAGCAATAAATCCACCAAGGGATGCAAGTGATTTTGAGAAAGTTCCCATTATAAGGTCGACCTTATCAGTGAGTCCAAAATGTGATGCAGTGCCCGAACCCTTTTCACCAAGAACTCCTATTGAATGTGCATCATCAACCATTACTGTAGCATTATATTTCTCGGCCAGTGCTACAATTTCAGGGAGTTTTGCAATATCGCCCTCCATTGAAAATATGCCATCAACCACTATAACCTTAACGCTTTCAGGAGCGCACAGTTTAAGTTTCTTTTCGAGCGATTCCATATTATTATGGTCAAATTTCAAAACTTTCGAAAAGGAGAGCCGGCTGCCCTCTATTATCGAAGCGTGGTCGAGTTCATCAAGAAGAAGATAATCTCTTCTACCGGCAAGTATTGACACTACTCCAAGGTTTACCTGAAAGCCTGTGCTATAGCAGAGTGCCTGTTCTTTACCTACAAGTTTTGCAAGACGTTCCTCAAGTTCAATATGAATGTCGAGTGTTCCGTTCAGAAACCTTGAACCTGCGCAACCTGTACCGTACTTGTCGACCGCCTTTTTGGCAGCTTCCTTAATTTTCGGATGATTTGTAAGTCCGAGGTAGCTGTTCGACCCGAACATCAGGACCTTTTTACCATTCATCATTACAACAGTATCCTGATCAGACTCTATTTCTCTGAAATAAGGGTATATACCTGCTGCCATTGCCTTCTGCGGCGCATCATATTTTGCAAGTCTCGATTGCAATAATTTCATAACCACCGGTTTTATTAATTAAAGGGAGCAAAAATATTCAAAAAAATGAAGAATGAACTATTAATTAGTGAAATAGAATTCTACAAATATATATTTTTATAAGTGAAAAGGTTGTTTTATTTTCAATATTTAAGTAGAAGGCACTGCTTAAGTTATTGTTTTTGTTATAATTCTGCCTAAAGAAAAGATTATTCAATTTCCTATTTTTATACCATTAATAATATATTACTTCATGTACATTTTTAAAGTGCATTCATGTTGATAAGTTTTTTTGGTTTTTTTCTTTTTAAAGTAAAATATTTTTATAGTGTTTAATAGATTGAAAGCAAATCGATTTTGACTTCATTTTTCATTCAACTGAAAAGGAAAAAGCAAATCATCCTCCAGAATTTTTTTTGTAAATTGAAAATAACTTTTTACATTTGCACCCGCTTTCACAGATGAGGGGTTCTTTGAGGAGGTTGGGTAAGAGGGGTTGGTTCTGCTTGTTGGGAGTTTTTGGTTGAGGTGGATGGGATGGGTAGAAAAAAATGGTGGATGATTTTTGGATAGAAGCGGAATAAGTATTAAATTTGTAGCCCCAAAATCAGGAGAGAGTTCTTTGACATTATGAAGTGAAGCACAGGGCGGGAGATAACCCGTCTGAATAAGCTACGTTTTGACGG
>JAKPDL010000039.1 GCA_029552825.1 Bacteroidota bacterium
CTGCTATTCGGGGTGTGGCGCAGTTGGCTAGCGCACTTGCATGGGGTGCAAGGGGTCGCCAGTTCGAGTCTGGCCACCCCGACAAAAAAGGGGTCGGCAGGGAGTTTATCCCGATTTATCGGGAAGTCTGGCCACCCCGACAAAAAATTGACCCCCCAACCCCCCTGACAGGGGCATAGTATTGTAGACCCCCCAACCCCCCTGACAGGGGGGCTTATATATCATTCAGTAGTAATTCAATTGTAATTCAATTGTAATTCAATTGTAATTCAATTGTAATTCAGTGGTTATGGTACGTTATGCTTTCGGGATCTCCGTGAAATTTATCCCGCAAGGCGGGATTTCGAAATTCATTGTATTTCAGTGGTTCATGTGAAAACTTTTTCTTGGTCGGCTGACTGGCGTCAACCGGACAGGGAAATGGGAGAGGGGGGCTTTACTTCAAAACCTGTTAATATGTAACTTAAATCACACATTATTATTCGCTCCATTACTTATCTTTGCACAGGCAAAAATTAAATGATATGGAAATTTTCAAGCCGCTTGAGGTAAAAGGAAGCAGGCAGGAGCCTGAAACCGAGCAGGTTGAAAAAGTAAGATGTCTTATTCTTGGTTCAGGACCTGCAGGTTATACTGCAGCTATATATGCTGCCAGGGCAAACCTGAAACCGGTGCTCTATACAGGACTGGAGATGGGTGGGCAGTTGACAACAACAACCGATGTCGAAAATTTTCCAGGATTTCCTGAGGGTATTACAGGTCCTGAACTTATGGAAAATATGAAGAAACAGGCCGAAAGATTCGGCACCGATATAAGAATTGGAATTGCAACATCAGCAGATTTTTCACAGCGGCCCCTTAAGGTTGTAATTGATGATCGAAAGACCATTCTGGCGGATGCAGTTATTATTGCAACAGGAGCTACTGCAAAATATCTTGGCATTGAAGCTGAGAAAAAGTATGCCGGACGAGGCGTTTCAGCCTGTGCTACATGCGACGGATTCTTTTATCGTGGTAAAGATGTTGCAGTTGTAGGAGGTGGAGACACGGCCTGCGAAGAAGCGACATACCTGGCTGGTCTTTGCAGAAAAGTGTATATGATAGTGAGAAGAAATGTGCTGAGGGCTTCAAAGGCAATGCAGCAAAAAGTGCTTAATACGCCTAATATTGAAATACTCTGGGAACATCAGGTAAAAGACCTTTTCGGGGAAGAGGGCGTTGAAGGAGCCATCCTTGTGAAGAAAAAAGGAACACCGGAAGAAGAAATAGTGAAAATCAAAATTGACGGTATTTTTCTTGCAATTGGTCATACGCCAAACTCTGGACCATTCAGCAAATACATTGAAACAGATGCTACAGGCTACATTAAAACTGTTCCTGGCACATCAAAAACAAATATTCCTGGGGTTTTTGCTGCAGGGGATGTTCAGGATCCTCAGTACCGCCAGGCAGTCACCGCTGCAGGCTCTGGCTGCATGGCAGCAATAGATGCAGAACGTTATCTGGCCGGACTGGAGAGCTCAACCTGAAATATAAAAACAAAACTTATTAAGATTTGTTATACGAACAGAAAAATACTTAGCCAGATGAAAACATTCAAGAAAAATTTCGTCATTCATGCTGAGCCCTCCGATGTGTATGCAGCAATAACAAATCCCTATACTATTGAATTGTGGTCGGGTTATCCGGCAATTATGAAAGAAGAACCAGGAACTGAATTTTCTCTGTGGGAAGGTGATATAGAAGGCAGAAACATTGAATTTGTGAAAAATAAAAAAGTAGTTCAGGAATGGTATTTCGGCGATCAGCCTGAACAATCAATTGTTACAATAACAATCGAACCGGTAAAAGGAAACTCGCTGGTAAAACTCGAACATACAAACATCCCCGACGAAGCTTTTGAGAATATAAAACAGGGATGGGAAGAATTCTATTTCGGAGCAATTCAGAATTTCTTTAATCCCAACTTCTGAATAATACGCCAC
>JAKPDL010000056.1 GCA_029552825.1 Bacteroidota bacterium
AAGCATCATACTATCGAACCCTCAGTCTTATCAGAACTACCCAGGACGTCTACGCCTGGTTAAGATATGGGACAAGGAAATGAATTGCGAAATGACATTTATGACCAACAACTTTTTTTGGACAGCAAAAACCGTCGCAGAAATTTATAAGGAACGCTGGAACATCGAGATTTTCTTCAAGAGTCTTAAACAACACCTTCGGATAAAAACCTTTGTCGGAACTTCTCCTAATGCGGTAATGATTCAGATATGGACCGCACTCATTGCTATTCTTATCCTCACATTTCTTAAAGCAAAAGCGGAGTATCAGTGGCATTTGTCCAATCTGATAACATTTGTAAGATTAAACCTCTTTGTGAAAATTGACCTCTTCGCCTGGTTAAACAATCCTTTTTTAAAAAAACCAACTCCAACCGAATATCAATTGTCGTTATTTTCCGGATAATGGGGGCTTGATTTTAAAATCCGTCCAAAATCAATGATAATTTATTGTATATCAGTTGCGATTTTCGTTAGAAAAATTTATTTTGGACAGCAGTGATGCTAAAATAAGACTTAATATAGGAACTCAATTTGCTTTAGTAAAAACCAAGATGGATGATCCGATAATAACCACTAATGGTTTTGGATTTCAGGCTGGTTTTTCTATTTATCTCTTATAAAGCAGCTTCTGACAGCCGAAAAAGTTATTTTTTTATTTAGAATTCCAGACTTTCTGGCAAACTTAAGCATTAATTAACTCAATATTTTTGATTATATAATACCTGATGCCATAAGGCTCCCTAGAAAAAGCAATTGTTAAGAAATGCTATCAATTAAATAACATTCTTAATATCATTATATTAACCTTCGTCATACCTAGAATAAAATTAAGTAAATATTTATTCAGTTTTTCTTTTTAATTTCAAAAATTTTAAGTAAATTAGAAGGGGAATTTTTTCAAAAATAACATTTATGTCTAACCTTAAAATCTTATACCTATGATGAACACCTAACTATTTCTTAATTAGTGAGTTAATTGTTTCCGGCTCACATCAAACATGTTTAAATCTTTTTAACTTTTTTATTAACCTAAAAACTAATCCATAAAATATGAAAAAGAAATCTTACCTTTCAGAATTATTAAAAAAGTTCTGCAAGAATTTTTTGCAGAAATTTAAAGCCGGAATTTCATTACTCCTGATTGGAGTAATAACATTTTTTTCATATGCCTACGGCCAGGACTCAAGTCATAGGCATATTAATACTAAATTTTCCGGCGATTTGCTCTCCCTGGTTACAAAAGATGCCAGAATCTCTTACCACCTTAAATATGGTAAACAAACTGCTGAAATAAAAAATGACCAGCAGCAGGTGATTACGGGAAAGGTCACAGATAGCCAGACAGGTGAACCTATGCCAGGTGTAAACGTCGTCATAAAAGGAACGACTGTTGGAACAACAACAGATGTTGAGGGTAACTTTTCGATTTCAGTCTCCGACAAAAATGCAACTCTTGTATTCTCATTCATTGGTTATACTCCACAAGAAATTGCGCTCGCAGGAAGAACCACTCTTAATGTATCACTCGTCAGTGAAACTGTTGGTCTCGAAGAAATTGTAGTAGTTGGTTACGGAACCCAGCAGAAAAGGACAATATCAGGTGCTATTACAAACATAACGGAAAAGAACTTCAATGTTGGTGTTAACAGAACTGCTGTCGACATGATACAGGGCAAAGTTGCCGGACTTGTAATAACAAAGTCATCTGGTGATGTTACCGCACAGCAGAGCATGAGGTTGAGAGGAACCTCATCCCTTACTGGAAGCAGTGAACCTTTTGTTGTGATTGACGGCGTACCCGGACTGAACCTTAACTCAGTTGCAGCACAGGATATTGAATCCATAAGCATTCTAAAAGATGCCTCAGCTGCAGCAATTTACGGATCCCGTTCTGCTAGCGGTGTTATCCTGATCACTACTAAAAAAGGTAAATCAGGTCAATTTACTACTGATTATAACGGGTACATTGCCATGGATGTTGTATCAAACAAACCCGACGTTCTAACCGCTGAAGAATGGCGTACCTACTGTCAGCAAAACAATCTATCGTACCAGACCTTCGACAAAGGTGCAAATACCGACTGGTTTGGCGAGATTATGAGAACAGGGATAACACAGAATCATGATCTCTCATTCTCAGGTGGCGGAACAAACAATAATTACAGAGTATCAGTCTCATATCTCGACCAGGAAGGTGTTGTAAAGGATAATTACCAGACAAGGCTCAATATGCGTTTTTCAGTGACGCAAAAAACCCTTAAGGACAGATTATCCCTTACTCTTATTGGGGCAATTACACAAAGAGATTATCAGCCTTCCGACACAAGGAACTTCGTTCTTGCATATAACATGGTTCCAGCGTACCCTGTGAAAAATGATGATGGTACCTGGTTCGAAAGCACAGATTACGATCAGGGTAACCCTGTTCATAATATAGAGCTTAATTATGACAGGCGCAAAAACAATATAAGTTATTTCAACCTGAAAGGCGAACTTCAGATAATCAAAAACCTCTTTTTATCGGTAAACGCATATTTCCAGAGACAAACAAATGACAGGAGCCGTTACTGGAATTCAGAAACTGAAAGAGGAAGAAACGAATATGGTGTTGCACTTCGTTCATTCAACAACGACAATACCAAACTTCTTGAGTCAACAATTAACTACACAATTAGAACAGGAGGCCATAATATAAACCTCCTTGCCGGTACATCATTTGAGGACAATTATTATCAATTTGCACAGGCACAGAATCGCAAATTTGTGACGAACCTCTTTGGTGCAAATAATTTATCGGCTGGAGAAAATATGCAGGTTGGCGATGTATCATCAAGCGCAAGTATGAACAGGCTCCTTTCATATTTTGGTAGAGTTAATTACACATTGAACGACCGTTATATAGTTTCTGCCACATTACGTCGTGACGGCTCCTCAAAATTCGGGGAGAATCATAAATGGGGCACCTTCCCGTCAATATCTGCTGCATGGAGAATAGGAGAAGAATCATTCATGCAGGGATTAAGCAATATTTTTGATGAACTAAAACTCCGTGCAGGTTATGGGCTCTCAGGAAACCAGGATGGCCTCGCCCCATATCAGTCTATGCAGTTATACGGAGCTTCAGGTACCTATTACGATAACGGAGCATGGCACACTGCTTATGTGGTAAGCCAGAATGCAAATCCCAACCTGCAATGGGAACAGACGGCAATGGCAAATGCAGGTATTGATTTCAGTATTCTCAATGCAAGACTTAACGGCACAATCGAATATTACAACAAAATAACTTCGAAATTGCTTTATACATATTCAGTGCCTGTACCGCCATTCCTTTATGGTTCAATGGTTGCCAACGTGGGTTCAATGGAAAATAAGGGAATAGAGTTTTCACTAACTGGAGACATTATCAGAAGCCGTGATATAAGATGGACTGTTTCATTGAATGCCGCCCACAATAAGAATAAGATTACAAAACTCTCAGATGAAGAGTACACAACACAGTCAATAAGAACAGGAAGTGCGTGGGTCAGAGGAGGATCTGCAAACACCACACATATTGTCGAAGAAGGGAAACCTGTCGGACAATTCTTTGGACTGGAATGCTTTGGACTTGATGAGAATGGCCTTTATAAAATCAACGACATGGTTGATGGACAACCAGGTGTGACTGTTTCTGATTATACATATATTGGTAATGCACAGCCAAAATTAACATACGGGATTGATAACTCTTTCAGCTACAAGAATTTTGAACTAACCTTTTTCTGGCGTGGTGTCTATGGAAATGATGTACTCAATTTCTCAAAAATGTCGTACGCAACAACACAATGGCTCCCTGGTGCAAACGTCCTAAAGGATGCTCTAACTTTAGGTCTTAAACAGAGTCCCTTTTACAACAGTTTCTATATTGAAAAAGGTTCTTTTTTAAGACTCGAAAATATTAACCTTGCCTATTCATTTAATCCCAGACTTCTAGGAATAAAGTCCTTCAGGGTGTATTTCACTGGAAATAACCTGGTTCTTTTAACAAAATATAAAGGCGTGGATCCTGAAGTACCAATGAGTGGGCTCGATCCAGGAGTTGAAGGAAGGGAATATTACCCGAAATCCAGGACATACCTGTTTGGTATAAATGTAAGTTTTTAATCCATAAAATTTTTAAGTATATGAAAAAGAATACATTATATATTACTGTGATATCGCTTCTGATGATGCTTTCAACAAGTTGTACTGATTGGCTGGATGAAAAAGTATATACCCAGTTGCCTGTTGCAAGCTACGGAAAAACAGAAGCTGAGGTAAATTCCCTGATTGCACCGATTTATACCGGACTCAGAACAGTTAATAACCCTATTACAATAGCCGTAAACTCTTCCGATATGGCAATTACTCCCACAAGAAAAGGTGGTGACTGGTGGGATGGCGGAGTTTTTAAGGAATTGAGACTCGGTACCTGGACTCCGATTACAAGTCATATCAGAAGTTTCTATAACTCGGTTATGCAACGTATTTCACAATGTAATCAAATTCTTTATCTTATTGAGAATTCAGAAGGAATATCCGACAAAGAACCTTATATCTGTCAGGTAAGGGCAGCACGGGCATTCTGGTATTACATTCTATGCGATTATTTCGGAAACGTTCCTATAGTCACTGATTTCACAGACCTTTCAAAACCTGCAACAAAAACACGAGCAGAGGTTTTCAACTTCGTGGTTTCCGAACTTAATGATATTAAGGATAAAATCAGGTCAGATGTAGGACCAGCCAGTTACGGAAAATTCACAAAAGGTGCCGTATATACAATACTGGCAAAAATGTACCTCAACGCTCTTGAATGGAATCCTGACGGAGGACCTAAATGGCAGGAATGTATCGACGCATGCGATGTTGTTATGAGTCTTCCATATAAACTTGTAAGTAACTGGTACGATAATTTCAAGGTTTTTAACGAAAATTGTCCTGAACATATCCTTACTGCAATAAACAGTCCCTCAGCAGGGATGGGAGTTCTGGCCTATACACTGCATTATCTGGATTATAAAGCCCTTGGTACTACAAGACGTGGGAACAACGGACTTTCTGCCATGCCAGATTATGTAAGACAATTTGATCTTGATGACAAAAGAAGAGGTGATGATCTCGATCACAAACCCGGCAGCTTTCTTATAGGCCCAATGAAAGATTTAAGCACCGGACAAATAATTATGACTGCACATGGACGGCCTTTAATCCATACTATTGACATAACAATGAAGTATGGAATTGATGCTGATGGATGGGGTCAGGTTGAACAGGAAGATGGTGCCAGATGCTTCAAATGGGAAATAGAGAAAGGCGTTAATTACATGCAGAATGACTGCGCAATCTTCAGACTGGCTGATGTGTACCTGATGAAAGCTGAATGCCTTGTAAGATTAGGACAGAACAACGAAGAAGCTACAAGGCTTGTGAATGAGATAAGAAAGAGGGCTTTCGACGATCCTGCCAAACTCAAAACCAGCGTTACTCTTGATGATATTTATCTTGAACGCAGACTTGAGCTAGCATGGGAGTCATATTGCCGCCAAGATATGATACGTTTCGGAAAATTCTGCGATCCGATACCAGGATGGAGGGGCGCAATTCCTGAATACCGGAAACTTTTCCCCATACCACAAACTGCAATCGATGCCAATCCCCTGCTAAAACAAAACCCGGGTTATTAATAAAGTTTTTTATAGCATAAGCTACAGAAACTCTTAAAAATGATTAAAAAGTGCGTCTTCTTTCACATTTTTAAAAATTATAAGACGCACTTTTTTATTTTTGTAATGAATGAAATCAATAATTAAAAACTGTTAATTAAATTCTTAAAAACCCCTGGATATGAAAAAACTTTTCACAATCAGTTTAATGCTGTTAGCCATTGGTGTTGTAACAGCACAGCAACAGACAAGGCCTGCACAGCAAGGTCAGCCTGGACAGCTGCCTCAGCCGGCAAGGATGACACCCGAGATGACAGAAATCTGGGAGCCTGAAGTTCCGATTGTTGAACCCGGTGCCCAACCTGGAATGCCACCTTCCGATGCAATAATCCTGTTCGACGGCTCAGAAGCTCTTCTTAACAAGGAATGGGAAGACGCCAGAGGTAACCCAACCAAATGGATTGTTAAAAATGGTGAACTAGTATGCGTTAAAGGCTCAGGTCCAATCAAGACAAAAAGGAAATTTACAGACTTCCAGCTCCATATCGAATGGAAAACCCCTTCGGAGGTTACCGGCGAAGGTCAGGGCAGAGGCAACAGCGGAGTCTACCTCCAGGAACTATACGAGGTGCAGATACTCGATAGCTATAATAACCGTACATACAGAAACGGACAGGCAGGCAGTATCTACAAGCAATACGCACCTCTGGTTAATGCAAGCAGAAAACCCGGTGAATGGCAGACCTACGACATTATTTACACTGCACCCCGGTTTGGCAACGACAGCACTTCATATTTTACCCCTCCACGAGTGACAGTCCTGCATAACGGAGTTCTGATTCAAAATAATGTAAGTCTGAGAGGACCAACACTCTATATAGGCATACCTGAATATTCTATCAAAAAACACGGACCGGGCTCCATACTGCTGCAGGACCACGGTAACCCGGTTGCCTTCAGAAATATCTGGGTAAGGGAATTGTAATATTATCTGGAAATATTCACCACAGAGAACACAGAGGTACACAGAGAATCATACAATATTACTTTGTACCTCTCTGTGCCTTCTCCGTGCTCTCTGTGGTAAAAAATGATTTTTTGTAATCAATTAAACCAGTACGTCAGCTTAATGACAATCCCGTTATTCTTACTTTTGAAATCATTCGTAAATGAATTGTTTGTATATACAATGAAGAGATCCGATACAGGTGCAAAACGCCATTGAAACCTGATATTGGTATTAATATTATCAATCTGATTATTGTACTGAACAAACGTTGTAAGAAATATTTTATCAGTAAAGGTTATATCGAGGCGCGGACTTATCAGAATAAGTTCTGCACTACTGTATGGCTGCGGCAATGTAATATTGTTATAATCAGCCGATACCGAGATGCTGCCATATGGCTGGAACCTGTATCCCACCGAACCATTCACACTAAACCTTCTGCCATTGAAATACGTCCCGTAACCGGTTGAAAGAGAATATGTAAAAAGTCTCCTTGAATCCGAAGAGAATCCTGCTTCGCCACTAACCCAGTTGTATGCCTCCCCTGCCTTGAGAGTTTCTCCTCCAGTATTCGTTGGATCATAATCACGGTCGAGCAAAATATACTCTTCTGCTATTTCAAAATCAAGCTGGCTCCTGTCCCTGAAACCAATTGAATATCCAAAATTTGTCTCCCTGTCAGTTACCCCGAAAGCGGGGTCAGTTATCATGTCAAATTTTACACTCGGCCCATGACTTAGAATTCTGGTTTGTGATGGATAAAAAGTATATCGTAGTGACGGAGACACTTCAAAATAGCCTTTTCTTCTGATATATCCAACCTCTGCCACATAATCATCTCCCACCCATGCAGTAACAAGGCCTGCTTTTAGATATCTTGACGAATAATTTAGTTCACCTGCAGCGGCAGCATCATCACCAGAAGCACCGGGATAAAACGATTGATGGTAAAAAGCTTTACCTGACCATATATTATCCGGACTTGCCAGATTATATTCCAGACCAGCCACACGGTTATAATCGTAACCCCTGTAGAGCGAATCGTTGTAACTTCCTGTGACCTCTTTGTTAATAAAAAATCCTGTTATACTCGACCTGCTGAACACCTGACGTTGTAGTGCCACAACTGCAAAATTACTTGCGGGTATAATATCCTTTTCACCGGTCTGAATGTCCATCAGTCCAACCCTCCATCTGTCGCCTATTTTACCGCTTAATCTCAAACCTGCATTCACAGGAACGTTAAGGCCTATCCTCCTTGAGAAAAAAGGCCTGGCATTGCTGTTTCCAAGATTTGCAAAGAGGTCGCTGTTTTCAAGAAAATATTGCCTGCGCTCAGGAAAAAAAAGCTCAAACCGTTGAAGATTAGTAACCTGGCGGTCTTCTTCAACCTGTGAATAATCAGGATTAACCGTTACATCCAGATTGAGCGATGTTGAAAGCATCACCTTTGCATCAAAACCTGCACCCCAGTCTTTTACAGTATTTTCTTCGGGAATATTTTCCTTAATGATCTTTCCAGTTACATAAGGAATTACCGAATAATTAAATCCTGATTTTTCAAGTGGCTTATCCCATATCAGTGTTCCGGTATAGGTAAGGTCGCAATGGCTGAACTGTCTTGGCATTGGTGCCCATGCCGATTTTTCGTTTGTTTTCAGATCAAGCCTGCCAAAATTTACTCCCCATTCGTTGTATCCTTTTATATATCTCAGGCTACGGAAAGGTATCGCCATCTCAACAACCCAGCGGTCGTCATAATTCTTAACTGCCGACCTCCATTTCGCATCCCAGTAAATATTGAATCTGTTTCTTTCATATCCCAGATGATCATATTGTGCACCCGCAGGAGAAACATAAAAACCGAAACCGTTTGTCTGGTCATTGAACGGATCGAAAAATACTGCAAAACTATCATTCCCCATAAAAGTAAAATCCCTGCGTAATGATTGAACTGGTCTTTTCCCCGGAGTAGGATCATAACAGATTGCACCCACATAAATATTATTCTTATCATATGCGATCATTGCAACAGTCTGAGCTATTGCATACCCGGTGTCCGTTGGTGTAACACGTTGAAAATTAACTGCTTTTTCGACAATCTGCCAGATATTCTCATCAAGTAACCCGTCAATTGTAATTTTTTCTTCGGTATATGTAATGTGTATCCTGTACTTATCGCGATTAACAGCTTTATTCTGAGCCGATAGCATTAAATTACATAACAGAAAATAAAATAATGCAATAACAGGTTTATATAAATTCATGTTAATATTTTAAAATTGGCTTCCTCATTGTAAACGTTTCTGGAAATCTTCTCCAGGCTGAATTAAATTCAGACTCCATAAAACAATTACAAGAATTCTTAAAATAACGAAATAAAATTGCTATTCTTCAAAAGGAAAATGTTAAAAAATATAAATCAAACCAAAATTGTATCGTCCTGAAGAAACATGTACTTACCCCCCCGCCCCAAGCAGGGTGGCACCCCCCACCCCCCCGGCAGGGGGGCAAAATGTCATTTGATATAAGTTTCCAAATTTTTTCTTTTCCTGTTATACTATTTCAGTGCAAGTAATACATAAGTCCCCCTCTCAAGGGGATTAGGGGGTGAATTCAAACCAGGGGTATCAGGGGGTGTATCCTTCCAATGAATTAAAACTTCATTATTATACAGAGCTATGACTAAAATATTAGTCGCAACAAATATGTAAACAATCCAACAGGTGTTGTCGAAATCATTGGATGGAATCCTCTTTTGTATCCGTTTAACCTGTATTTTTTAACTAAAGGATAATTTTTAGAATGAAAGAATTTCGATTTTACTTTATTCAGATGGTAAATTGACATTGTAACAATTCCGCCTGCAATTAAAATCGAAATTGAAACTAATAATTTAGTTGCTAATGTATAATACGTTAGTAAATCAGAACGATAAATGACGACTGCCAGAATAAAGAAAATTCCTTTAATGGATAATCCGATTTGATGAAAAAAATATGCCTTTTTACTTCTTGGTATCAGAATATCGGTCACTTTTGATTTTATACTCCCCATTGGTCCTACCCCACCTGAAATTCCAACATTCCTGTGCATACTATAGACATATGGTTTTCCATCAGCTTTTAATCCGGGAATAAAAAAGCAGTCGAGGTCTTTAATGAAATCCCTGTATCTGGTTTTTGCCTTTTGCCTGGCCTTTTCTCTTGCTGAATTTGAAACATTCTGAATATCAGTCTTTATATATTCTTCATCCGGAATTTGAATTCTGGCATTATTGAAGTATTTGTCATAAAGCAAATCATATTTGATTTTTTTATCAGGCTGACTTAAGATGTGATATGCCTCATAGATTTCAATGAAAACTTCATTAGCGTTTTTATTATCACTTATATCTGGATGATTTTCAAATGCGAGTTCCCTGAATCTTTGCTTAATTACTTCCAGAGAAGCAGTCCTGTCTAAACCGAGAATTTTATAATAATCTTTCATTAGTTAGAAATTTCATTAACTGAAGCTGTTTATATTGCCTTCCGATTGCCCCCATAAGCAATAAGTGATTTATTAACAATTTCAACCAGCTTTTTTATTACAATAAATTATGCTCTTTCAACCATGCCATCAGGTCATCATCAGCTGAAGCAACCATGCTTCCGTAAACAGCTAAACCGGGGAGCACTGTGGCATCCGGACAAAGTTTTTTAATATCACTCTCGCTTCTGCCCATACCACTACCCTCGTGAGTGCAAAATGGAATTATAGTTTTCCCTGAAAAATTGTATGATTCTAGAAACGTAAAAACCGCCATTGGAAAGGTGTTCCACCAGTTGGGATAACCAAGATAAATGACATTATAATCGTCCATGTTTCTGACAGTCTCGCTTAATTCGGGCCGGGCATTCTGGCGTAATTCAACCCTGGCAATTTTTGTTGCTTCATTATAATCTGATGGATAAGGCTTTACAGTTTTGATTTCAAATAAATCCCCTCCTGTTAAGCTTTGTATTTTCTTTGCTAAAACTTCAGTATTGCCGATTGTCAGGTTTTTAATTTTTCCGTTGAAATAATTTTCGCCTTTACGTGAAAAATATGCGATCAATATTTTTCTATTATCATTTGCCATATTTAAAATTTTGTATTTCAAACATACAGGCCTTCATCTTTGTTTTTTAATTTTTATCCACCATTTTTTCGCTGCTCTCCGAATATCGATGTCCGGCAATTTTAATTTCAGAAAGTGCTATTTGAATTTTTTCCAGCTCGTCGTTTGATAAAGTTACATATACCGAAGCTGTATTTTCTTCGAGGCGGTGAATTTTTGTTGTACCTGGAATTGGAACAATCCATGGTTTCTGAGCAAGAATCCAGGCAATAGCAATTTGAGCCGGCGTGGCATTTTTTTCCAGGGCTATCTGTTTTATCAAATCAACCAATACCATATTAGCCTGCCGGTTTTCTTTATTAAATCTTGGAACGGTATTGCGAAAATCATTTTCTGCAAATTCAGTGTTTACGTCAATTTTCCCGGTTAAGAATCCTTTACCGAGCGGACTGAATGCAACAAAGCCAATTCCAAGTTCTTCGAGTGTGGGAAATGTCTTAGTTTCAGGCTCCCGCCACCATAAGGAATATTCGCTCTGCAAAGCTGTAACTGGTTGTACTGCATGAGCCCTGCGGATTGTATTGGCCCCGGCTTCGGATAGACCAAAGTATTTCACTTTTCCTTCGCATATTAAATCTTTAACCGTTCCAGCTACATCTTCTATAGGCACCTCCGGATCGACACGGTGCTGATACAGCAAGTCAATAACGTCAACCTTGAGCCGTTTAAGAGAGCCTTCAACCCGTTGCCGGATATTTTCGGGTTTGCTGTTCAGTCCGGCTGGTTGATCATTTACATAATTAAAACCAAATTTTGTAGCCACTGCCACGTTTTGCCTGAATGGCGCAATGGCTTCACCAACAATTTCCTCATTTATGTAAGGGCCATATATCTCGGCCGTATCAAAAAACGTAATCCCCAGTTCATAGGCTCTCCTGATCAATTTAATAGCTTCCTGCTTGTCAGTTGGCGGTCCATATCCAAAACTGAGACCCATACATCCAAGTCCTATTTCTGACACTTCTAATCCACTGTTGCCAAGTTTTCTCGTTTTCATTTTGCCTTTACTTAAAATTCAACTTCTTATATTCAATATCGACTGTAAAATTGCATAATTTCCTGTTTATCCTGTAAAATTCTATACAGAGTATTCGTATTTTTTATTTCCATTACGACGGAGGTGTTCAATATGCTTGCAATGACTTTGCAAATCTGCTTTCTTCATGCAAACTAGTGGAAAGAAGCATGAGTCGGAAAGGTGACTGTTGGGATAACCCGGGAGCGGTAAACTTTTTTAAAACACTCAAATAAAGACGATTATGCTCTTTACATTTTTCTATTTAAACAGCCGTGCCCTGGCTAATACAATCAACGTTATAGAAAATCCAACAGATCAAAATAAGAATAACAACTTTCATTGTGCTGTTTTTTTTTAATGTGCCTGACGGTCCGGCGTAAAGATTAGTAAGTGTTCCCCGACGAGGCACCGGCCATGTTATGCGTTCGTGTTTTAATTTTTTAATTACTTGTTAGTCTTGGTATTAAAAATCCAAGCAGACCCCCTAGAATCAAGGTCATTACAAAAATGGGAATTAAGGATTTGGGTTCTTTCCATCCAATAAGTACTGCACAGGGAGTTAAAACAAGGAAAGCAATCAGGATGCCTTTTAAAATGGGATTCATGTTTAAGTTAATAGTGGCAATAAAAAAGCCAACGATTACCCACATCAAAAATGCTGAGATATTTGCATCCCGAGTCAACTTTTTAATGATCATTGGTGTCACGTCTATAACTCCGGCAGCAATACCTGGAATTATTCCGATAATGATTGTTTTCATGTTTGGGTTTTTATGTGGCTATTATCATTGTGCAGGAATGTTTTACATGACGCATAACGGCCCGGCAATATGGGGAGGTTGTGTTGGTTTGAGAATGGAGGCTGTGACCACAAAAGCTTCTTTGAGGCAGGGTACTGGCACACAACCGTAATGAACAAACCATGACAATTTGTCCCGAGACTTCGGGAAACAACTTACCCATATTGTCCGCGTTAGTGGCTGTTATATTTTCATAGGATCAATTTTTATTCATAGAGATGGGTAGAATCTGGGGGGAATTACATTATGAAATAATAACCCTGCAAATCCCACACTTAATGAAAAGATGTTACCAGAGATAGAATTGTCATTGTGATTGTCTTTTAAATTTAGCGTATGATAACCTCCCTCAAAGACTAATCCGATGTGTGATTTGACAGGGATAATCATACCAAAGCCAAAAAATATATCATATCCTGAAGCATTAGCATAATCAAGACTGATTTCATAACGACGTATTCCTAAGTCAAGAAAAGGGTAAGCTATACTTTGAGCGTTTCCAAACACATAACCCATTTGGGGACCAAAGCCAGTGGAATTAGATTTATAATTTTTTGTTGACTCATTTGAAAATTCAATTCCACCTCCAATAAAGAAATTCTTAAAGATAAAATAATTGATATTTGCTGCTAAGTTTATGATTTTTGCATTATTACCACCGGGATCCACGAAAAGATCACCTCCCTGACTCAAATAACTGCCTAATCCAGAAATGATTTTTGCATTCTTATCGATAGCATACGTTTGTGCTGAAACGGAAATGCAAAGTCCAAAAAAATAGAAGATTAAAAGTAAAGCTTTGTTTCTCATGATATTATAATTTATATAGAATGTTTTTATATTTAAGTTTATGTTTGGTGTACGTATAAATGGCCACTAACTTGTTTTTAGTGATATCAAAAATAATTAAAAAGGTTGAATCAGAGTAGAAAGCGTCATGTATTATCCTTTTCCTTGCTCCTTTTACCTTTTACCTTTTACCTTTTCACTTTCCCCTTCCCCCGGGTATGCTTCCGCCCAGTCAGTCACAGTGAAAAACCCTGCTATCGAAATCTGAAAATTCCAATATTACTGCATCTGACAAAACCACTACCTGAGATTTTCTAAAATAGAAAATAATTAAAAAAACAAATCAATTAATAACATTTATTAAATATAACCATTTCATTATAAAAAAATTATTGAACCTGGCGTAAGCCGCCTCCTGAGTTAAAAAAATCTCCTGAACCATACAAAAACAATAAAGCCCGGCATTTCCTGCCAGGACTTTATTGTAGCGAGAGAGGGGCTTGAACCCTCGCGCTCTAACCACCTGTATGGAAAATACAAAAAAATCCTGCGCTCTATCCACATAGACCTGAGAAACATTCAACTATTTAAGGCCTTACCTTTTCCCGCAATAAGCGATTCAATATATTTCCTGCTTTTCATCCGCTTGATCTGATTCTCCCTTAAAATAGCTTCTGCCCTGCTTGAAAATTCCTCAACATAAACAAGCTCCCATGGCTTCCCCCTCCTGGTATAATTCGTAGCCCCCAAATTGTGCTTAACCAACCTCTCCTGTGGATTCCTGGTATACCCAACATAATACCTGTCAAGTATTGAACTGTAAATTATGTAAACAAAAAAACGCACGAAAAAAGCAGCTAATTACTCTTTATACTTAAATCTCGTAGCGAGAGAGGGGCTTGAACCCTCGACCTTATGATTATGAATCATACGCTCTAACCACCTGAGCTATCTCGCCATAAATATTTCTTCTTATTTCATTGAACCCTCGCGCTTTAACCTCCTGCCCCTTCAATCCTTATACCACCGCAATGTTCAAAACCAGAGTCGTTCAAAACGGGTGCAAATATAACTGTTTTGGTGGATTTAATCAACAAGATTTTTTGTTTTGATAATTTTTTCTATATTGCAATTTGATGAGCCTTTAGACAAGAAAATAACATGAGAGTCAAATTCGAGCTTGAATATATCCTGAATACCTCGCCAAAAATTCTCTTTCCGAGGCTAAGCACCCCCGAAGGACTCTCAGAATGGTTTGCAGATGAAGTTACCGTTGAAGGCGATATTTTTACTTTCAAGTGGCATAAGTCAGAATCCAGAGCACGTCTTGTAGCACTGAAGGAAAATAAATTCGTCAGATTTGAATGGCTCGAAAACGAAGGAGAAGAGATGAATTACTTCGAATTCAGTATAAACATCCAGGAACTTACTAATGAACTTGCCCTAATTATAACCGACTTTGCTGAACCTGAAGAAAAAGAAGACGCTATTTACCTGTGGGATACACAGATCACAGAACTTAAAAGAATACTTGGCATCTGATTCTTCTTCGATATAAACATTACAGGTCGCAAAATCAATTAAATTTGCACATTATTCGCATGGCAATGAAAAAACTTGACCTGTTTGTTTTCAGATCTTTTATAGGACCGCTGGTCTTCACCTTTTTCATTGTCCTGATAGTTCTAATTCTCCAGTTCCTTTTCATGTATATCGACGAACTGATAGGCAAAGGTCTGGAATTCAAAATCATGGCCGAACTGCTCTATCATTTCTCACTTACTTTCGTTCCAATGGCACTCCCTCTTTCAATACTGCTTGCCTCACTAATGACTTTCGGCAACATGGGAGAATTTAACGAACTTACAGCACTCAAATCATCAGGTATTCCCCTGAGAAGAATCATGCAACCGGTAATAATTATTGTATCGGTACTCTCAATAATTTCATTTTTCTTTTCAAATAATGTTCAACCATACTCCTACGGTAAGGCGCGAACTCTCCTTTATGACATCCGCCGCAAAAGACCTGAACTCAACATACAGGCAGGAACTTTCAATAACGATGTCGACGGTTTTAGCATCAAGGTAACAACAAAGAACCCTGAAACAAACAAACTGGAAAAAATACTTATCTATGATCACCGCGACAGGCGCGGTAATGTAGCTGTAACATACGCTGATTCAGGCTATATGAAAATAACCCCCGATGAATCGGGCATGATTTTGACCCTCTTTAATGGTTACTCTTATTATGATATTGAAGAAAAAGGCGTTCCCCCTTCCCAGCAGAAATATCCCTTCCGCAGAGACCGCTTTAAAGAACAAACCATCGTAATTTCACTGAGCGGCTTCGACTTCGAACGAAGTAAAGAAGACCTTCTGAAATTCAGTTCGGCGACAAAGAATATCCGCCAGCTGCAATATTATATCGATTCACTATCAAAATTGAATATTGAAAGAAAAAAGAGTTATTTCACTGAGTTTAATACCGCATTTATTTACCAGAAAAGAAATTTCTATGTCCCGGGTGTTACTGTAAACGACTCCGCCGAATTAAAAAATGCACCGGTATTTGAACCATGGAAACTACTGGATACCATGAACCTTGACGCAAAAAAATATGCTCTCGACAGAGCTCTGGAATATGCTCGCTACAGCGCCAATTACGTAACCGAGAAAAGAGAACAGATTCAGAACAATACAAAATCTCTGCGCAACTACCAGATTGATTACCACAAAAAATTCACACTCTCCCTGGCCTGCATCGTGTTCCTCCTCATCGGTGCTCCCCTTGGTTCAATTATAAGGAAAGGAGGACTTGGAACACCGGCTGTCATCTCGGTTTTCTTCTTCGTTATTTATTACATAATCTCCGTTTCAACCGAAAAACTTGCACGCGAGAGCCATTTAAACATCTTTATAGGAATGTGGGCTGCATTCATAATCCTTCTGCCTGTAGGAATATTCCTTACATATAAGGCAACAACCGATTCGTCAATCTTCAATATCGAAACGTATACCAGATTCTTCAAAAAGATAAAAGACAAACTCTACAAAATTATCTTCAACATTAAATATGAAGATAACTATAATGAAAATGTTTGACATGATGTTCTGACCACTAATTTTATTAAAGAACAAGAAGAATCCGGCAGCCTGCCAGAATACAATATAAATTTTACTATAATGTTTTGCCGCAAGGGACAACATATACTCTGCCCAGAACCCTGAGAGGGAGCGATGTATAGTTCACCCCCCAACAACCATGGCAGGTGGCTTGATGTGTGTACCGTACTTAAAAAAGTTGGTCAATATTTAAAAGTTAACAGGGGTATGGCATAAATATTTTGTAGACCAGAAGTTAATTTTCTAATTTTGCGTGGAAAAATTGACAGTAAATTTTTCCCTTTAAATCAGTTTTTCAGGTTGTGGCAGGGTTTTTGAATATTACCGGTCCCGGGAGCAGTTATTAAGCCCGGTTAACAGAGATGAGCATGACAGAAAAGTTTCAGTTGAACACTATCGAGGAAGCCATTGAAGATATAAGGCAGGGGAAGCTTCTGATAGTTGTGGATGATGAAGACAGGGAGAACGAGGGTGATTTTATTTGTGCTGCAGAACTAATCACTCCCGAGATAGTTAATTTCATGACTAAGTATGGACGTGGGCTTCTATGCTGTGCACTTCCCGAAGAGCGATGCGAAGAGCTCGAACTTGATCCGATGGTAGGTATAAACACATCCATCCACGAAACCCAGTTTACTGTTTCAGTAGATCTTCGTAGCGAAGAGACTACCACTGGTGTATCAGCCAAAGACAGGGCTCTTACAATAAAAGCTCTTGTAGATCCCAAAACAAAACCTTCCGACCTTGCCCGTCCCGGACACATATTTCCATTGAAAGCAAGATCAAAAGGAGTATTGCGTCGGGCAGGACACACCGAAGCAGTCGTTGATCTGACACGTCTGGCAGGACTTCGTCCGGGTGGAGCACTCGTGGAAATAATGAACGACGACGGCTCAATGGCACGCCTGCCGGAACTGATGGAAATGAGTAAGAGATTTGGAATAAAAATAATCGCTATCAGAGACCTTATTGCGTACCGCCTCGAAAGGGAATCAATAGTGGAAATGGGTGTGAAGGTAAAACTGCCCACAACAATTGGTGAGTTTGAGTTTATTCCTTTCCGCCAGGTAAGCAACGGACTCGAACATGCTGCCCTTATTAAGGGAACCTGGACCAAAGATGAACCAGTTCTTGTAAGAGTTCACTCCTCATGCTTTACTGGCGATGTGTTTCATTCGCTTAGATGTGATTGTGGTCAACAGCTCGACAAGGCAATGGAAATGGTCGAGAAGGAAGGGAAAGGCGTCATAATATATCTTAACCAGGAAGGCAGAGGGATAGGACTTTTCAACAAAATAAAAGCTTACAAGCTTCAGGAAGGGGGACTCGACACTGTACAGGCAAACCTTAAACTGGGATTCGGAGAAGATGAAAGAGATTATGGTGTGGGGGCAAGTATAATGAGAGAACTAGGACTGGGTAAAATAAGGCTGATATCGAATAACCCCGTCAAACGTGCAGGACTTGAGGGCTACGGAATCACCATTGTCGAAACAATCCCTCTGGTTATTCCTCCAAACCCTTACAACGAGTTTTATCTGATGACAAAGGCGAACAAAATGGGTCACAATATCACCTGTTACAAACACGGATTTAAAGACGACACCTCAAAATGAAAAATCTGAGAATAGTGTTTATGGGTACTCCGGAATTTGCTGTGGCAACTCTGGGGTCTCTGCTTATGAACGGATTTAATGTAGTTGGTGTCGTCACAACACCTGATAAACCTGCAGGAAGGGGAAGAAAATTAAAAAAGTCTCCCGTAAAAGAATTTGCCGAATTCAGTTACCTGCCTGTTCTTCAGCCTGAAAACCTTGAAGATCCATCTTTTATTGATGAACTCAAAAAATTAAACCCCGATGTCATAATTGTTGTGGCATTCAGAAAATTACCTGAAGCCGTGTGGAAAATTCCACCAATGGGTACCATAAATCTTCATGCCTCCCTCCTGCCTCATTACCGTGGAGCCGCACCTATAAATCATGCTATAATTAACGGTGAAACAAGAACTGGACTTACAACATTTCTTATTAACGACAAAATAGATACCGGAGAAATTCTGCTCAGGGAGGAAGTTCAGATATTCCCTTACGAAAATGCAGGTGATCTGAAGGCCAGAATGATGAAACTGGGTGCACGGCTTGTAATAAAGACACTTGAAGGACTGGTAAACAAGACAATTATTCCTGTGCCGCAATCACAGTTTCTTAAGCCGGGAGAAAAACCAAAACCTGCTCCCAAAATTACTCCTGCCGACTGTATTATCGACTGGCAAAAAGATGCTGTTTCTATTCACAATCTGATACGCGGGCTGGCACCTGATCCATGTGCCAGGTCTTTCTTCAAAGGTAAAGACGGGGTGCTGCTGTTTAAAATTTATGAAAGCAAACCTGAAGAAGAGAATCATTCATATATTCCTGGTGAAATAATATCCGACGGCAAAGAATATCTCAGGATTGCATGCGGAAAGGGCATCCTGTCAGTATGCACCATTCAGCTCGAAGGCAAGAAAAAGATGAGTGTCACTGACTTCTTGCGTGGATTTAAAATAAAGGATTACAGAATATTACCTAATCCACCGGCATAAGCCTCCGGAGCCACAGCTTCCTGCCAGGCTCTGGCTCACTGCCTTCTTCCATCCTGTTATAATAATAAAGGTATCTCAGTTTAATGCCATATTTCTGAGAGACCGAATACATCGTTTCTCCTTCCCCAACAGTGTGTATCTCTTTTCCTGGCTCTGCTTTTTTCCTTTTCGGCTGAATGTACAGAATCTGACCCGGTTCGGGTGTAAAATCTTCAGGAAGCTCATTGTACTTGCTCAGTTCCCATCTCAGCAACTTTAACTCTTTCTCAAGGCTCTCACGTGTATCTCCCTCTCTTACTACAATATACTTTATCCTGTTATTTTCCATTATGCGCCCGGCTGAACTTTCAGGTGGTGCTACCGAAGCTCCCTGCCGATAACTTCTGGAATATTTGTCTGTGATACTACTGACATTATTCTCTGCAATCTTACCATTGGATATATTTTTTGCCCCATTACCCGGATTTCCGGCAAGAGCAACACGGTCATACTCATAAAGTCCGTACTCTTCAATCTTTCTGATCAACATATTATCATAATCGGGATTTGTGGCATACCCTGCCTTTTTCAATCCCTTTGCCCATGCTTTGTAATCAGTTGGCTCAAGGCTGAAAAGAAAGCTATAACGAGTTGTTGTACGGAGGAAATCTGAATGGTCGCGGAATGACTCTTCCGCATTTCTGTATTTCCTGAAACATTCATTCCTTCTGTCGTCGTGATGTTTTATTGTGGGACCGGTCCATCCGTTATGGCATTTTATTCCGAAGTGATTATTTGCCTCAATTGCCAGCCTGCTGCGTCCGTAACCCGATTCAATCATCCCCTGGGCAAGTGTGATACTTGCCGGAACACCAGTCCTTCTCATTTCATTAATGGCAACATCTTTCCACCTTTCAATATAATCATACGCCGATGCCGGCGTTCCTCCGGTAGAAATATTCATCCGCGATACCCTGCAGGAAAAAAGAGAAACAATAACTGTAAAAGCAGACAATATCAAAAATACTTTCCTCATCCCTCAGTCTTTTTCGCAAAAATATTTAATCAATACAACGAAAAGGGAGAGCTTAATTCACAAATGCAAAATAGTTTTCAACTATTTTCAATAAAAAATAATATTCTGAACCAGGAGAAGAATTTTAAGGTTATACCGGGAATTAATTTATTCACTTGAAAAATCACACCTGGGGTGGATTCTCTTTGATTATCAACTGAAAGCCTGCACCATGGATATTTTTTATTACAAGGTCGGGATCGGCTGAAAGATATTTTCTGAGTTTTGTAACATAAACATCCATACTGCGGGCAGTAAAGTAATCGTCAGACCCCCATATTTTTTTCAAAGCCATCTCCCTTGGTATCAATGAATTAGGATTATTTGCAAGAAGCTCAAGCAGTTGCGCTTCCTTGGGAGAGAGCTTCATCTCCTGATCCCCAATTTTCAGAATACGTAATTTTGAATTAAATGTAAATTTTCCGATTTCATAGAGATCCCTGCTTTTATCACCTGTATCACGGCGCGCAATAATTGCCTTTATTTTTGCCAGAAGAATATCTGTATCAAAAGGTTTGGTAATATAATCATCGCCTCCCACACCATAACCTTTAAGTACATCTTCTTTTAGTTTTTTTGCCGTAAGGAATACTATCGGAATTGTTGTATTTATTTTTCTTATTTCACCGGCAATTGTAAAGCCATCAACATTAGGTAGCATGACATCGAGTATGCAAATATCGTACGAGCCCCTGCGGAAAGCATCCATGGCATATTTACCGTCGTCGACCCACTCAACCACATAATCATTCAGCTCGAGGTATGATTTCAGCACCGACCCGAAGCTAAGATCGTCTTCAACCAAAAATATTCTGGCGGGTTTTATAGCCATCTTTCTCAGTTTTCAAATTTATAAGGCAAAAATACATAAAAACAACTTCCCTTACCAGGTTCACTTTCCACTTTAATACTACCACGGTGAGCATCGACAATAGCCTTCACGTAATTGAGCCCCAGTCCAAATCCTTTTACATTATGAACATCACCGGTACTCTGACGGTAAAATCTTTCAAATATTTTAGACTGAACGCTTTTTGACATACCGATACCTTTGTCGGCTACTGAAATTTCGATACCACCGTCAACATTTTTGGTAACCACAGTTATATCAGGCTTTTCGGGAGAATATTTTATGGCATTATCGAGCAGATTGTGAACAAGGTTGGTGAGATGTTCTTCATCGCCATAAATAATGTCGTTTGCAGCTGCCAGGCAAATATTAATTTTTCCGTGTTTCTGCTGAATGAAAAGCTCAACTGTATCAATAGCCTTTTGAATTATGCGATGAACTGAGACATTATCGAACATGAACTCGATCTCTTTTTTATCGAGTGATGCAATCTGCAATATTGTCTCAACCTGTTTATTCATCCTCTCATTCTCTTTTTTGATCATCGAAGCAAAATGCTTGATGCTGTTTTCATCTTTTATGACCCTCGGATTTGTTATTGCATCGGCTGCAAGAGATATTGTGGCTATAGGAGTTTTGAACTCATGGGTCATGTTGTTAATAAAGTCAGATTTAATTTCTGAAATCTTCTTCTGCCGCAGGATGAAATAAATGCTGAGGGCGAATGTTGCAAGGATAAAAAGGGAGAAGAGAAGCGAGCCTATAAGCATCCACGAAATGGAGCCCAGAACATAATTTGTTCTGCCAGGAAATACAACCGAAAGAATCAGTCCCGGCCGGAGTAAGTTATCTTCAAAAAGCCTCACTTTGTAGATGCTTTTAAGGAATTCGTTTTTACTCACCTTCTTTGATGAAACTATCAATGGTTCACCGTTTTCTATAACAGAGAATTCGTAAGGTATATTGACTCCAAAGTAAGGAAATATCTGGTCAAGAACTTTCCTTATAAGTTCTGGATCGGGACGATAGCTGGTTTCCGACTCGAAGATTTCCCTGATCATTCTGTCGCTCAGTTGCTGGAACTCGTTTGTTCTTTTCCGGAGCCACTGAAGAAAATCAGACTGCGTCATTATGACTGAATTCCCCGGGGCTCCTGTGAGATCATTTTTCCTCTCAATTCTGACATTCCCGGGCCTGTCACCCCGGGTAATTATATATATTGAATCCTGATTTTGCCGTGAAGCTATTCTGGCATTATCATTAGTTTTATTTATTCTTTCCGGATTAATGCTTCCGCTGGCCTGACGGCTGTTGAAATTGATAGTAACACTACCTTTATTATCCGAGAAGAAGCCGTTAAAGCTGAAAAATTCAGATAATCCCGTTACCGTGTCCCTGAATGAAAAAGGATCCCGGAATATATAATTATTGAAAAAATTCATCCTGTGGTATGACTCAATCTCGCTGGCAGCATTGTTCAGGCCGATAAAAACAGCATTATTGAAATTCTCATTGCTCGTCCTGATGGCATTTCTCATCCATGTAATCTGCACATAAAATATTCCAATGACGGAGAGAGCCATCATCACCACGAGGCTGATGAAGATTTTGTTTTTCATATTGCAAAATTAACTCAATTGATACTCAGAGTGTAAAAACTTTAACTTTTCCTTAACTTCATTTAACCTGATTTTAACTGAATTACCCGGGTTGCTGCTTAATTTTGCAACAAACCACTTACAGATTACTTTTTTTGGCTTTCATTGACAACCCCAGAATAAGCCGGAACAAACGAAACAAGTTCCGGCTTATTTTTTTGAATCAAAGTTTTTGAATATTTTCCAGATACCGTTTTCCGGAAGAGGTGCTATGATTCTGATTTCTTCCTTTGTGACCGGATGTTTGAAAGCGAGGCTGCGGGCATGAAGGCTTATACTTCCGTCTTCATTTGATCTTTTCGCACCATATTTGAGATCCCCTTTAATCGGGCATCCAATTGCAGCCAGTTGTGCACGTATCTGATGGTGTCTGCCTGTATGGAGCTGAACTTCAATAAGATAATACCTTTGTGACCTGCCAATAAGTCTATATGTAAGGGAGGCTTTTCTGGAGCCTTTTACTTCATGGTCGTAAACGTATGATTTATTTTGTTTTTCGTTTTTTTTAATAAAGTGTTCGATGGTTGCCTCATCTGCAGGGGGCCGATCACCGGTTACAGCCCAGTAAATTTTTTGCACCTCCCTTTCCTGAAACATTCTGTTTAATCGTTTCAGTGCCTTGGAGGTACGGGCATAAAGCATTACTCCACTCACAGGCCTGTCGAGTCTGTGAACAATACCCAGAAAAACATCGCCCGGCTTATTGTACTTTTTGGCTATGTATCTTTTGACCTTTTCATCCAGGGTTATATCTCCGGTGCGATCCCCCTGTGAGAGCTCCGATGCTTCCTTGTAAACAGCAATCAGATGGTTGTCTTCGTAAAGAATCTTGAGTTTGTCTGAATCGTGTTCTGCCATCTTTACTGTTAGTACTGCTCTTTTTCGTTCGGGAATTTAAGTGTTTTCACATCATTGATATAATTCTGCACTGCACCTTTTATTTCAGCGTTGAGGTTATGATACCTCCTGAGAAAGCGTGGCGAAAATTCCTGGGTTATTCCGAGCATATCGTGGAGCACAAGTACCTGGCCGTCGGTATTAGGGCCAGCACCAATGCCGATAACAGGTATTTTTAATGATGAGGTCACTTCACCGGCAAGTTTAGCCGGGATTTTCTCAAGCACAAGGGAAAATATGCCAAGGTTCTGTAGCAGTTTGGCATCTTCAAGCAGCTTTCTGGCTTCTTCTTCCTCCCTTGCCCTCACAACATAGGTTCCGAATTTATGTATCGACTGCGGTGTCAGTCCGAGATGTCCCATAACGGGTATCCCTGCTGAAATTATTCTTTCAACCGATTCAGCCACTTCGGCTCCTCCCTCAAGTTTAACGGCATGGGCTCCTGTCTCCTTCATTATACGTATAGCCGAAGCAAGAGCCTCCCTCGAATTGCCCTGGTACGTACCAAAAGGCATGTCAACCACTACCAGCGCCCTTTTAACACCTCGTACCACCGATGATGCATGATATATCATATTATCGAGGGTAATAGGTAATGTAGTTTCGTAACCGGCCATCACATTCGAAGCTGAGTCGCCAACAAGAATAATATCTATACCAGCTTCATCCAGAATCCTTGCAAAAGAATAGTCATATGCCGTCAGCATGGCAATCTTCTCGCCCCTGAGCTTCATCTCAAAGAGAACATGGGTAGTTACCCTTTTAACAGCTTTAAATTCTGACATACTTTCCTGAGTGTTAAATTTTATGACAAAGCTACAAATTTTAATGCAGCCAAACCTGTTCATGTTAAAATAATAGTGTCATTTGCCGATTTTCTCTGACTTTTTGTCATAAAAACCGTGTTACAGGGCATTGGCATAAACATTGTTAATGAGTAAGAGACAATAAAAAAGTATAACCATCAAAAAGAAAGATATTATGGGCAAAATAATTGGAATAGATCTCGGCACGACTAACTCCTGTGTTGCTGTTATGGAAGGCAACGAACCGGTTGTTATTCCCAACAGTGAAGGCAAAAGGACGACGCCTTCCGTAGTTTCATTTGCTGAGAATGGAGAAAGGAAGGTTGGGGATCCAGCCAAGCGACAGGCTATTATTAACGCGAAAAGAACTGTTTACTCCATAAAAAGGTTTATGGGGGAAACATATGATAAAGTTCAGAAAGAGATTGAAAGGGTTACATATCCTGTTGTAAGGGGTGAAAACAATACTCCGCGCGTTAAAATTGATGACAGGCTCTATTCACCTCAGGAAATTTCAGCCATGATACTTCAGAAGATGAAAAAGACTGCTGAAGATTATCTTGGTTATGAGGTGACTGATGCTGTCATCACTGTACCAGCCTATTTCAGCGACTCACAGAGGCAGGCAACCAAGGAGGCTGGTGAGATAGCCGGACTTAACGTGCGCCGAATCATTAACGAACCTACAGCTGCTTCGCTGGCTTATGGCCTCGACAAAAAGGCTCAGGATATGAAGATTGCCGTCTTCGACCTTGGAGGCGGAACATTCGATATTTCAATCCTCGAGCTTGGCGATGGAGTATTCGAAGTTAAATCAACAAATGGTGACACCCACCTCGGCGGTGACGACTTCGACCACCTTATAATCGACTGGCTTGCAGAGGAATTCCTGAAAGAAAACGGTGTGGATCTGAGAAAAGACCCCATGGCAATGCAGCGTCTGAAAGAAGCTGCAGAGAAAGCCAAGATAGAGCTTTCAAGCTCAACGACCACAGAAATAAATCTTCCGTATATCATGCCGGTTAACGGAATTCCAAAGCATCTTGTAAAGACACTTACAAGAGCCCAGTTTGAAAAGATTTGCGACAAACTGATACAGGCAGTCATTCCGCCATGTGAAAAGGCTCTTGAAGCTGCCGGTCTGAAGCCTTCCGATATAGACGAAGTAATTCTGGTAGGAGGTTTGACACGTATACCTGCCATTCAGCAGGTTGTCGAAAAATTCTTCGGAAGGACTCCATCTAAAGGTGTTAACCCCGACGAGGTTGTTGCCATAGGTGCTGCTATTCAGGGTGGAGTTCTGGCAGGCGAGGTAAAAGATGTCCTCCTTCTCGACGTCACCCCGCTGTCGCTCGGTATTGAAACCCTTGGCGGCGTAATGACAAAGCTTATCGAAGCCAACACCACTATACCGACCAGAAAGACAGAGGTATTCACCACTGCCGCCGATAACCAGTCATCGGTTGAAATCCATGTGCTTCAGGGAGAACGTCCGATGGCTGCAGGCAACAAAACAATAGGTCGCTTCTATCTCGATGGCATACCACCCGCCCCGAGAGGTGTACCACAGATAGAAGTAACATTCGACATTGATGCCAACGGTATCCTTCATGTGTCGGCTAAAGACAGAGGCACAGGTAAAGAACAGAAAATAAGAATTGAGGCTTCATCCGGTCTTACTGAAGAAGAAATAAGAAGGATGAAGGAAGAAGCCAAAGCCAACGAAGAAGCCGACAGAAGGGCACGTGAAAGAGTCGACAAGCTTAATGCTGCCGACAGTATGATTTTCCAGACGGAAAAACAGCTGCGCGAATTCGGTGATAAACTGAGTCCGGATAAAAGGCACGAAATTGAGCAGGCTCTTTCAAAACTCAAGGATGCTCACAAATCGCAGGACATACCTGCAGTTGACAAAGCTCTCGCCGACCTGAACAATGCATGGCAGAAAGCCTCTGAAGAAATGTACAGAGCTGCCCAGGCTTCAGGTGCCGGCGCTGCAGGACCAGGTCCGGGTGCATCAACCGGAAGCAGCGGTAAATCAGGAAACGAAGAAGTTACTGATGTCGACTTCGAGGAAGTGAAATAATAAACTCTTCAGCTATACGTTCTCATCCCGCACAGGTATGTGCGGGATTTTTTTTATCTTTATGGCTCTGATGAAAACCAAAATGAGAATACTTTCCCTGATTGTTATTCTCCTAATAACCGGTTCAACAGTTGCCCTGTCCCAGCCAAACGACACCATAAACCGTTTTGATAAAACGGGGAAAAGGCAGGGTTACTGGATGAAAAGATACCCTAATGGCCATATCCAGTACGAAGGCTATTTCAAGGACGACCGTCCGGTTAAAGTATTCAAAAGATATTACGATAACGACACCCTGCAATCAATACTTTTTTACAGCGATGACAGCCGCACAGCAGATGCAATTTTTTTCCATCCAAACGGTTTTATAGCAGCTTCAGGGAAATATGTAAACCAGAAGAAAGAAGGAAAATGGGAGTTCTTTTCATCTGCAATCAAAGGCTATAAAATAACGGATGAAGAGTACAGCAATAACATGAAAAACGGACTCTCGGTAAAATATTACCCCGATAAAACGGTGGCTGAAAAAATATGGTACAAAAATGAAGTTAAAGACGGTGAATGGGTTCAATTCCATGAAAGCGGAAAAATATTCCTCAAAGCCCAATATGTGAACGGCGTGCTCGAAGGTCCCTTTGAAGTATGGGATGCCGACGGGAACCTTAAATACAAGGGGCAATATAAGAACGACAGACGTGAAGGAATATGGTACGTATATAACCCCGACGGAACTGTTAAAAACGAAATAAAGTATATAAATGGGATGGCTACCAACCCGGAGCTTTACAAAAGAGAAAATGCTATTCTCGACTCACTTGAAGTTACAGGCAAAAACCTCTCCGACCCGGAGAAAACCGGAACTATATGGTAATTAAGCCGGTAAAAAAGATTGGATATTATCTCGCAGTTGCGTTTCTGATTCTTTACTTTTCTTCATGGCATACATCAATAGCACAGGAGCCAGATTACAGATATTTCTACAGGGTATATTTCACTGATAAAGGCGATTATAAACCTGAAAATTTTTCCCCTTCACGACTGCTCAGTCCAAAAGCAATTGCCCGACGTATAAAATACGGCATAAAATTTCCGGATTATACTGACCTTCCCGTTTACCCGCCGTACATCAATCAGATAAGATCTCTTGGCCTGACACTTCACAACACTTCGAAGTGGATGAATACTGCTCTCTTTAAATCCATTACACCTGCACCGGTATCCGTTATAGAAAGCCTCCCCTTTGTTGAAGGAGTCAGGGTTGTCAAGGTACCTTCAGCTAAAAGCGTTAAGCCAGATAAACTGGAACTGATCCAGGGGGTAAACAATGAAGTTCCTTATGACAGACAGATTACAATGCTCGAGGGTAATTTTCTGCATGATTCCGGATTTGACGGAACCGGCGTGGTGATAGCTGTTCTCGACGGAGGCTTCTCCAGGGCAAATTTTTTACCCTGCCTTGATAAATTACGGGCACGTTATGGCATAAGAGGAACTTATGACTTTGTGCTGAACTCAAAAAATGTTTACAGTTACCATTACCACGGCACTGCCGTATTGTCAGTACTGGCAGGTGATGTACCAGGGAAAATAGTGGGTTCGGCTCCCGGGGCTAATTACTGGCTCTTCAGAACTGAAGACGTTTATTCTGAGTTTCCAGTGGAAGAAGACTACTGGGCAGCAGCTGCAGAATATGCTGACAGCCTGGGTGTTGACATTATTTCAACTTCACTTGGATACAATGTTTTCGATGACCCTTCCATGAATTACAAATTCGAAGACCTGAATGGAATGAACGCTTTCATTACCCGTGTAGCGGATATTGCCGTATCGAAAGGTATTATTGTTGTTGCAAGCGCAGGGAACGAAAGGGATAATGAATGGTTGAGAATAATTGCTCCATCAGACGGGTTTAAAGTTATCTGTGCAGGGGCAGTAGATCAATACTGTACGATTTCCACCTTTTCGTCGGCTGGACCAAGTGCCGACGGCAGGATAAAGCCTGACAATGTGGCAATGGGAGTTGATGTAACTGCCCAGATAGATGAAAAAGGGTACATCAAGATCAGCGGTACATCTTTTTCGTGCCCGATTCTAAGTGGAATGTGTGCATGCTTACTTCAGGCAGTACCTGAAGCTTCACCTTCAGATATAATAGATATTCTCCACCGGTGCAGCGACAGGGCAAATAATCCCGACTCCCTGTACGGTTTCGGTCTTCCCAGTATGAAGAAAGCAATCCAGATGCTCCAGGAAAAGATTATGCTGAAACCTGGCATAGACATTACTGCAGGACCTAATCCATTTACCGACCATATTGATATCTACTTCAGGGAACCACCATATTCACCTCTAAGCGTAGAAATCTATTCATCCACCGGTCATCTTCTTTATAAAAAAATAATAACCAGCAGAGACTATATCAGCAAAACTCTTCGCCTGAACGATTTACAATTCAGGAACCAGGGAATTTACTTTTTAAAAATCATGACAGATAATGGGACATCTGTTATGAAAGTTGTAAAAATAAATGATTGATAATGAACGAAAAACTGTCACTCACCGAACTTCAACAGGTTATCAGGGACTCACTATATGCGTCACTTCCAGGCTTTTACTGGGTTTTTGCAGAAATTTCCGAGGCAAAGGAAAACTATGCCGGACATTGCTATCTCGAACTAATTGAAAAACACCCCGACGAAATTAATATCAGGGCAAGAGTTAGGGCTGTAATCTGGAACACAAGGTACCGGTTTCTGAAATCATTTTTTGAAAGCACAACGGGAGAAACCCTTCGTCCGGGTATTAAAATTCTGGTAAGGGTCAAAATAGAATATCATGAGGTTTACGGATTGAGTCTTGTAATAAACGATATCGATCCTGCTTTCACCCTCGGCGATATGGCAATTAAACGACAGCAGATTCTGAGAAGGCTTGAGGAAGAAGGGGTGATAACGATGAACAAAGAACTTGAACTTACGATTGCACCACAACGTATTGCAGTGGTTTCGTCAAAAACTGCTGCCGGATACCAGGATTTTGTGAGGCACCTGAAGGAAAATATTTACGGATACGGTTTCAGCATAACACTTTTTGAAGCAGTGATGCAGGGCGCCGAAACTGAGCAAAGCGTGATTTCAGCACTTGACCGTATATCTGAGCAGTACGAGAAATTTGATGTGGCTGTAATTATAAGGGGCGGCGGTGCCCAATCGGACCTAAGCTGGTTCGACAACTACAATATAGCCTACCATATCACACAGTTTCCACTGCCTGTTATAACAGGAATTGGCCACGAAAAAGATATCTCCGTAACAGATATTGTCGCATATCATGCACTTAAAACACCAACGGCTGTGGCTGACTACCTTATAGAAAAAATGGTCTCGGCCGAAAACCTGCTTATGCAGCTGGCCGATGAAATATCAGAAGCAGTAAACGAAATCATTGACAGTAAGAAAGAGCGTCTGACATCTTTCATGACAAGAATAATACCTGTTTCTAACAGGCTTATTTCTGCAGTAAGAACTGATTTATCAGTTAAACTTGTTGATCTTGTAACCAAAGTCAGGAACAGGCTTGGGAGAGAAGATATAGTTCTGGCAGATGTGAAAAAGAAAATTGAATTAACATCGCAGAATTATATTTCCAGCAGGGAGAGGGACCTCAGCAGGGCAGGTGAACTTATAAGGATAAACACAATCAATCTGTTAAAAAGCATCGAAGTCAGAATAAAATCGATGTCTGAATCTCTTAACATATTAAGTCCGGATAATGTTCTAAAACGCGGATACACCATTACAGTACTTAACGGTATAATTGTCAGCAGTGTAGATAAAATAAAACCGGAAGATGAAATTGACACTTTCTTCCACGATGGAAAAATAAAGAGCAGGGTGCTGAAAAAATCAAAAGAAAAATTATAGATTTGTAATTAAGTAAAATTCAGAGAAATGGCTAAAAAAGAGCTGTCATTTAACGAAGCAATGAAAGAAATTGAGGCCATTCTTCGCAATATTGAAAGCGGTAATCTTGATATTGACAGGTTATCAAAAGAAGTAAAGAGGGCTTCAGATCTTATAAGGCTGTGTCAGAAAAAGTTAAGGGCCACAGAAGAAGAGATAAACGGCATATTCAAAGAGCTTTCATAAAAAAGAGATCCCGCAGAACTTTCTCTCCTGCGGGAAACCCTTTAAATACCCTAACCTAAACCCTATGAAAAAACTTAACCCTTGAGAGGTGTGTTGTTTCAATAATTATAACGGAAAAAACAGGTAAAAAGTTTCACTTTTTACTGATTTTTTTCATTTTTTTCCTTCTCTATGCCAAATACTTCCTTGAAAGCCATTTCGAAAGTCTCTTTCGGAAGGAAACCTAATGCCATTTGAGGTTGTCCATCTTTGGGAACAAACAGAAGGCTGGGTATGCTCTGAATTCCAAAAACAGCAGCAAGTTCACCCTCCTTTTCAGTATCAACCTTGTAAAAATCAATCTTTCCGTCGTACTCCTTCGAAAGTTGCTCAAGTACAGGTGCTACCATTTTACAGGGTCCGCACCAATCGGCATAAAAATCAACCACACAAGGCCTCTCACCTTCAAATTTCCATTCTTTGTTTTTTTCGTAGTTAAATACTTTCTTAAGAAAAGTCTCTTTTGTTAAATGTTCAATCATGTTAAAAACTTTTTATGGTTAACAGGTAATCTTATTATTTGTTCATTGATATGTCAATTATCATGCCACAGACTTTAATAAATCACTATCCTGCCGTGAATAAAAAGATAAATTGGTAATTTTGCCACGAAAGCATCACATTTTGAAGAAATAATGACAATCTGTCTGGAAGATAAAATCTTTGAAGTTATTTCAGAGGTACTTGAATCTGAAAATGTTGAAGGTTATGTTGTGGGGGGTTATGTAAGGGATTTTCTCCTCGGCCGTAAAAATCCAGAGCAGGATATTGATATTGTTGTGACGGGTGATGGGATTGACATAGCCAGGAAAACTGCTAAAAAACTGGGGAAAGGAATTAAAGTTGCTGTTTACAAGAATTTCGGAACAGCAATGTTCCGGTATGGGGATTACAATATTGAATTTGTAAGGGCACGAAAAGAATCGTACAGAAGGGATTCTCGAAAGCCTTTTGTTGAAAGCGGCACTATAGAAGACGACCAGAAACGCAGGGACTTTACGATTAATGCCCTCGCTGCAGGATTGAACCGTTCAACGTGGGGTATGCTTGTTGATCCTTTCGGAGGGCAGGAAGATTTGAAGAAAAGGTTGATAAGAACTCCTCTTGATCCTGACAGAACATTCGATGATGACCCTCTCAGGATGATGAGGGCGATAAGATTTGCCACCCAGCTCGATTTCAAAATTGAAGAGAAAACTTTTGAATCAATAAAAAAGAACAGGGAGCGTATTAAGATAGTTTCGACCGAAAGAATAACTACAGAGTTAAACAAGATAATTTCATCTCCAAAGCCATCAAAAGGGTTTATGCTGCTCGATATGTCGGGTCTGCTGGAAATTATCTTTCCTGAACTTGCAAATCTGAAAGGGGTGGAAAAGAAAGAAGGAAGGGGACATAAAGACAATTTCCTGCATACCCTTAAAGTGCTCGATAATGTAAGCAGCAAATCGGATAATCTGTGGCTCAGGTGGGCAGCACTTCTTCACGACATTGCCAAACCCGTAACGAAGAAATATTCTGAAAAAACTGGCTGGACATTTCATAACCATGAATTTATAGGGGCAAAGATGGTGCCTGTCATTTTCAGAAAGTTGAAGCTTCCTCTGAACGAAAACATGAAATATGTACGGAAACTTGTTGACCTACACCTGCGTCCCATCGTGCTGTCACAGGATATTGTCACCGATTCTGCGGTAAGAAGACTTCTTTACGAAGCAGGTGATGATATAGATGATCTAATGCTTTTGTGTGAAGCTGATATCACCTCCAAAAATGAGGAAAAGAAATCACGGCATCTTGCAAACTTCAGACTGGTAAGAAAGAAACTTGTTGAAATTGAAGAAAAAGACGCAATCAGAAATTTCCAGCCACCAGTTTCCGGGGATGAAATAATTGCAACGTTCGGTATAAAACCAGGCAAAGAGGTTGGCATTATTAAGAACTATATCAAAGATGCAATTCTTGATGGTATTATCCCAAATGAATATAGTGCTGCAAGGGAACTGATGATTAAGAAAGGTCGTGAGTTAGGACTTAAACCTTTGGTCAGCGGCCGGGCTGCACAACCAGATCAAGAATTACGGGAAGATGGTCGCTGAATCCTCCCTGATAAGAATAACCACTGTAGGTTGAAAATGGCTTCTGCCCGGAAAATTTCCTGTCCCTGAGAAGCAGAAAATCTGGAGAAAATATTTCAAAGAAATCTTCAGAAGTATAAATACCTCTGCATCTCTGAAAATCAGGAAGCATGGTTTTCGAAACTATTATCTGATCGGGCATTTCCCATATTCCCTCATATTTATAAGTGCCTGTACCACGAAGAAAATGGCTCATGCCAAGATTCAAAAAAGAGCCCTTTTCTCCAGAATCTGTGAGAACCTTAATTTCATCAGATGAAGGAAGAGAATTGAAATCACCGGCAAAAATAATTTTTGAACATTCCCCTGATGATTTTCTAACCGAATCGGCCTGTTGAATGAGCAAATTTGCCAGAGCGATCCTGCTCTCCTCGCCTGCAAGCACCCCTCCCCTTCTCGATGGCCAGTGATTCAGAAAGAGGTGAAGCGTATCATTTTCAACTAAGAACTTAGAATATAATACCTTTCTGGTTCTTATATTCCGGGAATAAAATGAGAAAGGATATATATATTTATAATACAACAACTTAACATAATCTTTCCTGTATATCAGGCATACGTCTATTCCCCTCGGGTCATCAGAATCTTCATGTACTATGTCATAATCACCTGATTTACCGAGCGGGGTCAGCAAAAGCAGGTCGTCAATTGCTTTTTTATTCTCTGCCTCACAAATTCCGACAATTGCAGGAGGGTCCCACTCTCCGGCTGCTGTAATAACCTTATATATTGATTGCAACTTAAGTCTGTATCTGTTTATGTTCCATCGTCTTTCTCCCCCGGGCAAGAATTCATCATCCTCCGTAGCAGGATCATCTTCTGTATCAAAAAGATTTTCAACATTATAAAACATGAACCTGAATTTCTTTTGTATGTTCTCCTGGGATTTAACCAGCTGAATATCAAACATTATGCAGATTAATGCCGGTAAAATTCCGAGGAGTATTCTCCGGTACATAAGTTTGAAATTATCAGTTACGTTTCTTTTCGCCGGGAATACGTTCAAAAGCACCGATGTCAGGCAATCCGTCTTTCAGCCGGGTTGCTCCCCTGAAGTCATTTGGGTAAGTATTCACAACCTGTTCATTTCCGGCATTGATTAAAGGGGAGAGGGTATCGGGCCTGAAATCGTATGTTACTTCATCAATAAAACGTGGGTTCCTGTTTACGATGTTATCAATAAACCTGTCGCGTTTCCAGAAGGAAGAAGTGGCTGTATCAAGCCGTATCAGGCAATGGTCGAAACAATAATTTACAGGTTGAGAAGAAAAATCTGTAATAACCTGAATTTCTGATGAAAGGTCTCCATAAACAACACTGTTCAGGAAGTAAAGGTTCATTTCGCCAGCGTCATTTTTTGGAACAGATTGATGAGGTGATATAAGTAGAAGCGGTGTTAATCTTATTCCGTATTCCCATCTGTTGTAGAAAGTACAATGAATGAAACTGTAATTTCCGCCCGAAATCAGATAGGCACAGTATTTACCGGCATGGGAAAAAACAGAATTTACGGCTTCAATGCTGCCTGAGTAAACTGCAAGATCAGTAATTGTTGAATGTGAAATATTTACGCAATTCAGCTTAATATCAGGAGTCTCTGATACAACAATCCTGTCAGGTTCACCGAGTCTGATGCCGAATGTGGAATTACGTATAATTGTATGATTCAATACATTACCCTTGCTTAAATAAGAAAAAAAGATGCCTTTCCACTGGCCGGGTACATCTTCGTACATTTTTTCTAAGCGGTCGGAGGCAAAGAGGACGGGATTGGTTACTGTTCCGTTTACAATAATATTTCCGGCAACTGTTAATGAGCTGTTCTTATGAAATAAAATTCGCACACCTTCTTCTATTGTAAGGGTATTTAATGTATCTACAAGAATATCACCATAAATCAGATACGGGCGTTGAAGATTCCAGGTTTCATTTCTTATAATATGGTTATTTTTCAGTAAAATCACATCCTGACCAAATGCATGAAGAATTACTCTAAATGTCTTTTCTGTTTCAAAGATTATTGAATCAGTAACCAGAACGGGTAGGTCTGAATTCAATGGGTCGATTATTACATCAACAAAGATAAAAATACTGTCGCCGGAATATATTTCTATATTATTGCGCGATAGAGCCGGCTCACCGTCAATATTCAATCTGAAAGGAGATTTACTTCCGCCTGCAAGATATATTTTGTCAATGACAAGTCTGCTTTTACCGGTATTTTTAACCCTTAACTCCTTTGTTGCAGAACCTGTTGAAGTAAATACGGTATCAAAGAAAATTGTATCGTTTGAAAATTCCAGTTCACAGGGTCCGTCAATCCTTTTCTTTTCGCAGGAAGATATTACAAGTGCAAGTATTACCGTTATAATTAACAACCTTGACATTTTCCAAATATAAAAAAATCCGGTGTCAAAATTTTACCGAAAGTTTTTCAAAAATTAAGGCTGTTACATCTGAACAGCCTTAATTTTTGAAGTATACGTCTGCAACATTTCAGTAAGCAACAATCCAGCGGTATCTTCTGGCGCTCTCACCGAATTTAACTGCAAGTGTAAGTTCGTGTGAACCAAAAGTATGTTTCCTCACTTCAGTAAGGGCATAGTCGAAAGCGTAAGCAAAGTAGAACCTGTCGTATTTCAGTCCCAGCAGAATAATCAATGCATCATTGGTTCTATAGGATAATCCTGCCCAGTAATCATTCCTGTAGAAGACTCTTGCTGTGATATCGGCCTGGAACGATTTGAAGAACATATCTGATGATTTCAGCAAAACTGATGGCTGAATCTCCCAGTCGCGGTTTCCCATAAAACGTATCTTTGCTCCGCCAGTCAGGTAATAGTGTCCAAGTTCTGAACGTTCATTATCTCCCTTATTTCCGAAGAGTATTGCTCCTCTTGAGAGCGAGCTCATTGCAAATCCAACATAATAAAGTTCAGATGTATAGGTAGCTCCGAAGTTAAAGTCAGGAATATACACCACTCTGTCATAATTATTCAGGAATTCATCGTCTACATCTTTAAGCAGGAGGTTTCCGTTAAGGTCTACAGCATACTGGTATAGTGTTGCGGCCAGACCAAGAGAGAGGTAAGTAGGTAATCCCCCGCGAGATTGCCCGAGCTGGAGGTGATAGGCATATGCACCAAGAATTCCTGTACGGCTCATAATACCGTTCCTGTCGTTAAAAATATATCCTCCCAGCCCCACATTTCCGCCTTTTGTAGGTCTGACCATCTTTCTTCTTACTGAAGTAGCGCGTGAAATATAGCTATCTTTCAGCAAGCGGGTCTGAAAGCTGGCTGCATATGTTCCTGGGGAGTTCCCGAGGCCTACCCATTGCTCCCTTACGGTAACATTAACAGTAGTATAACCGTCTCTCCCGGCTATTGAGGGATTGATAAGAAATCCGTTCATGACGTACTGGCTGTACATAGGCACCTGCTGTGCCTGTGCAACAGCTGTAAAAATCAACACAGCAGCCGGCAGAAGTATAAACCTGTTAATTTTCATATCAATTTTAAAAGCTTTTTTCATCTGATAACTGTTATAACGCCTTTTCTCGGTTTGGAACCATCATTAAGGTATAGTATATAATGGTACGAGTCGGTTGGTACCAGTTTGCCTTTATACTTGCCATCCCACGGATTGGCTGCAATATTCTTTGTATGGAATATCAGTCTGCCCCATCTGTTGTAGACAAAGACTTCTGCATCGGGATACATCTCAATATTGCGGATAATCCACACATCATTCTTACCGTCACCATTGGGTGTAATAACCTCGTACACTTCAAGGCAATTTGTACCTGTAAATGTTACCTCAACATCCAGTGTTGCAGTACATCCGTTATTGTCGACAACAATTACAGTATATGTGCTGTCACCTGCTGATCTGGTGATACCGGTTACACCGTCAGACCACAATGCAGTATAAGGTGGTGTTCCTCCTGTTATTGTAAGGGTGATAGAACCATCTCTTGTATCAGGACATGTAGCATTTACAACTGTTGCTTCGACCGATAAAGCAGGTGGCTCAGTTACCTGTGCATTCTGAACAATTGTGCAGCCAGTTGCATCAGTTATTGATAATGAATAACTTCCAGCTGTAACATTTGTAAGGTCTTCAGTTGTTGCGCCATTATTCCACAGGAATGTATATGGAGCGGTTCCGTCTGTGACAGTTAGGTCAACTGCTCCGTTGTTTCCACCATTGCAGAGTACGTCAGTTACCGTCACAGAAGCTGACATTCCTGTAGCTGGCTGACTTACCGTTCCACCTGTAAATGCTGTACAGCCGTGAGCATCGGTTACTGTCACAGAATAATTCCCAGCCGGGATACCTGTGAGGTCTTCAGTTGTTGCACCATTATTCCACAGGAAGGTGTATGGAGCTGTTCCGCCGGTAACTGTAACATCAACTGCACCGGTAGATTCACCATAACAAAGCACATCGGTGACTACAGCTGTTGCAACAAGAGACTGGGCAGGTTCAGCAACATCTGCTTCAGCAGTTGCAACGCAACCGTTGGCATCTGTTACAGCAATGGTGTATTTTCCTCCTGAAAGTCCGCTTATATCTTCTGTGGTTTCACCGTTGCTCCACAGGAAGGTGTAATTAGGTGTGCCACCGGTTACGGTTATATCAACAGCACCATTTGCTTCTCCAAAGCATCTTACATCAGTAACAGACATTCCTATAACTATTGAATCAGGCTCTGATACAGTTCCTTCTGCTGTAGCTGAACACCCGGATACATCGGTAACAACTACTGAATATGTTCCAGCAGGTATCCCCGACAGATCTTCAGTTGTAGCACCATTGTTCCAGATAAATGAATATGGAGCTGTACCACCTGTCACAGTTATATCAACAACTCCAGTTGATTCACCGTGGCACAGGATGCCTGTAACATTTACGGTTACAGTTATTGGAGTTCCTGCACCGTCGTTCACATCTGCTGATACTATTGTTGAGCATCCGTTAACATCGGTTATTGTAACACTGTATGAACCGGCTGTAAGGTTACTTACGTCTTCGGTTGTTGCTCCATTACTCCACAGGAACGAGTATGGTGCTGTGCCGCCAGATACAGTAAGGTCAATTGCTCCGTCGTTTCCTCCCGGACATGTCACATGTGTAACAGTTGCCACACCATTGGGTGAATCATTTACCGTTACTGTGACAGGTTTGATATCGAAACATCCTGAAGCATTTGTTCCTCTTATGTAGAATGTACCTGCTCCAGATGTTGCCGGTAACGGATGGGGAGTTGTTGCAGCGGCATCGAGCCAGTAGGTAAATGTGAGTCCGGCTTCGGAGCCTGCTGTTATAGCAGGATCGGTAAGATCAACTGTTGAAGGTGAGCATACCGGTGCGGGATCTGTAACAACAAGAACAGGTATCTGGTTAACAGTTAAAACGCCTGTAGCTGAAACGGTACCACAGCCTCCCGTTAGCTCAACGGTGTAGTTGAATATCCCGCTTTCTGATGGTGTACCGCTTATTGTTACGGCGTCTGCTGCCCACACTCCGGTTACTCCTGCAGGCAAACCTGTAAAGGTTGCACCTGTTGCTCCGGTAGTAGTATATGTAATGTCAGTTATAGCTGTATTTATACATACTGCCTGGTTATCAGTACCTGCTGCTGAAGTGAGGGTTATTGTGTTATCAGGTACAACTGTAATAGTTCCTGATGCAGTCTCACCGCCACAGCTGCCTGTAAGTGTAACTGTATAGTTGAATGTACCACTTGTAGTCGGCGTACCACTTATTGTAACTACATCAGCTGCCCAGTTACCTGTTACTCCTGCAGGCAGTCCGCTGAAGGTTGCTCCTGTGGCTCCAGTCGTACTGTAGGTGATGTTGGTTATCGGTGTATTGATACATACTGACTGGTTGTCGGTACCGGCAGGTGAAATAAGTGTAATTGTACAACAGGTTGTAACTGTTATTGTGCCTGTAGCTGTAACAGTTCCGCAGCCACCTGTCAATGTGACGGTATAATTGAATATACCGGTAACTGACGGGGTTCCGCTTATGGTAACAGCATCCGCAGCCCATATACCGGCTACACCTGCAGGCAGTCCGGTTACAGTAGCTCCTGTAGCACCAGTTGTCGAATATGTTATATCGGTTATAGCTGTATTGACACATACCGTCTGATTATCTGTACCAGCTGCAGAGGTAAGTGTAATTGTGTTATCCGGCGTTACTGTTATCGTACCATTGGCTGTTACTGTGCCACATCCACCTGTAAGAGTTACTGTGTAATTAAATGTACCACTTGCAGTTGGCGTTCCACTGATAGTCACTACTCCAGCTGCCCAGTTGCCA
>JAKPDL010000069.1 GCA_029552825.1 Bacteroidota bacterium
GCAGACATCATAAACATTACTGATAAAATGAAAGAAGATGGAACCCTCGAATGGATACCACCGGAAGGTAAATGGAAAATACTCAGAATCGGCTATTCACTTACCGGCCAGCAAAATAGTCCCGCCTCTCCCGAAGCAACAGGACTTGAAGTTGATAAACTTAATCCTGATCATGTAAGAAATTATTTCACCCGGTACCTCGATATGTATAAAGATGCTACAGGAGGATTGATGGGAGATAGAGGACTTAAATACATTATTACTGACAGCTGGGAGGCAGGTGTGGCAAACTGGACGGACCGAATGATTGAAGAATTCAACAGGAGAAACAATTACGATATCATTCCGTGGCTGCCGGTATTAACAGGAAAGATAGTTGAAAATGCTTCAAAGAGCGAAAAGTTTCTGTGGGACTTCCGTAACACTCTTGAAATGCTTGTAGCAGAACATCACTACGATAATCTAACTTCAATACTTAAAGAAAGAAATATGGGGCGGTATACCGAATCCCACGAGAGCGGTCGTGCCTTTATCGGCGATGGCATGGAAGTGAAAAGAAGCGCTGATATTCCCATGAGTGCCACATGGACGCCCGGAGGTCTTGGAGGGAACGACGCAGGTGGTGTTGCTGTACGCCATGAGACAGATATAAGGGAATCGGCATCAGTAGCCCATATATATGGACAGAACATCGTGGCAGCCGAATCGTTTACTACAGGCAGAAACGCATGGGCCTTTGATCCTGAGAGACTAAAGCCTACGGCTGATTTTATGCTGGCAGCCGGACTAAACAGGTTTGTGATACATACTTCAGTACATCAACCAGTTAATGATAAGATACCCGGTCTCGGCCTGGGACCGTTCGGACAATGGTTTACCCGCCACGAAACATGGGCAGAACAGGCAAAGCCATGGCTCGATTACCTTTCAAGAAGCTCCTTCATGCTTCAGCAGGGTAAATTTGTTGCTGATATCATCTATATATACGGTCAGGGCTGCAACCTTACTGCCCTCTTTGGAAACAGCCTGCCACCCGTACCTGCAGGATATAATTACGATTTTCTGAATGCGGGAGCCGTGCCTTCAGTTCTTTCTGTAAAAGACGGAAAAATAGTTACCCCTTCGGGAATGGAATACAAACTGCTCGTTCTCGATGAGAGCACAAAATATATGACCCTTCCGGTTCTTGAAAAGATAAAGGAACTTGTAATCAGCGGTGCCGTTGTTGCCGGACCAAAACCTGTCGACACTCCTTCACTAAACGATGATGAAGCTGAATTTCAGAATATTGTTAATGAACTCTGGCCGGAAGATAAAGGAGTAAAAACCTCAGGAAAAGGGAAAATTTACAGTGGCTATACAATAGCCGAAGTACTTGGTGATATGAAAGTGGAACCAGATTTCATAAATGTTGCTGATAGCTCCGGCAGTGTAATGAAATTTGTCCACCGCAAACTTGGGAACGATCATATATACTGGGTTAGCACATCCGATAAAACTAACTCGGTTAAAAAAGTTTCCTTCCGCTTAACAGGCAAAAAACCTGAAATATGGAATCCGGTATCAGGAGAAATATATCCTGCATCATATAAAGTGGAAAATGGTCGCACAGAAGTCACCCTGCGTATGTCACCTGAAGACGCACTGTTTATAGTGTTCAGGGGCAGGACCGGGAAAAAATCCCTTGAGCTGGCTGAACCTGTTGAGACCACCCTTGCAACTGTTGAAGGGGAGTGGAAGGTAAAATTCCAGTCTGGCAGGGGAGCCCCGGCAGAAGCTGTGTTCAGTACCCTGACACCATGGAATGAGAATGAGGATCCAGGTATTAAGTACTTCTCAGGAACCGCAGAGTATTCGATAAACTTTAAGGCTGAAGAACAATGGCTTAAAGATGATGCAGAACTATGGCTCGACCTGGGTGAAGTGGAAAACCTCGCAGAAGTGCTGTTGAACGGAAAATCCCTGGGCATCGTCTGGAAAAAGCCCTTCAGGGTAAAACTGGGCGACGCACTTAAAACCGGAGAAAATGAACTTAAGGTAAAAGTGACAAACCTGTGGGTTAACCGCCTTATCGGCGACCAGCAGCCAGACGTCACAAAACCAATAACATACACAACACAGGCTTTCTACAGGGCCGACTCCAGACTTCTGCCTTCCGGCCTGCTTGGACCAGTGAACATAATTAAAATTTCTTCAAATCAATAAAAAATAAATTATTATGAAAACTTTCAAGACATTGTTTTTCTCAGGACTTCTTTTGCTTCAGGCAGCAATTATTCCAGCACAAACCGCCGATCAGATCATCGAAAAATATCTTGCTGCAATTGGAGGCAGAGATATGTTGAAAAAAGTAAATTCGGTTTATATCGAAAGTACAGTTGATGCTATGGGCATGCAGATGCCTCAAAAGATTACAATATTGAATGGTGTCGGGTATAAACAGGAGATTGACGTCATGGGATCCTTGCTTGTCAATTGCTTCGGTGCCAGCAGTGGCTGGACCATTAATCCATTTGCTGGTATGACATCGGCCGAAAATATGCCAGAAAACCAGTACAAAGAGGGTAAGGATCAGATTTATATCGGCGCACCTTTTTCTGTGATAAAGGAAAAAGGATACAAACTCGAACTTGCAGGTAATGAGGACGTTAAAGGAATCAGTGCTGCCAAAGTAAAACTTACAAGCTCTGACGGCGTTACCACTTTCCACTATTTTGACCCACAGACTGGTTTTCTTATTAAGAGCCTTCAGCAGGGCGAAATGGAAGGCCAGCCGGTGGAAATTACAGTAATGTATGAAGATTACAAAACTGTTGAAGGACTAATGATTCCCTTCAGAACCTATACAAGCATAGGCTCCATGTTTGAAATGAACAATACAGTTACAAAGGTGGAGATAAATAAACCTGTTGATCCATCAGTTTTTATAAAACCCTGAAAGCGTTTAAGGGGAGTGCCGGAAATTTTCGGAATATTGACAATGCCCTCCCGGCCTCCCCAGATGGAGAGGAGAGAGACTGAATGCACAATATAAGCTCCTTCCCCCACCTGGGGGAAATCCCATACCTCGGATCACTGATTGCCGCAGCGGCTATCAGGGTCCGGGACTGAATGCGGCACTCACTTTCTTTGGCACCCCTTCACAGACAGCGTCGAAAGAAGAAACTGAAGCAAATGCACGGAAGCTGCTCGGTGAGGCTCTGTCTGTTGCAAAGGCCTCGGATGTGGTTGTGGCTATTCTCGGCGAGGTAGCAGGATGGTCGGGTGAGGCAACCAGCCGGTCTGACATAGGACTTCCTTTAACACAGAAAAGAATGCTTGAGAAATTGCTTAAGACAGGTAAACCTGTGATTCTGGTACTGATTAACGGAAGACCTCTTACACTCACATGGGAAGACGAAAATGTACCGGCAATAGTTGAAGCATGGGCGCCGGGTATAAAGGCAGGTAATGCCATTGCTGATGTTCTTTTCGGTGATTATAACCCTTCGGGGAGGCTTACAATGTCGTTCCCGCGAAACACCGGACAAATACCAGTTTATTACAGCCATAAAAACACAGGCCGACCGTTTGATGCCAGAAATAAGTTTACATCAAAATATCTCGACATACCCAATGAACTACTCTACCCTTTTGGCTATGGACTCAGTTACACCACTTTTGAATACGACGACCCTGTTGCGGATAAAACAGAACTGAAGGGTGATGACAAATTAAAAGTTACTGTAACAGCGTCAAACACAGGCACGCTCCCAGGCGAGGAAACAGTTCAGCTGTATATTCAGGATCCTGTCGCAACAATCTCCCGTCCGGTAAAGGAACTTAAAGGATTCAGAAAAGTTTATCTGAATCCCGGTGAAAAAAAAGAGGTGACCTTTACTATAACCACTGACGACCTGAAGTTCTACAATGCGAATCTAAAGTACGTGTGGGAGCCAGGTGAGTTCATTATTTTCACCGGTCCGAACTCGAGGGATGTAAAGCAGGTTAAGGTGAACTGGAAGTAATAAAATAAATGCCCAGCTTTTTTCTGTCAGTTTTGCATTCCGGCGCAAATAAATAAATAAATAAATTGCATACGCTAATCGTAAAAATTTTTATATTGCCAGGCAAAAATTCCGGATTGGTGATAAACAATAACAGCTGATCCGGTATAATATGGGCACATTTCAATGAGTTTAAATTAAATGAAATAACCCCGAAAACAACTGCAAATACTACCAAAAACTAAGAAATTAGAATAATTATTAATCAATTAAAAAGGAGTCAAATGTTACACAAACCTTTAAAATTAAGCGCTGTACTCTTATTGGTTCTTGGACTAACAGAACTTCAGGCACAAACAAGCCTTAACGCCACAGGCGGCAATATCTCGGGTAGCGGAGGCTCGGCAAGCTATTCCGTTGGACAGGTGGTTTACACCACCAGTAGCGGAGCCAACGGCTCAGCAACACAAGGCGTACAACAACCTTACGAAATTTCGGTAGTAACAGCCATTGAAGAAGCCAAAGGCATCTCACTTGTGGTTTCGGCCTACCCTAACCCGACCTCCAATTATCTTGTATTGAATATTGAGGAATTTGAGATTTTAAATTTATCGTACCAATTATACGATATACAAGGGAAACTTCTTAAAAATGAAAAAATTACAGGCAACCAGACAAGTATTGAAATGAGTAACCTTATTCCCGGTACTTACTTTCTGAAAGTCATTCAGGCAAATAAAGAAGTAAAAACGTTTAAAATTATAAAAAACTGAGTTATTAATTTGACAATAAGTCCGTTAATTAATTGTTGAATCATTGGAAATAAAATAATTAATCATAACCCTTTAAATTTTATCACAATGAACAGAAAAATAAACTTATTTAAAGCTTTGTTAATCATTACATTAACTAATCTACTCATCGGCTCATCAATTTTTGCTCAGGCGCCTCAGAAAATGAGCTATCAGGCTGTAATCCGAAACAGCAACAACGACCTTATTACCAACACGCAAATAGGCATGCGTATAAAAATCCAGAAATTTGTTTTTGCCATACCTGTCCCACAATATATAACCTTTTACGCGGAAACCCAAACTCCAACCACCAATGCCAACGGGTTGGTAAGCATAGAAATTGGAGCCGGAACGGTTATTGAGGGCAATTTTTCTGCAATTGACTGGTCAGATGGACCTTACTTAATTAGAACTGAAATCGATCCAAACGGCGGAACAAATTACACCATTAATGGGACCAGTTCGATTCTAAGTGTGCCGTACGCCTTATATGCTAAATATGCGGAAAACACAAAAACATACAAAGTTGGTGATTTTGCTCATGGTGGTATCGTTTTCTGGGTTGACGAAACCGGACAGCATGGGCTTGTATGTGCAAAAGAAGACCAAAGCACCGGAGTGAGATGGTATGCTGGAACAAACGGCAATACGCAAGCCAAAGGAGATGGACCTTATGCAGGCAAAGCAAATACTTCAATTATTATTGCTGCTCACGCGGCTATTGGTGATGATGGCAATACATATGCCGCACGTATATGTAATGAACTTAAAATTACAGAAGGGGGGAAAACATATGGCGATTGGTATTTACCATCATGCGAAGAATTAACCCTTATGTATGAGAATAAGAGTATTATTAATAGTACTGCAATAGCAAATGGAGGAAGTAGTTTTGTTGAAGAATCTTCCAAATACTATTGGAGCAGCACCGAAAATGACAATAGTTCAGCTTGGGGTAAAAATTTCAAATTTTCTGTTAACGCCCCGGGTAGTAAAAATAATGCATCATGGTGTGTCAGAGCCGTTCGTGCTTTTTAAACAGGATGCAATTAGGCTACAGTAATAGAATAATTATTGAGAAAGAACAATCTGGGTTATTACTAAAGAAATTTACATGAAGTAGTACTTCAGATTGGCCAACTAAGGTTTGTTGCTTCGTTAACGTCCTGAAATGGCTTACGTTAATATTGTGTATTATTTGTTTTTTTATAAATATTAAAGCCAGCGAGAATACAGAAACTCCTGATCTCAAAGGGATGGACTGTGACTTTTGAGCCATGGGTATGGACTGCTTGCACCATCCCGCGCTGGCAAATGCAATTACGGGTCATTGGACAGATAATGCCCGCATAACATTCTGGAAAAGATGGCTAATAGTTGAGGATTAAATCAGAAAAAAGTATATTTATCATTCAGTCTATTATTTCAATGGATGGCTCAAATTCCACCGGAACCCGGGTCCAGGTAGGCTGGAATAATCAATCTTACCCTAAAAAACATTAACATGAAAACTAAATTTTTACTTTTAACGACAGGATTTTTATTCGTCATTTCATTCTCATGCAAAACACAAAATGCCATGACTGATAAAACTGTGGTAAAACAGCTCGATATTGAAAAATATCTGGGTACATGGTACGAAATAGCCCGTTACGATCATACGTTTGAACGGGATCTGGTAGGCGTAACCGCAACTTATTCCATGCGTAGCGATGGTAAAATTAAGGTGGTTAACCGCGGATACAAAGGCAGCCTCAATGGGAAACTGTCAGAAGCAATCGGTAAAGCCAAAATCCCTGACCCAAAGGAACCGGCTAAACTAAAAGTTTCGTTCTTTCTGTTTTTTTATGGCGACTACTTTGTTCTGGAACTGGACAAAGACTACCAATGGGCTGTTATTGGCAGTAGCTCGGATAAGTATTTATGGATCTTAAGCCGGACCCCCCAGATTGATGAAACACTGTATAACAGATTACTGGATAACCTTAAAAAACGTGGTTACGATGTGTCAAAACTAATAAAAGTGCCCCAAAAGCCTGTCTGACATGCGATTAAGTTTTATGTCGCTATTACTTTTTGTTTTAGTCTGGGTTGCTTCCGGCCAGAACACACTTACAATCAAAATAAATAACCTTCGAAACAATAATGGCATTGTATGGCTGGAATTATTAAATGAAAAAGGGCTTAACCTGAAAGGTGTATCTGCCCGAGTTATTGATAATAGCTGTACTATTACCATCGAAAACCTGAGCCAGAGCAAATATGCCTTTAAATACTTTCATGACGAAAACAATAACAAAAAGCTCGACACCAATTGGCTGGGGATTCCGACCGAAGGTTTTGGATATTCCAATAACGCAAAAAGCATGTTTGGACCACCCGACTTCGAAAAAACTATTTTCGAGCTCCAACAAAATACAACACTTGAATGTTTAGTCATGTACCTAAAAATTAAACCAAAATAAACAGCATTTAAAAATGAACCATTCAGTTGAACAGGATATAGCCAGTGGAAAGATAACCGGTATAGAAACTGTAAAAGAGCTCTGGTCGAGAACATATAATACCGAAGGACATCCAGATTGGTCGCATATCATTCCTTTTTATGCAGAGGATATCTTTTTTAGAGACTCAATACAGTCCATACAGGGGATAGAACCCTTTACGGAAATGACCCAGCGGCTGGCAAAACGATCCAAAAACCTGAAAATGAAAATTGTTAATGCGGTGATGAAGGAAAAAATTATCTTTATAGAATGGGAAATGACCCTGGGCTTTAAAAAGTATCCCGATTCAACACTCTATGGCGTGAGTCGGCTGACACTCAATGAGGAAGGAAAAATAAAGGAACAAAGGGATTATTACGATTTATGGGGCGATATTTTCGATAATATTCCGGGATTTGGGAAAGCATACAGAAAATTCGTGATCAGAAAATTCGGTTAAAACTGATGTCATTTTTAGATAAAAAAACCAGAAAATATATAAAGGAGTACCGCTGGTCGAATGTTTTTGCAATGATCCGGAATAACCGGAAAGACCCAGAAAAGTGCGGGCTGGACTCTAAAGGAAAACTTGTTGTAATTACCGGAGCCACTTCAGGTATCGGATATGTCACTGCAAGGAATTATGCACAGAGGGGTGCTGACCTGCTCTGCATCAATCGAAGCATGGAAAAATCAGAAGCACTAAAGAACGAAATAGAAAAGGAATTTCATGTTCGATGCTATTATCTATTGGCCGACTTAAGCAGTCTTGAACAAACTCATCGTGCTGCAGATCAGCTACTCGACCTCAATAGAAATATCGATGTCCTTATCCACAATGCCGGTGTATATCTTACAAAAAAGGAACTTACCTCTGATGGAATTGAAAAGGTGTTTATGGTGCATTATCTTTCGTCATTCATTATTAACTATAAATTGAAAAATATGCTTAAAGCCCAGGGTAAAGCGCGAATTATATATGTGAATTCCGAGGGACACCGTTTTGCTGCATGGGGTTTGAGGCTTGACGATCTGAACTGGGAAAAACGCCGCTATTCAGGGCTGAAAAGCTATGGCTCGGCCAAATTAGCCCAACTTCTTACCATGCTGATATTTGACGATTATTTTAAAGGTTCAGGAGTTACCATCAATGCAATGCATCCCGGAGCGGTTAAAACCGATACAGGGCAGGAAAACGGAATTCTTTACAAATGGTTTAAAAGGAATATTCTCGATAAATCACTTCGTCCCGTTGAGATTTCTGCCGAAGCATTGTATTATCTGGGCGTTTCTCCTGAGGTGGAGAACATTAGCGGTAAATTTTTTAATCTTACTACCCTTGAAGAGCCAACGCCTCCGGCTCTGGACAGAGAGGTTGCAGAACAACTCTGGGAAATCAGTTTGAAAATGGGAAAATTGAAATAAACATGACAGTTTCAAATAAATATGAAATCATTGTTGTCGGCGGTGGCATGTCGGGTCTTACTGCGGCTATTTCATTGGTGAAAGAAGGCAAAAGAGTTCTTCTGATTGAAAAAAACAGCGTTTGTGGCGGGCTTATTTCCTCCTTTGAAAGAGACGGATTTCGCTTTGATGCCGGACCACGCGAGCTGGTGAATGCAGGAATGATTAAGCCAATGCTCCAGGAACTGGGAATTGACCTGAAAATGCTGCCCAACCCGGTAACGCTTGCAGTTGAAAATGAACAGATCATAGTAGAAGGAGAACAAAGCCTATACAAATACGCAGAGATGCTCAAAAGAATCTACCCTGAGCATCCTGAATACATCGACAATATCATCCATGAAATGCAGAAAATCATTGATGATATGAAAGTGCTCTATGGTGTCGATAATCCTTTATTTCAGAAAGAGAAAAAGCACCTGATTGTTCCGCTTTTTCTCAAGTGGCTCTATAAGTTTATCCGTACAATGTACAGGATTAAAAAACTGAATCAGCCCTATGAGGATTTTCTGCTTAAATTATCGAAAAACGAATCGCTGAATGATATTATTGGTCAGCACTTTTTCAGGAATACTCCTGCTTTTTTTGCATTGAGCTACTTTGCCTTGTTTAACGACTATATGTATCCCGAGGGTGGAATGGGAAATTTTGTGGGTAAATTGGTTGAGAAATTCAAAGAGTTGGGCGGTGAAGTGAAAAACAACACTACTGTTACAACCATAAACCCCGAATATAATAGTATTCAAACTCAAATCGGTGAAGTTTATGTTTATGAAAACCTTATTTGGGCTGCCGATTTGAAATATTTCTATAAAAACCTGAAGACGACTGCTGAGGACAAGAAAGTTACCAGACTAAAGAATAAAATATTATCATCAAAAGGTGCCGAATCGGTATTTTCAGTTTTTTTAGCAGTTGATGAACCACCTGAATATTTTAGGAAGGTTTCCGGTGGCCATATTTTCTATACTCCCTTTAAACGTGGATTATTGGAACTGAAAAACTCCGATGATATTTTGAATAAATGGACCGATTTAACTAAACAGGATAAAATTGATTGGCTTAAAGAATTTATAAAATACAACACGTTTGAGATTTCAATTCCTTCGCTCCGTGACCAGACCGCTTCGCCTGAAGGCAAAACCGGAATAATTGTTAGCTACCTCTTTTATCATGATATAACAGAAAGAATTGCTGAAGAAGGGTGGTACGATGAGTTTAAACTGATAATGGAAGATGAAGTTGTCTCAGTTTTATCCGAACATTTTTATAAAGGAATAAGAGATAAGATTCTTTTCAAACTTTCAGCTACACCTTTGACAATCGAAAAACGAGTATTGAGTTCAGAAGGCTCGATTGTAGGATGGTCGTTTAGAGACAAAATACCTGTTGAGAACCACATCTTTTATCTTGGTAAGGCAGTGCAGACTCCTTTCAGGAACATTTTCACCACGGGCAAATGGGTGTATAGTCCTGCAGGCATTCCAACGGCCATCATGACCGGGCGGATTGCAGCAAAAGCTATCCTGAAAAAAAGGTAAAATGAAACAAATAGTTGTTGTTGGAGGTGGTATATCGGGTTTAACCTGTACAGCATATCTTGCTCGTGCAGGATATAAGGTATTGCTTCTTGAAAAGAATAATGAATTCGGCGGACTGGTCAGCAGTATCGAACACAATGGCTTTACCTTCGAAGCAGGTGTCAGGGCTCTTGTAAATGCCGGAATCATTCTGCCCATGCTCAACGATCTGGGGATTCAGCTTGAGATGGTTCCCAATAAAGTGTCAATTGGCATTGAAGATAAAATTATTCATGTTGATAGTAAGGAAGATGTAGAAAAATATCGAGAAATGCTGATTGACCTGTATTCCGGCAGCAGCAATGAAATTTATAATTTCATCCGCCGGATGCAAAAGATTACCGGATATGTCGATACCATGTATAAGATTGATAATCCGGTTTTCAGAGATTTGAAAAAGGATCGGGAGTTTTTATTGAAAAAATTACTGCCCTGGCTGCCACGGTTTCTGCTTACATTACAGAAAATCAACATGTTGAATGAGCCTGTTGAGCAATATGTTGCAAGATTTATCAGCGATCCATCTGTTCGCGATATCATCACGCAACACTTTTTTAAATCGACTCCGGCCTTTTTTGCCCTGGGCTATTTCGCCATTTATGCCGAGTATTATTATCCCATAGGAGGAGTGGGCAGGCTGGCAGAAGCTGTTCAGAAAAAGGCTCTGGAGCTAAAAGCAGAACTTAAAACAGGCAAACTGATAAGGGAAGTAAACGCTGCAGAACAATATGTTATTGACCAGAACGGAGCGAAATACAAATACGACTATCTTGTATGGGCTGCCGATTTGCCAACCTTTTATGATATTGTCAATCTCAACGGGTTACCCTTAAATATTAAAAACAAGGTTCTTAACCTGAAATCAAAATTCAGAAAAGCCAGAAGCAGCGAATCGGTATTCTCATTATACCTCGAAGTTGATTTACCACTCGAATATTTCGGAAGAATATCGCAGGGTCATTTTTTCTATACTCCGTCGAAAAAAGGGTTGGGTACTATTCATACTTCAGAACTGGAATCTTTACCTGAAGATTTTGCATATAATAACAAGGATGAAATACTTTCCTGGCTGGATCGGTTTCTTGAACACAACACTTTTGAAATTTCTATCCCGGGGTTAAGGGATAAAAATCTTGTACCTGAGGGCAAAACAGGCCTCATCATCAGCTTCCTGACTGAGTTCTGGTTGTTTGAAAAAGTCAAACAGGCAGGATGGTACGAGGAGTTTAAAGATATTATAGAAAACAAAATAATTGACATTCTATCCCGGACAATCTATAATGGTCTGAAAGAAAGAATTGAACACAGATTTTCATTCACTCCTTTAAGTATTAAGAAAAGAATTGCTTCAACAAATGGGGCAATTGTCGGTTGGTCGTTTGAAAGGGATGTTCCTGCTGTTAGTAATATGCTTAAAGTGAACCAATCGGTTTTAACGCCATTGCCCAATACCTTTCAGACAGGGCAATGGACATACAGCCCGGCGGGTGTTCCAATGGCAATATTAACAGGTAAACTGGCAGCAGACAAACTGTTAAAATGTAAGTGATTTCCGCAATGAGAATATGGTCAATACATCCGAAATATTTAGATGTTAAAGGTCTGACAGCACTCTGGCGCGAAACATTGCTGGCAAAAAATGTTCTCGAAGGAAACACAAAAGGATATAAAAATCACCCGCAATTGATTCGCTTTAAAAATGCTGATGATCCATTGAAAGCTATAAACCTGTACCTTGAGGTTATTTATCGGGAATCTCTTAAAAGGGGATATCGGTTTGACAGGAATAAATTTACACCTCAGAAAGATGACGGGAAACACCTGACTGTAACAAGGGGACAACTGGAATACGAGTGGCAGCATTTGCTGAATAAACTGAAGAAAAGAGATATAACCAGATATAACAGACTATCAGGGATTAAGGAAATCGAGTGCCATCCTCTTTTTGTAGTTACAGACGGAGATATTGAAGACTGGGAACTGGTAAAAAACAGACCTGAGCGATAACCGGATATTGAATAAAGTTGGCATTAACAAATGATAGAATTAATTTTCTCGAAACTTTGCTCTTTCATTTTATCCTGAGTACATTTGATAAATAATTTACACGTAGTAAGGACACCAAACTCACATTGAGGATAAGTTAAGATTGTTGAATGCAGGATAAGAGCCTGTGACAAAAACAGGTCAGTTCGTATGCAGGAATTCCTGCCGTAAGGTAGTGCAGACAGTAAGTCCGGTTAATACCAAACCGGAGGAATGGGTAGTAATTGCAGCGTGCAACCTGAAAAATTATAATAACATGACGGCACAGGAAGGAGAAACCCTTATCTACAAAGGTAAAAAAACAACCATGGCCACAGAGCCGCTGGAGCAGTATCTGCTTACGCGTCCTGATATTAAATTCTTATCGCCTTCAACAGCTTGCTGGCGTGGATACTACGGAAAATGGGAGATCCAGGACAATAAACTCTACCTTACTGGACTCAAAGCTTATATAGAAGGGTACAGGGAGGTGAACCTGGATTACCTGTTTCCCGGTCAGAAGAGAGTGTTCGCCAGCTGGTTCAACGGTGAAATAAGAATCCCCATGGGCGAAATGCTTCAGTATGTACATATGGGATACTGTTCAGTGTTTGAAAAAGACATTATACTGACCTTCATCGACGGTATTCTGACCGGAGAAATGGTGATAGACAACAGAAAAAAATTTAAAAACAATCAGAATATTGATAGTTCCACTGGCAGCAACTTCTCTGATGGTGATAAAAATTAAAAACTCTTGTCTTGATAAAAATAAACTTATCTTTACTTCATTAAGTGGAAATATTTTGACTTTAGACGGGTGTAAATGTAGGGCTCAGAAATAACAACCCAAAAATAAATCGCCTGCAGCGGCTGTGAACTATTAAAACGGTGTAAATTACTGAATCCCCTCTCCAGAGAATAGCCGCTGTTGACAAAATTTAGTGACTAATGAAAGATTACTACAAAATTCTCGGTTTATCAAGAAATGCAACCCCTGAGGAAATCAGACAAAGATTCAGAGAACTCGCCCTTGAAAATCATCCGGACGTCAGTGAAAATAAAAATGCCAGTGAAGTTTTTATCGAGATTTATGAGGCGTATCACATTTTAAGCCAGCCCGAGAAAAAAATCAAATACGATTTGCTTTACGACAAATACTTCAGGAGAGAAAGGGTTGAAATTCCTGACGAAGAGTATATAAAAAATGATATTCATAATGTTTCTTCTTCAGCAAAAGAGAGGGCTCAACAAAAAGCAAAAGTAAGATACAGTGATTTCATTAAAGACATGGATTGCTTTTTTATACCCGGGTTAAAAGCTGATGGGAAACCATATTCATTCAGTATGCATAAAAATGTTGGAATTTCAGGTGGTGTCGGACCTATGGGAAGCATAAAATCAAAAGTCATAAATATTCCAATCCCGAGAAGCAAAAAAGCTCATGTGTTGCATCAAATCGGATTTTCCATAAAGGTACTATTCTTTGTTCTGGCAATAATTGCGTTTAAACTTGATTTATTATCAAATTATAACCTGGTTACAAAGCTGGTTATTTCGACATTTATTATAATTATCGGCGGACTTATCACATTCATATTTTACCGTCTGTATAAAGTCAAATCGAAATTCTTCTTTTCCGGAAAATATCCTCTTGTTAGAAAGTATAAACTTAACGGGTATAAAAGAGGATTTCATCCGATGATATCGACCACACCTGTTGGGCTGATTGCATATCTTTTAAGACTAATATTTTAAAAATACAATAAAAATTTGTCTTTATCAGCTTATAAAGAAGAACCACTCTCTTACGGGAGTGGCAGTTCTTGTTTTATCGTGGAGCTGGCGGGAGTCGAACCCGCGTCCAGTCATGGAGACCATATGCTTTCTACATGCTTAGTCCTGCTCCATTGTCGGGACCACCTGGGTGCAGGACAACCCTGATGATCCGTAGTTCCGTTTCTGTCTCGCCCTCTG
>JAKPDL010000088.1 GCA_029552825.1 Bacteroidota bacterium
AGCGAAGCCTCAACATGTCATTCTGAGCGAAGCGAAGAATCTTTTAGGGACATTCCGCGTCAAGCATGCCCTGCGATGCAGCGGTGCCCATATCATAACCCCATTCTTAACAAAACAAGGCGACTTTCGGTCGCCTTGTCGTATATATATATTCAATTGCTTAATTTCATATCATCAGTTTATTCTTCCACTATGGTATTGCGTTTTGATTTTATCCTGCTCTTTTTGGAGGGAGCAGCCGCAGCTTCTTCCTTGTTGCTGAGCTCGATCATTCTGCATGTGCCCTGGAATATGGCTCCTTCATCTGTAACGATGCTGTTTACTTCGATATCTCCGATGAGCTTGGCTTGTGAAGTAAGATGCAGAAGCCCTTTTGACAGCACGTTTCCGTTTATGGTCCCGCTTATGTATACATTGCTTCCATAGATATTTCCGTTCACGGTAGAAGTGGGTTCGATATAAACATCACCGCTGGCCCTGATATCGCCTTCAACTCTTCCAAGAACTTTGACTGATCCTTCAGATTCAATGTTCCCGGTAAAACTTGTGAATTCTCCCAATACCGTATCCATGGCAAGCGGTGTTTTCTTTTTGCTGAACATAATTGATTCCGCCTTTCGTTAATTATCGTTTTTCAAGAAATTTCAAAGGATTGGTTGGAACACCGTTGATTTGTATTTCAAAATGCAGATGGGTACCTGTTGAAGTTCCGGTATTGCCCATTATGGCAATCTTCTGACCCTTCTTTACCCATTCTCCAACTTTAACACTGTAGGATTTAAGGTGTGCATAAACTGTTCGGAAGCCATTGCCATGGTCTATTATGACAAAGTTTCCATAACCGCTGTTTCTTCCGGTCTGAATGACCTTTCCGTCACCTGCGGCATAAATAGTGGGATATTTTTTATTACCGATGTCTATACCATCATGATTGCGGTAATAACCATAGATAGGATGTAACCGCCTGCCGAAACCGGAATGTACGGTAGTACCGTTGTCTACCGGCCAATAAGTGGGAAGGGCGTTTAAATAATTGGTCAACTCTTTTTCTTTCTTTTCTATTTTTTCATTTGTGTAGTCCTCGGACAACTTGGCGCTTCTGACCAGTTCGATCAGCGACCGCAGTTCCTGCAAACCTTCTTTGAATGTCATTTCCTTGGAAGTACCGCGGCTTACGCTTTTGATCGTTTTCATGTTATTGTCTACGTATGCTACCACCATATCCTCATATTCTGCCTTGAACTGTTCAAGAGCTTTCTCGGATATTGTTTTTGTAGTAGCTGCAGCCGAAATGAGCTCTGAGTTTTCGATCAATTCTTTGGTCTGATTTGCTATGAAGTCTTCCAGTTCGGCTTTTTGTGCAAGGATCAAGTTCATTTCCTGCTCGTGCTGCACCTTCAGTTCCTGGTTTTGTTTTACCACCGACAAGGTATATCCTGTGAGTGTCAGAAGAGATACGAGCATTATAGCGGTCAGAGATAAAAGGGTTGTCCTATAATTGGATATTCTTATGGTGCGGACACTTCCCCTGCGGTGGGGAACCAGCATAAAAGACAGATAATTTCGCTTCCGGGAGGAAATTTTCCCTGTCATCTTACCCATGACTACACTCCTCAATTGCCCTTTTTCTCATTGCTTAAGCATTAACCTGATCAATGACCAAAGCAGTGCGCTAGCAGATAATACTAAAAATGTTACATTTTCGTTACAATTTCAGGTCAAATTTAACAAACACCCATATTATATTATATTATGTTCCGAAAGAGAAGATATATTATGAATTTTGTTTTGATTTAATTATATTGTTGGTATATGATATCATATATAGATGTCTGATTATCTATTCTTTTTTTGAGGATAAAATATGGCAAAAGCAACTATCAAAAGCAAGATTTATATTGGTTTTATTATCCTTGTTGTGCTTTCGGTTTTTATATTTGGCGTATTATCCTGGTTTGCACGGGACTATATCATAGACGGTGCAAAGAAGATTCAGCACAATTCATCACTGGCCCGTCAGGCTGACAATTTAAGAGCCTTGTCTCAGGAGAAGGCGATCGCATTATATCAGGGAGTTCTTGAAAAGAAAAATATTCATGATATCCTTCTTCAGGAAGATGAAAAAATAAGTAATGCCTGTGCTGATATACTGGCAACGGTGTCGACCGGGGAGCTTGGTCCCGGTATGGCTGTGTCTGAAGTTGAGATGATAATTTCATCGATTCTCGAAAAAGAAAAAGCGATAACCGATCTGTTCGATTCCCTGATAGCCCCGACAGTTGACGGTGCCCATGAAGAAGCTTTGAAATCTTCTGTGCAGGAGGCAATGGCTTTATGGGAAATATCGATAAATGACATTGCCACAAAGAACGATGAAAATACTGCTTCAATGGTCGAAGGCCTTGAAATGCTCGAATCATATATCAGAGAGCATGGAGCTTCTGCCGGAAATATCAGGGTTAATGCAGGAAATATTCTAGAAAACGCGGCCAGACTGAATTCAGCAATGTCCGAACTTATTTTGCTGACAGATAGCTACATAAAGGAAAATCAAAATGCAATAGATACCCTGGCGCTGCTTCTTCAGGATGCCGCATCGGCAGAAGAATTACCTGCTGTAGATCCAGAAGCTGTTCCTGTATATGATTTTGATCAGCAAAAGAATGATATCAGGAAAGCTTCCGATACACTCATTGCGGACATTGATATGGTAAAATCCCTGCAGGAAAACCTGATTGCCGATCTCGAAGCCCTTGAAAAGGGAGTTGGAGAAACAGGAACCTTTGAACTCGAGAACCTGTTGTCGCAAAAATCTGTTTTATTCAAAGCAGGTTCACTTGCCCAGGAAATAAGGATCCGGACGGCAATCAGCGCAATAACCCGCGATCAGTCCATTTTGGAAAATCTTATCAATACCAGGATTCCGGAGCTTAAAGCTATTCTTGAAGGAAGCGGAGAATCGGTAACATTTGAGATAGCCAGCCTGGATATGGCTATTGGTTCTCTTGACGCGATAATGACCGATCTTGAAGCGCTCGCCTCAGATAAGAAGTTCCAGGGACTTAATGAAATAAAAGAAGCAAGAGCAGGCTTGATCCCGTTGTATAAGAATCTGGATCAGAAGCTGCAGGCCAGCTTTGACGAGAATATAGTCCAGTCAAGAAAGATCGAGGAGTACATATTGCCGGCAGTGATCATACTGTCAGTTGTGTCGATACTCTTTGGCATACTCATTGCTTTTATAGTAAGCAAGTCCATAATAAAACCCATCAAGCAGATGACCGGTCAGCTGAAGAAAGTCGAGGAAGGAGATTTCAAATCCAGGATCAATTCTCCCGCAGCTTCAGAGTTCTCTCAAATGGCGAAAAGCGTCAATGCAGTGCTGGATACCCGGGAGCAAATCCTCAAAGAGACTTTAGCTGTCGGTGAAAACATAGAAAAAATGCGTACTGAGCTCTTAGGCAGCTTCATGCAAAACAAGGAGTTGCTTAAGAATATGGCTGTCGGTATGCAGGAACTGCTTAACCAGTTCAAGCCGGACACTGTTAAAATAGCGGATGAAATAGTAATCGAATCAGTGGAAATGGATGCTGCTGTGACTCTGGAAGCTATGGATGTGACCGAAAAAAGCAAACAAGCTGCCCAGGAAGCAAAGGATGCCATTTTGAAAGCATCCGAAACGGTAAAGGATATAGCGCAGCAGATAGAGCAGCTTGAAGGCTATTCAGGCAGGATCGAGGAAATAACGAATACAATAACCCAAATTGCCAAGAGGACAAACCTGCTGGCGCTTAATGCGGCAATTGAAGCCGCCAAGGCCGGTGATCAGGGAAGGGGTTTTGCTGTTCTTGCCGATGAAATCAGGAAGCTGGCCGATGCCAGCGGTAATGCCGCTAAAGGGATCAAGAAGCAGCTCAGTGAAATACAGGAAAAGATCCAATGGACAGTTCAAAGCATGGATGAAGGCGTGACCGGTGTCGAACAAGGCGCCAGGAGCATTGCCGATGTACATAAGTCCATTGAAGATATTACAGAAAGGGTACGCAGGGTCATCGGAACTCTGGATGATTACGCACAGAAGAGCAACAAACAGCTTATGGCCAACCAGAAACTGATGGAGACGATAGGAAGCATCAACAGGAATACCAGCAAGCTGTATGAAGCCGGTCATAATATCGATCTTAAACTGGAGGATTCCAAAAAGACCATATCCGAGATGGAAAAAATTGAAGCGATGCTGGATTCTACCTATGCGAAGCTTAACAATATACTCACCAGATATAAAGGGAAAATATAATTTCAGATCATAATACAGGACAAGGAACGGTTACCCCGTTCCTTGTTTAGTTTATAAGGATTTCTTAGTGTATTGTCATTCAGAATACAGCTATGAATCTACAAGCCCATCATCTCATAAGTCAGATCCCGGATCGTCGGGTGGATCACATCATAGGCATACCCGCAGTTTAAACTGCCCTGAGACGACCTCAATGACCGCTCCGAGGACATCATGGCTCAAACTGTATTGAAAACGGGTTCCAGGTTCAAAATCAAGAGGCTCGTTGGCAAGTGCGCTGATGATCTGCCGGGTGGTAGCTTCATTTTCGGTATCCTTCATGATTCTCTGAATGGATGGAGCATCCAGGTTATAGTTCAGACCGCTTTGCATGGACATCAGATGCCGGATGGTCATGGCATTTTTCGCAGGCCTGATCTCGTTTCCGACCTTTACCTTCATGTTTCTATATTCCGGCAGATATTCGTAAACCGGATCATCAAGTCCTATGAGACCTTTTTCGATAAGCTGCATTATAGCTGTGCAGGTAAAAAGTTTTGTCACTGAATACATCCAATATGTATTTGATTCGGTCAATGGCTTTTTTGTATCAGGATCGGCATAGCCTGTGATATGGCGGAAAACAGGACGGTGATTGTGATATACGACACAATCACAGCCGGGGATACCTTGCTTTTCAAGCGAATCGAGATAGTTCACAAGTATTTCTTTTTTCATAATTCATTACGCTCCTCATGAATGGATCATTAATCTTATTTTATCAAACTCTTTGCCAGATTTCTTAGGGTTTCTTTCACCTGACTTATAATTAATTTGACTATATAATTTCCCGAGCCCTTATGAGAAGCTGACAGCCAGGGAAAACCTTCTTTTTTTCGCTTCCCTGTATAAGAAAAGCCTCGATGCCGATGAACTTCTTAAAAGCGTGGGGCTGATGCAGGATGCCGATAAACGCATATCGGATTTCTCGAAGGGTATGAAATCACGACTGAACTTTATCAAGGCGCTGTTCCACGATCCAAAGATCCTGATCCTTGATGAGCCAACGTCCGGCGCAATGGCTAACCGGGCGGTAAACGGCATGTTAAGGAAAATAGGGGGAGTTGATTTGTGAAACCGCTGTTTCGTTTTTTTGGCATTTTCGTCAGGCAGATCAGCAAAGACAATATGCTTTGGGTGGCATGCCTCGCTCCTTTGGTAAAATGAACAGGTAAAGATGATGTGAAAACAAGATGCCGCCTTAAGATAATCTTAAGAAATTTCTAAGGAGGAACCCACAAAATATATAAGATTCCTTGATATAATATTCAGTGTCAATTATGAAAAAGGAGTTTGACGGATCATGGCAGCAGGTATATTAGTGGTGGACGATGAGCAGTCCATTGCAGATCTGATCGAGGTATATTTAAAAAACGAAAATTATGATGTATATAAGTCATATAACGGGCTGGATGCGTTAAAGCATGTTGAAACGCAGAATATAGATCTGGCCATTTTGGATGTCATGCTGCCTGATATAGACGGTTTTTCAATATGCCAGAAGATACGGGAAAAGCATAACTTCCCTGTCATAATGCTGACTGCCAAAGACGAAGAAATAGATAAAATCACAGGACTGACACTTGGCGCTGATGATTATGTGACAAAACCTTTTCAGCCTCTGGAGCTTGTTGCCCGCGTAAAAGCACAGCTCAGAAGATATACCAGATACAATTCTTCTGAAATCTCACGGGAGGAAAAGCTGATCACCATTGCCGGTCTGGTTTTGAACAAGGACACTCACGAATGCACATTGAATGAAAAGCCTCTGTCATTGACTCCCACAGAGTTTTCAATTCTGTGGGTGCTGGCTTCAAACCGGGGACGCGTAGTAAGTTCTGAAGAACTGTTCCGTAAAGTATGGGGTGATAAGTATTACACCAACAGCAACAATACGGTAATGGTCCACATCAGGCATTTAAGGGAAAAAATGAATGACAACGCGGAACATCCCAAGTATATAAAAACCGTGTGGGGGGTTGGCTATAAAATTGAAAAGTAGCAAAAAAAATGATTATACAAAACTAAAAAGAAAAATATTCCTCAAAATGCTCCTCATTGTTTTAGCAACGGTGGCGACCGTCATCCTCCTGCGGTTTATAATTCAGGAAAGCTTTAGCTTAAGTGATGCTTTTGTCAGCTTTCTGATGAATAACTTCAAATTGCCTGAAATGACTGCAATAACCATAACCCGTTTTCTTATCTATAACAATATGGAAGCTATAACGCTTTTCATAATAATTGTCTTCCTAGTCATCATGCTGAAAATCTCAATTTCCTGGTTCACCGGATATTTCGACGAAGTCATAACAGGAGTAGATAAGCTTGCCGGGGAATCTCCTGAAGAGATCGTACTGTCACCTGAACTTGATTTTATGGAAAAAAAGCTTAATCAGATAAAGAGTAATTTGGAAAAGCAAAAAAAAGCTGCTCAGGATGCGGAGCAGCGTAAAAATGATCTTGTCGTTTACCTGGCTCACGATTTAAAAACGCCTTTGACATCGGTTATTGGATACTTGAGTCTTCTGGATGAAGCCCCGGATATGCCCCCTGAACAGAGGGCAAAATATGTCGGCATCACCCTGGAGAAGGCCAACAGGCTGGAGCAGCTTATCAATGAGTTTTTTGAGATCACCAGATTCAATCTTCAGACCATTGTACTTAATAAGGAAAAGATAAATTTGCTTTTCATGCTCCAGCAGATGGCCGATGAATTCTATCCGATACTGGCTCCGCAGCGGAAAGCGGTATCTGTCAGTGTGCCCGAAGGGCTTGTTCTGTATGGTGATGCAGACAAACTGGCACGCGTGTTCAACAACATTTTGAAAAATGCTATAGCTTACAGCTATGAAGACAGCGTCATTGAAATTTCTGCCGGAAAGCAGGACAAATATGTTGAGATATCTTTTACCAACCGGGGAAATCCTATCCCTCAGGCTAAGCTTGATACAATATTCGAGAAATTTTACCGCCTGGATTCTGCCCGTTCCACAGACACCGGTGGGGCAGGTCTGGGACTTGCAATCGCAAAAGAAATCGTCAAAGCCCACGATGGGACGATATCCGTGGAAAGCACTTTAGAAAAAACAGTATTTACAGTACGGCTTCCGGTATGAAATGCTGGATTTTCCAGTTAGTCATAAGAAAATCTTAAGAAGTTTATAAGATGGAATTCAAACATTGCTCCTTGTTTTGTGCTTGAATAAATATCATCACAGGATAAGGAGCTGATTCTATATGGTGCAGAAAGTCAGAATGAAAAAGGCAGGTATCCGCATTCCCATAACAAGTATCATGACGGTTGCCATTTTTGTTTTTATATATAAATCAATTATAACTCATGAGAATCTGCGCATTTATAAGAAAGATAATCATACTCAAATTGTGACAGTTCCTCCAATAACTAAAACCGGTCTTGATTCATATTCATCTTCCGATAATCTGCACAGTTCCAATGCTATTTTGATCCGTCTTACTGATGATACCGTTTTAATGGAAAAAAACAGCGAGGAAAAAATATATCCTGCATCTCTGACAAAAATAATGACAGCAATCGTCGCTATAGAAAATCTGTCTGATCTGGATGCAGAAATCAAACTCGCTGCTTCAATGTTTGATGGTCTATATGAAGCAGATGCGTCAATGGCTGGTTTCCAGCCGGGAGAAAGAGTAAGGGTAATCGATCTTTTATATGGAGTGATGCTTCCGAGCGGTGCGGAGTGCTGCACAGCGCTTGCTGATCATATAGCTGGATCGGAGCGGGAGTTTGTGGAATTGATGAATCAAAAGGCCAAAGAGCTCGGCATGAAGGATACCCATTTTGAAAATACCACAGGACTTCATAATAATAACCACTATACAACAGTTAAAGATCTGTCCATCCTTTTAAGATATGCCTTGCAAAATAAGAACTTTCGGAAGGTTTTCACTACCTTCCGTCATTCCATACCACCCACCAACAAGCACCCTGCCGGAATGACCTTATACAGTACCATGTATGAAGAGCTTGGAGATCAAAGCATCATGGGCGGCGAGATTCTGGGAGGGAAAACAGGATATACGGCTAAAGCCGGTCAGTGCCTCGCAAGCCTTGCAAAGGTGGGCGATCATGAATACATCCTTATTACCGCCGGCGCAAGAGGAGATTATTATACCGAGCAGTACAATATCACCGATGCACTGACCGTGTACAACAGTATAAGAAAATAATAAGTACCTGATAAGGATTTATTAAGATATCCATAAGTCAAATTTCAAACATCGCCTGCCTGATTCCGGTAAGATTTAAATGTCCTGAAGGCAGGCATTTATATTGGCCTAAAGGCCTTGTAAATTGATTATATCAAAAAGAGGAGGGTAAAAATGGCTGTTTTAGAAGTCAAGGATCTGACCAAAACATATGGGAAGGGCTCAGTTACCGTTACTGCTTTGGATTGCGTGAGCTTCAGTGTGGATAAAGGAGAATTTGTAGCCATAGTCGGCACATCAGGTTCGGGGAAGTCAACACTGATGCACCTGATAGGAGGAGTTGACAAGCCCACCTCAGGCAGCGTTGTTATTTCGGGAAAGGAGATCTTCAAACAGAATGAAAGTGATATGGCGATTTTTCGCCGGCGCAACATAGGGATAGTCTATCAGTTCTATAACCTCATTCCAACGCTTACTGCCGAGGAAAATATCCTGCTTCCGTGCCTTCTTGACAATCGCAGGCCGGATCATGGAAAGCTTAAGAAGATACTTGAGACCATCGGGCTGACTGACAGGGCAAAACACCTTCCAAACGAGCTTTCAGGAGGACAGCAGCAGCGTGTGGCGGTGGGGAGGGCATTGATAAACGATCCTGCTATCATTCTTGCAGACGAGCCTACCGGAAATCTTGACAGCAAATCAGGCAAAGAGGTTATTGATCTTCTTAAGCTGTCAAATAAGATGTACAATCAGGCTCTGATCATTATCACTCATGATGAACGGATCGCAAGACAGGCCGACCGTATCATCACCATCAGCGATGGACGGATCATAAGGGATGAGGTGGTGCGCCGATGAATTTGAGTGCAAAATTGGCATACAGCCAGTTAAAATCAAACAGGAGCCGCACCTCCTGGACCCTTGCCGGAATAGCGCTGTCAACGGCGATGATAACAGCAGTTTCAGGTTTTGTTGTCAGTGCTGATGTTATGTTCAAGGGACTGGTAGGTGAGAACCGTTATTACAGCTCTGTGTATAACGAGATACTTTTTGGTTTGGGTGCAGTTTTCGGTTCCATCATCATCGCTGCTTTCGTAATAGTGGTGTCAAACTCCTTCCGTGTAAGCGCGGCCGAGCGCATCAGGCAATTCGGCATTATTAAAAGTGTTGGAGCGGAGAAGAGGCAAATTACGCAAATTATCATATATGAAGGCTTATTTCTCGCATTAGTCGCTGTTCCTGCCGGCATCGCTCTGGGACTTCTGGTCAATTACATCGGCATACAGCTTATGGATGAGCTTCTTGCTGCAGCCAACCGAAGGAACACTTTTCAGATCGATTTTGATTTCATTGTTTCGTTGCATGGGATTTTGATATCCATAATTCTTTCCTTCGCAACAGTTTGGCTGTCGGCATGGATCCCTGCCCGCAAAGCTGCAGGGATGTCCGCTATCGAAGCCATACGGGGAACCGGTGAAGTCAAAATCAAGGCAAAGAATGTCCGGGGAGGAAGATTCATCGGAAAGCTGTTTGGCTTTGAGGGCACCCTTGCCTTTAAGTCGCTAAAAAGAAACAGCAGGAACTTCCGTGCAACTGTCGTCTCTCTGAGCGCAAGCATAGTGCTGTTTATTGTCACGGGATATTTCGGAGCTCAGTATAAAGAATCAACACGGCTGTATTATCCTGGGGTTGAAAACGTGAATGTGGTGTGCACATTTTTACCTCCTGATGGGGCAATAGCTGATAACCACAACAGTGAATCAGAGTTAAGGTACAATACGCTGGACAGCATTCTTGCAAACGAAATAACAGTGAGATTTCGCCAGTATCCAAAAACCACCGTGTTCGGAGTGGGAGATGATGTGCTTGAGGAAGATAATGATTCATTCAGGACAGTTATATCTGAAGAAGTATTTATACCTGAGATGCTCGAGGTTCTCGATGCCAAAAATATTGTACATGAAAACGGCGGATATTTACTTCCCGTTACCCTGTGCAGTACAGACACTGAAAATTATGAAAAGCTCTGTGTGATAAGTACCATATCCACCAATATCCGTTCACGGTCGCGTGAATTTGCCGTTTTGCGCAGTGTCGGCATAACATCGGAAGGATTGAACCGTATGCTGAATCTTGAGAGCCTGCTCTGTTCGATAAAATCACTTGTTTATGGAGTTCCCCCAGGTATACTCGGGTCATACCTGCTATACCGCGCTTTTTCGCTGCCGGTGAAACTGGATTACATGATACCATGGCTGCCGATATTGCAGTGCACTCTGGGTGTGATGGCTATAACATGGGGCATTATGAGGTATTCAATGTCACGTGTTCAATGTGATAATATTATTGAGACGATACGTTCTTTGAGCTGATGAAAAAAATCAGTTTCACTAAAGGTTCGTTAAAGGTAGATGTCTTATGATAATGATGTAAGGCGGCCGCCTGCAGAATTATCATAAGGAGGTATAACCATGAAACGAAACAGAAAAACATTGACTGTAGTTTTTTGTACGGCACTTTTGATCGCACTGGGTATTGGATCAGCATACGCAGCAAATCTTAAGAATACGCTGCTTGTCAGGAACGAAAACGGGGTAAGAAGCTATTCGACAGACGACGGTAAGACCTGGAGCCAGGATTTGCCTGAAGGTGTGACAGTCAGGGAAGAAGACGGTAAGATCACTATTACCAATGGCGCTTTCCCTGAGAATGGCGGTGAAGGATCAGGAATGATGGTCAAAACCGAGAACGGTATTAGGTACTACTCTACCGATGGCGGCAGGACCTGGAGCGAAAATCCGCCCGAGGGTGTAACCGTAGATGAAGCTGGTATTGTGTTCAGAAAAGTTAAGAATGATTAATTTAAGTAATGCAAATAAGATTTCTTGATGCATAGGAGCTGAAGATCAGCTCCTATGTGCATGTGTTTTGTAAATGCTGTTATATTGTCGGTTCGATAAGCAGGCAAGGAGGTACACAAATGAGACTGTTGATGGTCGAAGATGAGAAATATATGGCCGAAGCTGTTGCTCAGGTCCTTAAGAAGAACAATTACAGCGTCGATTTGGCATATAACGGGGAAGACGGTCTGGACTGCGGGCTTTCAGGTATATATGATATTATCATTCTTGATATCATGCTTCCGAAAATGGATGGAATCAGCATACTTAAAGAGCTTCGCAGAAACGGAATCGAAACGCCGGTTATACTATTGACTGCACGGGGTGAAGTGGAGGACAAGGTGCGCGGCCTGGACAGCGGCGCAGATGATTACCTGGCAAAACCATTCCATACCGATGAACTGCTGGCCCGTTTGCGTGCATTGGCCAGAAGAAAGACAGAACTGATTAATGACGGCATACTTAAGTTTGGAGATATCAAACTGAACCCGTATACTCTGCTGCTGGTAAGTGGCAACAAAGAAGCAGAGCTGACATTAAAAGAGTCCCAACTGCTGGAGCTGCTGATAAAAAGAAACGGCATCATCGTATCAAAAGAGAATATTATCGAAAAGCTGTGGGGCTATGATACTGATGCAGAAGATAACAGGGTAGAAATACATGTATCCCTGTTAAGAAAAAAGCTGGCTTTAGTTGATTCCGACGTTTACATTCATACGGTACGGGGAGCGGGATATGTCCTTAAAACGGCAAAGGACGGTAATCAAAATGTTTAAAAAATTACGGAACAGGTTTCTCATTCTTAATATGTCCATCACTTCAATAGTAATGGCCATTGCCTTTGCTGCCATCTATATCATCAGCAACAATAATATAAATTCAGAAATTTCAAAAAAACTAAATCCACAAGTCGGTATGCAAACTGTGATGATGGGGACAGAGTCGCCTGACAGTACGGAAGATAATAAACCAAAAACCCTGAACCGGAGGGTTTCGCCTGATTATTCTGATTCATTCATCATTCGGGTCGATGAAAGAGGTAAGATTCTCGAGATAGACTCTCCATTTGATATGAATGATGAAACATACAAAAAAGCAGCCGATATCGCCTGGACGAATAAAAATATCAGTTCAACCATCACTCTGGAAGGCAGGCAGTGGAGATATGCCATATCCCGAATGGAAAAACAGGTCATCCAGGAGAACGGAAGGTCTTATACAGTCGCCGAAGATGGATACCAGATAATATTCCTGAATGTTACGATGTATAAGCAAACACTGTTTCATTTGCTAACAACATTGCTGTCTGTAGGCTTTATTATGCTTTTTGTTCTGTTCATAATAAGCCTTTATTTTGCTAACCGTTCGATAAAGCCCGTAGCTGAAGCATGGGAAAGACAGAAGCAATTCGTGGCAGATGCCTCTCATGAGCTAAAAACACCCCTTTCGATCATTAATGCCAATTATGATGTTTTGCTGGAAAATAAGGAAGAGACCATAAAAAGCCAGATGAAATGGCTCGATTATATAAAGATCGGAACAGACAGAATGACAAAGCTTATAAACGACATGTTGTCCCTTGCAAAAATGGAGGACATAAGATTCCCGGTTCAAAAAGTACCGTTTAATGTGAGCGATGCTGTCAATGATGTAATTTCATCAATGGAAGCTGTGATGGCCGATAAAGAAATCATGCTCAGTCGTTCGATCGAGCCTGACGTAATTGTAAAAAGCGATCCTGAAAGAGTTAGGCAGGTCATCACCATACTGTTTGACAATGCCGTTAAGTACACAGAAAAAAACGGCAGGATCGATATATCCCTGAAAAAATCAAAACGTCAGGCCACTTTTTCAATAAAAAACAGCGGGAAAGGGATTTCAAAACAGGATCTTCCGAAGATATTCGACAGATTCTATCGGGTAGACTCATCAAGATCACATGAAACCGGAAGCTACGGGTTAGGCCTTTCGATTGCAAAAACGGTCATAGAACGCCTTGGCGGCGGGATTTATGCCGACAGCGCTGAAAATGAATATACTACTTTTACCTTCACTCTTAGTATTAATTAAAATTCTGAGCAAAGTGAAGCATCTAATCTGTCACATATACCCTAATGTCATTCTGAGCGAAGCGAAGAATCTTTGGCGACTGAAAGTCGCCTTGTCATCCTGCGCAAAGCGAAGGATCTTTTTTCTTAACGTACTGAAAACAGAATATTCTGCTATAATAATTCTTAATACTACCATGAATACTAAGGAGACCTATGATAAAGAAAAAACAGATCATCGAACTTGAAATAACGGGCATGACCCATGAAGGACTGGGAGTAGGACGCTATGAAGGTTTCGCAATTTTCGTCCAGGGAGCCATCGATGGTGAGGTAGTCCGCGCTGAAATAATAAAGGTGCTTAAAAGCTATGCTGTTGCCCGAATTGCTGAATTCATAAAAACAAGTCCCCACAGGATACAGCCATTTTGTCCAGTATATAAGCGGTGCGGCGGTTGCAGCCTGCAGCACATGTCTTATGAGAAAACCCTGGAATTCAAGCGCCAGGTAGTAAAAGACAATCTGGAGCGGATCGGCGGGCTTACAGATATATCTGTTAACAACGCCATAGGAATGGAGACTCCCAGAAACTACAGGAACAAAGCACAATATCCTGTGGGAGAAGGCAAGACAGGGATCATTGCCGGTTTTTACGCCCGCCGAAGCCATGAGATCATTGATGCGCCGGTTTGCGATATCCAGCATCCCTTGAGTGACAAGGCAAAGGATATTGTTCTTGGATATATCAAAGCCTTTAATATACCCGTATATGATGAAATGACGGGAGAAGGATTGATTCGGCATATAGTTACAAAGACAGGCTTCAATACAGGAGAGGTAATGGTCATTATCGTAGCTACAAAGCCAGAACTTCCAAAGAAGAACAAGCTGTTATACAGACTGGAAAGAGATATACCGGGATTAAAGAGTGTTATCCTGAACATAAATGACAAACCCGGCAATGTGATATTGGGTAACCACAATATTACGCTCTTCGGGAAGGATACCATAGAAGACAAGCTTGGTGGCCTGACCTTTGAAATATCTCCTCTGTCATTTTATCAGGTCAATCCTGTGCAAACAGAAGTTCTGTACAATAAGGCGATCGAATTTGCAGGAATCGATAAAACCCACACGGTATACGACCTTTACTGCGGGATAGGTACAATAACCCTGTTCGCTGCCGGCAAAGCCCGCAGAGTAATTGGTGTTGAGGAAGTGCCCGAAGCTGTTGAAGCAGCAAGGAAAAATGCAATGAAAAATAATATCACCAATGTGGACTTTTATTGCGGCAAAGCCGAAACGGTTGTTCCTGAGCTTTATGAAAAGGGAGAAAAAGCTGATGTGGTGATAGTCGACCCGCCCCGCAAAGGCTGCGATGAAATTCTGTTAAAAACTCTGGTGGATATGGCTCCTTCCCGTATAGTCTATGTCTCATGCAATCCATCTACCCTCGCCCGTGATCTTAAGTATCTGTGCAGCCAAGGTTTCACAGTCAAAGAAGTCCAGCCAGTAGACATGTTCCCCTGGACCGAACATGTGGAGTGCGTGGTATTGATTACAAAGCTGTAAGTGTTTATTTAAGCGGGTTTCAAAAATTACATCCAAGTTGTCTACTCGACCTAAAGGGCTAAAATACGTACATGGAAACATATCGACAAGGTATTTTGGGGTAAAATTTGAACTCAAAAATTGGTAGGGTTGAGTTGACAGATTAGATAAAGGGCATTTTTCATAAGGTTGAGGAGACAGGATGGATGTACATTTAATGCAGGTATACTCATTTTCTGAAAAGACTTTATTTATTATGTATAAAGTTGTAATATGTTGAAATTGTTCGTTTCTTCGCATATAATAAAAATTGGAATTTTGTGTTCTGCGAGGATTCATAATGGATTACTTAACGACAAAACAAGCTGCAGAAAAATGGAATATATCCCTGCGCAGAGTTCAAGTTTTATGCGAACAAGGGCGCATTAAGGGCGCTGTACGCCTGGGATGGGCATGGGCGATACCTAAGGATGCTGAAAAACCTGCGGATTTGCGGATGAAGAAGATAAAAATAGAGGAGTAGAGTAGAATGGCAAAAGTAAAAAAATCAAAAAATGAAGTAAAAGAGCAGCCTATTGAACAGGTACTTTGGGCAGCTGCGGACAAGCTCCGCAAAAATATGGATGCTGCGGAATATAAGCACGTTGTTCTCGGGCTTATTTTTTTAAAATACATATCAGACAGTTTTTATGATTTATATTATAAACTTAAAGAAGGCAAGGGCGAGTACGAAGGAGCGGACCCTGACGATCCCTATGAGTATCGTGCGGAAAATGTATTCTATGTGCCACCGCAGGCACGCTGGGATTATCTTCAAAGTCGAGCGAAGCTGCCCAGGTGTTGCCGGAAGCTGGGCAGGAGGTGTTGCAGGTGCCAAAGTGGGAGCAATGGGAGGAGCTGCCATTGGAACTGCGATATGCCCTGGATTAGGAACCGCAATTGGAGGATTTGTAGGAGGATTAGTTGGAGGTATAG
>JAKPDL010000095.1 GCA_029552825.1 Bacteroidota bacterium
TTTGGCTCTGTAAACCATCGCAATACCGTCTCCTGTGGCAATCTCAGGATTAGTGGTAGTCAGGTAAACATTTCCGACCCCACCGGTAGCCATCACAGTAATCCTTGAAAGAAAAGTTATTACCCGCGGATTTGCAAGATCCGCAACATAAGCTCCGAAACATTTTATATCCGGCTTATTTCTTGTAACCTCCTCTCCAAGCTGATGTTGCGTTAAAATGTCAATGGCAAAATGATTTTCAAATACTTCAATGTTTGGGTTGGCTCTCACTCTTGCAACAAGTGCTTTCTGAATTGCTTCACCTGTATTATCCCTGTGATGAAGGATTCTGTGTTCTGAATGCCCTCCTTCCTTGGCCAGATCGAACGAACCATCTTCCTTCTTATCAAATTTAACTCCGTACTCAATCATGTCTTTAATCCTTTCAGGAGCCTCCCTAACCACCATCCGCACAACCTCTTCATTGCAAAATCCGTCACCCGCTATAAGCGTATCTCGTACATGCTTTTCAAAATCATCAGTTTCACTCAGTACAGCGGCTATACCACCCTGTGCATATTTTGTGTTCGACTCTTCAATGGAAGACTTTGTAACAATAGCAACCTTACCATATCTGGAAGCTTTGAGAGCAAACATTAAACCGGCAATTCCTGATCCAATAACTAGAAAATCCGTTCTCTTCTTCATGATACCTGGTTTGGAAACGTAAAGATATAAATAGATTTTATCAGCTCTCCCAAAAAATTTGATAAATCTTCTATCAACCTGCTATCCCTATGAAAAACTTTTTCCTTATTATAATTTTATAGAACACGCTAAATTGCTGTTTCAAACCTGATTTGAAAAATTAAGATTTTGAATTACTTTTGCCTTCTTGTTTAATAATTATTACAGATTATTATGGCTCTTGAGGATCTCTTTAAGAAACTTGTATCACATTGCAAGGAATATGGTTATGTATTTCCTTCAAGTGAAATTTATGATGGCTTAAGTGCAGTTTACGACTACGGTCAATATGGTGTGGAACTAAAAAACAACATAAGAAAATACTGGTGGGACAGTATGGTATTGCTGAACAGAAATATTGTAGGCATAGATGCTGCTATCTTTATGCATCCCACTACCTGGAAAGCTTCCGGACATGTTGATGCATTCAACGATCCTCTTATCGACAACAGGGATTCAAAAAAGAGATACCGGGCAGATACCCTCATTGAAGAACATATTGAAAAGATAGAAGAAAAAGTACAGAAAGAAATAGATAAAGCCCGTGCAAAATTCGGTGATGCTTTCGATGAGGCGAAATTCAGAAGTACAAATCAACGTGTACTATCCTTACAGTCAAAGATTGATGAGATTCACGCGCGTTACTCACGGGCAATGAAAGAAAACAATCTTGCAGAATTACGCCAGATAATCATCGACAATGAAATAGTTTGCCCTATTTCTGGAACAAGGAACTGGACAGAAGTCAGACAGTTCAATCTTATGTTCTCCACCGAAATGGGGTCAACTGCCGATGGTGCAATAAAAGTATACCTCCGACCGGAGACAGCACAGGGAATCTTTGTGAATTTCCTTAATGTTCAGAAGAGCGGCCGAATGAAAGTGCCCTTCGGAATTGCACAGGTGGGGAAAGCTTTTCGTAATGAGATAGTTGCTCGTCAGTTTCTGTTCCGTATGCGGGAATTTGAGCAGATGGAGATGCAGTATTTCGTTACTCCAGGCACCGAGCTTGAATGGTACGAATACTGGAAGGAAAAACGTATGAAATGGCACCTCGCACTTGGCTTTGGTAAAGAAAATTACCGTTTTCACGACCATGAAAAGCTGGCTCACTATGCAAACGCTGCTTGCGACATTGAATACAAATTTCCTTTCGGCTTCAAAGAAGTTGAAGGCATACACTCCAGAACCGATTTTGACCTGAAACAGCACCAGATATACAGTGGTAAGAAAATGCAATATTTCGACCCTGATAAAAACGAATCTTATATCCCTTATGTCATCGAAACATCCATCGGTCTCGACAGAATGTTTCTACACATAATATCCGCTGCATATCATGAGGAAGAGATTGAAAAAGAAGATGGCACAAAAGATATGCGGGTTGTACTCCGGCTCCCATCCTGCCTTGCACCTGTTAAACTTGCTGTTTTGCCTCTTATCAGAAAAGACGGACTCCCTGAAATTGCAGAAAAAATTGTTGAAGACCTTAAGTTTGACTTTAATTGTCAGTACGACGACAAAGATTCAATAGGAAGAAGATACCGTAGGCAGGATGCAATTGGAACACCCTATTGTATTACTGTTGACCATCAGACTCTGGAAGACCAGACAGTAACAATCAGATACCGTGATTCAATGGAACAGGAAAGGGTTCCTGTGGCAGGGCTCAGGGAAATAATTGCAGAAAAAGTCAGTATCAGAAGCCTGCTTAAACAGCTATAAGATGAACCGCGTTCTTATAATTACCTACTACTGGCCCCCAGGTGCAGGCGCCGGGGTACAGAGATGGCTTAAATTTTCCAAATACCTGCCCCTGCACGGATGGGAACCTGTTATACTGACAGTTGACCCAGCATTTGCACAATATCCTTCTTTGGATGAATCACTGCTACATGATATCCCTGAAAACATTAAAATAGTACGAACCCCGGCACGCAATTATTTCAGATTTGCAGGCAGGGACAGGTCACAGATCCCCTCGGCAGGATTTGCCAGCGAAGGACGTAAAAGCTTTCTATCATATTTAATGAGATTCGTAAGAGGCAACTTTTTCATTCCCGATCCACGCCGCGGATGGAACCCTTATGCCTTCAGGGAAGCATGTAAACTTATAGAAAAAGAAAATATAACCAGAGTCATCACCAGCAGCCCCCCTCACTCCACACAGCTTATTGGACTTAAACTCAAAAAAAAATATCCTCATATAAAATGGATTGCCGACCTGCGTGACCCATGGACAGATATTTATTACTACAAGGAATTCTTTCATACTTATCCGGCCAGACTTCTCGACAGGCACTACGAAAAAAGCGTACTCAGAAAAGCCGATAAAATAATTACAGTAGGCGACAGGCTTAAAATTATGCTTGCTTCAAAAGTAAGTACTGCAGAAGCAAAAACATATGTGGTCACCAACGGTTATGACGATGAAGATTTTAGGAACCTGAAACCATCTGAACCGGAAATATTTACCATTTCATATACTGGCACTCTTTCGCCTGCCTACCCTCTTAAAGGGTTTGCAGAGGCAGTGAAAAAACTCACAGATTCAGGCAGAAAGATTCGCGTCAGATTTGTAGGAACAATCTCATCAACGCAGAAAAAAACCATATACGAAAATGTTCCTGAAGAATTTTTAGATTTCATTCCCTATGTTAGCCATACTGAAGCTGTCAAACACATGATCTCCTCATCTGCCCTTTTATTGATAATACCCGACCACCCTGGAAACAGGTGCATTCTTACAGGAAAACTTTTCGAGTATATCGCCTCAGGTAAACCTGTACTCTGCCTGGGCCCTGCCGACGGCGACGCAGCTCTGGTACTGGAAATGACAGGCGCTGGAATTACAACCGGATACAAAGAAACAAATACAATCGCCCGCATTATTTCAGATTTTATGGAGAAAAGATTCATACCTTCAAAAGAAAAAACAGAAATCTTTTCACGGTATAACCTCACCCGTAAAATCGCAGAAATAATAAAATAAACTACCCTTTCCTGAGTTAATTGCCTCCTTTTTGTAAATTTGCTCATAACCTAAAATTACTTACCGTTGGGAATTGTATTCAGACAATCCGTAAAAGGTACAATATTTGTTTACACCGGGCTCATCCTCGGATTTATTACAACCGGAATTCTTTTTCCTCGAATCTATTCACCCGAACAGATCGGATTGCTAAAAATTATAGTTGCCTATTCCTCACTGATTTCCATGGTTGGAACATTGGGCATCAATGGTGCAATAATCAGGCTTTTCCCCTGGTTCAGAAATGATGAAAAAAAACATTATGGATTTCTTTCCCTGGTACTGCTGGTAGGCTTTGCAGGATTCCTGCTTACCACCTTCCTCCTTTTGATTTTCAAACCTGCACTTCTAAGTTCAGCCCTTCAGAAATCACCACTCGTAGCGAAATATTTCAACTACCTCATTATACTGGTTTTCTTCCAGATATTCTTCACAATTCTCGACAACTATTATACTGCACTTTATAACAGCGTGCATGGAACATTTCTTCGTGAAGTTTTTCAGCGAGTGCTGATAATAATATTTATCGGGTTATTCTTTTTTGACATTCTTAACTTTGATCAGTTCGTAATTCTTTATGTTGCAGCACTCTGCCTTCCTACACTTTATATAACTCTTACCCTGATAAAAGAAAACCAGTTTTCACTGTCCACCGACTTTAAACATATCGACCGGCAAATGGCTTTTTCAATAGCTTCTGTGTCATTATTCAGTATATTGAATGGATTCTCGCTACTTGTTATTCAGAATATCGACGTAATTATGATAAACAGCATGGTTGGGCTTGACTTTGCCGGTATCTACTCAATATGCTTCTTTTTCGGAGTTGTAATAAGCATGCCTTCAAGATCTCTAAGCAGAATAGCTAACGTCCTTTCGGCTGATGCATGGAAAAATAACGACCTGGTAACAATAAAGGAGATATATTACAGAAGCTGTCTGACTCTTTTCATTATTGCTTCCCTGCTTTTCCTTGGAGTTTGGGCAAATATCAACAATATTTTCAGAATAACCGGCCCGGAATATATGAAAGGAAAGTGGGTTGTCTTCTTTATAGCACTGGGAAGCCTGATCGACATGGCTACAGGAGCTAACAGTTCAATTTTCGGCACTTCAGCTTACTACAGAATTCAGACATATTTCCTGTTACTCCTTGTAGTTATGATTATTGCAGCCAATATTATACTCATACCGTTACTGGGCATTACCGGTGCTGCAATTGGCAGTGCAGGCGCACTGACCCTGTTAAACTTAATGAGGTTCCTTTTCCTCTATTACAAATTTAAGCTCCAGCCTTATAATATAAAATTCTTATATGTCATTTTGATAGGAGTAATTTCATATATTATATCGGCCGTTATTCCAGAAATGAAAAATCTGATTGCCGATATTCTCCTGAGAAGTTCTGTTGTGACTCTGCTTTTCTTCATACCCGTTTACCTTCTGAAGATTTCGGAAGACATTACCGCCAGAACAGATGATGTATTGAGGTTTTTGAAAATCAAAAAATAAAAGACACTAAATAATGGATATCCGGTTTAAATATTTCCTGAAAAATTTTCAGTTATTTTTTAATATCACTGAAAATGATGTCGGATATCTGCCCGATGGGGAAGCCCCTGTACTTATCGAACGCAAAACAAACGATTCTTTCTGGTCGTCACATGCAGATATCAATTTCAGTTCAGTTGCATGGAAGGAATGGAAAGGAGTTAAAATCCCATTTTTATTCGACAACGATCAAACTAAAGATATAGTTACATACAGCGGGAACAAGGCTGTAATAAACTACGACATAGTAGCATCTGTTTTCTATTTCCTTAGCGGATGGAACGAGATTGTATCTCCCGGCAGAGATGACCATCAAAGATCAATCTTCAGAGAAAGTGCAATAAATAAATTGTCACTGCAGAATACTCCGGTTGTAAATTATTATTTCGACATCCTGTATGAAACAATAAAACATGTAAAGAAAGCAGAAATAAAGAAACCTCTATGGGATAATCATAAATTTGCAGTTGCACTTACCCACGATATAGACAAATGCCAGAGTGCATGGCTTGAAGGCTCTGCAAGTGAATTGAGAAAAGGCCGTTTTCTGTCTGTTCCAGTTTTATTAGCCAATAGGTTCCTCAAAAATAAGGATGAATGGTTCAATTTTGATGAAATAATAAATATTGAAAAGAAGTACAATGCGACTTCCTCTTTCTTTTTTCTGTCGCGGAGAGGTAAAAGCGGCGGACTGGAAAATGCCGATTATAATATTGAAAGAAAACACCTTTATAATACGATTGAATTTCTGAAAAGAAATGGATTCGACACAGGAATACATGGGAGTCCAGGCACACATGTCAACGCTCAGGCTTTGAAATCTGAAATTGAAAAGGTGTCGCCAGATTCAGTATGGGGTAACAGGTTTCACTATCTGCTTTTTGACCCGATAAAATCAGCCTCTGTGCTGGAAGAATGCGGAATCAAATATGACAGCACTCTGGGTTTTCCCGACTATCCCTGTTTCAGAAGGGCTACCTGTTATCCGTTTTATCTTTTTAATTTTGAAAAAAATGATATCTCTACAGTTATTGAAATACCTCTTACCGTAATGGATGTTACTCTGGCACATAAAAAATACCTGGGTCTGAATCATGAAAAAGCATTACTCATAATCAAAAATCTGGCCGATGAAGTCAGAAAACATGGAGGTGTTCTTACATTACTCTGGCATAATACTTATTTTTCGGATTATAAATTTAAAGGATGGAGGGAAGTTTATACTGGAATTCTCGATTATTGTAAAGAAAACGATGCTTTACTGACAAATGCAAGGACAGTTTATGAAAGAGTCTGGAGCAAAGCATAAGATACTTGTACTTGACGGTGATCATAAAAACGCACTTGCGATAGTACGGCACCTGGGAAGAACCGGTCGATATATTATTGATGTAGTGTCATGCTATAAGTATTCAATATCATTTCTCTCAAAATATATCACACATAAATTTCTGATAACCAATCCTGATCAGAATCCCGAAAAATATATTGACGAAATAGTTTCAATACTTCAAAAGGGAAATTACCTTACTATTATCCCTGTATCACATATCAGTTTCAGGTTATGTTCGCTATACAGCAGTAGAATTAGGAACCATACATATTTAACTATTGCCTCGCCAGAACAGATTGAGGTGGCGACAAGTAAAATAAAAACATACCAGCTTGCCGAAAAAATTGGCGTACCTTACCCTGAAACAAAAGAATTGAAAAATATTGATGAAATTGAAAAAATTGAAATAGAATTTCCGTGTGTTATAAAATCACCTGTTGAGACCGGTAAAACCCTTGTTTATTATGCAAATAACAGGGATGAGCTTGTAAAAAAATACAGGAAAATGTGTGCTTCCAGAAATTTCGATGGAGCATTACCCTTTATTCAGAAGTACATAGAAGGAGAAGGTGCCGGTTTTTTTGCATTTTACAAAAAGGGTCGGTGCCTAAGCTGGTTCATGCACCGCCGGATAAGAGAATATCCCGTAAAAGGAGGTCCAAGTACTGCCGCTGAAGGTTTCTATAACGAACAGATCCTAAAACACGGCAGGCAAATCCTCGACGAACTCAAATGGGAAGGAGTCGCGATGGTCGAATTCAAAAAAGACAACCGGACAGGAATATATAACCTTATGGAAATCAATGCTAAATTCTGGGGTTCACTCGACCTTGCCCTTGTGTCTGGTGTTAATTTCCCCCAGATGTTGATTGATGACGCCATGGGACAAAGCATATTGCACGAAGAGTATCCCGTAAAAAGATTCCAGTGGATACTTAACGGCGAGTTTTTTCACCTTGTCGAACGTCCATGGCATCTTGGCGCATTTTTTTACGATCTCTTACGTTCAAAAAATGATATCTGGCTCAGGGATATTAAACCTAACCTCTATCAACTGGTATATATCCCCGTTCATTATTATAAAAAATACTTCCTGTGAAAATAGACTTTCATATACATACATACCGGTCGTACGACAGCCTCATGAAGCCGGAAAAAATTCTTAAAACGGCAAAGAAAAGAGGACTGGACGCAATAGTTGTATGTGACCATGATACTATTCAGGGAGCCCTGGAAGTAAAAGCAGCAAACAAAGATCAAAACTTTACAGTGATAGTTGGGGCAGAAATAAAGACCAATGCAGGAGATATCACAGGAATTTTCCTT
>JAKPDL010000133.1 GCA_029552825.1 Bacteroidota bacterium
TTGGCCTGTTGCTCGTCTTTATATTCCTCCCTGTGACCTACATGATCATTTATGGTAAAAGACCAAAGATGATAAAAACCTTATAAAAACGTATCTTAATCTCATAATTGAAAGAAATAACTTAAAACATTATGGAAACAAGAAAATTTCACATTCCTGACTGGGCATTTGAGTTCCATGGACACAAATGCCCGTTTATGCCTATCGGCTACAGGATGGGCACACTTGCTCTTAATAAATTAGGCGTTGAACGATGCAAAGATCATGAGATGCATGTTTTCTCGGAAATGGGAGTAGGACACCCCCAGGGATGCATGCAGGACGGGATCATGTCGGCCACCGGTGCAACATTTGGCAAGGGGATGCTCGACAGGCTGTATTATGGTAAAGTTGCTGCAATATTCTGGTATCCCGGTATTAAGGGAGCTGTCAGAATTTATGTAAAAAATGAGTTTCAGGACAAGATGGCGCCTCATGAATTCTTTGCCTACAGGAAGAAAGGCATTGAACCTTCACAGATACCTTTGAATGTATGTGAAGACATTATTGATATGGTTCTGACAGCAACAGATGACGAACTTTTCAAAATAACCGAATTGCCTGATTTTGAATATAAACCGGTTAAAGGCTCATTCAATAAGGCAAAATGTGAAAATTGTGGTGAATACGTCTTTGAACGTTACCTCAGGGTCAAAGACGGAAAAAAAGTTTGTATTCAATGTGCTGGACACGCACCAGATGAAAAGGTATTTTACCACCCATTCATAAAATAGATTCAACCCTTCCTTATAACTAAATTGAACAAATATATTCTATTATCAGTTGGTCTGCTTCTGTTATTCTACAAATCAGGAGCTCAGGATAGTAACGGGAAGCTCAGTTTTGACCTGTCTGTCCGGTACCGCTTTGAAGTCTGGAATGGAATGAATGCAAAGAATTATGGCGATGATTCTCCCGGGGCAGTGGGTAGTCTCCACGATAAAATCTTATTTCAAAGGATAATTCCCGGAGTAACCTATAAAAATAAAAACTTAACCGCAGCCTTCCACCTTCAGGATTCGAGGGCATTCGGCTGGTCGCTGCGTAACAGCATATATCCAGACCTGTTTAAGATCAGGAAGACCGGAACGGAGACACCATATTATACCATGAATCCGCAGGAAGAGTTTCTTGAGATATATGATCTATTTGTTGAATACCGGAATCTTTTTAAAAACATTACCATTAAGGCTGGAAGGCAGAAAATATTTTATGCCGACAACAGGATATTCGGTCCGGGCGACTGGGGCAACACCGGCCGCTGGACATGGGACGCAGTGAAAATATCATACAGAAAAGGGGAGAATTATATTGATGCTTTTGCTGGCGGGACGAAAACACATGATCCGCTGATGACCTCAATCCCGTTTACAAACACTGAATATTGGGGCGGAGGAATATATTCACACTTCCGGGTTTCATCCTGGCTAAATGCCGAGCTGTTTTATGCTCTCAAAAGCCAGGGTTCGGCAGACTATATCAGGAATCTCTCCATTAATCGGAATTGGACCGGAATAAGGCTTGTAAATCCGGACAACCATGATATTATTTATGATCTGCTGTTTTCGCAGGAATACGGCAAAGAAAACGGAAAAAGAATAAATGCTTACGGCTATTTCCTGAAAGCCGGTTACAGATTCAGTAAACTGCCTGCCTCTCCTGTTCTGAGCTTTCGGTACACCTATGCTTCAGGAGGCCGGAAGGCCGATGAAGTGATCAGAACATTTGACCCTGCATTTGGTGCAAGCGACAAGTATTACGGATGGATGAACATTGTTCAGTGGTCAAACCTCAGCAACCCGGAAATTGTACTTGAACTGAATCCTTTAAAGGGAAAAATGTGGATAGAAATTAAGTACAATCGTTTCAGTATCCCGGTACCCGATGATGTAACGACACTCGGAACAATGAAAATTCAGCCAGGGAAACATCATCTCGGAGATGAGGCGGACCTTTTTATACGTTACCAGCCGTTTAAAAAATGGCAGTTTACGGGGGTGTTTGGTTACTTTCATCCCGGAGACCTGGAGCAGATAAATTTCGCGAATCCGAAGGATTCATTCTGGACAGCACTGCAGGTGCTTTTTACATATTAGCGGAATCAAAAAAGCCAAAGAGCCTGCCCGGCCCTGGCGGGGCTTTTAAACCCAATAACCCCGGTCGCGTCCGGGATTTGAATCACCGGCAGGAATAAACAAAGCCGGAGGCTTTGAAGCCCGGTAGCCCCGGTAATATCCGGGGTTACAGAGATGGAATTGTTTACAACCCCGGAGGGGTTGAATTTGCAAATCCAGAATTATTTTGTAAATTTATAATCGTGCTAAAAGGGAAAATTATGTCAACCTATACCCAATTCTTATATCAGTTTGTCTTCAGCAGTAAGGGCCGTAAACCTTTTCTTTCAGATAAAAACCAGGATATTCTTTTTGCATATATAGCCGGAATCCTGAAAAACAAATCCTGTCATTCATATATTGTCGGAGGAGCATATAACCATATTCATATAATTACTCATGTTCATCCTGCAATATGCCCTTCATATCTGATTAAGGACATAAAGGAAGCAACCCATGTGATGATAGGCAGGGAGAGATCTCTGTTTCACAATTTCCCCGGGTGGCAGGTTGGATACGGCGGATTTACATATCATATTTCGAGTAAAAATGCACTTATTAATTATGTTAAGAATCAGGAGGAACATCATAAAATTGTTTCATATAAAGAAGAACTGATCAGGATGTTGGAAGAAAATGATATTGGATTCCGGGAGGAATATCTGTTTACATGATTCTTCTTCAACGCCTCCGGCGTTGTATGAAAATATGTCATATTTTCCATGGACGTAACCATGGCCATTGGAATCGGATGCCTCCGGCATCAACAGGCATAATCTGGATTTTCTGGCAGATAAAGGAAAGGCTGTACAGTTCAGGGAGTGGCGTAAAGATAAATACCCATGATTTTGTCAACAGAGGGAAGGGCAAGACAATTATCAGGTAAAAAACTTCCGGATTTTAGTTATTCATTTACTTCACAAAAGGACTTATTTTGTAATGAAAATTTTCCGTCCTTGCAAACCATAATAAGAGCTTTTTATGGAAATTATTCCCGAATCAACCATCACCTGTCCGGTTTGCGGGCATAAGGAAACTGAAACAATGCCCACCGATGCATGCCAGTTCTTTTATGAGTGCAAGAATTGCCATACAGTGCTGAAACCCAAACCCGGCGATTGCTGTGTTTATTGTTCTTATGGAACAGTTCCTTGCCCTTCCATTTAGGAAAATAAAAAGTGCTGCTGAATTGGTTTATTTAAAAATCTTATAAATATTTTGGAGATTTAAAAAATGCCATTATCTTTGCAAGTAATTACTTACTTATATAATGGAACGTCAAAATACAGATATAAGGCAGGAGCAGATAAAGCAGGCAGTGCTCGATATAATCTATACTGATGGATTAAAGAATTTGTCGACACGTAATCTTGCCAACAGGATTGGAATGAGCGAAGGAGCAATCTTCAGACATTTCCCTACCAAACAGGATATTATCCTTTCAATAATTAAAGATGTTCAGACTGATTTCATAGGGCAGCTGCGAAAAATAGCAAACTCACACATGGAACCGGAAGTACGACTGGAAAAATTTGTTTGCGAAACAGTTAATTATCTGACAAAGAATAAAGGAATTACAATGCTTCTGTTCTCAGAAGCTTCACATAATAATGATGTTTCAATGAAAAGCAGTCTTCAGCAAATATTTAATAATCAGAAAAAGCTTGTGAGCAAAATTTTTCTCGACGGTATTGCTGCAGGTACATGGGACGAAAGTGTTCCTGTTGAAAGCCTGGCTATGTTATACATGGGGATACCTGTTTCACTTAATATCGAGCTGATATTAAGCGGAGGTGAATTCCATGCCGATAATTTCTGCAACCGTATGATGCAATTACTTCTTAAAATTCTGAACAAATAATTTTTTTGCCCATAATGTAAGCAATCACTTACATTTAAATCAAATAATATGCTTTACACGATTGTTTTTTTCATCATAGCCATTGCTTCTTTTCTCTTTGCAATGCTCGGACTCGGAGGGGGAATGGTTTACGTCCCGGTGCTCAGCTGGGCAGGATTTGATATGGTAAGTGTTGCAATCCCACTCGGACTATTGCTCAATGGACTAAATACACTGCTGGTCCTTATCCCATTTGCACGCAAAAAACTGGTCGACTGGAAAGGAGGTGCTGTTATGGCAGTAACAGCATTAATTGCGGCCCCGTTGGGTGCGATAACCAGCGACATAGTTCCGGTGCATACCCTTAAAATCCTTTTTGCTGCTATGGTAGTCATCGCTGCTGTAAGAATGATATGGGCTACAAAAAATCCTGAGCCGGAACAAATGATGCCTTTGAGAAAAAGAAGCATCATAGGTTTTTTTACAGGTGGCTTTGCCGGGTTCGTTGGTGGAATGCTTGGTATTGGCGGAGGATTTATTATTGCTCCCATTTTAATGGCCACCGGATATAAAACGAAGGAAGCTGCGGCAACAACTGCATTCGTTGTCACTTTTTCTTCTTTCTCAGGCTATTTCGGGCACATGGCGCAAGGCAAAATGAACTGGCCATTGACTATCATTGTTGTGGCTGCGGTAATAATAGGATCTCAACTGGGAGGACGCTTCATGACAGAAAAGGCAAAATCAAAACAGGTGAAATTAATCTATGCTATAGTTCTTCTTCTGATAGCAGCCAAATTGATTTACGATGCAATTGCATAATTTAAAAAACCAGCTTATGAAAGAAACTGAACATCATCACCACGAAGTAAGCGGCAAAAATCTTGGGTTTGCAATTCTTCTCAACGTTGGTATCACTTTAGCTCAGGTCATCGGTGGCATAATATCGGGCAGTATTGCATTACTTAGCGATGCGGCTCATAACTTCAGCGATGTCCTGTCATTGATTATAAGTTATCTGGCGAACCGTTTATCGGGAAGAAGAGCTACTGAAAAACAGACTTTCGGTTTCCGACGGTCTGAAATCCTTGCTGCATTCATTAACTCAATCACGTTAATTGTTATTGGAATTATTATTCTCATTGAAGCAATACAAAGGCTAATAAATCCTGTCACCATATCTTCCGGCTGGATCATCTGGCTTGCCACTGCCAGTATACTTGTAAACGGAATAAGCGTGATTTTCATACGTAAAGACTCGCATGATAACATAAATATGAAATCAGCTTATCTGCACCTGTTAACTGATATGCTGACTTCAGTTGCAGTACTGGCAGGAGGATTGTTTATGAAATACTTTCACTGGTATTGGGCAGACAGTGTTTTCTCAATGGTTATAGCTGTTTATCTTCTCTATATGAGCTGGGGAATTTTCAGAACATCCCTGCGAATCATTATGCAATTTACACCTGAAGAAATCGACATTAAAAAAATTGCCATTGAAATCGGCAATATACCTGGAGTTAAAAATATTCATCATGTCCACGTTTGGCAGATTAATGATCACGATCTTATGTTTGAGGCGCATATTGATGTTTCAGAAGATCTTAAGGTAAGCGGTTTTGAGAAGATCCTGGAAAAGATTAAAGAGGTTTTATTGAAACACAATATAGATCACTCAACAATTCAGCCGGAGTTTACGGTTAACGACAATAAACAAATTATTCATTAATAAACATTTAACTTAAAATTTAAAATTATGATTAATCCAAAAGAATGGCTCGAATTCGGGCAGAAATTTCACGGACATAAATGTCCTGCCATGCCAATGGGTTTAAGGGCAGGCGCCGCCGCCATGAACGCATTGGGCGTTGAACGTGCGAAAGACGGACAGCTTGTTGCCTTTGTTGATCTTGGAGAAGATCATTGTGCAACATGTTACGGCGATGGACTTCAGGTGATTATGGGTACAACCTTCGGTAAAGGGAACATCAAGAAAACTCACAAAGGGAAATGGGCGGTAACATTGGTTGACAGAGCCACAGGAAGAGCAGTGAGAGTTACTCCAAAAGCGGAAGCAATGCTGAATAATAAAAAATCAGTATTCTTTACCGATTACCGCATGCTCGGCAAACCGGCAAGCACTGTTCCGGATGAGATTGTCGATAAGCTTATTGAAGGTATAATGAATACACCTGATGATAAACTTTTAAATATTTCTCCGGTTTTTCAATACGAACTCGAACCAAAAAAAGACAGTTTTGACGGTTTCGTATGCGAGGAATGCGGCGAAATGACTGTTATGGAATATGGCAGGATAAAAGGAGACAAGAAAGTTTGCATCGACTGCGCATCTAAAAAATAAGATCCATTTATCAGCAAAATGGCCGGATATTTTACATCCGGCCGTTTTTTTTAACTTTAACTGTTCCCGCTTTTATTTAATTCTAATTTTGTTGTCAGATTTCAGGATTATCAGATATGAACGTTGACAATGACCAGGCAGCATGCTGTAATATTAACCTTATCATAAATGATAATTACAATATTGTTAAAAGATACCTGCTCAGTAAAACAGGGGATTCTGAACTGTCTGAAGATATTGCTCAGGAGGTAATGGTTAAACTGATTAATGCTTTTAATAAAAATACTTTTTTACATAATCCGAAAGGTTGGCTCTTTGAAACGGCACGAAACACACTTGCTGATCATTACAGAAGGAGTCTCCCCGCAGAGAATTTTGAAAACATTGTGTTACAGGATACAATTACAAATGAACTTGAAGACTTAAGTAATGAAGCAGCAGATTTTCTTGTACCGATGATAAAATTGCTTCCTGCCAGATACAGTGAACCTTTATTTATGAGCGATATTGAAAATATTCCTCTTAAAATAATTGGTGAGAAGCTCGGGATCAGTCTTTCAGCGACGAAAATGAGGGTTCAGCGGGCAAGGAAAATGCTTTTAGACCTTTTCCATGAATGCTGTGAAATAGAATATACAAAAAGCGGCAAATTCTCTCATTGCACTATCAAGGATAATTGCGCTCCGCTTATTAAAACAGAAGGCGAACCGATTCTCTGAAACAATCTCCGTTTTAAAAAGTAACTGAATTTTGTGTCTTTTCAGATGCAAGTTCCGTCTTACTGTTAAAAGCAATATTATTTTTTAACGATTTTAATCTTAGTTAGCCATAATGAATACACTGATCCAGACACTGAAATATTTTACTATAATAACCGCAGAACTGGTTGTCCTGTTTATATTAATAAGTGCAATAGTTGATCTCATTCTCCAGTATATTCCTGAAGAAAAAATCCAGAAGAGACTATTCGGCAAAGGCATTATCGGGAATATAATTGGTGCAGGTTTTGGCGCTCTGACACCTTTTTGCGCATGTTCAACTATCCCGATAACAGTAGGTTTTCTTAACGCGAAAGTGCCATTTGGTTCTGCTATGTCGTTCCTGATAGCATCTCCGTTTCTGAATCCAGTTATTGTCGGTATGCTTGCTGCACTTGTTAATCCCAAAGCTGCTTTGATTTATTTCATTGTTGCATTTGCGTGTTCAGTTATCTTCGGAGTAATTCTCGAAAAAGCAGGTGGTGAAAAGTTCTTAAAAAATATCAAACCTAAAACAACATGTTGCTGTGAATCGGGCGGTTCAATTGGAATATCGCTGATACAAAAACCGAAAAGATTTAAAGACCGATTGATTGCAGCCTTAAAGAGCGGATGGAACAGTTTGCGCCCTATTCTCATTTACCTGCTGATCGGAGTCGCTCTGGGAGCAGCAATTTATGGTTATGTGCCGCAGGATTTTGTTGTTAGGATTGCCGGACCTGATAATCCGTTTGCAATTCCGGTGGCAGCAATTATCGGGATTCCTCTCTACATACGGGCAGAAACAGCTATCCCAATAGGTATTGCTCTGATGGGGAAAGGAATGAGTATAGGGACTGTCATAGCGCTTGTAATCGGCGGTGCAGGCATGGCAATACCCGAAATGAGCATGCTGGCAGGGATCTTTAAACCAAAACTAGTTGCTGCAATGGTTACAACAATATTCCTGACCGCCGTAATCAGCGGTTATTTATTTAACCTCTTCTTTTAAACTTAGCTGATCACCGGGATCTTACCCTTACCTATTGTTCAGTATAACCCACAGTTTGCGAAAAACTAACTGCCGAGACGATTTAAGTTTCAGGACTTCATAAACCATAGGTTTATCTACCTGTCCAAGGGTAATTGATGCAAGTCCTTCTGACGCACACCAGAGATAAACATTTTACGAGATATACCCGACATCAACAATTTGAAAAGAATTTCCTTAATTCGGCAGCAGTGTTGGTCTTCCTTTCAAAGTCGGCCATTTAAACAGGAATAACAGGGGCTCCCTTTGCACAACAATACAACATAGAAGCAATCCCCACCCAGTTATTATTTGATAAGGACGGTAAAGAATATTACTTGCATTTCGGATATTTTCATGAAGAAGAGCTTGTAAAAGCGCTTAAATTGAAGATTTATTGCTGCCAAGCCGAAACTTTAAAATGCACCAAATGGAAATTATTTCCGAATCTTCAATCACCTGTCCTGTGTGCGGGCACCAGGCAACTGAAACCATGCCCACCGATTCATGTCAGTTCTTTTATGAATGCAAAAAATGCCATACAGTGCTAAAACCCAAACCGAGCGACTGCTGCGTTTACTGCTCTTATGGGACTGTGCCCTGCCCTCCGATACAGGAAGAAAAGAACAAAAATACTGGAATCTAAAGTATGTGTTAGAAAATCAAACCAACATTAATAATTTTCATTTAGAACTTTTAAAGAGATACGGAATAAATGCAGGAACATTTTTTTTATAATTTTCATAATCAGGATATTTTGAACTGCTAATTTTTTCTGTCATCAAGGTACTTCCCTGAAATAATAGTACAAGAAGAATGGCACCGGAAAGTGACCAGTTAATCCATTGGCCAGTTGCAACAACGCTAAAAAAGTAAAAACAAATCCATATCGCCTGCTCTGCGGCATAATTGGGATGACGTGCATAACGCCACAACCCTTCTGTTAAAAAACCTTTATCAAGTGAAATAATATATTTGTTTGTATTTATTTCCAGACCTCTCTTAATTCTCTGAAAACTGTATTGCTGATTGTCGGCAATTGTTTCAATAACAATAAATAACAACATAAAGGCTGCTATAACAAAGTCAGCAAATGAGATGTCTGCCTTTCCACTTTTAGCTACCACTAAAAAAGGTGAAGAAAATAGCAATATCAGAAAATGCTGATAAAATGATATGAAAAACAAATTGAATAACGCGAACCTAATTCGGCCTTTTAAAACTGATAATTCCCTGAGATATTTCCACCTGTAATCTTCCTCGCCCTTCCACGGAACAATACTATAACCGCCTTTACGGTAAAAGTTATATGTTAGTCTTGCCCCCCATATCGTTACCATTATCGCCATTAGCCAAAGCCTTGCCGAAAACGGAAAACATGCAACTGTTACCCACCCGTAAATAATCGGCATCAGACTCCAGAGTTTGTCGGTCTGACTGTAATTTCCAGTTATTTCTCCAGTAAGAAAACACAATAGAACAACTATTGCAAAAATTACTATCCACACATTTATAAGAGGAATCTGATCCGTTATTTTATCAGAAACCCATGTATAATAATTCAGCACGTCAAAATAATATAGCATACTTATCCAGATTTAATTTAACAGGTAATTAAAAAGCAAATCTAATCAAATGAATATTTCCTTTTCTGACAATTTTTAAGAACACTTAAAAAAATTATCTTTGCAGCGGCGATGGAGTTCGCCCTTAACCGTCATAAATTGACTGATAACTCCTGCACATTTACATTAGGTCATTTTAAATCTTATGTAAGATAATTTGTAAATGGTTTATTTAAAACAGGAGTTATTTCATTTTTCAGTCATAAAGCCATGTCAAAATCAGATATAATAAATTCCGACATTGAGATTCTACGAGAAATTGCAAGAAGATTAAATAAGACAGGTATTATAAATTCCCTCGATGAACTCTCAGGAAAAATCTCTTTGAAATTATTCTATCTGGTTGTTGTAGGGTTATTCAAGAGAGGCAAATCATCCGTAATAAATGCATTAATCGGAGAAGAACTTGCACCTGTGGCAGTAACCCCTGTAACCTCAGTAATCACATTCTTCCAATATGCACCTGAAACCAGGGCTGAAGTTATTTTCAGAGGAGGAAGAAGGTACACCATTAATCCGGCAGATGTAACCTATTACATATCAGAAGAAAATAACCCAAAAAATAAAAAAGAGGTTGATTGTGTCAGAATTTTTACAAAATCCCCCCTTCTTGAAAATTTGATTCTGGTCGACACTCCAGGACTGGGTTCACTTTTCAGCCATAACACTGCCACCACAATCGAATTTCTTCCCAGAATTGATGCAGCGCTCTTTGTTATGAGTGCCGACCTTCCAATCAGCAAGGCCGATGAAGAACTTCTAAAGCAAATTAAAACTTCTGTACCTTATGTACTCTTTGTTCTTAATAAATCAGACCTTCTTGGAACTGATGATCTCAAAAAAATGATCAGTTATAATATTAAAATGCTTAAGGAAATTTTCGGAGAAGATTCGGCTCCAGAACTTATAGCTGTTTCTGCAAGAAAATTTTTCAGTAACAATGATAATTATGAACCAGATCATGGAAACATCAAAGCGCTTAGAGAAAAAATCAGCAGCAGAATCCTTATCGGAAAAGATGAAATTCTTACTTCACGAAGTATAAACCTGCTGCTAACCTATTCCAACCATCTGCAAACCTTGCTGAAAGTAAAGTCAGACACCCTTCAGATGCCTCTTAATGAACTTGAGAAAAAACTGGAGGCGATGCAGAATTCAATTGATTACCTGGCTTCAGGCAAAGTTGATTTTGATGCAGTTGTTAAAAGTCGTATAGAACAACTTATAAATAAAGTGACAGAAGTTACAGAAAACAAAAGAAGAGACCTCGAAGCATATGTGAATGCAATACTTATTAATAATAGCACCGGAACTTGGAAGAAAATAAAGGAATCAGACGCTGATGAGTTTGCCAGAAAATTATCAAATGAAATAATTAAAGAATATGAAGAACTGAAAACCAGTCTTGAAGAATCGGTTAAAGAAGAATTCAGCAATATTCTCCTTCAGTACAGTACATTATCACAGTCGTTTATTAAGGAAATTATACGACAGATGAATGAGGTGCTTGGAGTTAATATTGAAGGGATTATTGCCGCATTCGATCTGGACGTATATACATCATTTTATTTCAAAACAGAAACAAATTACTCGGTCCCTTCTATAAGAAAAAATATATTCTATAAAATTCTGCCTGAATATTTTGTCAGGAAGATGGTCCTTAAACAAATTTACTATAACTCCATAGAGCTGATCAATCCCAATGCAGGGAAGATGCGCAGTGATATTGATTACAAAATCAGCGAATCATATAGAAAATTCAAATATCATTTCGACCAGAAGCTTTTTGACTTGCTTCAAAGTCTGAAAAAAATGATTGAAGAAAGTATAGAAAATAAATTATCTATAAACGAAAATATAGAATTCTCAATTAAAATTATAAATGCTGAATTCGATAAAATAGAAGCTATTAAGAAACATTACACATAACTTTTTTCATATCATGGCTGCAATTTTTTGAACTATTATTAACTGAAATATTATGAAAACAGAAAAAATAAAACTCCCCGAAAACCATCGTCGTTCTCTTACATCAGCGCTGATGACCGTTGAACAGATGCTTTTCGACCTGGAAGCATCATTAAAATACCAGCAAAAAGGTTGTTGTTACGAGATTGAGAATGACCTGGCTGATGATGTTATCAAAAACGACCTTGAAATTATCCGCGAAGCCCGCAGCCGTCTATGTAAATTATCAGAAAAATATGACTCAGGAAAATATATTCAAAACCTGAGTAAAATAGTAAATGCCAGAAAAACTCGAATATGGGAAGTCCTGATGGATATGAAACCCAGAAAACAGAAGGGCTTTGGCGAGTTTCCAAAAGAACTCGCCAAAGAATATGAAAGAGATCTGGATGAACTTCTTTCTGTTACCGAAAAAATAATTTACTGATGCCCTTTCAGGGTTTTATCTTTTCAAATAATCCCAGAAGTTTTGTTCTGTAGAACTCTGCAATCTGTTCTTCATGCTCACCGATAGGTTTGACTGGTATCAGGTCAATTACTTCCGCAGGTGCGAGACCTGATTTGTAAAACAGGTTCAGCGCTGCAACAACACTCTGGTATATTGCCTGTTCACTTTCATCCTTCGTCAGCCCTGTTTTCAGTCCAATCTCCCCAAGCTCCTTCCACTGGAACCAGAAATAGGTTGGAAGCATTGCCGACATGATGGCATAACTTTCAAGCTTCTCCTCAGGAACTTCAAATGTATGTCCCAGATTTCCCAGCAATGACATTACGGCTTTTTTTTCAGCCTCATCAAAACCAGAAGCAAATGTTACAGGATTATATCCCTCATTAATATACGAAGTTGCATTGGGTATAAGTCTTGCAAGGTTTTTTACTCCAGTAAGCTTCGAAGAAAGTTTCGTGAAATTAATTTTTGGCGCAAGTGAAATCACAATCGAATCAGGCCTGAAATTGTTCTTCAGACTTTCAAGAGTATCCATTATTACTGGTGGATGCAATGCTATGAAAACAATATCCTGGGCTGAAACAGTTGCTGCATCTACCTGCTCCACTTCCGGAAAATTTTGTTTCAACTTAGCAATTACATCGGGATTAGAATCGGAAACAACTACTTTTCCGAATTGAACATTCTTGTTCTTAAATCCCTGCAGAAGGATTCTCACAACCCTTCCTGCTCCTATAAAGCCGATTGAATTTTTCATGTCTGCACTATTTTAAAATTGATAACTACCTTAATTTATAAAATAACTCTAAGTGGGCCACAAAAGGCTATAAAAATATCCGGGAATCTCATTCCGACACAGCATCTGCCGTCCTGTACTGGTTAATAATCAGATATAAAGCTGATATCAGAATACTCAGTACCACGGCAAGATCAAATACTGTGTAAGCAACCCTGACAATGGAATAAATCTGGTCAAACTTAATAATCATGAGGAAACCTGAAACGATCGCCAGTATCAGTAACACTGCCTGGGTTTTTCCCATTAATGAGTTATTCCTTTTCTCATTTCTCAATCTTACCCATACCACAGCCCCCGCTATCAGTGCAGCCATAGTAATTATAAAATGGTTAGCATCAAGAGCCAGCCTTGATGGAAGCACATAGCTTCTTACATCGGGTTTAAGAAAAACAACGGCCGTGGCAGCAATTATTAGAAGGTGCAGAACTGCAAGCAAAGGCTTTGAAAGCCTGAAAAATTTTTCTTTCCTGTTATAAAAAAGAAACACTGACAAAATAAATGTGAGCAACAAAAAAACCGTAAGCGGATACAGTGCTGATTTCAGGTATTGCTCCCTGAAAGCTGAAAGCCATACCATGAAACCTCCGCTTCCCAAAATTTTATATTGCTTCTCTGTAATCGGCTCTGCGTTGTCGCTAAAAGGATAGATTGTTATATTGCCATAAAATAATTCAGATTTGAACGAATGACAGTCGGTACAGCCGTTTACTCCGAGGGCGGCATTTGCCGGGAAAACTTCGTGGTTGTATGTATGCACATTTGCGTAGGGGGAGGCTTCCCATTCATCTTTTTTAATAGTGTAGTATTCAGACCCAGAAGTATAAACTCTGTCATTCATAACCCATACAACCCGTTTCCCTTCCATCGGATATTTTGTTTTTACCAGCATTGATGACACCGCTTTGATCAGGGCATCTATTTCCTCTGGACGATTAACTTCAATCACTTCATCTCCGTTGTCATCCTTAATTGAAGACAATTCAGGATAGTTTGACGGGTCAGCCATATGGTCCTCCCACATCTTTACAATATCTCCCATTTTGGGCTGCATCAGGCCAGGTTTTCCCTCAACCTCGATGCCCGGCCAGGTACTGTGCACCCTGTTTGCCGGCCTGATTTTGCCCTTATAATTTATGAAGACAGGTTTATAGGGATCTGAAGGTTTGTCGTCAAAACCCATCATCTGAAGATTTCCGTAATGATTGTAATATAGCATATCAGGACCATAAAAAGTCCAGAGTCTTTTTCCCTTGCTGGGTATTTTTGTATCCTTATTAAATACATCGCTTGCCTGCACCTGGGCGGCCTTAACGATTCTTTCGGGTACATGGCATGTCTGGCAGGCCAGATGGTCGAGGTGCAGCTGGGGTAGCCAGGTGTGTTTGGCAACCGGAGCCCCCATATTGCCGTTGGTGTGACAATAATTACAGTCAAGTACAGTGTTGTCAAGATCATCCCTTACATGTCCGCCGGGATCATCTCCCTTGCCAAACTGGTGCATTTCCCTTTCATTTATCCGGGAATCTTTTGCCCTTGAGCCGGCGGGATGACAGTCGACGCATTTAAGGCCGGCTCTCAGATGAACATCTGTTCTTTCATCATAGTTAGCTCCCCTTTTTTTCCATCCCGGCTGTGCATGGCAAAAAAGACATGCTTCATTTCTTGGTTCCCTTACAATATGCGGTGACAATTTCCCTTCAGCATCAAACTTTGAAATATCATATGTTACTTTCACAGGCTCATTTTTATCAACTGAACCCGTCACTGTGCCAAGTCCAGAGCCTGCAACCGGAGCCCACCTGAAGTTAAGAAGTTTCAATTGGTTTTTTCTTTCATCGTTGTTATATCCCGGCAGGTGGCATATCATACAGTCGGCCTCAAGAACCCCTGTCTCACTCCAGCGAGCCTGAAAATAATCTCCGTCGAGATCATTCTCTGCGCCAGGTTTGTATCCTTTTTCAACCATAAACCTGTCGTACCGGTTGCCTTCCCTGTCGTATTCAGCCGAACCGCCACCCGGGTGACATTCCCCGCATCCTGCGGTAATAAAGCTGAATGAAGTCATGTCTATCGTACGGGCTGTAGAATTCTTTTTTGGTGAAAGATGCCTGTACAGAGGTGCCGGTGAACACCATGTGCCACCATAGTTCCCGGGAAAGGAAACCCACTGATAACGCTCTGCCATCCATTCAGGCAACTCTTCACCCCTACCCTGCTGGAAGTGGAATCCCTGCGTAATTTTGTCATAATCATGACATTTGCCGCATGTTTGTTTGGGCGAATAAGGCTTGTCAGCATTTATCCCGTGAACTGGATCAATAAGGTTGCCATCCTCATCATACAGATTAAAAGGTGGACAGACACTTCTCTGGGTTGTCCTTTCTTTCTTATTGACAGTGTTTTGAGCTTTGCTGAATATTAAACCAGTAATAAAAAATGCCAGTAGAAGAACTGCTAAATATGGCAAAAGAGAAACAATCCTATGTCGGATCATAGTTTTTAAGATTTATTTTGCTATTTACCTTTTTCCCTGGCTTTAATCTGACACATACATGAACCCGAAAGCCTGAAATTTTTATCAACCTTAACAGGTAACCCATCCCTTTCCCATTCAACCATTCCGCCTGCCATATTTGCAACATTGGTATATCCGTTTTTAACCATATACAGTACACATTCCCTGCTTTTGAGTCCCGCAGAGTCAGCAAATATCAATGTCACATCACATGGCAAACTGTTATATAACTCTGTAAATCTGCTGAATGGTATGTAAATAATGTTATCCACATCAAACATTTTAAAACTTGTCATGTAACCTTCTCTTACGTCCACAATTGTTGCACCCTCTTTACACATTCTGTAACATTCAGCAGGGGTGTAGTTCAAAACATTATGGGCAAAAAAGCCTTTTAACGAGTCATTTTTAATCATAATTCCGAAAATTCTTTTTCATATTTTGATATCTTCATATCTGCAAAGTCACTTAACACCTTACGAAGCAATTGCCAGTTTTTCCAGTTAATACAGTATTTAATTCTGGGCGCCTCAATGCTTCCCTGTATAAGACCTGCTTTCTGAAGTTCTGTCAGATGTTGTGAAACAGTTGAATCAGCCAATGGTATCACTTTTGATATTTCATTAAAGCAACAAGTGTCAAGCGATGCAAGATGTTTCAGAATAGAGACTCTCGCCGGGTGAGAAAGTGCTTTTGCGAATCTTGCAATAAGAATATCTTCATTGCTGTACCTTTCCTTCTTTGGTGATGCCATCTGCTTAAAAAATAGTTGATTATACTTTGTATTTCGTAAAAATACGAAAATGAAATCAACAACACAAACTTTTTATTCGTAAAAAATGTTAAAATGGAAACCTTTTTTTATTTATTGTCTCTGAAAATGCACCAATGTATCTGGTTATATAGAAGTCTTTAACTTTCCTTCTGTATTGCATAATAAACCTCGGATGTTCAAGGGGAATAATCTTATTAAAAAAACCATATTTTTCATTGATTTCTTTAAGAAACCTGTAATTTTTGCCGGTGCCCAGACAAAAACACACATCATTTTTTATACCAAAATCAAGCTGACGTTCAATATTTTCTACAATAAAATCATAAACCGCCCTTAAAAGATCAGGGTTATCATAGTAGTTGAAATTAATTTCCTTACCTTCTTTAGCGGTCAAGGTAAACCCGAGCGGACTCACAGCACTCAAATAGAAATGGGAAAAAAATCTATTTACACCGCCAAATCTATCAATCATTTCATACACAAACTCAGATGAGAGTTCCCTTGACTCAGTCCCCTCCATAATAATTCCACACTTTTCCCATAGCCTTATCGTATCAGTAAATGTAATTCCGGTTATTCCGGCACCGAACCTTCCTGGATTGATACCAAGAATAATATTTCTCGGATTATTATCACTGTAAAACTTCCTGTAAAACTCTTCCACCACTTTCATAACCCGGGAATCCTTCCTGTAAGGGTTCATTATTGATATACCAGGTGGAAGAGTTTCTCTAATATCAAGATTCCTGTAAAATGCTATTATCCTGTCTGCCAGTGATGATGCCATAAAATAAAAAATCAGGATCCATAAATATATGAATCCTGACTTAAAAACATGATTAATGCCATTTATTTTTGAATCTTCACACAGCGTACTGAATACTTGTTTGTCTTTTCCGTGCCGTGCATATCTCCGATATCTTCTTTCCTCGATATATCGGCCACGGGAGCATTGAATACCGTAAGATAACTGAAATATTCAGCATTGTTTTCGTCATATTCAGTTGATGTCCAATAATACCCGCTTTCGTCTATTTCTGTAAGATTACCTTCATGATCCTGCATACCTGCAAGCTGAATGCTGTAAGCATTTGATTCATTAGGACGTGCTTTCATTGCCTCCTTAACTTCATTATTTGTAATAAGTGCTCTGAATTCATCACCCGTTGGAAGCCTCCAGCCATCAGGGCAGGCCTTCATAGCTGTTTTCCAGTCATAAAGCATCCCGTATTGCTGTATCGTATTAGGGTTATTATCAAAATAATAGGCCCCTCCGGGAGCTTTATACCTCAGGTTTTCAGCCATCCACACCATTCCCTGTATGGTAACAGTTTTGTAAACATTCCCATCGCGGGGATCCTTAAAAGTACCCTGGGCATTGACGGAAATATACACGGCTGATAATAATATTAAAACAAAAAATTTTTTCATATAGAAAATTATTTTTAACTCATTTTTCCCTCAAAATTCATACCATCTTTAACGGCTTAAGGAAATGCAAATATACTGTTAATATGAATAATAAACATTTAAAATTTCAAAATATTATCAAATGCCAGCAAAAAAATTAACACCCTGCCTTATAACAGTTTATATGTATCTCCGGCAATCATTTATCATAAAATCCTAACCTGCAGAAAAATTCTTAATTTTGTACGTTTTTGAAAACCTGTTTTTCCGGATGAAAAAGCCAGATATTCTCAAACCTTATGGCGACAAGCAGCCAGTTTTCGACAAACGTTATCTCGAAATGGCTCTTATCTGGGCAAAAAACTCATACTGCAAAAGACGCCAGGTAGGGGCGCTGATAGTTAAAGACAAAATGATTATTTCCGACGGCTATAATGGCACACCGGCTGGTTTTGAAAATGTGTGTGAAGATGAAAACGGACTGACAAAACCATATGTTCTCCATGCCGAAGCAAATGCAATAACGAAGGTTGCAAAATCAAATAATTCGAGCGAAAATGCAACCCTTTATGTAACCAGCTCACCCTGCATGGAGTGCTCAAAGCTAATTATTCAGTCGGGGATAAAAAGAGTCGTTTACTGCGACATCTATCATAATACCGATGGACTCCACCTGCTTAAAAGAGCAGGTATAGAAATTGTTTACGTTGATCTGGAAAAAGATATTTATGAAATACAATAATCCAAGACGCAGTATATATCTTCCCATTATAATTGCTGTTTCTGTTTCACTGGGAATTATTGCCGGGTTACTCCTTCCCGGGAATAAAAGCGGAATTCTCTCCACCAGTATCCGTCCGAAGTATGACAAAATTCCAACATTGCTCAACATAATCAATTCAAGCTATGTCGATACGGTAAATATTCCAGAGCTGGAGGAATCTGCTATCAGTACTGTACTCAAGAATCTTGATCCTCATTCAATTTACATCCCTGCAAAAGACATGAAGCGTGCAAATGAACCGCTTCGAGGCAACTTTGAAGGCATAGGCATTACATTCAACCTGCTCACCGACACTATTCTTGTAATAAGTACCATTCCTGGTGGACCGTCTGAAAAAGCTGGACTGATGGCAGGTGACAAAATAATATATGTGAATGATTCCCTTGTAGCAGGCGTTGGAATAACAGAAGATGGAGCCATGGGAATGCTCAGGGGCCCAAGGGGTACAGTGGTAAAAGTCAAAGTTTTACGCAAAGGCTCCGCCGGACTGATTCCATTTGAAATCACACGCGACAAAATTCCATTGCATACTGTTGATGTAGCCTATATGATAAATAATAGCACAGGCTACATCAAAATCAACAACTTTGCTTTAAATACACACAATGAATTTACCGAGGCCCTTAAAGATCTTAAAAACCAGGGCTTAAAAAGTCTGATTCTGGACCTCAGGGGTAATGCCGGAGGTGTAATGGACCCGGCAATAAAAATAGCCAACCAGTTTCTTAAAAAGGGACAGCTGATAGTTTATACACAGGGACGAGCATTCCCTAGAAGCGAAGCCAGAGCTACCGGTAATGGACTCTTCGAAGAAGGAGAACTGGTTGTACTGATAGATGAATATACTGCCTCTGCCAGTGAAATACTTGCCGGTGCAATACAGGATAACGACAGAGGAACTATTATCGGACGCCGCTCTTTCGGCAAAGGACTGGTGCAGGAACCTATAACTTTTTCTGACGGCTCAGGCCTGCGGCTTACAGTTGCAAGATACTACACACCCACAGGAAGATCTATTCAGAGACCATATAACCAGGGCAATGATAAATACTACGAAGAACTGGCAAAAAGGTTCGAAAGGGGAGGTGAATCTTTCAGAAATGCTCTCGAAGATACTTCATTATTCAAAAATCTTCCAAAATACAAAACCGCAGGAGGAAAAACAGTATACGGAGGTGGAGGCATTATTCCAGATATATTCATCCCTATCGATACTACAGGCATATCAGATTACTTCATCAAAGTAAGAGATAACTTCATCATAACCCGTTTTGCACTCAGATATACCGAAAACAACAGGGAGACTCTTCAGAAATTTACCTCAGTTAAAGAACTTGAAAACTATCTTGACAGTCAGAAACTTCTCGAAAAATTTGTGCAGTTTGCAGCTGAAAACGGCGTAAAAAAAGAACCGGAAGGAATTAGAGCATCCGGTAAAATAATCGAGATACAGGTTAAAGCCTATATTGCCCGCAATATTTTAGACAATAAAGGTTTCTATCCGATCTGGGAAAAACTTGATACAACTCTGAAGTTTGCAATTGAATATCTGACTGAGAAAGAAAAGCACTGATTCCTAGTAGCCCATGACGGAATCGAACCGTCGTTTACAGACTGAGAATCTGCCGTCCTAACCACTAGACGAATGGGCCGTTACTGACCGGTTGCGAATTTTTTCAATCTATTGCCGGCCTTTTCAACAGGCTGCAAAAATAAATATTTTAATTAATAATCCAATAAATGGAATGTGTGTACTTTTTAATCCAGCCCTCAGCCTCCAAGTGCCCTGAGTAACTCTTTCTCCAGGTTTTTCAGGTAATCAGAATTCAGTGAGCGCTCTTCAATAGGTACTCCTATTTGCTTCTGGGTAACAATCTCAACAGGCGCCCTGCTGAAAACAACTATTTCATTGCCCAGCAGCAAAGCCTCATCTACATCGTGTGTTACAAAAATAACAGTCCGCCTGTCTTCCTGCCATATCCTTGAAAAGGTTTGAATCAGATTCAACTTAAGCTTGATATCCAACCCTTTAAGCGGTTCATCCATTAAGATAATGTCTGAAGGATAGGCAAAAGCTCTTGCTATTGAAACCCTCTGACGCATACCTCCGCTCAGTTTCGCCGGGTAATAATCTGCAAAATCCTCAAGCTCAACCAGACTGATAAACCTGTCGGTTATCTTTTTCCTCTCTTCCGGTAATAGGTTTCTGTCAAGAACAAATTCAATGTTTCCCCTCACACTCTTCCAGGGAAGTAAACGAGGCTCCTGAAAAATATATGAAACAATCTTCCCGTCAAAACCTGCAAGTGTCCCGCCATCCGGTGGGATTATTTTACCAAGAATATTCAGCAAGGTTGTCTTGCCACATCCCGAAGGACCAAGGATACATGTTATCATACCCTCCGTAAAACTGATGCTGAAATCCCTGAAAATTTCAACTTCACCATATCTTTTATGCAGACCTTTTACCTCAAGGGTCATACTTATGCCCTCCAGATAATAAGTTTTCTCTCACTCCAGCGGATAACCTTCTCAAAACCATAGCTGATAACCACTGCAATGATAGTCCAGGCAATCACAACATCAACATTAAGAAAAGTCTGTGCATTTTGCATAAGCGTGCCGATGCCATATCTGGGATGACTAAGCACCTCGCCAGTTATTATTGCCCTCCAGCCTATTCCCATAGCACTCGAGGCTCCGCTGATAATAAACGGCATTATTGCAGGTATGTAAAGTTCCTTCACAATTCTGGCGTTCTCAACTCTATAAAACTTTGCCATCTTCACCAGGTCACGGTCAACGCTTTTGATACCATCAGAAACGTTTGTACAGATAAACGGAAACATGGTAAGCATTGCTATAAATACCGGAACTGTTCCAGGTGTCAGCCATATAAGGGCAAGAAGGATAATTGCAATAATCGGTACCGACCTGATGGTAACCAGCACAGGTCTGAGAAATGCATCAACGTAAGGATTGACACCGGCAGCTATACCAGCCAGCAAACCCAGAAAGAAAGAAACAATGAATCCCGTAAGACTGCGAAGAATGGTAGTGCCTACTGTCACTAAAAACCTGTCGTCAACAAAGAGCTTCAAAGTGGTTAACAGCGTTTTTTCCGGTGAAGGAAGAACAAATTCTGAATTGAAATAAAGTGAAAAAAACTTCCAGGTAACCAGAATAATGATTACCGAAACAAGACTCACATATTGCCTACTGGTAAATGAAATTTTCATCCGGTACTTTACCTCCAACTATATCCGGATTCATCCGGTAAAACACACTAAGATATTCGTTAACTTCTTTTTTTACATCTTTTGCCCTTGCAAATTTAAGATTTGAAAGCGGAATCGCATTGAATGCCGACTCGTAATCGGGCAGAATGCCATATTTGACAATCAAAGTTGCTGCACTGTCGGGATAAAGGTTTACCCAGTTTGTTGAAGCCTCATACGATGACAGAAGCTTTTCTGTAATATCCCTGTTGTTTTTGAGCATCTCCTCCTTTGCCATAAAGGCTGTTTCAGCAATTGGAATTCCTTCAAATTTAGCCCACTCCTCATTGAGCGAAAAAATTCTTCTTACAGATCCGTTTCTTTTCATAACCATGCTTGCAAGTGGTTCGGAAAGGACCGCCAGCTCAGTCCTGCCGGCACCAACAGCATTTGCGAGGTCAACATGTGTCGGAAAGCTATAATCGAGTGTTATCTCTTTTTCAGGATCAATGCCATTTTTTCTGAGGAGATATCTGAAAAGTTCATCTGGAGTCATACCGCGTGCCATGACATGAACCCTTCTGCCACGGAGGTCGTCCCATCTTTTAACCGTGCTGTCGCTTCCAACAAGATAGAGCGTACCCCATACAGGAACGGCAACAAGTTTGTAACCAAAACCTTTATTATAAATAATTGCGGCCATGGTAGTAGGCAGGATGGCAAAATCAGCAGTTTTATCAATCATCATTTTCCGTACCTGCATGGGTTCATCAAGGATAGTTGCTTTCACGTTATATGGCCCCCCAGAATTCAAGCTGTCAATCAACTTTATCATTCCCATTGACGATGGACCTTTAAGAGTGGCAATAGTATAAACTCCTGATGAATCTTTACGGGTTACATTACTCCTGCACTCGCACAGAAGAAATAGAACTAAAGAAAACAACAGTATTAAAGAAAGATATTTTTTTACCATACTACTTAAAATTCCGAGAGCAAAGCTATTTATTTTTTGATACTTAATTCAACTTCAAAAGTTACTTTTACAATCAGTCCATGCCTGTAACACCGCCAAAATTTATTGTTATAATAAATCTGAAAAAGGTTTAGCAAATAAAAAATAATTCTATATTTGCATCGCAAAAGTTAACACCTGTTACTAATCCGCGAAGCGGGATTTATTCCGCTCAAGGAGCTACAGGTTCAAACAAAACAAAAATCTGATCCGGAGGTAATTCTGATGGAAAAGAGAATAGGAACAGCAATAATTCTGGTAGAAAACCGCAAAAGCGTTCAGCGACTCAACGAAATCCTTTCAAACCATTCCGACATTATAATAGGACGGCAAGGACTTAACCGGAGTACAGGCCAAAGTATCATCTCTCTTGTTCTTGAAGGAACTACCGACCGGATCAGTTCCCTTACTGGCCATCTGGGCCGGCTGAAGGGTATCCAGGTAAAATCGGTACTCCTTAAAAATAAGTGATATGAACAAAATCCATACTTTTACAACAATTGGTTTATTGATTTCTTCCCTCACTCTTTATAGTCAGGCAAACAAAAAGACTGAACAGGTGCGGGATACTCTAAGCCCCGTTACAGGTGAAAAAGTAATTCCCTTAAGTGAAATCGTGGTGTCCAGTTTTAGGGTTAACCATGCAGTAAAAGAATTACCGGCACCTCTGGCTGTTGTTGGCTCTTACAATTTCAGGAAGTTTTCTTCACTGACACTTTCGAATGTTCTTGCCTCCGAACCCGGTATTTCAATGGGGAGCGATGGCATATGGTCAACAAAAGCAGTCATACGTGGCATGAATGAGAATCGCCTTGTTACCCTGGTCGACGGTAACAGGATTGAAACAGCCACCGACCTGACAGCCTCACTCAGCATGATAGACATAAACGATATAGAGCGCGTTGAAGTAATAAAAGGTGCACAGTCGTCACTTTATGGTACAGGTGCCATGGGCGGAATTATAAACATTATAACTAAAGACGGCTATTTTGGAAACAGACCTTATGTATCGGGCAATATCACTTCGGGATATGCCTCTGCCAATAACTTCTTTACCGGCCATGGTGAAGTGAATACCGGTTCTTCGAGATGGTATCTCCGGCTGAGCGGGACATACGGTAATGCTGATGATATACGCACTCCTGAAGGTATTCTGCCAAACAGCCAGTTCGCTTTTAATAATCTGTCTGCAAAAATCGGTTTTAAGGTATTCCGTAACCATATCCTCAGGGTCCAGTTTCAGAACTATCATGCAACTGATGTGGGTATTCCGGGGGGTGAAGCTTTCCCTGGACCAGCAGAAGCAAAATATACCGATATCAGCCGGCAGCTGATTTCAGTAGATTATGAGATAAAAGATATCACCCGTACTCTTACCCAGCTGAAGATAAATTATTTCATGCAATACATTCAGCGCGATGTTGAAATGATACCCAACACTGTTACCGTAACGCCTCTTCCATCAGGTGGTTCCCAGAGAACAACCCCGGAACTCGTCGTGCCAATCGGGAACCATCTTATAAACGGAACCCAGCTTCAGAGTACATGGAAATTTGGTGAAAAAAATATGCTCATTGCAGGAATTGATGCATGGGCACGTAAAGTTACCACCGAACGGACAAAATATATAAAAACAGAAGTATTGGATGCCAGTGGAACAGTTGTTAAAACCAACAATATTGTAAGGGGAGAGACCCCAATCCCTGTTTCAACTTTTGGAAGCGCAGGTATTTTCCTTCAGGACGAACATCAGTATAACGAACGGTTGAGAATTATCGCAGGAGGTCGTTTCGACGGCATAATTGTAAAGAATGAAAAGGGTTATGACGTTGACTATTTGATTGTTAACGGAGTACGCAACGACACCCCACCCAACCAGAGAATAACTTTCGAAAAGGGACAAACAGGCAGCATCTCATGGAGTGCAAATGCCGGAATCCTCTACAGAATTATTAATGATGCCGATCTTTCAGTCAATATGGCCAGGGCGTTCAGAGCACCATCGCTTGAAGAGCGGTTTAAATATATTGACCTTGGGAATTTTGTCAGACTGGGAGATCCAGAACTTTTGCCTGAAAGAGGACTTTCTTCAGATCTCGGTATAAGGGTATGGAAACCCGATTTCAACCTCCAGGCAGATGTTTTCATAAACCGTATATCAAACATGATTGTTGAGACGCCCGGGCAATTCGTCTATACAATTAATACAGGTCCTGCTGAAGGCACAACCGATACCCTTCCCGCTCTTGTTAATGCAAACGTCAGCAAAGCATTACTTTATGGCTTCGATTTTGGGTTGCAGTACAATTTTCATTCAAATTTCGTTCTGTTTGCCTCAGGAGCATATGTAAGGGGTAAAGATATTGAAGCTGATGCCAATCTGCCCCAAATTCCTCCATTAAATGGCCGTCTGGGTTTACGTTATACCTTTGACGGCATCGGTTCGGCTGAATTAGTTGCTACAGGTGCAGCCCGCCAGGATAAAATCGCAGAAGGCGAGAAAGAAACCGGCGGATACATCAGATATGATATCTCATTCAACTCGGAAAATATAAGATTGTGGAAAATAAGATTCCGTGTATTTGCAGGTATTGACAACTTAACCGACCGCAGCTATACCAACCATCTTGCAACTAACCGTGGCAGTATTAGCGTGGAACCTGGCAGAAACATTTACATCAGGGCCACTCTGACCTTCTGATCAGACCAGCCCTTATAATTAATAAGGTGATTTAAAAAGCTTTTTTGGTTTTTACCATTAAATTAATGTCTGCCGGATAGGTAAACCCTACAGTAGAATGTATTATTATTTTCTAACCTGGCATTCAGAGCCCTGATTTTTATTCATTAAAAATCTATTTATACGGCTACTGTTTATTTTTAATTTTCCCATATACAAATGTCCTTAAATCATTAAGATCAAATTGATACTTTTTTCTTAACCGTCCAAGTCTTTCATCAGCATATTCTCCTGGAATTTTAATCGCTCCTGTCAGTTCTTCCAATGAGATATTATATTTTTCAGCAACTTCTCTCAGGGTCATAGAGCCATTAATATCAGGATATTCATATCTTTTACCATGTGATCCTTCTTTATCAGAATCTTCAAGCGTTTTTGTTTTATCATTGTAAATTAAATTTTGATGTAAACCAGCTTCAGTATCATTTTCTGGATTTGATTTTGTTTTATCCTCAGTAATTAACATTTCAGGAGCTTTGTAATTACTTTCCAAATTTTTGATTGAAGCCTTATGCCTCATGTTCCTTCCCTGGAACTGATTAATTTCAGGCTTAATAAAAAATGGTATCAGGGCAAGAAAGACACTTAATGAAATTAAAACACTTAATACAATTCGCGTTATTACACCTGAAAACATATTACGAAATAGGCAAATTATCATTTTCCAGTGTAATACAATATGCAGAAATAACAGAAAAAGGAAGAAGAGTGAGAGATATAAATGAATGCTTCCCCATTGATGACGGTCAAGTCCAAGAAACCATAACTCTATATTGCTCCCGTATACTTCATTTACCTTGTAACCTGGTAATATAACAAACTTTATAAGAAATCCCAGTCCGGCTATTGCCATTAAGATTATAAACATTATTATATCTATTAAGAAATTGATTTTTGATAAATTCTTTCTCTCGCTCATTGTTTCATAGATTTATTAGAATTTATTCCATTTATTGCCTGTTTTTTGAAAAACACAGTAAATTTATATGAACATTTGTTCATAAAAAATTTTTATAAAATTTTTTTAATCTATTTCGTATGAAAATCTCAGTCCTTTCTGAAAATAGTTCGGGTCATTTTACACCTGCAGAACATGGACTTTCATATTTTATTGAACACGATGGCAAGAAAATCCTGTTTGACACAGGGCAATCAGATCTGTTCTTAAGAAATGCCCAAAAGATGAAGGCAAGTCTTGAAACCACAGATTTTATAATTTTAAGTCATGGCCATTTTGATCATGGTAACGGCCTTGAGTATCTTAAGGAAGGTAAACTTGTTTGTCATCCTGGATGCTTTGTTAAACGTTATCGGGCAAATGACAGAACTTATATCGGCTTAAACAAAAGCAAAGAAGAATTATTATCAATTTTCGATTTATACACCAGCCGTGAACCTTTAAAAATTACTGAGAATACATATTTCTTAGGTGAAATTCCAAGAGTGACAGATTTTGAATCAAAAACAACAACTTTTATTCTTGATGATGGTTCTCCTGATTTTGTAATTGATGACAGTGCTGTTGCTTTAATAATACCTGAGGGATTATTTATTATAACAGGATGCGGACATTCAGGAATTGTTAATACTCTCAAACATGCGATGAAAGTAACAGGCATAAATAAAATATCTGGCATTATGGGCGGATTTCATCTGAAAAACATTGATAAACAAACAAATGAAACTATAAGATTTCTTAAAAAAAACAATGTAAAACATGTACTGCCTTCACATTGCACTGAATTACCCGCTTTAGCTGCATTCTATGATTCATTCAGTTTTAACCAGGTAAAAACTGGTGATATTTTAACTTTTTAAAAAAATTAATTTATAATGAACATATGTTCATATTATCTATTATATTTGCATAAATAAATTTAACCAATAATATATTTTAATTTATTGAAAATAAAAACATTAATGTTGAACAATAAACATTGCAGTTATGCCAGGAGGAGATCGTACCGGACCTCTGGGACTGGGTCCCGGAACCGGAAGAGCATTAGGTTATTGCCATGGATATGATTCACCGGGTTACACAAAGTGGCCTGGAGCTGGACTTGGAAGAGGATTTGGCAGGGGGTTAGGCTCCGGTAGAGGATTCGGAAGGGGTTTGTGTCGCTGGCTCCCCTATGCCGGGTACAGCGTTACATACCCGTGGACATATTCCATAGGCAAAGATGAAGAAATCAGACTGCTTAAAACGCAGGCTGAAAACCTGAGCCGCGCTCAAAAGAATATAGAAAAGCGGCTTAAAGAACTCGAAAAAGAAGGGGAGTAAATTTTTACTCCCTTTCTTTTTATCTTTCATCAGCATCTGCAGCCCCAACCTTTTAATGATCAGAGTTTTATCTTCACCCCTCCGAAAACAGTTATTCCGGGCATGGTGTAATAAATATTCGTAGCATATTTTTGATTGAGTAAATTCTCACCACTGATAAAAAATTCTGCAAACCTGAATGGGGTATATGAAATTTTTGAATTTAACAATGTATAAGTTTCATATGCTTCTTTACCAACCGCAGGATCAGTGTCGAGATGGTTTACGTACTGAAGTGAGGCATTAAACCTGAATTTTCCGATGCTGTAATTTCCGCCTGCATAAAAATTATGACGCGGAGTCGCATAAACAGGTGTTTTCATATTAGTATAAGAATACGTCATATTTAATGTCAGATTCCTCAGCAACTGGGCATTTCCGCTGAATTCAATACCTTTATTGTGAACCTCACCGGCATTTTGCAAACCCTGCATCGGAACACTGATTATCATGTTTTCCCCATCAACAATGAAGCCTGTAAGCTCCATACTAATTTTATTCTCCGCCAAACTCATTAATATCCCCGTTTCATAATTCATTACCGTTTCAGGATTAAGATTCACATTATGATTCCACACGAATAGCTCCCTGATTGTCGGACTTCGGAATCCTTTCGATACAGAAACTTTCCATGTTGAAATGTCAGTGAATTTCCATGTTATACCTCCGGCAGGTATCCAGATCGTCCCGTAAACTTTATGGTTCTGCATTCTTAATCCTGCATTTAAAGTAAGTTTTTCAAAAAGTGTTTGCTTGACAAAACCATAAATTCCTGCATCATAAACAGTTGTATCAGTTATCCTTGTGTCGAACCTTTCATTGTCAGCCTTTCCGCCATAAATCAGATAGTCGCCGCCAATTGTAAAGTTATTACCTGTAAATAATCTGACAGTCTGGTAAATATTCAATCCATAGTTTTTATCGTATGAATGAAACCCGTCCGAAATTATATGTTCTCCAAAATTGTAAAACATTTTGAAGGTACCTGAAACAATCCCGTAATTATTGTCAGCCGTCAGTGCCCAGTATCCTCTGGTTATATCAAGTGAATTGCCAGGGTGCGCATTAATAGTATCAGGTCCGGGATCTGTTGCTTTAAACTTTGCAAGGCTGAAGTCGGTACTCAAACTAAGACCCTGCACCGGTTCATAGCCAATTTTGATATATCCATTTGTTATGTTAAAGTCAGAATTTGGCCTGTGACCGTCGGTCTGGTCATGATTGACCGACAGAAATGTATTGAATTTATCCTTTTTATAACCGGCAGAGGCCATATATTTTTGAGTATTGTATGAACCATACATTAAGTGGGCATTGCCATGCAGACCATCTTCCTGCTGTTTTCTGGTAATAATATTTATTACACCTCCCATCGCATTTGATCCATAAAGTATTGAGGCAGGGCCCCTTATTACTTCAACTTTTTCAACATCAGAAGCAACATAAGAGTCGGGTAATGGATGACCGAATATTCCCATAAACTGTGGATGGCCGTCAATTAGCATCAGAACACCTGTTGTCGGGCTTCCTCCAATTCCCCTTATGGAAACCTGTCCGGCAGCACCGGTGGCAACACCGAAACCCATTACGCCCCTTTCGGTAACAAACAAGCCGGGTATTCGTCCGTTTAAAACCGGCAATAGAGCTGTTTCAGTGCTTTCACTTATCTGCCTGCGCCCGACCACTGAAACAGCCATTGGCACATACTGCCTGTTAACTTTAACTGTGGTACCCGTTACGACAACTTCGTCAAGATTAATTGTATCCTGCAGTGATGGATGTTCTGTTTCCTGAGAAAACAAAGAGAGAGTAAAAGAAACAAAAGCCAAAATCAAACTGAAAATTAATTCTTTCATAGTATTACGTTTTTTATAAAAGGTGTTACTGCAAATATAAAAAAATATGAATGCAAGTCAATCTGCTTTACTCATTATTAATTTCCCGTGTTTTATTCCTTTAATGCTGATAAGTTTTTCAGATAATTCAGTAAGTATCTTTGCCTTTCCTTTTACGGCAATAATTTCCAGGCATGTATCGTGACTGAGGTGAAAATGCTGTGACGACAGAATCACATCAAAATAATCGTGCTGTATTTCATTCGATCTGGCCAGAATATCCTTTTTATGATGGTCGTAAATCATAACAATGGCGCCTGCAACAACATTGTTACATTGCCATTTTTTCTCCACAATATGTTTCTCAATCAGGTGTCTCAGCCCCTGCGATCTGTTTGTGAAATTATTATCCCTGACATACTGGTCGAGTTCACTCAGCAGTTCTTTTTCAAGACTGACGCTGAAACGGATTACTGCCATCAGTAATATTGAAGAATTTTAACAAAGTTAATATTTATTCCGGTTTGTTTATTATCATTTCAGCAATACTATCAAAAGTCTTTATTGCGGTAGCATTTTTCAAGCTAAATACAGTCAAACCCTTCTCAGCACCTTCGCCTATTTCCAATACAAGAGGTATCTGACCAAGAAGAACCGTATCAAATTCTTTGGCCAGTTTCAGTCCACCACCTTTGCCAAAAACATAATATACTTCATCGGGGTGTTTTTCCGGTGTGAACCATGACATATTCTCAATTATACCGATAATTGGTACATTCAAATCCGGGTTTCTGAACATTGATGCTGCTTTCCTGGCATCATTCAACGAAATTTCTTGAGGCGTAGTAACAATAATTGCTCCTTTGAGATTCAGCTTTTGCACCGTCGTAAGTTGAATATCACTTGTCCCCGGTGGAAAATCAATAAACATATAATCAATTTCACCCCAGTCGGTTTGTTCAAGAAGCTGTGTCAGAACCTTACTTGCCATTGGACCTCTCCATATTACAGATTGATTACGGTTAATAAAAAACCCTATAGAAATAATTTTAACCCCGTATTTTACCACAGGGAATATTACTTCCTTATCGCCGAAAGCTGCTACTTCAGGTATAGCAGTTTCTATTCCAAACATTTTTGGAATAGATGGTCCAAAAATATCAGCATCGACAACTGCAGTATTAAATCCCTGGCGTACCATTGCAACAGCAAGGTTTGCCGCCACAGTTGATTTACCCACACCTCCTTTCCCCGATGCTATAACAATTATGTTTTTAACTCCTTCCAGTTGAATTTTCTCAAATGGATATTTTACTTTTCCTGATTCTTTATTCTGTTCCATATCATATTTAATTTTAAACTTATTTCCAGCTCCGGATTTAATTCAATAATACTCTTTCTATTTACCATTGCTTTAATAATATTTTCATCATACGGTAAACATCCTGCGACAGGAATTTTCTTTACCAGACACCATTTTTCAATCTCTCTTGTTACCGAAAGATTTAGATCATATTTGTTTATAATCACAAATATTTGTATATTAAATTTTTTTACAAGTTCAACAATTCTTTCAAGATCGTGTAACCCCGAAATTGTGGGTTCTGTTACAATTACCACCTTGTCAACACCTGTAAGGGTTGATATTACCGGACAACCTGTTCCTGGCGGACCATCGAGTATAATTGTTTCAAGTCCATTCTCTTTAGCTACCTGCTTTGCTTTTTCACGTACAACATTTACCAGTTTACCGGAATTCTCTTCACCGGGAGCCAGACGTCCATAAACCATCTTACCATTACGAAATGTTCCCGCATATATCTTGCTTTTATCGTTCCGAATCATGCCTATTGCATTTTCCGGGCAGATACGTGAACAAAGTCTGCAGCCGTCGCATGCAATTTCAGATATTGATACCATCTCTTCTTTAAAAGAGATAGCATTAAAACGGCAATAATCAATGCATAACCCGCAGTTTGTGCAAAGCGAGTAGTCTATAAAAGCTTTCTCGCCCGTAATGAAAGCCTTTTCTTCTTCGTGTGAGGGGTTAAAAAGCAGGTATAAGTTAGCCGCATCCACATCGCAATCAGCAAGAACAACTTTCCCATTCAGCGTGGCAAATGCAGCGCTAATACTCGATTTACCAGTGCCTCCCTTACCGCTTACTATTGCTACTTCCATATTTTAAAATAATGTTTTCTACTGTTGCAAATAATTGTTTGCTTAAAGAGGAATCATGTTCTGATGCAATCTTTCCAACCGAGTATAATTCAGCAATCTCTTTTTTAAAAGGTATCTCGAATAATAAGGGAATATTTTCCTGTTTTAGGTAATCATACACATCCCTGTTACCAACTCCAGCCCTGTTAACAATCACACCATATAACTTATTTAATGTTCGCAGTGTCGCGACACTTTGTTTAAGATCACTCAGACCAAAAGGTGTCGGTTCGGTTACAAGTATCACATAATCGGACGTCCCTGCTGTCTGTATAAAAGGACATGATGTGCCGGGCGGAGAATCAAGAATTACAATTTCTGCCTGGTTATCAATATGTTTAACAGCTGCTTTAATAACTGGTACAGGCGACATTACTCCAATATTCATTTTTGCTTCGATGAGTGAAAGTTTGCCATTATTTGAGTATAAATTAACCTTTCCCAGCGAAACCGGTTTCTCTGAAATTGCTTCAAAGTTACAGGCAACTCTGCATGCACCGCAACCATGGCAGAGATCTTCGATAACCTGAATAATTTTCATTGGAGGCAGGATGAAAATTGCATTGTAGTTGCAGTATTCATGGCATTTACCGCAATAAGTACAATTATCTGTATTTATAACCGGTACCAGCTGGGTAACTTCAATTTCCTTTACCAGTTTTGTTTCAAAGAATGCAATGGAATTTGGCGCTTCGGCATCGCAATCAATAAGCATTGCCCTGTAGTTATTCTTTAACAGCGTATAAAAGATATTTGTTGCAACAAAAGTCTTGCCTGTACCTCCTTTTCCGCTGGCAATAGCAATCTTCATCATTCCCATATTTGATAAAAAGAATTCTTTTAACACCTTCAGAAATCATATACCCATATTTAGAAATTTGTTTAACAATAATCCCATGTTGCCATTTATCACATTTTAAGATGATAATTCCTCAGAAAAAACTTTTTCCCGTTATAAACTGAAACCCTGATTAATTTTTGTCTTATTAGTGATTCTACCACTTCATACGCGGCATTATCCTTTTCAAGAAGTTCATTAAGCATATCTTCCCGCATAGGATGAACAGCTGTAATATTTAGAATGTCTTCATAAATATTTCCTGTATAGCCGGTTCTTGTGCCTTCAAAACCAGTTAGAAATTCTGCTTTTATTTTCTTATCATTAAAAATCTGCCATGCCCGGTTAAGAGTATCAAGACTGGCAGGCTTTACTTCCTTAGATGATGGTGGCCGGATTGGAATCGCAAGGTATGCGGTAGAAGGATTAATTTCTTTAATCAATTCTGCCAGACTTATAAAGTTCTCATCATTATCGTTTACACCTTCAATCAGCATGGTTTCAGTACAGAGCTTACCCTGAAAACGTGAAGTGAAATAAAGTATACCATTAATGATTTTTTCATAATCAAGCAAAGGCGAAGGACGATTTACTTCTTTCCACAAATATTCATTACCGGCATCCATTTTCACAGATACCCAGTCGGCTGACAACATATCGTTATATACAGAATCATCCCATAGTAATGAACTATTAATAATTACAGCAACAGGTAAATCAAACTTTTTCAATAATTTAATACTCTTACCCAGATTAATATCAAGGGTAGGCTCGCCGTTTGACACAAATGTTAAATAATCCGGAAAATTTTCTGCGTTCAGTTTTTCGAGATGTTGTCCAACTTTTTTATAAATCAACTCAGGCTCATAAAATGATTTTCTACCAGTTGTCTGTATAAGAGTTTCTCCCACCTGACAATATATACATGCATAAGAACATGTTTTTGGTGAAACTATATTGTTTATACCGAGACTTTTGCCCAGCCGTCTTGATGGTACTGGACCAAAAGTTATCATGACTTAAAAATTTTTTTAATTAGAATCCGTTCCAGACGAATTATAAACCACCATACTTCCACGAGGCACTTTAAGAAATTCCGATACGACGTCACACTTTGCCATTAAAAGAAAAAAAATTCTTTTGTCATTCAAAGTTAATAACCCTTCAAGATTACCCTGACCTTTTGAAATAATTACATCTGCCTTTTCAAAACACTCCTTAAAAACATTATCAGATTTTTCAACTATAACTGATGGTATATCATATCCGCTGGAAATAACTTTAGCCACCATATTTATGCCTGTATATAAAGCATCTTCTATTGTAGCATCATTTATAACCGGACCTCCTCTGACAACAAATGTTAAATGCGGATGATATATAGTACTTATAAAGAGCTTGTCGAATACAATCTCTCCCGCATTATCTCCGATATATAAAACTTTATCGGCCTTTTCAATCTCCATTTTCAGTTTCAGAGAATGATCTATAGCAAAATCTGAATTAAGAACCATATTTATTGTAGTCTTCAGATCAAACTGGTTCTCTATTGCAAAATCAATAATGTTTCCGGCTATTGCAAGTCGTAATGCCGTACTGAACGGATCAGATGAATTCCTTATTATTTCATTGAGTTCTGGAACTAATCCTAAAACCAGATCATTACTTTCTTTCTTTTCCCTTTTGTAAGGATCAGGATTATTAGTATGATTCTTTAAAATATAATTAACCTCTCTCGAAAATTCAGGCATACTAAGCTTCCCCCACTTTTCGCAGAAAAGGTTCATCACATCCTGCACCAAGCGGTTACCTGTATCAGTTGTAAATTTTTCTTTGGCTATAAGTTTTTCAATTGCCCTTGCAAAGCAGAAAAAACATCTGTAGTCTGATATCATTCAATCAGCCGGATTAATGATTGCAGTAATTTGCACCTGCTTCAAGTGTACCATTCAGAAAATCTATTACCAGGTCAGTGTAATTTTTAAATGGGGCACCTGTAAATACATTGATCTTATGCCTGTTAAACAGGTCAATAGCCCTGTAACCCATTCCTCCGGCAATAATGTCAGTCACTCCTTTTTCCGCAAGCCACGCCGGTAATACGCCAGGTTCATGAGGCGGAGGTGTAACCAATGTTTCGCCGGTAATCGTAACGCCCTCTGCATCAACAATTGCAAATTGTTGGCAATGACCAAAATGTTCACATAAAATTCCCTCTTCCAATGGAATGGCTATACGTTTTTTCATAATACTAATTTTTATTAAGTTTAAACAACCTCAAATTATTGTTTCTGACCTTCCCCCGGGTTTTTACCTCTTCCTTTTCCCCGTCTTGCACCTTGTCCACGGCCGGCATTGCGACCACTACCTGGTTGCAGAGATTCTGGGTCAAAATTTTTACCTTTTCTGCATCTGCCCAGTCCTCTTCCTGTTCTCGGGCCTTTACCTTCAGGCCCTGTTCCATTCATACGTGGCATAACTTTAATTTTAATGTTTCAACATATTTATAATATCCCTGATTGATTTTTCAGGATCCTTAAGAACCACCATCTGAATTTTCAGATTGTCGAGCAATGATTTAACCTTAAAGCCAAACTCACCTGAAATTATTTTTTCCACATTCCGCGATGCCACCAGCTGCACTGATGCAGGCCCGGCTCCTTCTGTTGCATCTTTATTCGGGTTTAACACAAATTCTATATTGCCTGTACTTGTATCATAAATAACAAAACAGGCACAGCGTCCAAACCGCTGGTCCAATTTGGATTCAAGCGAGTCACCTGTACTTGTAATTGCAATTTTCATATTTGTAATTTTTATCAAGTTCTAAAATCTCTTCTTCTTTTTCCAACTCTCTTTCTACCCCATCCATGATAATAACAAAAATTATCTGGAGACGCAGGATCCTTATATATCATCTCAGGCAAGAGATCATAATTCACAATCATGGTGCTTCCACACAAAGGACATTTCTCCGGGTTACCCTTATTACCAGGATTATTGAAAAAACAACCACAATCATTACAGAAATACCAGCTACTATCGAAATATATCTTACCTCCTTCTATGACAATCTGTTTTCCCTCGACAATTGCTTCAGCAATCTTCATCCTTGCACTCGAATAGATACGGGTTAGCGTAGGACGTGAAACACCCATCATTTCAGCCGCCTGACATTGATGTAGCATATAAAAATCACAGAGCCGAAGCGATTCGTATTCTTCAAGGTTAAGAAATACTTTTCCTGAACTTGTTCTGTTATCGGCAAACCCATACGGTTTCATTCCTGATATAACAGGAGGTTTACCGATTCTGCGCATTTTAACCGGTCGTGGCGACATTATTACAATTAAAAATCCGTCACAAAAATAATGAACTTATGTTCATAATCCAAATCAATAACAATTTTTTTATCTTTATTTTAACCCTGATAAATTAACGGAGAGTACAATTAAGACATAAAAATCTGAAGGGTAGCTGATAAAATCAAAAAGACTTAAAATCTATTTTTCTTAAAAAATTTTTCATTACTTCCAACGATTTTTCCTTTTCCTCAATAAAGCCCATATGACCAGAATTCTCAAGTATTATCAGTTCAGCATTCGGTGGCAGTTTAACCCTTGTCTTCATCGATTCGCACTGGATATAATTATCTTTTGCTCCGAGTATCCAGAGGCATGGAACCTTTCCTGCTTCCAT
>JAKPDL010000139.1 GCA_029552825.1 Bacteroidota bacterium
AACATCGGTTGCATACGGAGGATCTGTAATGAGAAGATCTGCATCTTCTGGGAGAGATTTTAACCAGCCTATACAATCACCGTGATGAATGGATAATTCAACATCTGTTTTGATTGCAGCTTCTTCAGCCTCTTTCTTAGCCTCTTCAAGATCAATCTTATTGGATGCTTCTTTTACGTTTGTGCATTCCCCTGATAATACCAGGTTTATTACTGCCTTTTGTTTCTCTATGGGCTGCTCAGCAAGTTTTACTATGTCCTGTTTGCTTGCTTTTATCTCCCCGGTGAGTATTTTCGTTTTTATTGAGTTATCTTCTCCAGGTTCAATTGATTCAGTGATATCATCATCAATTACTGATGCTATAGCATCAACAGCATCAGCGTATTTTTCGGCATTATGGACGGTCCGGGGGGAGACATTGAACTTTTCGGCAATGATTTCATCTGTTTTCAAAGGTGCAATTATTGCATCTTTGTTTTCTGATGCATTCTGATTACCTTCAGGAGCTCCGACTCGTTTCTTCCGGTGGCGGTACTGACAACCAAGAACGTATGCTCTCTTTTCATCGGTTAAATTGCGTTTGGATAACTGGTTCTGATATATCCAGTCGATGACATCGTCCCGGTCATCAAAATCAAGTTCAATTATCTGAAATTGAATCCCGTGTTTCTTACAGATTTCATATCGGCTGTGACCGTCAATCAGAACTCCGTGCCATGTTACCAGGGCGTCTCTGCACCCTTCATTCAGAATAGATTGTTCAAGTCCTGTGCGTTCCTCTAGTAATAATGGTGGAATCAGGTTTTTGAACTCCGGATCAATAGTAAGAATAGGCAACTGATTTGAGTCAGTAGTTTCAAAACTCAAACGATCACCTTCTCGCAATTGCAATGGTGATTGCCCGGCTCCGTGGACTTGCAGGAACAGGAAGCCGGGGATTCAGCAATCTTTTCTTTTAGCAATTCGTTAATTGCAGCCGCACGAGGAACTAATCCGCGGCGATTATCAATCTCATCAACGATCTCCTGATCAATCGTGACGGTAATCTGACGTTTCATGCAATATGATAGTCAGTTTTCAAAGTATAAAAAGAGGATCAAAAGTGTACCTATCAAGCGCAGTGGTGCAATTTTCTAACATATAATAACTCTATAATTACTAACTAATTAGTTTTATATACTAGAGTAACCCAATAGTTACTATGCACAAAGTAATGGGTGCGAAATTTAACCAGTCGTTTCAGGCTGATGAAGTCACGATGAAAGTG
>JAKPDL010000159.1 GCA_029552825.1 Bacteroidota bacterium
GATCACCCTTGCGGGCATTGTCCAAGATTCCTCACTGCTGCCTCCCGTAGGAGTCGGGGCTGTGTCTCAATCCCCGTGTGGCTGGCCGTCCTCTCAGACCAGCTACCTGTCATAGCCTTGGTGGGCTTTTACCCCGCCAACTAGCTGATAGGACCCAGGCCCATCTTCAGGTGTTCTATCTTTTGGATAGAACTTTGCACGGAAAAAGGAGTTTTTCCGTGATTATCCAGTATTAGCCCGCCTTTCGGCAGGTTATCCTGGTCCTGAAGGTAGGTTACCCAGGTGTTACTCACCCATCCGCCGCTTTCCCCCGGGAAATTCTGCTTGCGCAAAATTCCCCGAGTTCGTCGCCCGACTTGCATGTGTTAGGCACACCGCCAGCGTTCACCCTGAGCTAGGATCAAACCCTCAAAAAGGAATTTTTTGAGTTTACACAACCAGGGTTTCACTGATCCAAATTTTCAAAGATCTACTTTGGGTATATAAATAATACCCGATTTTAATATCTCTGTCAATACCTCCCCATTACTTTGCTGGTGCTTCAGCTGGTGCTTCAGCTGGTGCTTCAGCTGGTACTTCTCCACCAGGTGGAGGCGGTGGTGTTGGACCACCTTCCATCGGTGTTGGAGGAGGAGGCGGTGCTTTCTTCGGCATCGCCTGCTTGATGATAAAGAACAGCGCCACCAAGATGATGATGATCAGGATAGCGACTGCCGCTGGATTACTTTTTTTCTGCTCAGCCATTTTCTTTTTCACCCCCTTTCAAACTCTTTACCTGTGATGTTATTTTTATGCCCTATGGCATAAATTGGAATATAGTTAATCATCTTTTTTATTTTTGTCAAGTCCCAGTTTATTATGATGTAAAATACACTGAAGTTTTCGTTTTGGTACGTGATGAACGCTATTTTCATCACGCCAGTATTTCAAACTTCCTTTTTCATCCTCAGCAATTGCTTGTTCTGCAGGATATCCAAGGGCAATCACATATTCGATACTGTAATCCGCAGGAATGCCGAGTATTTTAGAAAGTTTTTCTCTCTGAACAGAACCAATCCAGCAACTGCCAATACCTTTGTCTGTTGCAGCAAGAAGAATGTTTTCAATGGCTGCCCCAAAATCTGCTTCGGGTGTAAATGCTTTGACTTTTTTATTATGAAGAACCACTATGTAAGCAACAGGTTTTTCGCCTTCTTTTGGTTGGCCCTCTGGTCCAAGATACGCAGCCCAGGCAAGTGTGGAAAAAACTGGTTCGAGCAAATTTTTATCATCTATTACAAGAAATTCCCAGGGTTGAAGATTACCGCCACTTGGAGCAAACCTTGCCGCTTCGATCAGTTCTTTCAGAATATCAAACGGAATTGGCTTTTGCTGAAATCTCCTTATTGTTCTGCGCTTCTTTATGGCTTCCATTACATCCATCCAGCACCTCCGATAATTCAAAAACTATGGAGTTGTTGTACCCTTTCTGATAATAAACCAGGCAAGTATCACAAAAACGATCGCTGCACATATAAGGACGATAGAAAACAGGATACCCTGCCTGTCCTTTAAGATGGACCCTTTCAACATTGTACGGTCAGAAGACCTCTGAAGTTCCTTGAGGTCAAGATGTATCTGGTTCAAAAGAAAGCAGAGAAAAGATATGCCACAGATCAAAACAGTCATTGCATAAATCTGAAGCCGTGTCAGTTCCATATTACTCCCTTTTTATGGGAAATATTTGCCACTGACATTATACCCCGAACGGCTGGAAAAAATCAACACAATAATATTAAAACATTTAGATAGACAGGCCATCATTAAAATTTATTGTTCTTCCTGACACTTAGTTTACACTTTGTTCTTGGGACATAGTTTACACTTTTTTTCATATTTTGTTCAAATTATTTTAAAAGCAAATGGGTCATCAGTTGGTGCAAGTTTCCCACTTTCTTCATCAAAGAACCCTAAAGTATACCTCATAAAGTCAATCTGCTATATGCCACTATCAACTTCTGTTAATCCTACAGGTTGATTAGCGAATGCCTTGCCTATGTGTATCTTGTGTCTATTCAGACACATCCTGCCACAATTGGTTATCAAAAGAATTTTGTCATATCCAGGATAAGTCACATCCG
>JAKPDL010000178.1 GCA_029552825.1 Bacteroidota bacterium
TCAACGTGGGATTACGACTGGGTACTTCCTTACGGCTGGTCGGAATACTGGAGATACGGTAATATGATATCAGTTAACACGAATGATTATCCGTACGGAATGCTTGAGGTGTGGGGGAAAACCTGCTGCGAAAGTCAATCACAATCAGGAATCAAACTGAAAACACAGTATTTTTATGACTACTATGAATGTGGTGAATATTTCATGGCGTTTCCCAATCCTGCAAACAGCTATGTGGATATAGATATCAACAGGGAAAAGATGGCAGAAGAAAACATAAGAACTGATGCACGATGTACGTTAACTTTGTATGATAAAACAGGTCTTGTAAAGTATAAGACTGAGTTCAGGGGATTTCCCTTCAGGATTGAAACAGTCAATTTGCCTGAAGGAGTCTATTTGATTAACCTTCTTTATGATGGAAGGATATATTCGATGCGTATTGTGATTAAACATTAAAAGTGTTGAGTATGAAAAGTTCATTAATTCTTCGACTGCTACCGCTTCTGATTTCATTCGTTTTATTTATTGTCGGATGTGAGAAAGAGAGCGGTTTGCCGGTTGATGGTGACGGGAATGTTTACGATACGGTTGTCATTGGCACTCAGGTGTGGTTGAAGGAAAATCTGAAAACAACTAAAACCAATAATGGAGTTCCGATACCACTTGTTACTGACAATGACAAATGGGCATCACTGACAACACCGGCTTATTGCTGGTACAACAATAATCCTGTATACAAAGAAAATTATGGTGCATTGTACAACTGGTATGCAGTCAGACTCAATATTTGTCCTGTGGGGTGGCATGTACCTACGAAGGAAGAGTGGGAAACGTTAAAAAATTATCTGATTGCCAGGTATGGTGATGATGGAATTGAAATAAAAGACATAAAATTCTGGCCATATCATATTTCATCGGAAACAAATAAGTCTGGATTTTCAGCACGTCCCGGTGGTGAGAGAGACCGATTTGGTACGTTTAATGGAATAGGTTATTATGCTAACTGGTGGACCTTTTCAGATACAAGGAGGGTTTTTTTAAGTGGTTCAGGTGGTAGTAGTCTAGAAAGCACTGCTATGCCAAGGGAAAACGGTTATTCAGTACGTTGTGTAAAGAATAATTGATAATTGAATTTTTTAAATATAAAATATACTGGAATAAAAAACGAGCCTGATTAAAAATCAAACTCTAAAGTTAAGAAAGAATAAAATTTACTCTTCTTTTTGAATTAATTAAAAAGAGGTTGTCTCAAAAGTGGCTTTAACCTCAGTCTTATAAATTAATTGAAGAGTTAACCTTTTGTATATAAAAAAGTCCCATTTTTACGGGATTCAGGAGTTAATAATAAAGAGAGTCTATTGAGACAGTCTCAGAATGGTTGCAGAATGTCATGTCATAAAACACTTTGAACTCCATTGGTGCGAAATGTTTGTAGTCTAATAGAGGCGTAATGTTTGTAGAACAAAAGACCACCACGTGAACTTTGTTCCACCTCTGTGCTCTCAGTGGTTAAAACAATACTTTTTCTACACTCCCGTATTATTTTCATAATGTATCTGTAACCCTTACTCCTCAATGAGAATGGATTAGGAAATGGTGCGATTTTGAAATAAAAATTTTTAATTATCTTTTCCTGAATTTTTAAAAAAGAATTAATTATGAAGGTGACTAAAAAATTTTTTCTGACACTGTCTGCCGGTTTGATTTTTACTTTCTCATTATTTGGGCAGTCCGGATATCAGTATCCGTTTTTAAATCCTTCGCTATCTGTTGAACAGAGGGTGAACGACCTTGTAGGGCGACTCACACTCGACGAAAAAATTAGTCAGATGATGAATGCTTCACCTTCCATTGAAAGGCTTGGCATACCCGCTTACGACTGGTGGAATGAGTGCCTTCACGGTGTGGGGAGAGCGGGTCTGGCAACAGTCTTCCCGCAGGCAATCGGACTGAGTGCCACATGGGACCAGGAGCTCATCTTCAGGGTTGCCACTGCCATCTCCGATGAGGCACGGGCAAAACATCACGAGTTTCTCAGGAACAACTCCCGCGCCCGCTACCAGGGACTCACTTTCTGGACGCCAAACATAAACATCTTCCGCGACCCGCGGTGGGGAAGGGGACAGGAGACCTACGGAGAAGATCCTTTCCTTACAGGCAAACTGGCTGTACAGTTTGTGAAAGGACTGCAGGGCGACAATCCGAAATATTTCAAAACCATTTCAACTCTTAAACATTATGTTGTTCACAGCGGTCCCGAACCTGAACGTCATACCTTCGATGCAGTAACCGATAAAAGGGATTTTCTTGAAACCTACCTTCCTCATTTTGAGATGGGAATAAAAGAAGGGAAAGCATACTCGGTTATGTGCGCATATAACAGGTACAACGGTGAGGCTTGTTGCGGAAGTGATTACCTGTTGAATCAGATTCTGCGCGATGAATGGGGCTTTGAAGGCTATATCGTGTCCGACTGCGGTGCAATTGCAGATATCTACCGCGGTCATAAGATTGTTGGCACACCAGCCGAGGCAGCCGCACTGGCAGTAAAATCAGGAACCGACCTTGAATGCGCTTCGGTATATCGCAACCTGAAAGAGGCTGTCGAAAAAGGACTCATAACCGAAAAAGAAATCGATGTTGCTGTAAAGCGACTCTTTACGGCAAGGATGAAACTCGGAATGTTCGATCCACCAGAAATGGTTCCTTATGCACAGATTCCCTACAGCGTAAACGATTGCGACGAGCACAGGAAACTGGCACATCTTACTGCATGTAAATCAATAGTCCTGCTCAAAAACCAGAATAACCTTCTTCCTCTCAGGAAGGACATCGGAAAGATTGCGGTTATAGGACCCAACTCCGATGAGGTTTTTGTGTTGCTGGGTAATTACAACGGTACTCCGGCGGACCCTGTAATACCCTTGAGAGGCATAAGGGAAAAAGTGGCCGGACAATCCGAAGTACTTTATTCACGGGGCTGCAACTGGGTGGAGGGTATGCCCAACCAGAAACCGTCGGACGAGCTTATTGCTGAAGCTCTTGACATTGCCAAAAAAGCAGATGTTGTGATAATGTGCATGGGAATCACACCCCGTCTTGAAGGTGAGGAAATGAAAGTTAATGCAGAAGGTTTCAGGGGTGGCGACAGGGTACGTATAGACCTTCCCGATATTCAGCAGGAACTTATCAAAAAGATACATGCCCTGGGAAAGCCGGTTGTGCTTGTGCTTCTTGGAGGAAGTGCAATTGCAGTTAACTGGGAAAATGAAAACATCCCGGCTATTATTCATGCATGGTATCCGGGTCAGGCTGGCGGGCATGCAATTGCAGACGTGATTTTCGGAGATTATAATCCTGCAGGCAGGCTGCCTGTAACCGTCTATAAATCAGTGAATGACCTTCCTCCTTTTGAAGATTACAGCATGAAAAACAGAACATACCGTTATTTTACGGGCGAACCGCTCTATCGGTTCGGTTACGGACTTAGTTATACAACATTTGCCTACAGCAAACTTAAGATTAATAAAAGCTATAAAACAGGCGAGCCTGTTGAGGTTTCAGTGAATGTGAAGAATACCGGAAAAAGGGAAGGAGAGGAGGTTGTACAACTGTATGTGTCGAACCTTACGGCAAATGTTCCAGTTCCACTGAGGGCACTTAAAGGTTTTGAAAGGATAAACCTTAAACCGGGCGAATCAAAAACTGTAAAATTCACTCTGAAGCCTGAGGACTTTTCATATGTGGATGAGAATTTTGAAAGAGTGGTAAAGCCCGGCAGGTTCCTGCTCTCGGCAGGAGGTTGCTCGCCGCTTTATGGAACTGAAAAGGAGGAACCTGGAATTGTGAAAAAGATCATGTTTCTGAAATAACAGATAAAAAATTGAAATGAAGACTATTACCTTTTCTATTTTATTCTTGATTTCCTGTCTTGTTGCATCCGGTCAGTTTACCAGGCTTAACCAGGATAGTATCCGCAAACTGACACAGGAAGACCACCGGAGAATGATGAAACTACTCGGGATTGATTCGCTTCGCCCCGGGCCATCAGGCACACCCGGGCAACCCAATTCAGCAAACAGGGATGAATCAAAAGCTGGGCCCTTCAGCCCCCTGCCCGACCCGCTGATTATGAATAATGGCAAAAGGGTTAAGTCACCAAAGCAATGGTGGAATAAAAGGAGACCTGAGATACAGGAGTTGTTCGACCGTGAAGTTTATGGCAGGGTTCCGGATAATGTTCCCGCTGTAAAATGGGAAGTTGTTGAGGTAAGAAACGACAGTGTGGGAACGTATTCAGTAATAACTAAAAAAATAGTCGGCCATGTTGATAATTCAGCTTATCCGTCAATTAAAGTGGATATTGATCTCACGCTCACCATACCTGCTGGTGCTCAGAGGTCGGTACCGGTAATAATGGAGTTTGGTTTTGCCATGCCTGCAGGTGTAAGGCCTGCGGCACAGGCAAGAAGTGGGGCTAATGCTCCGGCAGCACAGGGAAGGCCAGCCGGTCCATCGTGGCAGGAGCAGGTTCTGGCAGAAGGGTGGGGTTTTGCAATACTCGTTCCGGGGAGTATCCAGGCCGACTGGGGTGCTGGTTTAAGAAGCGGTATTATTGGATTAACGGGCAGGGGAGAACCCCGCAAACCTGATGATTGGGGTGCTCTTAGAGCATGGGCATGGGGTGCGAGCAGAGCACTCGATTACTTCGAAACTGAGCCCATGGTCGATGCAAAGAAAGTGGGAATAGAAGGATTATCGCGCTATGGTAAAGCAGCCATAGTTGCAATGGCATACGATCAGAGGTTTGCAATAGGTTTCATTGGTTCATCAGGTGCAGGCGGACTTAAGCTCTACAGGAGGATTTACGGTGAGCAGGTCGAAAACCTCGCAGGTTCGGGTGAGTATCACTGGTTTGCGGGTAATTTTATAAAATACGCAGGTCGGCTCACCCATAACGACCTGCCTGTTGATGCACATGAGCTGCTGGCGATGTGTGCACCAAGGCCGGTTTTTATAAGTACAGGCACATCAGAGAGTGGAGATGCATGGGTTGACCCTAAAGGCATGTTTCTGGCCGGAGTATATGCCAGTCCCGTTTATGAGCTGCTTGGAAAGAAAGGTCTGGAAACTAAGGAATTCCCTGCTGCAGGTATTGCTCTCATCAATGGTGATATAGCCTTCAGAATGCATACATCGGGACATACAACAGGTCCCAACTGGCCTTATTTTATAGAATTTGCAAGGAGATACCTTAACAGGTGAGAATTGATTCGAATATCGGGTATTAATTAACGAATGATGAGCAGTATTATAATTAATTTTGCATTCTTCATGTGAAATTTTATAAATTCTTTATTATCAAATCCTTATTTTTTACTTTTTGCTTCCCTTTCATGCTTTTATTCCCTGCCTGCATGTAAAAATTAAGGCAGGGGAAAAGAGGAGTTATCACAATTTACAGCAGAAGTTACTTTATTCCTTCCATATATTAAAATTATTCAGAAACATATATCTGAACTTAATCCTTAAGGCATAAAGATAATATCTTCTGCACTATTTAAACCGGGAAAAGGAATGTACGCAAATATTCTTAAATTGACTTAATTTGTCGCCAATTATACTCTGCTTTTTTCAGTCTGTCCATTATTGCTTTCCCAATTCCTGTTTCGCTTACCGGCTCTGCTATAATAATTTCAATTTCATCATCATCCTCAAAGGAGTGCATGGCTTCAAATAAATTCACAGCATAATCCTTTAAATCTTTCTTTTCAGAAACTCGAATAACTTTTAAAAAATCATTTTCCAATTCTCCTGAGAAAGAAATAAGCCCGGCCTTTGTTTTGTCTATATTCAATTTAACATTGTCTGCAATTAGAAATTTTTTCTTAGGGCTGTAATGAGATTTTAGCATTCCGGGGGCTGAATAATTTTCAACTTCTGAATTACCATCAAACGGAACAAATTTTTCTAACTCAACTTTTGTAATAATTCCATCACGAAGTATTTGAAAACCAAATTCTGTAAGTTTTATAATGGTTGATTCTATCCCAACAGAAGTTTTACCACCATCAAGAATATAATCTATGTTTGGCAGTTGCTTTTTTACATGGGCTGCGGTTGTTGGGCTAATACGCCCAAATTTATTTGCACTCGGGGCTGCAATTGGGCATTCTGCTTTAGTTATCAGTTCTAAAGCAATGTCATTATCCGGCATTCTAATGCCTACTGTTGACAAACCAGATGTAACAATATCGGGAACTATTTTGCTTTTTGGAAGCACCATTGTTAATGGACCAGGCCAAAATTTCTCAGCTAATTTGTAGATTCTTTCATCGGTTTTTAAAATAAGTTTTTCCAATAGATTTATATTGGAAATATGGATAATCAGTGGGTCGAATGAAGGGCGCTCCTTAATCTCAAATATTTTAGCGACAGCTAAAGGATTTAAAGCATTTGCACCTAACCCATAGACGGTTTCGGTCGGAAAAGCAACTAGTTTTCCATCTTTAATATATTGGGCTGCTAGATTGATGTTATTTGTATTGTTCATTTTTTCTTCCTTTAATAAATTGTTTGAGAAACAGCATACTACCTAAAAAACTCATGAAACTTGCCAGAATAATAGCATAGAAAAATGAACCGGATAAATCGAACAATAGACCACCACTGATGGGACCTGCAATGCCAGCAATAGCATATCCAATAAATACATAAGGGTAAATAATACCGAGATTTTTAACCCCATACACTTGTGCAGTTTCTTTGGCAAAAAGAACGAAATTACCACCAAATCCGAAGCCTATGAGGGATGTAATAATTAAATATGGAATATCGGTAAGGTTAGGAACATTTAGTAAACATATTGAAATAGCTTGAAGGAGAAGAGATAAGAATATGCTTAAACTAGCACCCACATAGTCGCTAATGAAACCCCATGCAAGTCGGCCTAAGAAATTTGATATGGCGAATAATGCAATACTGAAAATCAGGATATGATTTGAGATTTGATGCATACCCCCGATAATCTTTAAACTTCCGATAATAAGCAAACCTGCAAATGTTCCTAGAAATATTCCCAGGAATAGCTTTCTAAATATCTTAGTGGTTATAAGTTGCGATACTTTATAAGGTTCTTCTTTTAATAATGTTTCATTTTGAATTTGATGGAGGAAATTAGACAAAGCAAATATTATTAGCCCATACGATATGCCTAAAAATTTCAGCAATTGAAGTACGTTATAACCTTTGCTATAAATAATTTCAGATATTTCTGACATAACCAGTGCTCCTAATCCAAATCCGGCAGCTGCTATGCCTGTTATAAGACCTTTTTTTTCGGGGAACCATTGAACTGGTAAAGTCAGGGAAACCCAATAACCAAAACCAGTCGCCAAACCACCTAAAACACCAATGCCCAAAAGAATCATCATAAAATTACCCTGAGATAAGCCGGCCAGAAAATACCCTGAAAAGAACAGAAAACCTGATATGTAACCAAAATATCGGTGTTTAACTCTTTTTCCCAAGTCGCCCTACAAAAATCATTGTTACAGGGAATATGGCAATAAGAGTCCCAAAAACCACCTGAGATTGAGTGCCAGAAAATCCGTAATTTTTAATTAACTCCGATGCAATTATGCTCCATGCATACACACTTCCTATACATAGCATAGTGCCAAATGAAGCTACAATTGATAAATATTTTTTCATTCTACTTTAAATATTATGGGTTACAAAATTCGTAATATTTTGGTTCTTCAACCAGCTTCCCTGATGGAAATTCTTTTTCCATTTGGAAGTTACACTTCTGGCAACGGTATTTATGTTTTAGTGTTGACCTTGCGGGCATAGCACACATTTCGCAATGCAATCCTTTTACTGACTCCACAACATTAAAGCCCGGAGTATTATAGAGGGGGTATAACGATTTAACTTTATCAACAAGTTTTCTCGTTGCCTGCTCAACTATTTTCATTCGGGTTGGATTATGCATTGCCTGTTTATCTGTTACAGTATAGGCATAACCATATTCAATTTTAATATGATGGTAGTTTTCTGTTAATTTTTCAATGGTTTTCTACTTCTCCGGAGAATATCCCCGGCTTATCCGTATCCGAATATTCCGGTACTACACATATAAGCCCCAGTTCATTTTGTAGAATTGGGGCAATCACTTTTTTTATGGTGTTTGGTTGCAATAACAACTTCTTTACTCTGTAAAAATCCATGCTATGATTTTATTTTTTTTGATTTTTCAATTACCTGTTCTTTGAGATCCTGCTTATATTGAATAATTCGGTTCAATACCGAACTATCGGCAGCCGATACAATTTGAGCCGCAAGGATTCCTGCATTTTTTGCTCCATTAAGTGCCACTGTTGCAACAGGCACTCCTGCAGGCATTTGTAAAACAGACAAGACAGAATCCCATCCATCTATGGAATTGCTCGATTTTATAGGTACACCAATTACAGGCAAAGGTGATATAGCTGCAATCATTCCGGGCAAGTGTGCTGCGCCACCGGCTCCTGTAATTATTGCAATAATACCACGTTTATGTGCATTTGATGCAAATTCATAAAGTTTCTCGGGTGTTCGGTGTGCCGGAACAATATCAATTTCATATCCAATTTCAAACATGTCAAGTATTTCGGTCGCCTGTTTCATTACAGGTAAATCTGAGTCTGACCCCATTACAATGCTTATTAACTTTCTTTCCATGATCTTACCTTTATTAACTGTTTTACTTTTTCTGCCTTTTTTAATGCACACTCCAGCGATGATGACAAAATAGTTACATGTCCCATTTTCCTGAAAGGTTTTGTAGTTTTTTTTCCATACATTAAAATAAAGCGTTTTGAAATGCTTTTTCCCCTGCAAAACGTGATGCTTTCCCTAATTCATGTTCGATACACATAAGTCGATTAAATTTTTCTATACGTTCACTCCGGTAACCGCTAACGGTTTTCAAATGTCCAGCGTTTACAGCAACTGTTAAGTCTGAAATAAAGCTATCAAAAGTTTCTCCGCTTCGGTGAGATACAAAACTATTTAAATTTTATTTCCCAAGGTATGAGTGAGATTTTTCCACCAATTCCAATCATCTTCAGCCAAATCATCTTAGAGCAATACGATGGAATATTGTTTTGTCCAGTTTTTACACAGTTTTATTAGTTCATTGCTTGTAAGAAATTTGCCCTTACTTTTGAACATTCTGTATCTACCGTCTTCCCTTTAAAGTTTAATAATGTTCAAAATTCATCTATTTTCTTTTCTTATCTATATCAGGTATTTGGTCATCTAATGTTGGTTCTTCAAGCAAATGTGACGGAAGAAAAAATTTATTTGCAATCAGGGTTGGTATCACAGCACTGGCAATTACTACACCCACAATATAAGAATATTGTTCCTGTGAAATAATATTATGCGATAATCCATAGAGTGCGGAAATTGTTCCAAAGGTTAAGCCTGTTGACATGAGAAGTGTGTAATACCATTTTTCATTTTTATCATCCCTGAAATTATGGATAACCGGGTACAATCCTAAAATCTTAGAGGCTATTTTACCTGCAAAAAGCACTAAAAATATAATGGGAGCCGCTACAAGCGAAGTTATTGACATAAGCGCTCCTGCTCTTAAAAAATACAAAGGAGTTAAAAAGCCTACGGTCATGGTTCGTAATCTTCTTATAAAAAAATTATCTTTTTCCATAGTTCTTGCCAGAACCATTCCAGTAATGTATGCCGGTAATACAGGTTCACTACCTGACCACATAGCAAGAACACCCATTGATAATAAAACGAACATTATCCATTTTGTACGTATGGCAGCAGTTTTATAAGCGAAATGTTTTATAAGAAAATCAGTGACCCACGGTAAAGTAAAAATCATTACAATAGTTACGGCAAGAAATATTAAAGTTTTATATGTGAAAGGAGCAAATATCAATCCTAAACCGATTACTGTCCCTAAGTCGTTGACAAAACATGCTCCCAGTATGCCTTTACCATATTCAGTTTTATTAAAACCATATTCAAGCATTACTGCATAAACAACAGCCATTGATGTTGTTGAAAGAGCTATACCACATAGTAAGCTTGCCTGTAAATTCCATCCAATTAAATAATATGCAAGTAAAGAAGTGCCAATAAAAGGTGCCAGAAATCCAATTGCTCCAATTATAGCTACTTCTTTAAATTTGATTTTCATGATGTCAGGGTTCAATTCAGCACCGGAAAGGAACGTAAGCATAATAGCCCCGACTCCGGCACAAAATTTTAACCAATCATCATTCAGAGCAAGTTTGTCTGTATAGTTTAATTTGAAAGCAACGAATCCGATTGAAGCTCCGATAATAATTTCCATCAGAGCTATTGATATTTTTAACCGATTTGCAATGATTGTGGAAAGGACAGCTGCCAGGAACCACATTGCTGCTAAAAAATATACGCTGATCATAAGCTCCTAATAAATTAAATTAGTAGGAGTTATCAGCATAATTGCAATTAATGGCGAACTCCATCACCCGGCAGCAAAAATAATAATTATTTATCAAAAAAATGCCAGGATTCAACTTTTATATTTTTATTTTTTATGACTAATACCGAAGCTGGAAGGTAAAAAAGGCAAGTGTGTGGAAACGCAGGGGTTGTTATGGTATGGGTTATTTTTCTTTATCTGGGTCTGTCGAAAAAATGTCTTATTGTCGCTCTACGGCTTGCAACTAACTTTCCCGGGGCTATGCCCCCTGTTAATTGCGTATAGCCTATGTTAGGCAACCGGCAAAACACCTATTTTGTCTTCCTCTTTCATTTTTTAACCCTACCAACTTATTTCCACCATAGCACATATGAAGTACTAAGTTGATTTATCACAACTCACGTTCTTTTTTTGTAAGCTCTTTCAATTGTCTGTCAAGTTCTTCCCAATCCGGCAAAAAAGTATTCATATAACTTTTCCATAGAGGACCATGATTGGCTACCAAAAGGCCGCTCCACCGGAGCTAATTCTTAATGATATTTTATACATGACTGACAGTTAACGTTATTGAGACATTAACGCCTTGGTTTGACCCCCTATAAAACTAGACTAAGAGCGCAAAATTAAAATTGTGCTTTTATATTGAGGGGAAACAAATTCATAAACGGACGATCAGGGAGAAAGAGCGGATCATACTAGACATCCAGCATCTTGTGGTTATTGCAGTCTGCCGCAAATGGGGCATATCTAAAGCCTTGTTTTATTATTGGGCGAACAAGTATCAAGCACCCGGGATAGAAGGATTGGAAGATGGTCGCGGTGGTGCGATATGCGTCGTGCATAACCTAATGAGATTGAGGTGTTTTTGCCCTGGTTGTGCAATGCAGAGTTAAAATGTTGCTTTTTTATTGTCACTCCACGGAGCAACAATTTCTAATACCGACCTGCTATCTGTTATTGATGTTTTCAAATGTGACAATAAATAGTTCAGGAGTCATTACTGGCAGTGAGCTATTCTTGTAGTCTTTAATATTTCTTGTGATTATACAGTCGACCTTTTTATGTTCTTGTGCTGCAAAATATTGGATGGAATCTTCAAAGTCATTAAAATCTGAGTTAAGGGCAGACTTTACTATTTCACCATCAACTTTTAAAATATCTACCATTTCAGATAATACCTTAAGATTACTGATTACTTTTTTGTGGGTTCCAAATTTCCTGAGGACGTAATACAGGTTGCTGAATGTAAGTGATGAAACACAACCCTTAATTTTCTTCTGATCAATCAATGAAAAGATTTTGGCAGCTTCAAGTGAAAAAGGTTTTCTGCCAGTAAGGAAGTCAACAATGACATCTGTGTCAATAAATACATTTTCCATTCTAGAGGTATTTATTGGTCAATTGATCAGATAATTCTTTCTTATAATCGAAGTTCTGAGCCACTTTAAATGAGCCGTGCAATGATTTTACTTTTGGAGTCAAATCATTATCACTGATAGATTTTCTATGTGTTAAAGCTTTAAAATACGTTTCAACGAGGTCAGAAAGACTCCGCCCTTTATCCTTTGCGTACAATTTAGCCTTCCGGACTAATTCTCTGTCAACATTGAGTGTAAGTTTTGTGTCCATCACTACTTAATTTTACGTACTACAAATATACATAATTATTTTCATATACGTAATAAATATTGAAAGATATTACGTGACTTCAACTCGCAGCTTACATGTGAAAAAATCTCAATGGTCCGGCCTTTCTAAAGGCAATGTAATTACTGAATGTATCGCAAATCTGTCCCACCTTATGATTATAGAATACTGAATACCGACCCGACAGTTCCCGATAGCAATCGGTACGGGAACTGATTACCCCGTCTGTCTATGTCGGTTGAAAAGGGAATATGTGGATCCTTCGCTCTCCTGCTTCGTGGTGCTTTCCTTTACATGGTTCAGTTCAGTATTCAATATTTCCCTATATGTTATTAGGCTATCGGGATTGTCGGCATGGTAGGCTGATAGTCCCAGATAATAAAAACTTACATTTACATATTTATAATTGAACAAATAATTCTCTTCACCAATTGCGCCGGGAATCATAGTTTCGGATGCAGGAGACATCTTGTCCCGGCGCCTTTCATGGGTGTCTTCCTGTGCTACAAACATATTACTCCACCGGAGCTGATTCTTAATGTTATTTTCTACATGTCTGACAGTTAACGTTATTGAGGCATTAACGCTTTTGAACTTTGAACTTTGAACTTCGAACTTTGAACTTTGAACTTTGAACCAGTTAACCAGTTAACCAGTTAATCAGTAAACCCCTTCGACGCTTCCGCCCCGTCAGTCACAATAGAAACAACTGCACCTGATATCCCCGGAGCCCTTCTAACCTGCACCTTATTCATTAGATCCCGGGGAAAATTAATTCAAGTTAAAAATATTCGATATAAGATGAAGAAATATTGGAAAGTATCAGATGATTAAAAGTACTGTTCAGTAAAAATTATTAAATGATAAAAAATACAATTTGATAAAAAATATCAAATGATAAAAAATATCAAATGATAAACTTTATCAAATAAGAAAAATTATCAATTGAAAAAAAATTCTTTTTTAATAAAAAATCTTATTTAATATAAAATCTTATTTGATAAAAATTCTTATTTAATAAAAGTCCTGAACAAAACTCTACCTACCGCCTGCTGAAACTCTCAAAAGCCCTGTCAATATTCGCCTGAATATGATCCCCAGAATGAACCAGTACAAGGTATCTTAAAGTTAAAACTGTGCCTCTGGCGAAAAACATATCCCTGTCATTCTCTGGCCAGTACATCGGAGTGGGCGACATAAATCCATAATCCCTCGTAAACCACGGAGACGGATACCATGGATTGGACGGATGTTGAATTATAGCCAACCCCTCAACACCACTGCCTCTGCGACCATAATAATCCATCCACGCCGACCTCTTTCCGAATGTCTCTTTCTCACTCTTTAAACCTTCTGCATTTATCATGGTGCCGCCATTCCTTACCGATAAATCAGCCGACATCCTGGCACTGAACAACGAATGATTGGTCTTCAGAATGCGTACATCAGTGAGCATCTCCATCACAATCTCAACTTCAATCTGATACATGTCTTTCGACGGCGCAGTAATTGTATATTTTCTTCTGTCTTTTATCGGCGAAACAGCCCCCGGACGACTCCATATACACTCATCAGTTATTACCGCAGTATCACCACCCTGCTTTACCACTTCGGCATTTACCGAAATTATCCTGCCTCGTTCAAGCCCCTCCTGCCACCAGTTGCCTCCATTCACAAGATCACAGCCGAAAAACAAAGAACTGTGATGCGGATATTCCGCATTTCTCATCGAAGTGACAGAAGCTCCCGATACCGGACCGTTTACAGGAAAGAAAAACGGATACTTCTCATTCTCAGCAAAAATGTAACTGGTGAAAAATTTTCCGTCAATTGTCACATCAATCCTTGCTCCAATTTTAACAGCAGTGATTTTGGCTGCTTCTGCATTCTTGCCAAAAATGGCTGCTATAAAAATTACCAGCGCAAAAAATATATATTTATTCATTTTATAAGTTTTAATTAATAGATTATCAATTTAATAAATAAACTTATCTGGCGTTCAATAATTAAAAAATCCCCCCATTTTGGGGGGGAAGGGGGGCTACATTTTTATATAATCCGTCCCGTAAGGTTTTCTCTGTGGTCTCGAAAGCATTTTGTTTGCTTCATCATCATTAATAAATACCTCTTTTTCCGGATCCCATCTGAGCCTTCTTCCAAGTTTCATGGCGATGTGGGTAATGAGGCACACCACACAGGCCTTATGCCCGATATCAACCGGAGAAATGGGAGCTTTTCTTGTTTTGATGCATTCGAGCCAGTTGCCGTGTTGTTCTTTGCTCTCATAGAGATGTATTTCGTTCGGACCTATCTCCGACGTCAGAATCTTCGGGTCGCTGGCATTAAGTGCTTTGGTGTTCTGGTTCTGTGCTACAGGGTCTGAGGGTGAAGCAACGTAGTTGCCACGGGTTACAAATATCCAGCCTTCTGTTCCTTCGTATCTGATTCCGTTGGGATATCCTCCGCTCACATATTGTGTCACCCCGTTGGCATATTCGAGTTTTGCCATGAAATCGCCGTGCACATCCCAAAGACCTGATTTCGGAAACTCAGCCACTGCTTCAATCTGTATCGGACCTGTCAGTTCGGTATCCATGCCCCATGCGGCAGAGTCGAAGTGATGCTGTCCCCAGCCTGTTATCATTCCTGCGCCGAACTGTTCGCACCTGAGCCAGCCCGGGCGGTCGGTAAGGCTGTTCTGGGGATGCACTCTCATCTCGGTGTAATACACGTAAGGAGTTGAGCCGAGCCACGCATCGTAATTAAGGTTGGGAGGGATTGGCATCTCAGGTGCCTCCGGACCCGATGGGTCGCCGGGAAGTCCTATCTTTACCGTAAGCAGCTTGCCAATTCTTCCGTTTCGAACCAGCTCGGCAGCCCTTCTGAATTGCGGCATCGACCTCTGCTGTGTGCCCACCTGCAAAATCACCTTTTTGCGTTTTACAACTTCAACAAGCTGTTGCCCTTCTTTTATTGTGAGAGAGGTAGGCTTCTGCAGGTAGATATCCTTTCCTGCCAGTGCTGCCTCAATTGCAGGCTGGGCATGCCAGTGGTCGGGAGTGGAAATTATAACTGCATCAATACTTTTATCGGCAATAATCTCATGATAGTCGCCGTAAACTTTAACATCAACATAATTAGACTTTCCGGTCTTTTTTGCATAGTAATTCTCGATAAATTCCTTGCCTCTGGCAGCGCGTTTTGAATCGAAATCTGCCACCGCAACAAATCGTGCATTGTCGTATTTAATTGTCTCGGCAACGTCGTGGGTGAGAGCAATACGACCGAATCCGATTTGCCCGATGTTAATCATGTCACTTGGTGGGTTCTTTCCGATTACCGAAGCTGGAGCTATCGTAGGAATCACAATGGCTCCTGCTGCTGCTGATGCGGTGCTCGCAATGAATTTTCTTCTTTTCATATTATGGTTTTTTATGGTTTTCCTTAATATGTGTAAAAATATTAAAAAATAAAGTTATTCATGTTTTATCTTAAAAAAAGAAGCACCCACTTCAATTAGTGGGAGCCTCTTTTTCAATTTTGTTAATCTGTTCAGTACAGACATCTTTAATAACCCGGGTTCTGCTCATATTTATTTGTGCACCTTATTATCTGGTTTGCCGGAATAGGTCTCAGAAGATGTTTCTCCTGAATGTTTTTGGTAGCATCAGGATTATATTTTCTGACACGTTCCAGAAGTTTTCCGGTACGCTTCAGATCGAGCCATCTTTGCTGCTCTCCGAAACTCTCTCTCGACCATTCATCGAGAATAAAATCAAGGTCAACCTGTGAGGCAGATACTTCCATCTGGGCTTCTTTACCCGGCCATGCAGCCCTGCGTCTGATAACATTAATATAATTAACTGCTTCGTTTGCATTTCCATCTCTTCCGAGCATCGCTTCGGCGGCAATAAGATAAGTTTCTGAAAGTTTAAATACAATAAAATCTCGTGATCCTTCCTGCTCGTTAAGTGATGCCCTCAGATTATCATCAAATTTCCACGGGGAAGGGAAAATGTTGATGTTTGGATTGACAACCGAAACATCCGATTTCCAGAGCGACCAGGGATTGTCAATGTCATCCTTATGCCAGCTGAAGATGTTTGCATACGGAAGTCTGGCCTGAATTGCATTGAAACTTGCCTGGTCAAGCTTCTTGTCTGTGATAAATATTGCAGTATCACCAATATTGGCGCCGGCCGGAATGCCGGATGTGGAATTGAAATACCAGACAACCTGGAAAGATTTAACAAATCTTGAATCAACATCAAGGGGTCTGAAATTATCAAGTAACCAGGCGGTGGGTCTATACCGGATCCATGGACGTCCATACCCGTGTCCCAGACCACGAACCAAACCGCCCTTATCATACGTTTCATACCATGGTCTGAAATACAGGTGGGTTTCATTTCCGACCGGATTAAGAAGAGGATCTATGTCAAACTGAATCGACCATATTATTTCTTTGTTCTGCTCATTGCCATGGTAAAGATTTCCCTTGGAATCTTTAATGTTATAAACTTGCTGATAATCGGCCAGAAGTTGATGGGGTGAATTGTTAATGACATCAACGGCCAGACTCGCTGCCTGAGCAAAATCTGTGGGTGCACCGAATGGCTTATATGCTCTTGTCAGATAGACAAGTGCCAGATGATGCATTGCAGCTGCTTTTGTAATCCTGCCGAATTCACTCTGTGTAACAGGCAGATTCTCAGCTGCATAGGTTAGGTCTTCAATTATAGCATCATAAATATCCTTCTCTGGTGTCCGGTTTGCTTCTGTTTCAACTCCGGTTGTTTCTTCGAGTGTTAAATGTATAGGACCGAACATTTCAACCAGCAGATAATAGATGTGTGCTCTTATAAAACGGGCTTCACCAACAAGCACTTTCTTTTCTGATTCCGGCAAATTTGCTTGAGGAGCACGTCCGATAACAGCATTACATGTGTTGATACAAATGTAGAATTGCTGCCAGTTGTCCCAGAAAGGACCTGCCTCTGCATTCAAACCGGCTTCATAATTATTTATGGCGTGGTCACTTCCATGTCCACCGCGGGTATATTCATCTGTTCCGAAAACTGTTGTTTTGCAACCATTCTCCTGCCCGTAAAAATAACGCAACCTTGCATAGCATGCTCTTACAGCATCCCTGAAGCCATTGGGAGTGCTGTAATGAGTGTCAACTGTAATCCCTGAAATTATCTTCTCTTCCAGCACATCGCATGATACAGAGGATATCATCAGCAGGATTGATGCTATTGATATGATTTTTAGTGTTTTCATAATCTTGTGCATTTAATTGTTAAAAATCTGCCAGTATTCCAAATGAGTACATTCTGGTTGAAGGCACGTCGCTTGTGACATTGCCACCATATACTTCAGGATCCAGATTATTTGCCAGTCTTGAAAAGATAAAAGGTGTGTCGAAGTTTATATATGCCCTGATTTTTTTTGCTTTTATTCTGGCTACAACATCGGAAGGCAGACTGTATCCGAGCTGAATATTTCTAACTTTGACAAAATCACCAGGACAGTAACCTCTTGAGGTGCTATAATATGGGTATTCCATTGAACCATCTGGTTTTGGATGATTATTGGTGGGATTTGTTTCGGTCCAGTAATCAACATTAAGGTTATTGTACCTTCCCTGCAGAGTTGTGTGCGTTACTTCAAATGCATTATACACTGTATGTCCGAAAATGCCAAGCACAAGGAATGAAAAATCTACACCTTTATATTCAAATCTTGAGCCCAGACTAATAGTTGCCTTTGGCATATCGGTTCCCAGAATTACCCTGTCATCCTGGTTAATCTTTCCGTCATTATTTACATCCTGAACCTTAATCTGCCCTGGTTTGAGCTGGTACACTGCAGCCTGTTCAACTTCATTCAGTTGCCATACTCCCAATTTCTTGTAATCGTACCATACTGTAAGTGGATAACCAATAAACCATCTGTTGCCCACATCATCCTTTTTGTTACCGTAAAGGTCCACTATCTCTTCGTGGTTACCGAAAGCATTTAAGGTTGTTTCCCAGCTGAAGTCTCCAATAGAAATATTTCTGGTTACCAGATTTATCTCCCATCCTATGTTTTTCGTCTGACCTACATTTTCCATTACATAGTTGAATCCTGAGGTAATAGGTATCTGTCTCTGCAGAAGAAGGTCGTATGTATTGGTATAATATCCTTCAATGCTCCCGGTAATCCGGCCTTTAAGAATGCTGAAATCGAGGCCAATATTTGTAGTTGCAGATGATTCCCATCTCAGGTCAGGATTAGCAATGGTGGATGGAGCATATCCGAAGGCAGCTTTGCCGCCAAATGAATATACAGTTCTTTCAAGAGAACCTCTTGTCTGGTATGGACTAATACCTGTATTGCCTGTCACTCCATAACTTGCTCTGAATCTGAGGTCTTCGAAAATATTCTGCCCCTGCATGAATCCTTCTTTGTTGATTCTCCACATGAAAGCTACCGAGGGGAAAAATCCCCATTTATGTCCTTCTGCAAGTCGGGATGATCCATCCATTCTGCCGGTAAAGGTCAACATATATTTGCCAAGAAGCTCATAATTGACACGGCCCATAAAAGACATTATGCCCCATTCCGAGAGGTTGCTGCCAAATTCGCGCACTGTTTTTGCAGTTCCAAGGTTATGGAACAATTGTGTTTCGTATGGTATATCTTCAGCTTCAATATAGGTGGTTTCATCATTTGATTTCTGGATACTGTACACTCCTGTAAAATTCAAATCATGAATACCGGTTGTAAGGTTATAAGTTAAAATGTTTTCAAATGTATAGTTCAAAGCACGATCGTGCTCTTTTCTTACTCTTGGCAAACTTCCCTGACGAGCCATTGAGTTTGTACCCTGAAACAAGCCTCTGCGGTATTCACGGTAGTCAGGTCCGAAGTTCATCCGGTAGGTAAGGTTTTTAAGTATATCGAGCTCAGCAAAAATATTGCTGAACACCCTCATTGTGATACGCTCATCGAGGTAGTTACCTTCAACATAATCAGCCAGAGGATTCCACAGCAGAGGGTCAGCTCCTGGACGGTATATTAAATTGCCATTTTCGTCATAGGGTTCAGCGAGAGGAGAGATGTTTATTGCGGCTCCGAATGTGTTTGAAGCGTAATTTTGTTTCCAGTTTGAAAATTGAGTCGAGGTTCCAACTCTGAATCTATCAGATACTTTATGGTCAAGGTTTATTCTGAAAGTATATCTGGTAAAATCCTGGGTTTTAATTACGCCCTGTTCATTAAAATAGTTTGCTGAGAGAGCAAAACCTGTTTTTGCCTCGCCACCACGTATGCTCAGCTGGTGGTTCTGCTGGTATCCATTACTGAGTACCAGTGAAATCCAGTCGGTTGAAACACCTTTGTTATGTGCCGCTTCTTCTTCAGCGGTTATTGGGCGTTGAGCAACCACCTTCATCCTGTAGTATTCTTCTCCGTTCATCATGTCGGGAAGTGCAAGTACGCTTGTGATGCCATACTGTCCGGAATATGAGACAGTTGTTGGAAAATTGCCGCCACGGCTTGTAGTTATCAGAATTACGCCATTGGCACCTCTCGAACCGTAAATTGCTGTAGCAGAAGCATCCTTAAGGACTTCAATTGATTTAATATCTCTGGGATTGATATCAGCAATGTTCCCTTCGTAAGGTATGCCATCAACAACATAAAGTGGATCGTTGGTTGCAGTTAGTGACCTTCTGCCTCTTATACGAATTGTAACACCATCTCCTGGGCGATTTCCTGAAGACAATGCCACAACACCCGTGGCACGGCCCTGCAGAGCAGAACCGGCGTCTGCAACGGGTAGTTCCTGAATCTCTTCAGCTCTTACTGAAGAGATAGAACCTGTTATACTTCCCCTTCTCTGTGTACCATAGCCAACCACCACTACTTCATCAAGCAATCCAATGTCAACCGCCATGGTTACATTAACTGTCGTCCTGGCGGTAATATCTACATCCACAGACTTCATTCCAACGAATGAGAAGGACAGAATTCTGGCATCGGCAGGCACAGTAATCGTGAATTTACCATTAATGTCTGTGAAGGTGCCGATAGTTGTTCCTTTTATCTGGACAGTAACACCGGAGAGAGGCTTCTGGCTCTCGTCGGTTACAGTTCCAGTAATTACTTTCTGTGCTATCAGATTCACTGAGAATCCGATAAGCACAATCATCATAAATAGATGTTTTTTCATAAGAGGTTCGGATTAAAAGATTATGCACTCCAATATTTATTGTTTAACAATGTATTACATGTTGTTTATGAAAGGTTAAGGGTTTATCTTATCTCAAATTTATTATAAAATAATATAAAATGCAACCGATTGCCAGATAAAATTAATCAAAAATTCCAGTGTTGAGCATAATTTCTTGATTATGAAATTCATAAAAAAGAACAAGTAAATATTTTTTTATCAATTGATTACAGGTTACATTAAATTGAATAAGATATAAGTGAAATAATTGGGTGGTTTTTGAAAAACTTAAAGCAACCGATTGCATTTTTATTATGCTTTTGTTTTCTTAAAATGATTTTTTGTATTAATTTGCAGTATTATATATAATGTTTTATAGATGAAAAATGAGAAGGAGATAACTATATATGACATTGCTGCAGAGTTAGGATTATCTCCGTCGACAGTTAGCAGAGCATTAAAAGACCACCCGGGAATCAGTAAGGAAACAAAGCAGCAGATTAAAGAAACGGCCCGGCGGATGGGTTACCGGTTCAATAAATTTGCCAGCAATCTGAGGCTAAAAAGAACAAATACTATTGGGGTTGTTGTCCCAAAACTAAACAGTTATTTTATGGCGACAGCAATAACCGGAATAGAAAGGATTGCAAGCAAGTATAATTATAATCTGATAATTGCAAATTCTCTTGAAAATGAAAAAAAGGAGGCTGAAGGAGTAGCAACACTTTATAATAGTCGGGTTGATGGTCTGATTGTATCGCTGGCATACAACACTTCGAAAATAAAACACTTTGACATATTTCTAAAAAAAGGTATTCCCATAGTTTTTTTCGACAGGGTATTTGAATGCAAAGGCTGCGTCAGAGTAATCATTGACAATTTTAAAGCAGGTTATGAAGCGGTTTCTCATCTGATTTGTCAGGGTTGCAAAAGGATAATACATGTGGGTGGTAATCTGAAAAGAAACGTTTATAATGACAGGTTGCTCGGATATCGCAAAGCGCTGGAAGACAATGGTATTAATTATGATGAGTCGCTTGTAATAATTAATGATCTCACAGAGAGGGCAGGTGAGGAGGTGGTGAGAAAGATTCTGCGTATGAAAAAACCACCCGATGCTGTATTTACGGCAAATGATACAACGGCTGTTTCGATAATCCTTAATCTTCAAAAAGAAGGTATTTCAGTTCCAGGCGACATTGCCGTTGTTGGATTTAATAATGAACCGATAAGCAAAGTGATTCATCCTAATCTGACAACAGTTAATTATCCTGCATATGAAGTTGGAGAAATGGCAGCGAATGTATTGATTGACAGACTTAACTCTTCGAGAGATGTTTTTCCTTCGACCATTGTTCTGGAACATAATCTCATTATAAGGGAATCGTCATTGAAAAACGGAACGATAGGGAAGAAGGGCTGATAATAGTTGCCAGAATGCGCAAATTGAATTGAAACGAGCAAAAGGGTTTTTTATCAAATGATAAAAAGTTCTAAATAATAAATTTTTTTAAATAGTACCGATTGCCAATTAATAAACATTTTTAAATAATAATAAATATCAAATAGTAAAGTTTTTTAAATAGTAAATGTTATCAAATAGTAAAAAGTATCAATTGATAAAAATTTCTTTTTGATAAAATTTTTTAAATAATAAAAATTCTAAATATTGAAATTAATACTTTATATATGAGTATGTTACAAAAAATATTACCAGTCGTCATATCTCTTTTCTTATCAACTGCTTTACCAGCCTGCCCCGAAACCGGCTACCGGCTCTGGCTTAGATACGACAAAATATCTGACCCGGTACTGCTTCAAAACTATAAATCATCCATTACCGGCTACGTATTCGTGGGTAACAGCCCCACCATTACCGTCACCAGAAATGAACTCAAAATAGCACTCAAAGGCCTGCTCGACTGCGAAATCCCCGAACTTGCCTCACCTGAAAAAATTAAAAAGAAATCATTTATACTCGCTGGTACACCCTCCGATTCAAAACTCATCGCTTCTCTGATCCCTCTCCACGGCCTCGCGAAAATAGGCAACGAGGGCTTTATAATAAAAACCGTCAGATTCCATAAGGCAAATATTATTATCATAACCGGAAACACCGACAGAGGAGTACTCTACGGCACCTTTCACTTCCTTCGCCTTCTCCAGACTCACTCCAACATCACTTCACTTAATATCCTCGACACCCCTAAAATAAAAATACGCATTCTTAACCACTGGGATAACCTCAACCGTACCGTCGAAAGAGGTTATGCCGGCCTTTCTCTATGGGACTGGAATACCCTGCCCGATAGCCTGACAGAGAGATACACCGATTACGCCCGCGCCAACGCTTCTGTAGGAATAAATGGTACAGTACTTACAAATGTCAACGCTAACGCCCTCGTACTAACAACCGAATACCTTAAAAAAGTGGCTGCCCTGGCAAATGTTTTCAGACCTTATGGCATAAAAGTCTACCTCACCGCACGCTTCAGCGCACCTGTCGAAATTGGCGGACTTAAAACAGCCGACCCGCTCGACCCGGAAGTTGCCAGCTGGTGGAAGAGAAAAGTCGCAGAGATCTACAGCCTTATTCCCGATTTCGGAGGTTTTACAGTAAAAGCAAATTCCGAAGGACAACCCGGCCCCCAGAACTACAACCGCTCTCATGCCGACGGCGCAAATATGCTCGCCAGAGCTCTTGCCCCTTACGGCGGTATTGTTATGTGGAGAGCATTTGTATATGACGACAGAGTGCCTGAAGACCGCGCAAAACAGGCATATAACGAGTTCGTCCCACTCGACGGAAAATTCATGAATAACGTATTAATTCAGGTGAAAAACGGACCGGTCGATTTCCAGCCTCGAGAACCATTCCACCCCCTCTTCGGCGCAATGCCCCATACCAACGTGATGCCAGAATTCCAGATAACACAGGAATACCTCGGAGCTTCAGTACATCTTGTATACCTTGCACCTCTCTTCGAAGAATGCCTTAAATCAGATACTTACGCCAGAGGAAAAGAGTCGTACGTTGCTTCAATCATCGATGGAACCCTTTTTAACAATAACCTTACAGCTATGGCCGGCGTTTCCAATATCGGAAATGTCGAAAACTGGACAGGCCACCCCTTCGGCCAGGCAAACTGGTACGCCTTCGGACGGCTCGCATGGAACCCATACGAAAATTCGGAAACAATTGCCGAAGAATGGATTAAGATGACATTCTCCAACGATCAGAAATGTGTTGAGGGAATAAAGAAAATTATGATGAACTCGCGCGAAAATGCAGTTAATTATATGACACCACTTGGACTGCACCATATAATGTACGCAGGACACCATTACGGACCGGGCCCGTGGGTCAGCAGGGGCCGGCAGGACTGGACCTCAGTATACTACCACCGGGCCGATACACTGGGAATAGGATTCGATAGAACAACTTCAGGAAGCAATGCAGTGTCACAATACTTCAGCCCGGTAAAAGAAATCTTTAATAACCCTGAAACATGCCCCGAAAACTTACTCCTGTGGTTCCATCACCTGCCATGGGATTATAAAATGAAATCAGGCAGAACATTATGGGAAGAACTATGTTTTAAATATTACGAAGGGGTGGATGCAGTGAGACAGATGAGAAAAGAGTGGCAGGAGTTAAAATATTGCGTCGATAATGAAAGATTTGAACAGGTAAGTGAGCTTATGGCCAAACAGGAACGCGACGCAAAAATCTGGAGAGACGGTTGTGTGTTGTATTTCCAGACTTTTTCACGCAGACCAATTCCTGAAGGACTCGAAAAACCAGAACATCCGCTTGAGTATTATATTAACCACAAGTATACCGATATACCGGGCCTCAGGTAAATACCAAAAACAAAACCAATTAATATAAATTATAAGATAATAAGATAATCAGTAAAAAATTGACCAAACAAGAGTTGTGCAACTTTTTTTCTGTAAAATCATTTAAGCCACGATTAATTTTTTGACACTTAGAGAAGTATCCGAAGGAAGAGGAGCATGCTCCTCTTCCTTCGGAGCGTTTTCTTTTTCCCATATCCAGAGAGGTTCCATTTC
>JAKPDL010000082.1 GCA_029552825.1 Bacteroidota bacterium
GCATTTACCAGTATCCGTTTACCGGCGAGGGGTTTAAGTTTTTTGTGTGAAGAATTTTTCAATCTCCCTTACAATTTCTTCGGGTTCAACCATCCGGCCTTTACCGTAAAGTCCGCTTGCAAGTTCTCCGGTTTCAGGGTCGAGTATTATATTGCCAAACGAACGCAGAATTTCTATGTTTCTGGCTGTTGCCGGATGTTTGTACATTTCTGAATCCATTGAAGGGGCAACAAATACAGGGCATCTTGCAGAAAGGTATGTGGTAAGAAGGAGATTGTCTGCGATGCCATTTGCCATTTTTGCTATTGTATTTGCTGTTGCAGGAGCAACAATAAAAGCATCGGCCCATTGCCCTAAGTCGACATGACTGTTCCAGTTTCCGTTTTCAGGATCAAAAAAACCGGAAAAGACCGGGTTACCTGAAAGCGTGGCAAGGGTAAGCGGAGTGATAAATTCCTTAGCATGGTCAGTCATAACCACGCGTACCTGCGCACCTGCTTTAACCAGCAACCTTATCAGAGAAGCTGTTTTGTAAGCGGCAATCCCGCCGGTTACACCTACCAGTATTTTTCTGCCGGCGAGCATTCAGCTCTATTCACTCTTTGTTTTTGATGCCTTTTCAGGATTCCTGTAATATATCTTCCCTTCTTCAAACTCCTGCATTGCTATAAGCGTAGGTTTGGGAAGCTTTTCATAAAACTTCGAGATTTCAATCTGTTCCCTGTTTTCAAAAACTTCCTCAAGATTATCGGTAAACGACGAGAACTCTTCGAGTTTCTTATTAAGTTCCTGCTTCATCTCCACCGCAATCTGGTTAGCTCTCTTGCCAATAATTACAACTGCTTCGTAAATATTGCCCGTGGCATCCAGATACTTCTCAATGTTACGTGTTGTAGTTGTTGTCGGAGCATTAATCTTCTTGTAGTCCATATCCTGTTGTTAAATTTTATTCAGTCAGCAATTTTTGTTTTAAGTTTTTTATTAACATTCTGGAATATTGTTGCAACTTCTTTATAATGAATTGTTTTTGGATATTCCTCAATAAAGGAGAAATAGTCGTCGAGTGTACTCTGGTAACGCTCAATCTGTTTTGAAGGAACACTGTTTTCTGCATACAGGTAAAGTGAATTCAGCTTCAGAAACATCATGTCCTCCCTGTATTTTGAGCCGGGATATTTGTTTATACAATTCTCAAGTGAGACTACTGCAGCCTTGTACTGCTTCATGTCGTAATAGAGTTTGGCACTTATATAAGCCTTTCTTGCAAGTTTTTCGTTAAGTTCATCGATATACCTCTGGGCATCCGGCACTCTGGTGCTATATGGAAATCTCCCGATAAAGATCTGAAAGCCTTCGAGTGCTTCACGTGTATATTGCTGGTCGAGTTCCGGCCTGGGTGAGAGATAATATTTGCACATTGCCTCCATAAACACAGCTTCTTCAATGTGAGGACCATACGCATACATGTCAGCATAATTCTTGAACTCCACTCCTGCCATAAGATAATCCTTCATGTTCAGATAACACTGGGCGTTAATCCATGTGAGTTTCTCGGCCTCTTCAGTTGCACGGTAAACAGGGATCACCTGGTTAATCAACTCCGAAGCCTTCGCATACTTACCCTGCTCATAATACTCCTTGAGCTTTGTAAGCTTCAACTCATAATCAGTACTTTTAAGAAGCTTCTCATACTCTCCGCAGGAGATAAGAACAGTACTAATAATAAGATATATCAGAAACCGGAATCTCATATCTAAAAATAATGTGCAAAGATACTGAATATTTTTTTAATATGACAAATCAACGTAAATGCCAGTTTATTATTATGGCTGTTCATAATATTCATTTATTGATTCATTTATTTATACTCATGTTCAGCTATAATGAAGTCTTGTGAGAGCATATTCTCTCTGCAATAATTATTGATGCGTAAAATACTGTATTAATGATCATTATGTTCCATTCCCGTGTTAATGTCAATAAATTAGGTATAAAATCGTAGAATGTAATGGGTTAATATCTTTATTTTTGCCTTAGCTTTACGGATTATAAAATTAACATCAAAACATTATGGATATTTTCGAAAAAATACAGAAGAACAAAGGCGCATTAGGACAATACTCCGATGTTGGCGACGGGTACTTTATGTTCCCAAAACTTGAAGGTGAAATTGCTCCGAGGATGAAATTCCGGGGCAAGGAAGTCCTCACATGGAGTCTTAATAATTATCTGGGTCTGGCCAACAACCCGGAAGTCAGGAAGGCAGATGCTGAATATGCTGCACAATATGGACTAGCATATCCTATGGGTGCAAGGATGATGTCGGGTCAGACGGCTGTTCACGAGAAATTTGAGCAGATGGCAGCTGAATTTGTTCATAAGGAATCAGCCTACCTGCTTAATTACGGATATCAGGGAATGGTCTCCATAATTGATGCACTGGTCGACAGGCACGATGTAATAGTATATGATTCAGAATCGCATGCATGCATAATGGACGGTTTGAGGCTCCATTTCGGAAAAAGATTTGTTTACCCCCATAACGATATTGACAGTTGCGAAAAGCAACTTCAGCGTGCTACAAAGATTGTGGAGCAGACCGGCGGTGGTATACTTGTTATAACCGAAGGCGTTTTCGGTATGGCAGGTGACCTCGGAAAACTCGATAAAATAGCTGCCCTCAAGAAAAAATACAACTTCCGCTTTCTTGTTGATGATGCTCATGGTTTTGGCACTATGGGGCCAACTGGTGCGGGCACCGGAGAACATTTCGGTGTGCAGGATCAGATTGATGTATACTTCGCAACATTTGCAAAGTCTATGGCTGGAATAGGCGCCTTTGTTGCCAGTACCAGGGAAGTGATCACATATCTGAGGTTCAACATGCGCTCCCAGATATATGCCAAAGCCCTTCCTATTGCTATGGCTCTGGGTGCTATAAAGAGGCTTGAACTCATTAAAGCACATCCGGAATACAGGGAAAAACTCTGGACTATTGTGCGTGCACTTCAGAAAGGACTCAGGGAAGCAGGACTCGACCTCGGACGTACCGAATCACCTGTTACACCGGTCTTCATGAAATGCCCCCTTACCCAGGTTTCACAGCTGATTTACGACCTGAGAGAAAACTATAACATATTCTGTTCAGTGGTAATTTATCCGGTGGTTCCACGCGATGTAGTGATGCTCAGGCTTATTCCTACAGCAGCCCACACTCTTGAAGATGTCGAATACACGGTAAACGCTTTCAGGGAGATTAAAAGAAAGGTGGATGAAGATGTCTATCCGCATGAGATGGCTGACTTTTCAAAGAGGGCTTAGACATCAATTTGTGATCTGTGATCTGTGATCTGTGGTCTGAGGTTTGAGATTTAAGATTTAAGGTTCTGTGAAAGAGTCGCAGATTTGTCAGGCCTGGAGCTGAATATTATCCATGGTGCTCATTGAAAGTATCATAAGCTGAATAGTTTTGCCTGGAAAAGGCAGAAGGAAGCTTTTAATTTCAGATAAGAATAATGGGTTCAGATGGTATCTTTTATACCAACAGGAGATCATTCATGAAATGGTCAGCAATCCTCGGCTCTTCATTTCTTGGGCGCAACAGTGTGTTTAAGGAAATATTCATCCCATATAACCCTGAAAAACCGCAGGATAATGAATCAAAAATAATCCGTACCGGATGCCCTGCCCACAACTGCGGAGGACGTTGCCTGCTGAAGGTTCACGTCAAAGACGGCATAATAACCCGTATCGAAACCGACGACCGGCCAGGTGATGACATCTCCGATCCCCAATTACGGGCATGTATCAGGGGACGTTCATACCGTAAAAGGCAGTATCACCCGGATCGTCTGAAATATCCGCTCAAAAGAACAGGGAAAAGAGGTGAGGGTAAATTCGAAAGAATAACATGGGATGAGGCATACGAAATAATGTACAATGAGATTTCGCGCGTCATAAAACAATATGGCAATTCAGCAATTTTTATCCCTTATGGAACAGGCTCATATACAAATCTGAACGGCCGCTGGCCTGCGGTGAGGCTGATGAATCTCCTTGGAGGCAGTCTCGGTTATTACAACAGTTACAGCTGGGCATGCACAAATATTGCAACTCCTTATGTTTACGGCACACTCAACACCGGCAATCAGCGGCAGGACTGGCTCAATTCCAAATATATAATCATGTGGGGCTGGAATCCAGCCGAGATGAAAGATGGAACCAACAGTGAATATTTTATCCGACGGGCAAGGGAGAACGGAGCCAGAACTGTTTGCATTGATCCGCGACTGAGCATGAGTGCCATAGCACTGGCCGATGAATGGATACCAATACGTCCGGGCACCGATGCAGCAATGATGAGTGCTATGGCTTATGTAATAATCACTGAAAAACTCACTGACGATGATTTTATAAGGAGATGCTGTTCTGGCTACGACAGCACCCAGATGCCTGCAGGCTGCGAAAATGAAGAGTCGTACAAAGATTACATCCTCGGCACCCGTGACGGGATTCCCAAGACGCCGGAATGGGCGGAAAAGATAACAGCTGTTCCAGCAGCCACAATTGCAAGAATAGCAAGGGAGTATGCCACAATTAAGCCGGCAGTGCTTTATCAGGGTTATGGCATGCAGAGAAGAGCTTATGGTGAGCAGACTGTAAGGGCAGGCGCTGCTCTTTCAGCAATAACCGGCAACATCGGGATACCCGGAGGATGGGCAAGCGGACTTGGCAGCCAGGCCGGTGGAGAACCTTTCTGGAGTGTATTCCCGTCAGGAGAAAATCCTGTAAAGGCAAGAATACCGGTTTATCTCTGGACAGAAGCTATTATCAGAGGCAAAGAGATGGGACCCGCCGATGGTGTTAGAGGTGTTGCCAAACTCGATAACAACATTAAACTTATATGGTGCATTGCTTCAAATATTCTCATCAACCAGCATAGCAACATTAACAGAACAGCCGCAATCCTTCGTGATGAAAACCTTGTTGAATTCATCGCCGTACAGGATAACTTTCTTACCCCCTCAGCTATGTTTGCCGACCTTGTGCTTCCGGCATGCACACAGTTCGAGACATGGGGCGTGGAAGACGGCTGGAAATACGGAGAGGAAGTTTTTCTTACACCCAAAATCGTAGAACCTCTTTACGAGTCAAAGAGTGACTACAGAATCTGTGCTGACCTTGCAAAAAGATTCGGGGTATGGAATGAATTTACCGCAGGCGGCAGGGACGAAAAAGCATGGGCTGAATGGATCATTGATGAAATATACCGCAAGACAAGGTTCCCGGAAATGCCTGCTTTCAGAGAACTCGAAAAAAGCAATGCCGGCGTTTATGTAAAACCTGTCAGCAAACCTGTTGTGGCTTTTGCTGATTTCAGAAAAGACCCTGTGAAGTATCCTTTAAAGACTCCTACAGGCAAGATAGAACTATTCTCAAAGCCACTGCATGAAATGAATAATCCCGAAATACCGGCTGTTCCGAAATATATTCAGGAATGGGAAAGTCCTTTCGGAAAGGAGGCGGAAAAATATCCTTTGCAGGCAATAGGACATCATTACATGCCAAGAGTTCATTCAACACATTTTAACAATGAATGGACTTCAGAAGCGTTCCCTCAGGTTGTGTTCATGAATAAAGCCGATGCGGACAAACGTAAAATAAAAAACGGTGATATCGTTAAAGTATTCAACGACAGAGGAGCTCTTGTTGCACGTTGCAGGGTGACTTCTAAAATAATGCCCGGAGTTATTGATATACCTCAGGGTGCGTGGTATATGCCAGATAAAGAAGGTATTGACAGAGGGGGAAACATAAATGTGCTGACGACAGAACGCTGGACAGCTCTGGCGAAAGGCAATCCTCAGCACACAATAATGGTGGAAGTGGAAAAATTCAAAGGGTAAAGTAAAATGCCAGAGTACGCTTTTTATATAAACTCATCAGCATGTTCGGGATGCAAAACCTGTCAGGTGGCGTGCAAGGACAAGAATGACCTGCCAACAGGTGTTAACTGGAGAAGAGTTTATGAGATTGAAGGTGGTGGCTGGAAAGAGGAGAATGGTGTTTTTGTTTCACAGCCTTATGGGTACTTTCTCTCCCTTTCGTGTCAGAATTGCGAAAATCCAGAGTGCGTAAAAGCATGCCCTACAACTGCTATGCACGTAAATGCCTCAGGAATTGTGGCAGTTGATTCCGAGCTTTGCATCGGATGCCGTTATTGTTCATGGGCATGTCCATACGGAGCCCCTCAATATGACCAGGCAAAGAAGGTTATGACCAAATGCAACCTCTGCGAAGATTACCTTTCTATAGGGACAAAGCCCTCCTGCGTAATGTCATGTCCGATGAGAGCTCTCGATTTCGGAACCTGGGAAGAGATAACATCAAAATACGGAACCGGCGAGAATGTGTTCCCTCTTCCCGACCCCTCGCAGTATAAGCCCGGCATTGTAATAAAACCCCACAGGAACTCGGCTATGACACGTAATGACAAGGCATATATTGCTGAAAATGAATATAAATAAAATGGACAGCGACTATATATTTCTGGTTTTTTTCACCGTTTTATCCCAGAGTGCTGCAGGGATCTTTATCCTGAGGGAAGTAATGCTTTACAGTTCATATAATTATATGATTGACAAACATTTGAGAATTATTACCCTTCTTATAGCAGGACTTATTGTTCTCATTGCAATAATAACAGCATCGTTTCATCTTGGAAAACCTCTGCAGGCTGTCCACACGCTCAGAAATCTAAAATCGAGCTGGCTCAGCAGGGAAATTCTGTTCATCTTAATATTTTCAGGCATTATTCTTCTCTACCTGTTTACAGAATTTTTCACAGAATCCTCCTCAATTAAAATTTCACTTTCTATTTCAGGAATAATTGCCGCTTTAGGTTTAATAGTGTGTATGTCAGGTATTTACATGCTTAAAACTATTCCTGTCTGGAATACATTTTTAACACCATCATCATTTTTTCTTACCTCAGCTCTTACTGGAATTTCTGTTATGTTTATCATAATACCTGCCGGTTTCGGAAAAGGTTCTATTATTTACCCTGTTTTTAGCCTCCTGATGATATTATCCCTTATCGTTTCAGCTTTTCTGTACTTTACCGGAGAAACCTCATCTGTTGTTCTTTTCATAACCAGATTGGTAACCGGTTTAATGGCTTTATTGGTTCCGCTTTTAATATATTCCGGCATAATTCCGAACAAAATGCCTTCCCGTCTGTTTTTATTATTGCTTCTGCTTTTTACTGAGATTATTGGCAGATGCATATTTTATACAGGCTTTTACAAATCGGGATTATGAAAAATGAAAATATCAAGGATGAAAATAACTTACTGAAGGGTTATATCATGATGCTCTATTTCTCGGGCAGCATGGTAATGTTTGATCCTTCAACTGAATGCGTATATGATTTCTGGACTAAAGGTATGCTTAAGCAACTGCCTGTTTCGAGTCCTAATCCGGATTTTGTAAAAGCAGCTGCTTTGCTGAGGCAATCAACTGAGAGAGCACAAAATAAACATGAGCTTTTAAAAGAGGATTATCTCAGGCTTTTCTCAGGAATCGGAAAGCCCCTTGCTCCGCCGGTTGAATCGGTTTACAGGAGTGATGAGCATATTATGTTCGACAGAAATACTGAGGAAATAAGGAATATTTACAGGAAGCATTCATGGGAGTCAAAATTCAAAAACAAAATACCTGATGATCATCTTGGTATTGAGCTTTTATTTCTTACATATCTCATTGAGAAATACATAAATTCTCAGGCAATCCTCGAACGTCAGAGTCTTACAAACGAAATCGTTGAATTTATTCAGGAGCATATGTTATCATGGGTACCACGGTGGAAGGATGATGTTGTAAATAATGCCAGCACATTAGCATACAGGGGGATTGCCCTTCTGGTTTCAGCTTCACTTGAAGATATAAAAAAGATAATCGGGGAGAACGCAAGAAAATGAAACAGGTCGGCAGGTGCTGGTTTTTTAGTACAGAGTTCTTGTCCGAATAATATTTCTAACTAAGTTTCAATTCTAATTTCTGACTACCATAAATAATTATGGGGAAAGAAGAATTATAAATTCGCGCAAGTAATAATGAGTCTAAATAGTGTTACAAAATTCAACAAGCTTTTTTACATCTTCAGGTCTGTCGAATTTAATACTGTTCTGGCGCATATACTGGCGTATTATGCTCTTTTTGTCAGGGAAATATTGAAGAAATTGCTTTTTTGTAATGAAGCTCTTCATTTCTCCATTTATTGAAATCCAGTAAAAATAATCATGTTTCAGATTGAGTTCCTCAAGGTTTTTCATCCTGAAAGGTTCACCAGTAGTACTCAGAAAACTGATATATGATGAGGAAGAGACTTCCGATTTCCCTCCATACGCTGCTGGTTTTGACGGACCCAATACCCTGCCGATATGTTGTATAAAAAGCGGAATCTTATCTTCAAGAGCCACTTCAAGAAATATTTTATTGTAAGGAATAAACTTCTTATCCTGAAGGTAGATTGTATCAACATTATCATAATTAAGCATTTCATAAACCTGCCCCCTCTGCAGGAACATCATTTTTTCAAGCACCATACTGTAATTGAGAATAAGAAAAATATCTTTACCTGTCTTCATTGCCACTTTACCTACAGTAAAATCGGGAAACAGGTATTGCTCCGGATATTTTATGACCACCTCCTCACCTTCCTGTGCTTTCAAAGGAAGAGAGAATAAGACAATCAATAAGATAAGACTTGTTATTATTAATTTTTTCATTGAAAATATTTTTTTCATTTCTTTTTGCATCTTAAAATCTGATTCAAAGTTAATAAATATATGACAATTAATCATTTAAAAAGTTTAATGAAGATTAGTTAAAAATGATTAAATTCCAGGTGAGCGGTATTCTGTTCAGAAGTTAGGATTAAAGAAATTCTGAATTGCTCCGAAATAGAATTCTTCCCATCCCTGTTTTATATTCTCAAAAGCTTCGTCGGGTATGTTTGTATGTTCGAGCTTTACCAGCGAGTTTCCCTTTACCGGTTCGATTGTTATTGTAACAATTGATTGTTCAGGCTGGTCGCCAAAGTACCATTCCTGAACTATTTTTTTATTTTTTACAAATTCAATGTTTCTGCCTTCGATATCACCTTCCCACAGTGAAAATTCAGTTCCTGGTTCTTCCTTCATAATTGCCGGATAACCCGACCACAATTCAATAGTATAGGGATTTGTTATTGCTGCATACACATCGGAGGGCTCAGCATGAATGACGAAATTTTTCTTGAATGTTTTCATCTGGCTAAGTATTGTTCCGTTCGTATAAAAAATCTTAATAAGTTTTGTTTTTATATTTCAGATTGAGCTCTCCAGTCCAGCAAGATAATGTTCTGCATCTATTGCTGCCATACAGCCGGAGCCTGCAGCGGTGACTGCCTGGCGGTACTGAGGATCCTGAACATCCCCTGCAGCAAAAACCCCAGGAATATTTGTTTTT
>JAKPDL010000084.1 GCA_029552825.1 Bacteroidota bacterium
TGCATATATAATCATTGGTATAGATGCAGATTCATTTTCTCCTGAAGGAGGTACTGAATATTTCCAGATTGCTGAGAAAATAGTTACAAATGCACAGAATGCTCCTGAACCTGGCTGGAAACCCTATGATGGTTCAAGAAATAGAAACAGGTACTGGCTGGTTAAGAATATTCTCGATAAGGAATACGCCGGAGTCAGGAAATTTTTATACGAATATCATATAAATGGCCTCGACAGGATGGAATCGAGAATAGGAGAGGCACGTACAAATATTGTAGAAAGCCTCAGGCTAATACAGGAGACCTACAGAAAAAAACCGGACCCGTTCATGTACTTTCTGCAGATAATTCTTGATGCAAAATCGGATGAACTGGTAAATATCTTCTCTGAGGCCTTTCCTGAAGAGAAATCAAGAGTGGTGGAGATTCTAACAGAGATAGATCCGGCAAATAAATCAAAATATCAGAAAATTTTGTCAGGTGACTGATTTTCAACTTATTGGTTTCTGCTCATGCTGATAAAACTTTACGTTCAGAATTATGTGTTTATTCGCGAGCTCGACCTGAGCCTGAATAAAGGACTTACAGTTATCACAGGTGAAACAGGGGCGGGCAAATCAATTCTTCTTGGAGCTCTGTCGCTTATCCTTGGTGCAAGAGCAGACGTTTCAGCTCTTCTCGACAAATCTTCCAAGTGCGTGGTAGAAGGCACATTCAGGATAAAAGGATATGGACTCGAAGAATTCTTCCAGAAGAATGATCTCGATTACGATGACAATACTATAATAAGAAGGGAAATCAATCCGGCAGGTAAATCGAGAGCTTTTATTAATGATATTCCGGTTACACTCAATATCTTAAAGGAACTGGGCGACAGACTGATAGACATTCATTCCCAGCATGAAAACCTTATGCTTAACGAAAACATCTTTCAACTTAATGTTATTGATTCTTTTGCGGGCAACATGGCTCTGAGAAACGAATACAGGAAAATATATAATGAATACAGAAGACTGGAAAAGGAATATAATGAGTTGCAAGAGAAATCGGAGAAAAACCAGGCCGACCTTGAATATTATCAGTTTCAACTGAATCAGCTTCTTGAAGCGAAAATAGTACCCGGGGAGCAGGAGGAACTGGAAAAAGAACAGGAACTTCTTGAGCATGCTGAAGAGATAAAGGCTTCATTGAATATGGTAGTTTCACTGCTGTCGTCGGAAGAGGCCTCAGTCCTTGGTATGCTTGCCGAGGTAAAACAGCTTATGGGCAAATTGAGAACTTATCTGCCTGCAGCTGATACTCTTGCTGAAAGAGTGAATTCGGCGTATATTGAGCTGGACGACATTCTGTCGGAAACAGAAAAACTCCTTGCAGGAATATCCGACAACCCGGAAAGGCTCAAGGTAGTTAATGAACGGCTCGATTTACTGAATTCGCTGGTGCATAAACACAGGGTTAAAAACTCTGATGAGCTCATAATCAAAACCGGAGAGCTTAATAAGCTTGTTAGCTCTATCGTGTCGAGTGATGAAAGACTGGAACAACTCGAAAAGGAGATTGCTAAAAAATATGAGGAGATGAAACTTTTGGGTGAACAGCTTTCTGGAAAGAGAAAGGAAGTTATTCCGGAAATGGAGCAGAAGATTACCAGCATGCTTCGTCAGTTAGGTATGCCACATGCGAGGTTCAGGGTTGAGCTTTCAAAGATGCCAGCATGGAGTTCAACAGGAAACGATAGAGCCGACTTTCTGTTTTCAGCCAACAGGGAAGTCCCCCCGGAAAATATCACAAAGGTGGCATCGGGCGGCGAGTTGTCGAGAGTTATGCTTAGTTTGAAGTCAATGCTCAGCAGTGCAGGTAATCTGCCCACAATTATTTTTGACGAAATTGATGCAGGTGTTTCAGGTGAGGTGGCCGACAAAGTAGGAAAGATACTTGCAGAAATGGGGAAAAACATGCAGGTAATAAATATTACACACCTTCCCCAGGTGGCAGCGCGTGGGCAGACACACTTCCATGTCTTTAAGGATGATACCGGAAAAACAACAGTAACCCGCATCAAGCTTTTGCGGGATGACGAGCGCGTGATGGAAATTGCAAAACTGCTGAGCGGAAGTGAGGTAACCGAGACAGCAGTAAAAAATGCCCGCGAACTCTTAAACGCTGCTGCAAACTGATAAACCTGAACTATTACAATTTTTTTATCCGTTTTCAGAAATAGGTATAAA
>JAKPDL010000090.1 GCA_029552825.1 Bacteroidota bacterium
TCAAAACCTAAGAATTGTCAATAAAAGATGAGAGCAATGCGTCCAGGTGATTACATCTTTAGCCCTCTAAATCAGCTATCAGAGGTTGAGTTTATAGGAGATGATGACAGGATTGGGGAGAGGTTGACCGGACTGTGGCTCCTCCCATTTTTCGACATAAAAAGAATTTTCATCAGAGTAGATAATGTTCAAAGATAAGGGGATTCCACCAACCAGAAAATTCCCTTCAGTATCAAATATATCAAGATGTTCTTGGAGCTGGACGAGCAACAGGCCTTTTTCTAAGTAATAGGGGCCATTCAGAATAACCTGCTGCCCATGCTTTAGTTCAGGCTGCTGGAAATGGGGATTGACGAATGATTTAACCAGCTGCCCGTCTGAGGTATATTTCCTTATCCGATAAAATAAGGGATTCATTTCATAAATGAAATCGTCCTTATCTATAGCTATTCCGTCATATTCGCAGGAAAAGAAAAACTTAAAAACTTCTTCAGGAATCGGGGCAAAACTCATGATTGTTTCCCCATTATAATTGAGCTTTTTAATGGTGTCAAAAATCCAGGGTTTCTGGAGTCCCATGACAACTGGAGCAGAGACTGTTCCTTCATAGGTGAATATTTCATTCTTATGATTGACGTGAACACAGCACCATATCCGCTCTTTAACTGATATCTGCTTTTTATACTGGTAATCACGGTCATAAAAGATAAGGCGACTTCCTAGATAATCATCTACAAGGATATCCCCTTCCGGGCTTACAGCCAAACTCCACGGAGCTGAATACTCACCTGGTCCCTGACCGTGCCGCCCTAAGTTTTGTATAAAATGCCCATCAGAACTGAATATCCAGACATTGTTTTGCTGAGCCCCGTCAGCCACGATGAAATTTCCCTTCGAGTCCCGCACGAAATCAATTATGGTGCTAATTGCGCTGTTTTCAGTCAATTCCAGTTGATTTTCAGAGGTCTTCGAAAATATGTCTTCCAGTTTCCTGGCTGAGGACAAAACCTTGATTTCTGATGAAGATAGAGGTGAGTTAGGAGCTTTAGGCTGTCGAGAACAGCCCCAGGGAAATAAGAATAATAAGACTAATACAATCAATACCAGACGACCCCGGTGCCTCATGGCCTCCCTCCCTGATATTTTAATTTGGCTGATCCAGATATTTCAGTGGCTCAGCGGCCCGAGATTCTATCTCTATAATTCTTTAATTCTTTCCATACCAGATATTTTCGCTATTTCTTCCTTGATAGCCATGGCTTTTTTAAATTATCGGTGGTTATAGGCACAGACTTTTACCAAAAGTCTGTGGATATTAACCACAAAGATTATAAAAAAGCCCGTGCTTGATATCAAGAAAGCAAAAGGAGGTGCTTACCTGCCTCTCTAATCTTTGCTTATGTTCCATATTGCCGGAAAAGAAACCTTAAATCCGAAAGAGTTTTGCTTTAAATTACTTGAACTGTTATCCCGGGGACTGGCTTAATGTGAGACAAAACCAGGCCCTGTTTTCAGGAAATGGCATGGTTTTGAGCCACCATACCAGCTTCGGTCCTGGCCTGAGACAGTTTAAAATGGCCGATGTACATCTGACAGGTGAATTATTGTTTTATTAAAGAGGAGGCTTCTTTTTGAACCTGGCCGAGATCATAAATCTGAAGTTTGGTGCCTTCCTCCGTTTCTAACAAGGTGGCTACGATATTTCCAAAAAGAGCAAAATAACTGGATGAAGGCTTATTTTTTACACTAAGCAGATAATTAAAAGTTTTGGCTTCATAAATATCCCAGTAGCTTTCTTTTTCTTCATAGTCATAGGCTCTGATCAACAGATATTTATGGTTAAGGGAATACTCGGAAACAGTTTGAAATTTTCTATCTGCTCTCCTGATGATCATTCCGCTTATATTCTCAACCACGGGCATATTGCGGCTTCCCTTCTTTATACCGTCAATTGTCTCTTTCACCATAACTAATTTGTCCCCGTCATATAAGGCAACAAAGCCAAATAATCGGGGCAGGTAATAAAAGTATTTTTCAGAGAAACTTTCTGAAAGCTCATTATCCTGATAGACAGTATTCTCTTTTCCACGTTTTTCAAGGTATTCGCCAAATGAATACTTGAAATTACCTGACAGGTCAAAGAGATAAAAGAGATGATCGGACGGAACTAGCGTCTCAATCACCAGACTATCCTTAAGCACAGTCAATTTCCTTGGGACTAAATTCCCTGTTCTCATGCTGGTCTTGTAAGCTCCGTCTGTCGTATAGATTTCAATCGCCCCCTTACCTCCATCAACCAGGTATATATCGCCATTAAATATTTTGAAGTCCGTAACCTGCGAGACCTCACCCGGCCCCTGGCCAAGTCCCTTTCCAAAAGAAAAAGATTGAATCTTTTTCCAATCTGGAGAAAAGTCAAATCTATAGATTAATCCCCGTTTATAATCCACGGAGAATAGTCTGCCTTTATGGTCAAACTTTAGACATGAGAGCTGATAGGGAGCATTATTTAATTCATAAAGATTTATTTCTGTGATTAAAACTGGCTCGCTTTCTGAAAATTGCCTCTTCTTTTTCTCCTGCGACAGTATCTCAGTAGAAAATCCGGATGATAATGAGCTTTCGGCGGCTCCATGGATTATTCCGGCTTCTATTTTCCTGTTATTCACCCCAAGCCAGCTAATAGAGAGAAAAATTATCCAGGCCATTAACCAGATTTTCCTTTTCATACTATAACCCCCAATAGATTTAAACCCTTTTTATCGAAGTCGTGGTGGCCATGTTTGGTGTCAGGCATAATTTCTCCCTCTATTTAATCAAGCCTGCCTTTGTGAATGTAACCATAAAAGGTGTCCTCATGGTTTTATAAGTGCAAAGCAAAAACTCTTTTGCTCTGTTGTCTTTAGAGATAAGCAGACCAACATTGTTTCTAATGACAGAAATGATCGTTGGTCATGCCGCTTTAAATTTTCCCCTGTTACCATATAACTTATCGATGCCTATATATTCTTATAAACAGCAATTTTTTTCAAATTGTCAATGGAATTCTTTACTAATGATGCCGGGTAGAATAATCCAGACCAACTAAACAGCCAACCTTCTAAAAACTGGCTTAAGCGTTTAAGAGACGCCTTAACGAACCATAATAGTCTATCTGCCGGGCAATGAGGATGCCAGAAGAAATGCTCCCGTCAATTTGACAAAGGAGTTTTTTTTAACATATAAAAAAAGTAATAATAGCCTTGGAGGAAAAAATGGGGGGTGCTCAGACAATATGGGGTAAGATTATTGGATATGAAGAAATAAAAAATAAAGCCAGGGTATTAGCTGCAATTGCAGACAACATTCTGATAATTGGAG
>JAKPDL010000093.1 GCA_029552825.1 Bacteroidota bacterium
TATTTCACCTGAATGCCTGTTCCAGAGCTCTTCCTGTATTTTCAGATGAAGCTCATTTAGCATATTATTAACTTTCGAGGTATTAGGCAGTAACATATAGAATTTCCCTCCGCTTGCATATACCACATGAGAAGGAGTGAACCCATCAGGGATTTCCCGGATGAGATACCAGCAGAGCGATTCAATAAGCATCTGAAGGTAGAAAGATCTTCCCCGGAGGCTCTTTGCGGCATACTTTGAAGAAATATTATATAAAAAATTCTGTATGTTGGAAAGGTCAAAGCACACAAGCTGAAGTGGAAAAGCATTATCTGTTAATCTAAGCCTGTGCTTTTTCTCATCAAAAATAAAACGGGAATTGTCTTCCTGATAATAATCAAAAAAGCACTGGGCTATGGCGGAGGTTACTTTCAGGTGTTCAAACAGGCTGATACATGGAAAATCAATCTGCGTAAACGAAGGAATACACCATGTGTATTGTTTAAGAATGTAAAAAAGGGTCACATAAAAGTCTTTTATTGAGCCTGTTTTAAAGTTTTCCGGTTTAAGTTTTTCTTCAAATTGTTTCCACAGGTCTTCATAATCTTTTTGTGAATTAAGTTGATATTCGACAGGCATCACAGTATCTCTGTCGAGTGATAGGGGTTTCAATCTGAAAGACTTCTGTTGAGGAAAATTTATTCCTTCCCTGTCATTATCTGATTTTTTTATTTTTAAAGCACACAATATATTATTTAAAGGTATCTCCTTAAATCTTTCTTTGCTTGTCTTAAGTTCGTTAGCCTCATATGCTCCTAACTGGGATCTGTCGAGTCCGCTCGCCCACCAATCGGCGAGCTGTATCATTGCCTGATAAACAGTACGTGGCCTGTGATGATAAGAAGCAAGGTTAGCTACATTATCGTTATTATTTTCCCATGGGGACGTAAATTTTTGAAAAAGTGCTCTGTTCTTTTCAAAAAATTCATTAGTCCATATAACATGCTGGTGGGAAAAATGTTTGTCCTGTGTGAGAGGGCAAATCAAATCCGCAATACGCTTAGACTGTTCTTTTAATTCCTGTGATTCATAGAAGTCTTTATCGGCTCTTTGATAAAATTTACCGATATCATGAAGCAATGCGGCAAGGTAGATTTCTTCTCTGATATTACTCATTGTTATCGTAATTTCTTATAGATTTTACTATTCCAAAACCACGTGATACATTTTTGCCAAGTCCTATATAATCGGGCAATGAAACATTTGTTATAAATTTCAGATCATAAGCTTCCCGTTTAACATTCTTAACGGCAACTATTCCGTCTTTTTCAATTTCAGTTATTTTCAGTTTTACGGGTTTATCAACAGTCCATTTTATGCCTTTTGCAAAGGATATTATATTACCTGTAAGTATTTTTTCGAGGAATTCGGTCTTTTCAGCAACTCCTTCGAGTTTCCTGAATTCTTTATAATTATCCTGATTAAAAGGTAGCCATTTGTAAATTTTGTATTTAAACATTGATTCCCAGATCTGTACATTGTATTGATGTAGATAGAGCTTATAAATTGCCAATCTTAGTATTCTGTCACTGATTTTCAGATCCCAGCTTTTTTGGTTAAAGAAATGGTGCACTTCATCAACTCCGTCATTGATGCACATCAGAACAGGTCTGTTATTTATTGATTTATACTGCACAAGAGGGTATCCATATTTATACCGGGTATCGTCAAGATGATTATGAAAAATCGTTATTTCGCGTCCGACCTTCTCAATTACTGCACCACGAAATTCGGAAACTTCAAAAGGTTTAAGAACCTCATCAAATTCGACTCTCAGAATTCGAATGCGCATTTTATTAATTTACACCGTTTAATTGCAAATACCCTCAAAATGTTACCTTAAAAAACAGTTTTTTTTATTCGAGTGATTAAAATAATCAATTAGTGAAAAAAAATGAAAGAAAAATGTCAGTTTTTAATATGTGATGAAAGGGGTTATTGATATTGGTTGAGGGTTAAAGGGTTAAAGGGTTAACGGGTTAACGGGTTAACGGGTTTAAGGGTTAACTGGTTATTGGGTTAACTGGTTATTGGGTTAACTGGTTTACGGGTTAACTGGTTTACGGGTTTACGGGTTTACTGGTTTGCTGGTTTAATGGTTTGTGGGTTAAATAATTTATTTGGATGGAAAGGCTCCTGTTTAAACCATTCCCCATCTCACCTCACCACCCTGCCTGAGACGTCGCCTTTCATCAGTTGTTCCACTTCTGCTACTGTTACGAGGTTAAAGTCGCCATGGATTGTATGCTTGAGGCATGAGGCTGCAACAGCAAAATTGAGTGCTTTCTGGTCGTCTCCGGTGTATGTAAGGAAACCGTAAATGAGTCCGCCCATAAAGGCATCGCCTCCCCCTACCCTGTCGACAATATCGGTGATGTGATAAACAGGAGCATAAAAGAATTTTTCACCGTTGTAAAGTATCCCCGACCATGTGTTGTAATCTGCACTCACCGAACCGCGCAGGGTGATAATCACTTTCTTTGCCTGCGGGAATTTCTCCTTCAGCCTCTGGCACACATGCTCATAAGCGGCATGCTCAACCTTGCCTGCCGTCACATCCACATCAGGAGCCTTTATACCGAATACCTTTTCGGCATCTTCTTCGTTACCGAGTATCACATCGCAGTGCTCAGCAAGTGCCGGCATCACCTCCCCTGGACTCTTACCCCATTTCCACAGGTTTTTACGGTAGTTGAGGTCACATGAAACAGTCAATCCCTTCTGTTTTGCCTTTTTTACGGCTTCGAGACACACCTCTGCTGCCCCCTCCGATATTGCCGGTGTGATACCTGTCCAGTGAAACCAGCAGGCATCACCGAACACACCGTCCCAGTCAACCATACCGGGTTTTATCTCCGATATTGCCGAATGCGCCCTGTCGTAAATGACTTTGCTCGGACGGGCATTGGAGCCTGTCTCGAGAAAATAAATGCCAAGCCGCTCGCCACCCCAAACTATATGTTTAGTTCCAACATTATGCCGTCGCAGTTCCATCACTACAGCTCTCCCGAAGTCGTTCTGCGGCAGACGGGTCACATATTCAACAGGCAACCCATAATTTGCAAGTGACACTGCAACATTTGCCTCACCACCCCCGAATGAAACAGACAGCATGTTTGCCTGTGTAAACCTCTGCCTCTCTGGAGTGGCAAGCCTCATCATTATCTCACCAAACGTTACGATATTCTTGCCAGCCATAACTTTTATTTTTACGTCCCAAATCTAATAAAAAAATTTTCCGCCTGAAGTCTACTTATTTCCTGCACCTGTTACGGGTCTGATGTGAAGGGTAAACTCAAACACCTGTGGTATAATCTGGTATGGCGCAAAAACCGACAATGCAGTGCAGCCCACACCACTAGTGGCATAATCAATGTTCAAAGTATTGCCTTTGAATGGCTGCAGCTGATAAGTGTATACAGCTTTAGTAAGGTTATCAGTACTGAAGGGATAGTAATTAAAGTTGAACAATTTATCTCCCCTGAACTCAAGTCCGGTACCATCAGCTGCAGTTATTCTCAACCACCTGTTATCGGTTCGCAAGCCATAGTCCTGAGGAATAAGGTAAGGTTCGTACATTTCACTAACGCTCGAGCTGTATACACCAACTTTATATCCGGTTTTCCTGTCGGGATAATTTTCCTGTGGACCTCGCCCGAACCATTTTACATTCTGATATTCCTTACCGAGCACCATCGTCATACCGGCTCGCGGCAGCCATGCAGGCATATCTCCTTCAGGTGTTATTTTATGCTCTACTGCTATCACACCAGAATTATAAACAAAGTAACAAAAATCATTTATGAATGCACTTCTCCCGTTGTTTATGAGCGACAGAAGACGGGAGAAGAGATGCACTCCCTGTTTCATCTTCACAAATGAAAAATCCACAAGTTGAGAAACCGGGGCATCGAGTCCGGTGGCATACCACTCACTGGCGGCAAACCTGCCAGCCCACTCGGCTGTATGTTTTCTGTTCGACCTGCGGAAATTCCATTCATCTGTTTCATTTGCAAGTGGTGCCCTCCAGAAATTTGGTAAAGGTCCCGACTCAAGCAAATCTTTTCCATTTACCCTTATTGAAGCAAGCTGCCCCGTCTGCCTGCTGAAGGTGTATTCGAAACCATTGCCTGAAATAATGACATTTTCAGCAGATTCGGTAATCTTTAAGTTTTCTGAAGAAGAGTCATATCTTGTTTCTGCGGCAACATACCATGGAAGACGGAACTGTTCCCATACCACCTCAAAGCCCGACTCAGCCCACAGTGTTTTTTCCTTAAGCCTGAAACTCAAAAGCAAAAAATATTCTTTTCCTGGTTTTATTGCCGGTTTTCTGAACGGGATAATCAATTCTGCAGTGTCAAGCGGTTCCACATCTGCAGTTAATTCGCCTGTCTGAATTACATCTCCGTCTTCAGATAGGCTCCACACAGTTGAATATCTATTCAGATTTGTGAAGAGGTGACGGTTGATGATTTCCACTCTCCCTTCCTCAGACGATAGCATGCTTACTGCAACAGGCTGACCCGATTTTTTTATCTGCCACATTTCGGGCTGTGGCCTTCGATCGGGCCAGATAGCACCGTAAGTCCTTGCACCAATACCGTAACTGAAAAACGAACCTTCCGTCTTTTCCTCTTCAAAACCAAGCCACAGCAGCGACTTCTTTTTCAATGATTCATCAGGATTCCGGAGCGCATCAACA
>JAKPDL010000014.1 GCA_029552825.1 Bacteroidota bacterium
TATTTATTCATACATAAAAGCCTGATGTTCTTTTTTATATTTTTATTCGATTTTTTTGATAAAAGATACTATTTTTCCTAAAATATATCATCATATCGAAACTATACCTGTACTAACTGATTTTGAGAAAAATGCCATTTAAATTTAACTGGAAATATATTTTTGGTGTTTCACTTGTTTCGGCTCTCGGGGGACTGCTTTTCGGATACGACTGGGTTGTGATAGGTGGTGCCAAGCCGTTTTATGAGCCTTATTTTGGTATTTCAGGAGTTCCTTCCCTTCAGGGGTGGGCAATGAGCTGCGCTCTCACAGGATGTATAGCTGGTTCCCTGCTCTCTGGATGGAGCAGCGACAGGTTTGGAAGGAAACGGTTGCTGATAGTCTCTGCATTACTGTTCATTGTTGCATCAGCAGGAACAGGTTCGGCAAAATCGTTCAGTGAGTTCATTATTTTCAGAATCCTTGGAGGAATCGGCATAGGTCTTGCTTCAAATCTTTCACCTGTCTATATTTCAGAAATAACACCTGCCAGATACCGTGGAGCATTTGTCTCAATCAACCAGCTTACAATAGTAATAGGTATTCTTGCAGCACAAATTATCAACTGGAGGATAGCCGACCCTGTGCCCCCAGGTGCAGACATAAATTACATACTGAATTCATGGAATGGTCAGACTGGCTGGCGCTGGATGTTTTATGCATGTGGAATACCTGCATTTTTGTTTTTTACCCTTATGTGGTTTGTGCCTGAAAGCCCCCGATGGCTTGCAAGAAACCCGGATGAAAGGATTAAGGTTCACAGGACTTTTTCAAAAATAGGAGGTGTGGAATATGCTGATGCCGAACTCAATCAGGTGATTGAGACACTCAATTCTGACAATTCAAAATCTGACCTTCGTGAATTGTTTAAACCTGGCGTATTTAAGGTTCTGGTTATCGGAGTTACGCTCGCCGTTTTCCAGCAATGGTGCGGAATCAATGTAATCTTTAATTATGCCCAGGAAATATTTGCCGGTGCTGGTTACAGTGTTTCAGATATTCTATTCAATATAGTTATTACAGGAAGCGTAAATCTTGTATTTACTTTCGCGGGAATGTTTACTGTCGATAGGGCAGGTCGAAAAGCCCTGATGCTGTTAGGCTCCGGAGGACTTGCAGCAATTTTTGCCATAGTGGGAATGATGTATTTTATTAAACTCCAGGGGTTTCCTTTACTTGTAATGGTAGTTGCTGCAATTGCATGTTATGCCATGTCGCTGGCACCGGTAACATGGGTAATTTTATCAGAAATATTCCCTAATCGTATCAGGGGAACAGCCATGGCAATAGCAACTTTCTCCTTGTGGTCAGCATGCTTTTTGCTTACCTACACTTTTCCGTTGCTGAATCATTTACTTAAAGTTTCGGGCACTTTCTGGGTATATAGTTTTATATGTGTCATAGGTTTCTGGTTCATACTCAAAAAGCTTCCTGAAACGAAAGGGAAATCACTTGAACAGATCGAACATGAATTGACAGGAAAGTAGACTTTTACGATATTAGTGATCTACTTAAAAATGTTAATATGAAAAGGATAAGTTTCTTTTATCTCTTTTTTATTTCTGGTTTTCTGCTGGTATTTCAAACCGAAGCTCAGCAGGTGCCAAGAGTTGTAATGGCTTTCAATGAGGGTTGGAGGTTTTACCTCGGTGATACTGCAAATGCCTTCATGACAGGCTTTGACGACAGTAACTGGAGGATGCTCGACCTGCCCCATGACTGGAGCATAGAAGGAAGGGTGGATCAAAAAGCACCTTCTGGTGGTGCAGGAGGATACTTTCCAACAGGGATAGGATGGTACAGAAAACATTTTATTGTCAGAAAGAATGAACTCGGAATGAACCATGTCATTCTCTTTGATGGCGTTTATATGAATAGCGATGTATGGTTAAACGGAAAACACCTTGGACACTATCCCTTTGGTTACAATAGCTTTTATTACAGCCTCGACCCGTATTTGAAAGAAGGTGAAAATATTATTGCAGTAAGAGTCGACAATTCTCTCCAGCCAAACTCAAGGTGGTATTCAGGGTCGGGTATATACCGGAAGGTGTGGCTTATAAGGAGGAACTATCTGCATGTGAGGCAGTGGGGAGTATATATAACTACTCCTGAAGTGTCGGATAAAGAAGCCACAGTAGCGGTTAAGACTGAGATTGAAAATGCGTACGCTTTGTCGCGGAAAGCAATTGTGTCTTCTGTCATATTAAATAAAAACGGTATTGCTGAAGGAACAGCTGAAACAGTAGTTGAACTTGCACCGGGAGAAAATACAGATATAAAACAGGTCATTTCTGTTGAGAGCCCTGAACTTTGGTCGATTGAAACGCCAGTGCTTTATACACTGGTCACAAGGATAATTGTAAACGGCAAGCCTGTTGATGAAGTAAGAACGCCATTTGGAATCAGAGAAATAATTTATGATACTGACAAGGGATTTTTCCTTAATGGGAAAAATGTAAAGATGAATGGTGTCTGCCTTCATCATGATGCTGGATGCCTTGGTGCAGCCGTTCCTGTCCGGGTGTGGGAGCGAAGGCTTAAGATTCTCAAAGAGATGGGTTGTAATGCCATAAGAACATCACATAACCCTGTGGCACCTGAGTTTCTTGACCTTTGCGACAGAATGGGCTTTCTTGTTATGGATGAGATTTTTGATGAATGGAAAAGGGGGAAAGTCACTTACGGGTACAACAAATATTTTGACGAATGGGCTGAAAGAGATCTGATTTCATTCATCAGGCGTGACCGTAACCATCCGTCGGTTGTGATGTGGAGTGCAGGCAATGAAATCAGGGAACAGCCTGTTGAAGGTGGCGAAAAAGTGCTAAAATGGATACTCGACATTTTCCATTCGGAAGACCCTACCAGACCAGTTACAGTAGGTTGCGACAACATAGCAGCGGACGACAATCCTGCAAGAGTTGAATTTCTCAATCTTCTGGACATTGTAGGATACAACTATGTTGACAGATGGCACGAAAGGAGGGAGCTATTTTACAGCATCGACAGACATATTCATCCGGAATGGAAAATGGTTGGAACTGAAAGTGTTTCTGTTGGTGGTATCAGGGGCGATTACAGCTTCGGTAAAGACACGTCGGTACTTAATCCCAATTACAACACAAGAATGATCCGTGCCGAACAACTATGGAAATTTGTGAGAATGAACTCTTATGTAATAGGCGACTTCATGTGGACGGGCATAGATTATCTGGGTGAATCTTTCTGGCCATCCAAGAATGCATCAAGTGGAGTGATTGACCTGTGCGGGTTTCCAAAAGATGGTTACTATTTCTACAAAAGCCAGTGGACTACCACACCTTTCATCCATATTTTCCCTCACTGGAACTGGCAGGGTATGGAAGGAAAAGTGATTCCAGTTATGGCATATACAAACTGTGATGCTGTCGAACTTATTGTAAACGGCAGGTCATATGGTGAAAAGAGACTTGAATTTCCACGTCAGGGTGCTTCAGGCAGGTGGAACTCTTATGAGCGGCCTCAGGTATTCCCAACCACTGCCGACCTCCACCTTTCGTGGGACGTTCCTTACCAGCCCGGTAAAATTGTGGCAGTTGGGAAAAAAGGAGGTAAAATTGTATGTACTGAAGTGATAGAAACAACCGGACCACCTGCGGCACTGCGACTTACATGTGACCGAAATACAATTAATGCTGATAATGAGGATGTTGTACATGTAAAGGTGGAAGCAATTGACAGCCAGGGTCGGGTTGTACCGACAGCTTCAAATATGATTTATTATAGCGTAAGCGGAGCAGGAAAACTTATTGGGTTGGAAAACGGAAACCCTGTTGATCACGAACCTTATAAATCGAACAGGAGAAGCCTCTTTAACGGTCTGGGACTGGCAATAATACAGGCAGGGAAAGAACCGGGTAAAATTATTCTAAAAGCTTCATCCGATGGTATGAAAGATGTAAGTATTGAAGTGAATGTTGTTAAAACTTTGAAGTAAAAATTATAATTAAGAAATTTAAATGAGAAAGTACATTTATTTTTTATTATTGTTATTTACAGCTGGTTGTGTTGGGGGAACCAGTTATCAGGATGAAAAGATTTCACTTGCCGGGGAATGGAATTTCTTGATAGATTCGCTCGATGTCGGCGTTAATGAAGAATGGTATAACAAGAATCTTTCCGACAGGGTCTTCTTACCTGGGTCGATTGCAGAAAACGGTAAAGGTTATGATGTAACTGTAAATACTTCATGGACAGGCGATATTTTTGACAGGTCGTATTTTACAGATGATAAGTATGCCAGATATCGTGAGCCTGGCAATATTAAGATTCCTTTCTGGCTTAAACCAGTGAAATATTACAGCGGAGTTGCATGGTATCAGAAGGAAGTTAATATTCCTGCTGACTGGAATAATAAAAAAGTTACACTATTTCTCGAACGCTGCCACTGGGAAACAACTCTTTTTGTTAATGGAAAGAAAGCAGGCACCTGTAACAGCCTTGCTACACCTCATATTTACGACCTGACAGGTTTTCTCAGGGTAGGGAAAAACATGCTTACTGTGAGGGTTGATAACAGAATTATTATTCCGATAGGAGTCAATTCTCATAGTATAAGCGACCATACTCAGGGTAACTGGAACGGTATTGCAGGTGAGATATCTCTGCGGGTATCATCACCAGTTTCAATTGATGAGGTAAGAATATTTCCGGACATTGAAGGGAAAAAAGCCAGAGTAGTGGTCAATATTGATATCCCGGCAGGTTTAGAATTCAGGGGGAGGCTGACAATGAGGGCAGAAAGCATGAACAGTGCGGCAAAGAAAAAACTTCGAAAGATTTCAAAAAATATCACAGCAGGTATGGAGAATGCAGGATTTATTTTTGAATATCCGATGGGAAATAATCCGCAGCTGTGGAGTGAATTCAACCCTGCACTTTATTCTTTGACGGTAGAATTAAAAGATAAGCGAGGCAAGACTCTTGACACCAGAAAAGAAATTTTCGGAATGAGGGAAATTAAATCTTCGGGTACGAGGTTAGAACTAAATGGTAAGCCAATATTTTTAAGGGGAACAACCGAATGTTGTATTTTCCCTTTGACAGGCTACCCACCTTCCGATACAGCATCCTGGCTGAGAGTTATGAGGATACTTAAAGAATACGGGCTTAATCACATGAGATTTCATTCTTATTGCCCGCCCGAGGCAGCATTCATAGCAGCAGACATAACAGGTATTTATCTTCATGTTGAATGCAGTTCATGGGCAAATCAAGGTAGTTCAATAGGTTATGGAGGTCCGGTTGACAGTTTCATTTACCAGGAAGGAGACAGAATCATTAAAGAATACGGCAATCATCCCTCTTTTTGCATGCTCGCTTATGGAAATGAACCTGCGGGCAGGAATCAGAATCAATTTCTTGGCAACCTGCTTAAGTACTGGAAATCGATTGATAACCGAAGGGTTTACACATCAGCAGCAGGCTGGCCTGTCATTCCCGAGAATGATTATAATCTGATACCGGATCCCAGGATTCAGCACTGGGGCGAAGGGCTGAAAAGCGTTATCAATTCTCTGCCGCCTAATACTATGTTTGACTTCAGAGATGTTGTTTCAAAATACAATATTCCGGTTGTAGGTCATGAAATAGGTCAATGGTGTGTTTACCCCGATTTTAAAGAGATACCTGATTATACAGGTATTCTTAAGCCGACAAATTTTGAAATTTTCAAGGAGACACTTGAAAATAACGGTATGGGAAATCAGGCTGAAGATTTTCTTATGGCTTCAGGAAAGCTGCAGGTATTGTGTTACAAGGCTGATATTGAGGCTGCACTTCGTACACCGGGTTTTGCTGGTTTTCAAATGCTTCAACTTCATGATTTTCCGGGACAGGGAACAGCTCTTGTAGGAATTCTGAATGCTTTTTTCAAATCTAAAGGTTATGTTAAACCCGAAGAGTTCAGAATGTTCTGCAATGAGACTGTTCCACTTGCAAGAATGGAAAAAATGATTTACCGAGATGGCGAGCAATTTAAAGCCAGCATTGAAATAGCTCATTTCGGAAGAGAACCTATTAAACAAGCCACTATTATTAGCTGTGTAAAGGATAAGAATTCTATTATCAGGAGTGACAGCATTACCATTGATGAATTACCTGTTGGCAATTGTATCGGCGTTGATACCTTATCTATGGAGCTTCCTGGATTTACCCGGGCTCAGAAGCTTACATTGGAGGTGAGGATAAAAAATAGTGATTTCGTCAACAGGTGGGATTTCTGGGTATATCCTTCAGAAATAGAGCCTGTTGCAGGTGATGTTCATATTACTGAAAAGATTGACGACGTTACCCGCAGTGTATTAAATAATGGAGGCAGAGTTCTTTTGCTGACTCACGGGAAAGTTGCTCATGGAAGAGGGGCCGAAGTAGCAGTCGGTTTTTCCAGCATTTTCTGGAATACAGCGTGGACCAGAGGACAGGCACCTCACACTCTCGGCATATTATGTGATCCGCATCATCCTGTTTTCAATCACTTTCCGACAGAATATCATAGTAATTACCAGTGGTGGGACCCTGTAACACATTCTCAGGCTATGAAAATTGATGGATTTCCTGAAACGATGAAACCGCTAATTCAGTTAATAGACACATGGTTTGAGAACAGGAGGCTGGCCCTTGCTTTTGAGGCAAAATGCGGAAATGGAAAATTACTTGTTTGCAGCATAAATTTGAAGGATAGTCTTGATAGCCGACCTGTTACAAAACAGCTTCTTTTTTCGATGCTCGAATACATGAAAAGTGAATCGTTTAATCCGTCGGAAAGTATTGAATTGCATAAGATTGAAGAATTGATCAGAAAATAATAGGTCCGTATGTGCACTAAAGGCCTTTAAATATAAAGTGCTGAAGTAATTCAGCCCTTTGCCTGCCGGGGCGGAGAGAGGGGGATTCGAACCCCCGGCCCCGATTTCTCGGGACACACGCTCTCCAGGCGTGCCAGTTAAACCACTCCTGCATCTCTCCTTATATGTATATATCCACCTGCCGCCGGGCAAAAATAATGAAATTAATAATCAGTTGTGATTTCTCCGGCAATCGATTTCCCTAGTTTGTCTATGACTTTTTCTTTTGAGTTGTAAGTTCCAAGAAGATGCATAAGTTTTGTAACTGCTGCTTCTGTTGTAATATCACGCCCACTAATAACACCTGTGTTAAGAAGTTCGCGGCTGGTTTCATATAGACCCATTTCAACGGCACCACCTGGACACTGGGTTACATTAAGTATTATGCCTCCCCGCTTGATAAAACAAGCCAGCTCATCAATAAACCATTTATGAGTGGGTGCATTACCTGTGCCAAAGGTCTCGAGAACAATTCCCTTCAGCCCGGGAGTGCGAACAACTGACTTTACAAAATTATGACTGATGCCAGGATAAAGCTTCAGAAGCGCAATATCGGTACTGAGATTCCTGTGAACTTTGAGATCCTGTCTTAAACCTGTGTCTTTGATGAAAGTGAAATTATATTTGATATGAAGTCCTGCCTCAGCAAGATAAGGATAATTGGGGGAGCTGAATGCTTCAAACTGTTCTGCACTGTACTTGGTTGTTCGATTGGCTCTCATGAGCTTTTTATTGAAATAAATGCATACTTCAGGAACGGCAGGCAGGTCATTGTGTCTTGCTGCAGCAATTTCAATTGAGGTTATAAGATTCTCTTTTCCATCAGTCCGGAGTACACCTATCGGTAACTGTGAACCTGTAAATATTACAGGTTTTTCAAGATTTTCGAGCATGAAACTGAGCGCCGATGCAGAATATGCCATAGTATCAGTTCCATGCAGAATCACAAACCCGTCGTATTTTTCATAATTTTTATAGATGGTATCGGCCATTATTACCCACTTGTCTGGTTCAATATCTGAAGAATCTATCACCGGGTCGATTGAAATGGAATCTAATTTGTAACCAAATTTTTTAAGTTCTGGAACTTGCTCGGCAATGTGTTGGAAATCAATAGGAACAAGTGTTCCTTTATGTGGGTCATGAACCATTCCTATTGTTCCGCCCGTATAAATAATCAATATCGAAGGGTTCCGGTTATTCATTAATATTGAAAAGATTTAATGCATTTAATGTTGTAATTTCCGCAGTTTTTTCTTCTGCCATTTTAAAAATTTCAGCAATTTTTGAATTTACAATGCAAAGATATGAACTTTCATTTCTTTTTCCCCTGTAGGGGACAGGTGCAAGATAAGGGGAATCTGTTTCAAGTACTATATTATCCAGACCTGCTTCTTTGACTATTCTGGAAAGATCTGAATTTTTAAATGTTACAACACCGCCTATTCCAAGCTTGAATCCCATAGAGATTGCCTTTTGTGCAGTTTCGATATTACCTGAAAAAGCATGGAATACACCTTTAAGGCGTGAGTCCCTGAATTCTTCCAGTACGTTGAATATTTCGGCAAATGCATTTCTGGAGTGAATCACTGCTGGAAGGTTTTGTTCAACTGCCCATTCAAGCTGGCGGCGAAAAGAAATTATCTGCTCATTTATAAATGTTTTGTCCCAGTAGAGATCGATCCCGGTTTCTCCAACTGCAATTATCTGGCTGCTGTTAAGTTGTTTTTCTATTTGCTCCAGCTGATTTTCAAAATCTTCTTTCACAGAAGTAGGATGGAGCCCTGCCATCGGAAGGCAAATTCCTTTATATCTCTCCGATGCTTCAATCATTGGTTTAAGGGAGCAGACATCAATATTTGGCATCAACATAATCTTAACGCCTTTACATACAGCCCTTTCTACAACATTATCGCGATCGGAATCGAATTCAGGCAGGTAAATATGTGTATGTGTATCAATAAGTTTCATTTTTTCTGAAAGCAAGCAGCAAAGATATAAAAAAAGAGGCCCTTTAAAGAGCCTCTTTATAAAATCTATAAATTGATTCAACAAGTTGGATCAGACAAGTCCCTGGGCTATCATTGCATCAGCTACTTTGACAAAACCTGCTATATTGGCTCCATCAACATAGCTCACGTAGCCGTTGTCTTTTTTCCCGAATTTAACACAGGTATCGTGTATAGTTTTCATTATTGTTTTCAGTCTTTTGTCAACTTCATCGGCTGTCCATGACATTCTCTGGGAGTTCTGTCATAAAGCTCTGGCAGAATCTCATTACTTCATTATTTGATTTTCCTTTTGGGTTGAAGTCGGAGCCACCTTTTGCACCTCCCATAGGGAGTGTGGTGAGGCTATTCTTAAATATCTGTTCAAAAGCCAGAAACTTCATTATACTGAGTGTGACTGATGGATGAAATCTTAAGCCTCCTTATAGGGACCTATGGCACTGTTCATTTCTACGCGATATCCCCTGTTTATCTGTATATTACCTTCGTCGTCGAGCCATGGTACTCTGAAAATTACTATTCTTTCGGGTTCTGTCATCCTTTCAAGTATCTTGAATTGCCTGTAATGAAGATTCTCTTAAATAAAAGGCATTATAGTCTTAATCACCTCCTGTACTGCCTGATGAAATTCGCTTTCACCAGGGTTCTTCTTTTTGATTTCATTCATGAATCTTTCAACTTCCTGATACATATTACCGATTTTTAAGAGTTTGAAAATTTAACTCTCTTAATAAGATTAATTTTTAGGGGGATAGAAATAATAAAAATTTAATATTACAATAAAATTATAGAAAAAAATAAAAAATTTTTTGATTAGGAAGATGAATTGTTAATAAACGATTTTATAAATATTTCCGGGGTAGCTTTTAATAAGTCCGTTAAATTCCATTTGTAACAGGATATTTGAAAGTTTATGTATTGGCATGCCTGTTTCTCTGCAAATCTGGTCGATATTTATTTCCTCTTCTTTATTGATCAATTCAAAGATTCTTTTTTCATCTTCGGTAAGTTCTGTAAAAAGAATGCGCTGGACTGGTTGTTTTGCTTTTGCCGGAAGCCAGTTGAGAAAGTATTCGATATCTTCATGGCTTTCTACCAGTGCAGCTTTATTTCTCTTTATCAGATTATTGCATCCTGCTGACCATATGTCATCAATACGTCCGGGAATGGCAAAAACATCACGGTTATATGAATTTGCAATATCGGCTGTTATAAGTGCTCCTCCAGTAATTGCCGATTCTACAATAAGTGTGGCATCGGATATACCTGCAATAATCCGGTTTCTTTTTATGAAGTTGTTTCTTTCAGGAAGTTCATCAGAACGGAAATCTGTCAGCAATCCGCCATTCTTTAGCATAGCATTTGCCACAGGCTTATGAACTGAGGGGTATGTAGTTTTAAATCCGTGACCCAATACACCAATAGTGGGGAGGTTATTTGCCATAGCACTTTTATGCGCGGTAATGTCAATACCGTAGGCAAGTCCACTTACTATTACTAATTCCGGGTTATCAAAAGCGAGGCCCGTAATGATTTTTTCGCATATTTCCTTACCCCTTGAAGTTGCATTGCGCGTACCAACCACACTGAGTATTCTTTGTGCGTTGAGATCGCAGTTACCTTTAAAATAAAAAAGAACCGGAGAGTCTTCACATTGCCTGAGCCGGTAAGGATAGTCATTGTCGAGGTAGAAAAATGTCTTTATACCATTTTTTTCTACATATTCTGCTTCTTTCTCCGCAATGCTGAGATAAGAACGTTCACTAATATATCTTGCAAGATTGGCTCCTATACCAGGTATTTTTATCAGTGAACGGTATGGTTCTGTGAAAACACCTTCTACACTGCCGATGTATGAAACCAGTTTACGGGCATTGATATCTCCGATGCGCGGAATAAGACTCAATGCAATTTTATACTTGAGAGGCACTTCTGACATAGCACAAGGAAATGACATGCAAGAACAAATATATTAAAAATAAACAGACTCACAAAACTTGTGAGTCTGTTTATATAAGACATTTAATTACAGATATTTATATGTTGTTTTTAAACAACACCCATATCGAGCATTGCATGTGCGACTTTAAGGAAACCTGCCACATTTGCTCCCTTCACGTAATCGATATAACCGTCGGGTTTTTTCCCGTACTTAACACACTGTTCATGAATATTATGCATTATTTCACGCAGTCTACTGTCAACTTCTTCTCTTCCCCAGCTGAGTTTCATAGAGTTTTGTGACATTTCGAGTCCAGATGTTGCCACCCCGCCTGCATTTGCTGCTTTACCGGGAGCGAACAGAAGACCGTTTTTCTGGAATATCTCAACTGCTTCGGGGGTGCAGGGCATATTTGCTCCTTCACAAACGCAGATGCATCCGTTTTTTACAAGGCTTTCTGCATCTCTGGCATCCAGTTCATTCTGTGTTGCACAGGGCAGGGCTATATCAACCTTTACTTCCCATGGACGTTTCCCCTCATGAAATTCAACACCTTCAAATTCACTGGCATAAGGTTTAACTATATCCTGGTTCGAAGCCCTCAGTTCGAGCATATAGTCAATTTTTTTGCCCGAAACTCCCTCCGGGTCGTAAATATAACCATCTGGCCCCGATAGAGTGACTACTTTTCCTCCCAGTTCGTTCACCTTTGTAACAGCACCCCATGCAACATTTCCAAAACCGGAAACAGCTACTGTTTTGCCTTTTAGTGACTCACCCCTTGTCGCAAGCATTTCGCTTGCAAAATATACCACACCGAATCCGGTTGCCTCAGGTCGTATTAAAGAACCACCCCAGTTGATCCCTTTGCCTGTCAGCACGCCAGTGTGTTCGGTGGTAAGCTTTTTATACATTCCATAAAGGTATCCGATTTCGCGTCCACCCACACCAATATCGCCAGCAGGGACATCAATTTCCGGCCCGATGTGTCTCCACAGTTCGAGCATAAACGACTGGCAGAAACGCATAATTTCAGCATTTGACCTTCCCTTGGGGTTGAAGTCAGACCCACCCTTGGCACCTCCCATAGGAAGCGTGGTGAGTGAGTTTTTGAATATCTGCTCAAACCCAAGAAATTTAAGAATTGAAAGATTGACACTCGGGTGAAATCTCAAACCACCCTTGTAGGGTCCTATGGCATTATTAAATTGAACTCTGTAACCCAGGTTCACATGAACATCTCCTTCATCATCAACCCATGGAACTTTAAAAGCAATAATACGGTCGGGTTCCACAAGCCGCTCGATAATCCTTGCCGATTCAAACTGGGGGTTCTCATTGTACACATCCTCAATTGATTCGAGAACTTCCCTTACAGCCTGAAGGTATTCAACCTCGCCGGGATGCTTTTTTGTGAGCTCACTCATTATTTTTTCGACATTCATAATATAGGGTATTAAGTTATTTCAAAAATAATTGCCTGTGTCAAAGGTTGATAAGGTTTTGAAAATTAAAAATGATTTTGCTCATATTATTCCTTTATTTCGGTTGCACTCGCAGGAGCATTTTTATAAAGTGAGTAAAGAACTTTTGCTCTTTCTTCGGAATTAAGAAGGCTGATGTAAACAGGAGGGTACTTTGCAATGCCCCCTTTGACATATTGAAAAAGTATTACACTCTGAATCAGACCAAAAAGCTTTTTTTCACGCCTGTAACCTGCATATTGTGATTTGTGAATTTCAATTGAATTTCTTCTTCCACCAATAATTCCTGCAAAGAAATACCTGAAAACAATTTTGTCATCTTCATCTGAATAATAAATATACTGATAATTGAGAACCATCGGATAGATCAAATAACAGAAGTACAGAAAGGTAAGGATTATAGTCCACCATGTATCGCTGAGACCCAGAAGGGGAAATTTAATTATCCTGGCAAAATATGAGAGGATAATATATACAACAAACAGGACTGTAACGGCAAATAATTTTATTCTAAGACTGATTATCGATTTGCTGTTTTCAACTGTCATCTTATTCCGTGTTATTTTTGGAAATATACAATTTACTTGTGAATTCAGCTAAAGGCTTTTGGCTCTTTTTTTTCTGAAAAAGCTTTTTATGATTTCGCTACATTCATTTTCCAGAACTCCCTTTTTGACTTTTGTACCTGGATGAAGCAATTTTTCAGATATTGTTGTATAACCTTTTTTTTCATCCCCTGTTCCGTAAACAAGTTTGGAGATCTGGCTCCATGCCAGTGCACCGGCGCACATTGGGCATGGTTCCACCGTCACATATATTGTGCAGCCGGTCAGATATTTACCTCCCAGGAAATTCGTTGCCGAAGTTATTGCCTGCATTTCGGCATGGGCAGTCGGGTCATTCAGGGTTTCAGTCAGATTATGAGCACGGGCAACTATCCTGTCACCGGCAACAATTACAGCTCCAATGGGTACCTCATCTTTTTCAAGGGCTTTATGAGCTTCCTCCAGGGCAGCCCTCATGTATTTTTCATCTGAGTTTTCCTTCTGCATTATAACACTATCTCATAAGGCAAAAGTAATAAGAAAGCAGCTAAATTTTCAGGAATCTGGTAATGATTGTCATTAAGTACTAAAATGCAGGAAAGATTATTTTCGTATTTTTGCTGAAATTTTGAAAAGATGTATAGAACACATACTTGCGGAGAACTGAGACTTTCAGATACAGGTAAAAGGGTAACACTTTGCGGATGGGTACAGAGAACAAGGGATTTAGGAGGGATGACTTTTATAGACCTTCGCGACCGTTACGGTATTACCCAGCTGGTTTTCAGCATGGAGACAAATCCCGAACTATGTGAAAAAGCCAGGGAACTTGGAAGGGAATATGTTGTACAGGTTACCGGCATGGTGAGGGAGAGGAGCAATAAAAATTTCAGGATTCCGACAGGAGAAATAGAAATAGAGGCTGAAGGGATAAAAGTGCTCAATTCCAGTGAATTGCCACCTTTTACTATTGAAGATGATACTGATGGAGGAGAAGAGCTAAGGATGAAATTCAGATACCTTGATCTGCGTCGGCCATGCCTGAGGGATAATATACTTTTACGTCACAGGGCAGCCAGGGAAGTACGAAAATACCTTGATTCACAAGGATTTATAGAGATTGAAACGCCGATGCTTATAAAATCGACTCCCGAGGGAGCGCGCGATTTTGTTGTTCCTTCACGCCTTCAGCCAGGTATGTTCTATGCATTGCCACAATCGCCACAGACATTCAAGCAGCTGCTGATGGTTGCAGGTTTTGACAAATATTTTCAGATTGTCAGGTGCTTCAGGGATGAAGACCTGAGAGCTGACAGGCAGCCGGAATTTACCCAGATCGATTGTGAAATGTCGTTTGTTGAACAGAATGATGTGCTGGAAACCTTCGAAGGTCTGGCAAAACATCTCTTCCGGGAGATAAAAGGAGTGGAATTTACAGAACCCTTTCCACGTCTTTCATGGAAAGAAGCAATGGAGCGTTTTGGCACCGATAAACCCGATATGAGGTTCGGAATGGAAATTAAGGATATTACATGTATTGTAAAAGGTAAAGGTTTCGGAATGTTTGACAATGCCGAATATGTGGGAGGAATTTGTGCCGAGGGGTGTTCAGAATATTCGCGGAGGCAGACCGATGAACTGACAGAATTTGTTAAACGTCCGCAGATTGGAGCACAGGGGCTGGTTGTTATAAAATATAACAGTGATGGAACAGTAAAATCGTCGCTTGAAAAATTCTATTCTAATGAGGAATTACAGGGATTGATGAGGCATATTAATGCAACACCGGGAAGCCTTGTCCTTATAATTGCAGGTAACAGGGAAAAGACACTTGCAGCGCTCTCGGAGCTTAGACTGGAGATGGGTAACAGGCTGGGTTTGAGAAAATCAGATACATTCTGCCCTCTTTGGGTAGTCGATTTTCCCCTGCTTGAATGGGATGAAGAAACAAAAAGGTTCTATGCAAGGCATCACCCATTTACCTCACCAAAGCCGGAAGATATTGATCTGTTAGAAAGTGCTCCGGCTGAGGTAAGGGCGAATGCTTATGACCTTGTAATAAACGGTATAGAAATAGGAGGGGGCTCCATTAGAATACACGATTCTGCAACCCAGAAGCTTTTGTTTAAGGTGCTTGGTTTTACCGAAGAGGAAGCTGTGTCTCAGTTCGGGTTTCTGATTAATGCATTTCGTTACGGAGCTCCCCCGCACGGAGGGATAGCATTCGGATTCGACCGCTGGGTGGCTCTGCTGGCAGGAGAAGAATCAATAAGGGATGTAATTGCTTTTCCAAAAAACAATTCAGGACGTGATATTATGATTGATACACCTTCCCCAATATCCCAGCAACAGCTCGATGAGCTGTTGATAGAAATAAAAAGACGCAATAGCCAGTATTAAATGTTATTTTCCGTCGGAGCCAACAAGAGTGATTAAAATAACACCGTTTGCTCCTCTTGATCCGTATATAGAAGCAGCTGCACCTTTAAGTACTTCAATGGATTTTACCTGCAGAGGACTGATATCATCGAGGTTTGATGTTTCAATACCGTTAACGAGAATTAAAGGTTCTGTGCTAAGATTCAGTGAGGAAGGACCCTGTATGGTAATTCTCTTACCTGCAACATGCACACCCGGAACCTCTCCCTTTATCATATCGTAGATGTTTGTGTATGAGGCATATTTTTTGTTTGTTCCATCAATTTTCCCGACTGTTGTAGTCATTTCTCTTTTCTTAAGTGTACCATAGCCAATGTTGTATTCCTGCTCATCCTCTTTGTTAACGGCTGGTTTTGGTGTAGCTTGTGAGACTACACCACTGAGCTTGAAATCAATTGTAGTTCTTCCATTTATCCGTTCCTCCTTAAGTCCACCATTCATAATAAAGGCAGTTATTAATGTATCAGATGGCTTAACCTTGATTTTGTAAAAACCTTTACTGTCAGTAGTTACATCGGTATTTTTATTGTTCAGAAGTATATATGCGCCGCTGACAGGGTTATTATTAGCATCGGTAACAGTACCCGAAACAGTAAATTTCTTACCCGGTTTCTGTGCATGAAGATCCAAAGCACCGGCAATCAAAACTGATATTACAACAAAAACCAGTATTCTCATAGTTTTAATGATTTAACTGACCGCAATTTACAATTTAATAAGGTGAAATTCAATAAAAAAATGTTAAATTAACCTGCCGGTCAATGTGGCAGATGTGCATTTTTCAACCATTACATTGACGTATTCACCTATCTGGCAGTTTTCTGCTGGAAAGACGACCACCTTGTTCTGGGATGTTCTTCCATAAAGGAAATTGGTAGACCTTTTAGAGTAACCTTCAACAAGTACGCGGTGTATTTTTCCGACATCGGCTTTTTTGCTTTTTGCTGAGATCTTATTCTGAAGATTGATTATTTCGTTAAGCCTCTTTGTTTTGATTTCATCAGGAACATCATCGGGAAGGGACTCTGCAGCTTTTGTTCCGGGGCGTTCATTGTACTTGAACATGTAGGCAAAATCAAAACCTGCCCATTCCATAAGCGATAGAGTATCTTTATGGTTTTCTTCGGTTTCGGTGCAGAACCCGGCAATAATATCTGTTGATACCGAACACTCAAGGATAATTTTTCTTATGGCTTCTATCCTGTTCATGTACCATTCCCTTGTATATTGCCTGTTCATTAGCTTGAGAATGCGGTTGCTGCCACTCTGAACGGGGAGGTGGATATGTTTGCAGATATTATCGTAAGATGCAATTGTTTCCAGAAGTTTGTCTGACAGGTCTTTCGGGTGCGAAGTGGCAAATCTCACCCTTAGCAAAGGGTCAATACGCGCTACTTCTGCCAGCAATTCAGGAAAGCCAATAGTTTCTCCTGTATCTTTCCAAAAATATGAATTTACGTTCTGTCCAATAAGTGTTACTTCCCTGTAACCTTTTCTAAACAGTTCGGTAGCTTCTTTAACTATTGAGCGAGGATCTCTGCTTCGTTCAGAACCTCTTACAAAAGGTACCACGCAGTAGGTGCACATATTATTGCATCCCCGCATAATTGCAATGAAGGCTGTAACACCATTGCTGTCGAGCCTTAAGGGGGATATATCGGCATAGGTTTCAGATTCCGAGAGCATTACATTGATTCTGCTCTGACCGATTTCGGCTTCTATAACAAGGTCGGGGAGCGAACGATAAGAATCGGGCCCGGCAACAATGTCTACTGGAAGATCGTTTTGTATAAGTTTTTCTTTAAGGCGTTCAGCCATACATCCAATTACGCCAATCATTACAGAAGGGTTTTTCTTTCTTACCGATTTAAGGGCCTTTAGCCGGTTCCAGATTTTTTGCTCTGCATTTTCACGTATAGAACAAGTATTAAGTAAAATCAGGCTGGCTTCATTGATATCCCGGGTAACATCATAACCAGATTCGTTCAATATTGACGCAACAATTTCACTGTCAGCAATATTCATCTGACAGCCGTAAGTTTCAATATATAACTTTTTTCTTATCAAATCCTTGAATTATAATTAAATTTTTATGTTGCAAAAGTACCAAAAAAAAGAATCTATGGAATAAGCATAAAGCAGCATACTTATTGTTAATATGGTTTGAAAGAAATAATTAATTTTGCACATAAATAATTAAAACATATTTGTATGTCAGGTCACAATAAATGGTCAACAATCAAGAGAAAGAAGAGTGCTCAGGATGCAAAGAGGGGCAAGATATTCACGAAGGTTATAAAGGAGATAACAATTGCAGCGAGGGAAGGAGGAGGTGACCCGGATCTCAATCCCAGGCTGAGACTGGCAATACAGAATGCCAAGGGTGTAAATATGCCCAAGGAGAATATTGAGAGGGCGATCAAAAAGGCGCTTGGAGCCGAAGGCTCAAATTACATCGAAACCACTTTTGAAGGTTACGGGCCATGCGGTGTAGCTGTGTTTGTGGAATGCCTCACCGATAACAACAACCGTACTGTTTCGTCAATCAGGGCAACATTTAACAAATATGGCGGCAGCCTCGGCACAAACGGTTCGCTTTCATATCTGTTTGAAAGAAAAGGAGTTTTTACGATCAAGCCTGAAGGAATCAACCTTGAAGAACTTCAGTTGCAACTCATTGATGCCGGGGCAGAGGACATAGAAGAGGAAGGTGGCAGAATTATAGTGACTTGTGCAAGGGAGGACTTTGGTGCAATAAACAAAAAACTTCAGGAGTTGGGAATTGAAGCCGAGGAGGCTATGCTGAAGCGGATACCGAATGACACTAAAAAACTCGATGTGGAATCAGCAAAAAAAGTTCTGAAATTCATTGAAGCACTCGAAGATGATGATGATGTCCAGAATGTTTATCACAACCTGGAAATGACCGATGAACTTGCTGCGGTACTTGAACAATGATTTAATACGGTAATGTAATATTGTAAAAATTGCGGGAATCATAAAAACCCCGATATATAATGCAAAGAACTCTTTTTTTACTGGTTTTGCTCCTTTTATCAGCCTGCAGCAAAGTCCATGATAATTTCCTCTGGTACAGATCCTTCGGAAAAGGTGAAGCTTTTTTTGTTAGTGCAGCCGGCGACACCGGATTGGTAAGTGGCGGAATTATTGAAAATAAACCTTACCTGGTTTACCTGAATGGAAAACATGAAAAAGTATTCGAATATAGTGTCGACACATCCGGTTCTTTTACATCTGCAATTGCCTGTGAAGAGGGTATAGTAACAGCAGGCTGCATTGAAGACAAGCTTTATTTAGGGATGATTGATTATACAGGAACTCCCGTGTGGAGTTCAGGTTTCAGTTCATCATTTAAAGTAGGGAATGTAATACTCTGCAGAACACAAAAGGATAACTTTCTAGCTGTTGCGTCAAGAGCTTCTGACTCAATTCCTGGTGGAAATTACGGAATCAAATTTATTTCCTTCGGAAAAGATGGCTCTGTAATATCCAGTGACAGCATTATTTACTATTCCTTTTATTCGGTAAATGGAACAACCATCGATAATTCAGGAAATATTTACCTTGCTGCAACAAAACTGGGAGCAGGAAGCAAAAAAAAGGCTACACTGGCAAAGTACGATGAAGCTTTTAGAAAAATATGGGAGGTGGAACTTTATAATAACCCTCAGTTCGAAGCATCATCCATGTCGGTTGTAACCGATTATCAGGGGAATGTTTATGTGTCAGGGTATACTGAATATCCGGAAGATGCAACCACTTACAGAAATGCTTTTGCAGCATCTGTTAATTCCTCAGGCGTTATCAGGTGGAAGAAATATCTCGAATATAAAAATGAGGCAACTTCAGTGATATTTGACAATAATGGACAACTATTTGTACTAAACAAAGGTTGCCTTATACTTAATATTATTAAAACAGACGATGGTTCAGTAAGTGGTATTCTCAGAACATTTGCAGCATGTGATGTTTCATATGATAAAGTCTATGGGAACAGTGCAACGGCATGGGGTGGAAATTCAATTGTAATTGCCGGGGTGAAAAATGGTTCATTTTATATTGTAGCAAGATCCTCTGAGATTCTATCTCCCATCTAACGCAGCGTTGATGAGCAAAAAGATGAAAAACATTTTTAAAGTAGGGCAGCTTGGTAGAGTGTTGTTTTTCCTGGTATTTATTTTTGGCGGTATCACGGATGCAGGTGCCCAGTTCATTAAGGCTTCTGACATCTTTCCTCCTGAGGTAAAAAAGCAGAATGCAGGTCGACTGAATATCTATCATGAACCACAGATTGATACCCTTCTGAGTCGCTATCTGTTATCCAATAAGCTTCTTGGTGGCGGAATAGAGGGGTATCGTATTCAGATTTACAGAAGCGCTGTAAGAAATGCAAGGGAAGAGGCAAATAAGATTAAAGCAGATTTCATGATAAGTTTTCCTGATATTCCATCATATGTTGAATATGAAAAACCCGGTTATTTTATAGTGAGGGTAGGTGACTTCCGGACGAAAATGGAAGGGACAAAAGCCCTCTATATGATCAGGAAAAAATATCCCAACGCATACATGATTCCATGCATTATTAACATTCCGGATTAGTACAGGATCAGAATATGAGTGAGATGATCAAGCATGAATGCGGTATTGCGCTACTGAGGTTACGCAAAGCAGCAGAATATTATTTTGAGAAGTATGGTACATGGACCTACGGCCTTAATAAAATGTACCTTATGATGGAAAAGCAGCACAACAGGGGACAGGATGGTGCCGGAATTGCAGGAATCAAACTGAAATCAAAGCCCGGAGTCAGGTATATCTTCAGTGAAAAGTCGGATAAACCCGATTCAATTACGAGAATTTTTCAGAATATATACGAAAATATATACAGTGTAGCACCTGAACTGCAGGGGAAAAAAAATAATCCAGAATTTATAGCAGATGAGGTGCCTTTCCTTTGTGACCTTTATCTCGGGCATCTGAGGTATGGTACATACGGCACTTACGGGCTTGAACAGCTTCATCCAGTATGCCGCCAGAATAACTGGCGTTCAAAAAATCTGTTAATAGCAGGAAATTTCAACCTCACAAATGTTCCAGAATTATTTAATCATCTTGTGGAACTTGGGCAGACTCCGCCGGGCTTTTCTGATACCGTCACAATTCTTGAAAGCATAGGATACAGACTCGATGAGGAACATGAACGTCTATATAATATTTACAGAGAACAGGGATATTCAAAAAAGGAAGTAGCAAGGCTGATTGAGGAAAATCTTGACGTTGCTGCAATTCTTAGAAAGTCGGGCAAAAATTGGGATGGCGGTTATGTAATGGCAGGTTTAATTGGTCATGGAGATGCGTTTGTAGTAAGAGATCCTTACGGTATACGACCGGCATATTACTATGTTGATGATGAAGTTGCAGTAATAGCATCAGAAAGGCCTGTTATTCAGACAGTATTCAATACTGACCCTGAAAGTGTAAAAGAAGTTCCACCAGCGCATGCTCTTATTATAAAGGCAGGAAATGAGGTGAGGATTGAACCAGTTGCAGAACCTGTTCCGCCAAGAAAATGCTCTTTCGAGAGAATATATTTTTCGAGAGGTACTGATAAATCTATCTATTGTGAAAGAAAAAAACTCGGTGAACTTCTGACAATGCCTGTGCTTGAGGCTGTGGGTTATGATCTGGAAAACACTGTCTTTTCATATATACCGAACACAGCCGAAGCTGCTTTCTACGGATTGCTGAAAGGAATTGAGGATTACCTTAACAATATAAAAGTTCAGCAATTATTAACTGAAAGGGATGAGCTTACAGAGGAAAAGCTCCGTAAAATTATTTCGGTAAGGCCAAGGGTCGAAAAAATCACTGTTAAGGATATAATGCTCAGGACATTTATCACAAGGGATAAAAGCAGGGATGAGCTTGTTGAACATATTTATGACATCACATATGGAACTGTCAGAAAGGGAGTTGACAATCTTGTGGTCATTGATGATTCAATAGTGAGGGGTACAACTCTGAGAAAAAGTATTATACGTATTCTCGACAGGTTAGGACCGAAGAGGATAGTTATAGTCTCTTCTTCACCGCAGATAAGATACCCCGATTGTTATGGAATTGATATGGCAAAACTTGGCGATTTCATAGCTTTCAGGGCAGCAATTACCCTTCTTAAGGAAACTGGCAGGACTTCAATGATAGATGATCTTTATAAACGGGCTAAAGAGGAAATAAAAAAGCCTGTTAATGAGGTTAGAAACCTTGTTAAGGAGATATATGCTCCTTTTACAGCGGAGGAGATATCTGAAAGAATTTCGGGATTGTTGAAGGAACCTGAGATCAATGCTGATATCACAGTGGTATATCAGTCGGTAGAAGGTCTGCATAAAGCTTGCCCCGATCATATGGGTGACTGGTATTTCACTGGAGATTATCCCACACCGGGAGGAAACAGAGTTGCAGTTCAGTCCTATATAAATTTCATTGAAGGGATAGACAGAAGAGCTTACTGATTGTGGCGTGAAAACCACTTTATCTCATAGTCTTTATTGTAGGATGCAAGGTGGCGGTTAATTTTTTCCACGTAAATATCTTTCAGGGTTATCATGATGCCTGTCTCTTCAACATTGCCGAATTTATGGTTAATGAACGTCCCGAATGTTTTCATTGTTGGTGAGAGGTTCATATAAGCATTAATAAGAGGAGGAATTGTTTCATTGAGCTTTCTTACTTCCTGAGAAAGGATTTTATAGTTTTCCCTGTAAGTTTTTCCGGTAAACAGTTGTTTCATTTCATCTTCAAGCAGGTCAATATCGGCAGGCTCTTTTACCGTAACAAGGTTTTCTTTGTCAGGGAAATGATGCTTCAGGAAGTAGAGTATCATACTTCTTGCCTTTTTGTCAAAGTGGGGGTACATGGTAACTTTACCAAAAAGGTACTGTATACGAGGGTTATCAATGATAATTGCTCCAAGGCCATCCCACAAATTATCGAGAGCATAAAGGCTTTTTCTGCCTCTGTTGCTTGACTGGTAGTCGGGGTGCACGAAGGAACGTCCGAGTTCCATTAAATGTGGAAGGTATTTCGTTTTGAATTTTTCTGAGAAATTGAAATATGCCGATGACGCCAGTTTTGAAAGGTCGCATTTATCACACGGTTCTTTGAAGAAGAAGAATCTGTATCCACCAATAATTTCCTTATTTTCAGGATCCCACACTATCAGTTGCTGTTGTGGATTTTCAGGGTCTGTGTCGAATTCATCTATGTCAATTTCCTTACCTGTTCCTCCTCCTGCGTAACGAAATGTTATTTCACGTATCCTTCCAACCTCATGCATGAGAACAGGCGAATCGTGGTAAGTGAAAACATACACTTCATTATTCCCGTTATTTGTCTTTCCCAGCAGTTTAATTCTGGAAAGTTCAGCAATAATCTGCTCACGTGGAACGGGATCTACAACCGGTTTCATTTCCTTGTCCATAGTAAGAAAAAGAAAACAAATTTAAATTTTTTGAGAAATTAACCCAAGGTGGTATCTTATTTTTCCTGCCTTGTCAGGGGCTCAAGTTCATAAGTCTTTGATTTGACCCATTCTGCCCATTCTTCAGGTGTTTTAGATTTGTCGAAGGTTTCCCATGGTATTTTCGGACCGAAGACTAAATGTATCTTCTTGTCTTTTTGCCTGAACATTTCGTCGGCAAGATAGAGCATTTCAATGTTTGACTTTATTCCTAAAAATGTTCTCAGATTGGCAAGGTTATAGAAGAAATTGGAGTTTTTTCCTGAGAAATAGGCAGGTACAACATCCCTTTTATAGGTTACAGCTTTTTTGATGAAGTGCTTATACCAGGTAAGGTCTTTTATAACGCCTTTTCTTTTGCGTGAACATAGTCCGGCTGGAAAATAAAGTATCTGGCAGTCGGAGGCATATGCTTCTTCTATTGCTCTTGCTGCTTCTCTGGCCTGTGCCCCATGCTTGTTTATGGGAAGAAAAATGTCTTCGAAGTTTTTGATGTTGAGGAGAATATCGTTTACGGGGAATTTTATGTTGTCGAAATATTTCGACAGTTCATAGATAAAAACCAGCCCGTCGAGACCTCCGAGTGGGTGGTTCGAAACGAAAATAAATCTGCCTCGGGTGGGGATATGCTCCCGTCCCGAAACTGTATAGCTTACTTTGAGGTAATTAAGTGCAGCATGGATAAACTCAGCACCTTTTAAATGTCCGTACTTCCCCAGAAAGTCGTTAAGTTCGGTTTCGTGTACTATTTTCTTTAGGTAGTTAACAATAAATTTTGGAACAATACGGGCCAGTGACGGATTTTTAGCTCTCAGCACTTCTTTGACATCGAGTCTGTAAGATTCATTACCGCTCGCATAAGGATCATCCATATGTCGTTGTCAAAATTTTAAACCAGACCCAAATTTAATAAAAAATCATCTCCAGTGCAAGGTTTTGAAACTGCCATCCAATATTCTGGCTTTTGCAGATGCTTGTTAAAGAGCTTTATCTGAATGTGTTAATATCCAAAGTCATAGCAAGGAAACTTTAGAATACCGGAGAATGCTGAAAAAAGTTATCAACAATAGTGGAAAAAAATGGGGTAAAGTGGAGAAAAGTGGAAATTTTTACTTATTTTAGCAATTTGAAATTTATTCAACTATTATGGCCACATTCATAGGTGATTACGGTTGCAGGCTTGATGCAAAGGGCAGGTTTATCCTTCCTGCGGCATTCAAGAAGCAGATGCCTCCTGGTTCACCTGATCGGTTTGTGGTTCGCAGAGACATTTTTGAACCATGTCTTGTTCTCTATACCATTGATGACTGGAATATCCAGCTTGAAAAAATCAGGAGCAGAATAAATCCTTACAACAGGGAACACAATGTTTTCCTCAGGAACTTTTTTAAAGGGACAGCTGAACTGGCTCTTGACAGCAGTAACCGCCTGTTGATACCCAAGCGTTTGCTCGAGCTTGCGGGCATCGGACGGGATATTGTTCTGGCAGGACAGGATGGCCGCATTGAAATCTGGGATGCAGAACGCTATGAAAAAATTGAAATGCTTCCCGAAGATTTTGCAAATCTGGCAGAAAAACTTCTTGGTGACAGTCAAAATCAGGAATAGATGGCTTACCATGTACCTGCATTGCTGGATGAAAGTATAAAGGGGCTGAATATCCGGCCCGACGGTGTATATGTTGATGCTACTTTCGGCAGCGGGGGCCATTCACGTGAAATACTTAAACATCTTACAACAGGGCGTCTCATTGCTTTCGATATTGACGAGGATGCAGGCGCAAATATCATTGAAGACGAACGTTTCACATTTCTTAACCAGAATTACAGATTCCTTCTTAACAACCTGAGATACCTTGGAATAACAGAGGTTGACGGTATTATAGCAGATCTTGGTGTCTCTTTTCACCAGTTCGATGAACCCTCACGTGGTTTTGCTTTTCGTTACGATGCAGAACTCGATATGAGAATGAGCAGGGGAATGAAAACAAAAGCATCGGACCTCCTTGCTACAATGACCGAAGAAGAACTTGCCCATATATTTACCGAATACGGAGAACTACCTCTGGCACGAAAGATTGCCAGGGCAATTGCTGTGGCAAGAGAAAAAGCTCCTTTAAAGACGGCCGAAGATCTGAAAAAAGTGACTGCTCACTTTGTACCACCAGGTCACCAGAACAGATTTTTTGCTAAACTCTTTCAGGCACTACGAATAGCAGTCAACAACGAACTGGAATCACTTAAGGAGCTTCTTCTGCAATCTGCTGAAATTCTCAAAAAAGGAGGCAGACTTGTTGTTATCACCTATCATTCGCTTGAAGACAGGCTGGTTAAGAATTTTATGAAGTCTGGAAATTTCACAGGTGAAGTATCAAGAGATTTCTACGGCAGGCCGGAACTCATTTTCCGGCTGGTTACAAAAAAAGCTGTTACACCTGGAAGGGCTGAAACAGAGACAAATAAGAGGGCAAGAAGTGCCAAACTGAGAGTGGCTGAAAAAATAAAATAGGATTCTTTATGGAAGAAAAAGCACAGGATAACATGGAAGGAAAGAAGAAAAAGAATTCGGGAAGTTTTCTGAAGGATTTACTCAGCGGCAGCACGATATCTGACAAAATAATATTGAAAAATCTTAGATTTCTGATATTTCTGACATTTCTGGGTGCATTATATATAGCAAACCGTTTTCATGCTGAAAAACTGGTAAGAGAAATGAGTCATCTCCAGAAAGAGGTCAGGGAACTAAGAGCAGAATCCCTTGCCACATCAGCCGAACTGATGAAGGCAACCAGGCAGTCGGAAATACTTCGCCAGGTCACCCAGAGAGGGCTTGAGCTTGAGGAACTCCGTGAACCACCTTATAAGCTTGTTAAATAATAAAAAGAACAGGGATGGCAATCAGGGATGAAATAATATGGAGGAGCGGGGTAATTTATGTTGTAACGAGCATCATCGCAATTGTATTGCTGGTGAGGATTGTCCTTTTTCAGTTTTTTGAGAGGAGTAAATGGGAGGCGCTGGGTGAGAAATATGTATATAAGAATGATGAGGTAAAGGCAACACGGGGCAACATACTTGCGTGCGATGGCCGCTTGCTGGTAAGCTCTGTGCCTTATTATTCGGTTTATATGGACACAAGAAGTACCGGGATGCCTCCTGAACTGTGGAATGAAAATATTGATGAATTGTGCAGGGGATTATCCGAAATCCTGGGAGAATATTCACCAGCTGGCTGGAAAAATATACTTACCTCGGCCCGGAAAAGGGGAGAAAGATATTTTCTGATCAGGAAAGGAGTAAATTATGAAACTCTGAAGCAGCTAAAGGAACTGCCTATTTTCCGGGAAGGACAGTATCGCGGAGGGTTTGTGGCACAGCCCGAGAACAAACGTATCTTCCTGAATAGTGAACTGGCTGCCCGTACAATAGGATATCTTACCGATGACCCTGAAGGTGTAAAAGTGGGGATAGAAGGTGCTTTCGACAGGGAACTTGCAGGCCGAAATGGGAAAGTCCTTAAACAGAGGCTAACTGGCGGAGTATGGATTCCAGTTAATGAAGGAAATAATATAGAACCTGTTGATGGCAACGACGTTGTTACAACAATAGATATTGAGCTTCAGGATGTTGCAACTACGGCACTCAGAAACCAGCTAAGAAAACATAACGCCGACCATGGATGTGCCATTCTGATGGAAATTGCAACAGGAGATATCAAAGCCATAGCTAACCTGAAGCGGGGAGAAAACGGTGAATTCTACGAAGCTTACAACTATGCTATAGGCGAGAGCACTGAACCGGGCTCCACATTCAAGCTGCCGGTACTGATGGCTGCACTTGAAGACGGGGTGATCGACACAAGTGATGTGGTGGATACCGGTAATGGAACAGTCAGGTTTTATAATAAAATAATCAGAGACACCAGGGAGGGTGGTTATGGAAAACTGACCGTAAAAGAAGTGTTTGAAAAGTCATCCAATGTAGGGACATCAAAAATTATATACCAGCATTACAAGGATAACCCGCGAGCTTTAATCAGCCGGCTCAATTCAATGAAGCTTAACGAAAAACTTAATCTGCAGATAAAAGGTGAGGCAGAACCATATATAAGGCAACCGGGGGATAAACTCTGGTCGGGTCTTTCACTTCCAATGATATCCCATGGTTATGAGGTCAGATTTACACCGTTACAGATACTGACTTTTTACAATGCCGTGGCAAACGATGGCTGCATGATGCGTCCGAGATTTGTTAAGGAGATAAGAAGAAACGGGAATGTGATAAAGAGATTTGATCCTGAGGTGATAACAAACTCTATCGCTTCAATGAAAACAATCCGTAAAGCAAAGAAAATGCTTGAGGGTGTGGTGGAGCATGGAACCGCAACCAACCTCAGGGATGCTGATTATAAGATTGCAGGAAAAACCGGAACCGCCCAGATTGCCAGAGATAATACAGGATACAGGTCGGGAGAACGCATATATTACCAGGCTTCTTTTGTTGGATATTTCCCTGCTGAAGACCCTCTATATTCATGCATCGTTGTGGTTAACTCACCTTCCAGCTCAGTTTATTACGGGAATATGGTAGCTGGTCCTGTTTTTAAAGAAATAGCCGATAAAGTTTATTCGACAATTTTTTTCAAAGATTATCCTGAGAAGGTCAATGATGATAAAATAATAGCAACTCCCGATCCGGGTAACGGATTTTACGACGATATACACAGCATCTTAAAAAAGACTGGTGCAATATATTTTAAAAATGGTAATGAAAAATGGGTTGCTACAGGACGTAGCCGTGATACTATCAGGATAGTACCATTGAAAATACAGGAGAATCTTGTGCCTGATGTAAGGGATATGACACTGAGGGATGCTCTTTACTTGCTTGAAAGTTACGGCCTGAGGGTGCAATTTTCTGGCAGGGGGCGGGTGAAAAGGCAGGACCCTGGATACGGCGCTGTAATTCACGACGGAATGGTTGTTTCATTGGATCTGGGTATCTAGAAATATAATGATGATGAAACTGGAAGAAATATTAAAAGGCATTGAGGTATCAGAGTATGAAGGAGACATGTCAGTGACTGTAACAGATGTCACTATTGATTCTCGTTCTGTTGTTCCCGGTTCTCTTTTTGTGGCTCTGAAAGGCACCAAAACCGACGGACACAGGTTTATTGACGCGGCTGTCTCATCTGGAGCAGTTGCAATTATCTGTTCTGAAATGCCAACCGTCAGACAGAAAGGCGTTACATGGATAAGAGTACCCGATACAGCACCTGCAGCGGGAATTGCCTCATCAAACTTTTTCGGAAATCCTTCACACCACATTACACTTACCGGAGTTACAGGTACAAATGGAAAAACAACAATTGCAACACTTTTATACAGACTTTTCAGTGGTCTTGGATACAAGTGCGGACTTTTTTCGACGGTATGTAACTATATTTCCGGAAAGGAATATCCTGCCACGCATACTACACCTGACCCTGTTCAATTGAACAGGCTTATGGCAGAGATGGTTCGTGAAGGCTGTTCTCATGTGTTCATGGAAGTCAGCTCACACGCCGTTGACCAGAAAAGAATCAGTGGACTAAAATATGCAGGAGGCATATTCACCAACCTCACCCATGACCACCTTGATTATCACAAAACCTTTGATAACTACCTGAAAGCCAAAAAGGCATTCTTTGATTCTCTTCAGGCCGATGCATTTGCTCTTGTCAATACCGACGATAAAAATGCAGGAGTGATGGTCCAGAATTGCAGAGCAAGAAAATATACCTATTCAACAAGGGGTATGGCTGACTTCAGGGCTGTGCTTATTGAACAGAGCATGGAGGGGATGGGAATACGTATTGACGGTGAGGAATTATGGACGAGGTTTATTGGGGAGTTTAATGTTTCAAACCTTCTTGCTGTTTATGCATCGGCTGTTTTGCTGGGTGCAGAAAGGAAAGAGGTGCTCAGGGTGCTTAGCGGGCTGGGACCGGTACCTGGGAGGCTTGAAGTGGTGAGGGGAAATGCCCCTGTAACCGGAATAGTTGATTATGCTCATACTCCAGATGCTCTTGTGAATGTGATTGAAACAATAAACAAAGTGCGCAGAGGCAGCGGCAAGCTCATTACTGTGGTTGGAGCCGGAGGCGACCGGGACCGGACAAAAAGACCAATAATGGCTTCAATTTGTGCAAGAGGAAGCGACAGAGTCATTCTTACATCGGATAATCCAAGAAGTGAAGACCCCGATAGTATTATTGATGAGATGGAAGCAGGCATCACACCCGACCAAAGGCCGAAAGTGCTGAGAATTACTGACCGCAGAGAAGCTATCAAAGCTGCGGTGATGATGGCCAGCAACGGTGATGTAATTCTTGTCGCCGGTAAAGGCCATGAAACGTACCAGGAAATAAAAGGTATCAGACACCATTTCGACGACAGGGAAGAACTTGCTAAAGCGCTTATGGGTAAAATGTAAAAAACGAAAAAATGCTCTATTACCTTTTTAAATATCTTGATTCGCTTGATGTACCAGGTGCCGGAGTATTTGAATATATCTCTTTCAGATCGGCTGCAGCAGTAATTACTTCCCTGATTATATCACTTCTTATCGGAAAAAGAATAATTCAGTACCTGCAGGTAAAGCAAATTGGTGAGGTTGTGAGGGATCTCGGACTGGAAGGACAATACCGCAAGGAGGGAACACCTTCTATGGGAGGTATAATAATACTAGCTTCAATTGTTATACCTGTAGTCCTTTTTGCAAAGCTCAATAATATCTATATAATCCTTATGCTGACCACTACAATGTGGCTCGGCTTTATGGGATTTCTTGACGATTATATAAAGATATTCAGAAAAAACAAAGCCGGACTTGCAGGAAAGTTCAAGATAGCAGGACAGGTGGGCCTTGGTCTTATTGTCGGTGTGGTATTTTATTTCAGCGACGATGTTATCATTGTTGAAAGGGTTCCGTTATCGAGTCTTACAAGGGCAGAAAGGGCTGAAATTATTGAGAATAATAGGAATGTTCTGCAGCAAAGCGAAGTAAATATTGAAAGAAAATCCACAAAAACCACTATACCGTTCGTAAAGAACAATGAGTTTGATTACAGGTGGCTGGTTTCTTTTGCCCCGGAACCATGGCGGGAGATACTAACATGGATTGTTTATGTGATCATTGTAATATTCATCGTTACCGCAGTATCGAACGGTGCAAACCTGACTGATGGGCTTGATGGTCTCGCGACAGGTGTATCAGCAATTACCGGGGCAGCGCTTGGTGCACTGGCTTATGTGTCGAGTAACATAATTTATGCCCGTTACCTTAATATAATGTATATACCCGGTTCTGAAGAACTGGTAATCTTCGCAAGTGCTTTCATAGGTGCTACTGTAGGATTTCTGTGGTACAATTCTTATCCCGCTCAGGTGTTTATGGGCGATACAGGTAGCCTTGCCCTGGGAGGCATTATAGCAGTGTTTGCAATAGTTATCAGAAAGGAACTTCTTATTCCGGTGCTCTGCGGTATTTTCCTCGCCGAAAATCTTTCAGTAGTTATGCAGGTGTCGTGGTTCAAGTATACCAGAAAGAAATACGGTGAGGGCCGGAGAATTTTTCTAATGTCGCCGCTGCACCACCATTACCAGAAGAAGGGTTATCCTGAACCGAAAATAGTCACACGATTCTGGATTGTGGCAATAATACTGGCTGTATTGAGTATAGTAACATTAAAGATAAGATAGCAACAGTGAAAAGAATTGTAATACTTGGAGGAGGAGAAAGCGGAACCGGTTCGGCCGTGCTTGCACGAAAACACGGATTTGATGTTTTTGTTTCTGACAAAGGAAGACTAAAAACTGAGTACAGGGACATACTTAAAAAATATAATATCAGGTTTGAGGAAGGAGCTCATAGTGAAGATATAATATTCACTGCTGATGAGGTTATTAAAAGCCCGGGAATACACGACGACATGCCGCTGGTGATGGAACTCAGGAAAAAAGGTATACCCGTCATTTCTGAAATAGAGTTCGCTGGCAGGTTTACTGATGCAATGAAAATATGCATTACAGGCAGTAACGGAAAAACCACCACGACAACCCTTATCTGGCACATTCTGAAAAAGGCAGGTATTAATGCAGCACTTGCCGGGAATGTTGGGAACAGTTTTGCAATGGCAGTTGCCGGAGGAGGATATGATTGCTATGTTATTGAACTCAGCAGTTTCCAGCTCGATGGTATGTTTGATTTCAAAGCCGACATAGCAGTGCTGCTCAATATCACACCTGATCATCTTGACCGCTACGGGCATGACATGAGCAGGTATGTTGATTCAAAGTTTCGCATAATCCGGAACCAGACTGGGAACGACCATTTAATCTACTGGGCTGATGATCCGGTTATTATCAGAGAGCTTGAGAAACGCCGGCCTCCGGTAAAACTCCTTCCTTATTCTGCCACAAAGAGCGAAGGAATGGCAGGATATATCGAAAACGATGAAATTATTATCCACCTAAAACATAAAACCAGACTTATGACAATTCACGATCTTGCGTTAAAAGGCCGTCATAATACATTGAACTCACTGGCGGCAGCTATTGCAGGCAAAATAATGAATATACGTAAGGAAGTGATCAGGGAGAGCCTTGCCGACTTCCAGGGTATTGAGCACAGGCTCGAACCGGTAATTACTGTTTGCGGTATAAACTTTATAAACGACTCAAAGGCTACCAACGTTAACTCAACCTGGTATGCCCTTGAATGTATGCAGACCAGAGTGGTCTGGATTGCCGGAGGAATAGACAAAGGCAATGATTATTCCGACCTTTTTGAAGTGGTCAGTAAGAAGGTCAAGGCAATTGTCTGCCTCGGAAAGGATAACAGAAAAATCATTGAAGCTTTTAAAGACAAGGTGCCTACCATAGTTGAAACCACCTCTATGGAAGAGGCGGTAAGGTCGGCATATTATCTTGCTTCAAAGGGAGATACTGTTCTTCTTTCTCCAGCATGTGCAAGTTTTGACCTGTTTGAAAATTATGAGGACAGAGGGCGCAAATTCAAAGCCGCTGTTAGAAATCTGTAAAAGACAATGAGTAAGGGATGGGTTGCCAATACTTTTAAAGGCGACAGGGTAATCTGGGCCCTGGTAGCCCTCTTTATGTTTTATTCATTGCTGGCCGTATACAGCTCTTCAGCAATAGTTGCTTACTCCAGGTTTGGAGGTAATACTACATATTTTCTTAAGACCCAGCTTATAATGCTGATATTCGGCCTGGTTATAATTATTATCACCCATCACCTGCCGGTTAGAATATATTCTTCTCTTGCCGGTGTTTTTCTGATTTTCTCAGTTGCGCTTCTGGTTCTCACACTTATTTTCGGTGTTAGAATAAATGAAGCTACTCGCTGGATTGTAATACCTGGCACCGGCTTCAGGCTGCAATCGTCTGATGTGGCAAAAGTTGCACTCGTAATTTACCTTGCCAGAACACTGGCACATTACCAGCATGAGCTTGAAAACTTCGGAACAGTATCAAAATACCTCATGCTGCCGGTTGCAATAGTATGTAGCCTTATTCTCACCGAGAATCTCTCAACAGCAGTAATGATTTTTGGAATTAGTATACTTATTCTTTATATAGGTAGAGTTCCTGTTAGATTCCTGCTTGCTTACGTCGGTATCGCAATTGTCACTCTGCTGCTTGCTGCTTTTCTGATTTCAGTAATATGGCCTCATAATAACAGAGTTGAGGTCTGGAAAAATAGAATTGAAAACTATTTTTCATCAAAAGATGATAATCCGGATGAGGATTACCAGATAAACCAGGCAAAAATAGCTATAGCAACGGGTGGACTATTCGGAAAAGCTCCTGGTAAGAGCACCCAGAGAAACATGCTACCGCAATCGAATTCTGACTTCATTTTTGCAATTATTATTGAAGAATATGGCCTTCTTTTCGGTGCAGTTCCCATCATTTTGGCTTATATGATATTGCTTTTCAGAGGAATAGCTATTGCTAAAAAGTGCGAAACAGCTTTTCCTGCTTTTCTTGTGATGGGACTTACATTAATGATCGTTGTACAGGCTCTTATTAATATGCTTGTAGCTACCGGACTTCTTCCTGTCACCGGACAGACACTACCTATGATAAGCTGGGGACGTACTTCGGTACTTGTCATGAGTTTTTCCATTGGGGCTATTTTGAGCGTGAGCAGGGTGGTTTATGCACGGATAAGGAATGAGGAACTGACTGAAGAGGAAAAATTTGAAGAAGGAGACGAAAAAATATATGAACCGGCAAAAAAATAAAAGGGTGATTATCAGCGGAGGAGGAACCGGGGGGCATGTCTTCCCGGCAATAGCTATTGCAAATGCCCTGAAAAAACTCGAACCATCGTTGGAAATTCTTTTTGTCGGCGCTCTTGGACGCCTCGAAATGGAACTGGTTCCCAAAGCCGGTTATAATATTGTCGGACTTCCTGTTGCTGGAATAAACAGAAAAAATCCGCTTAAAAATATTTCTGTCTTATGGAAATTTATTAAAAGCCTGAGGACAGCAGGCACTATTCTAAGAGATTTTAAACCAGATGTTGTGGTAGGAGTTGGCGGATATGCAAGCGGACCTGTTCTAAAGAAAGCTCTGTCGATGAAAATACCGGTTTTAATCCAGGAACAGAACAGTTATGCAGGCATCACCAACCGGCTCTTTGCAAAAAAGGCATCTGTAATATGTGTGGCATATGACGGTATGGAAAAATATTTTCCGGCTTCCAGAATAATAAAGACAGGAAATCCTCTAAGGCAGTCGCTCGGTGATATTGAGGGATTGAAAGACGAAGCCTTGAGATATTTCAATATAAAAAGTGACAGACCTGTTATTCTGGTATTGGGAGGATCTCTCGGAGCGGGAAGCATAAATAAATGCCTGGCCGAAAATATTGAAAAAATCAGGGAGTCCGGTTTATACTGGATATGGCAAACAGGCAGGAATTATTTCGAGGATATTAATGCTCTGGTGAGTGTGACACAGTCAGGAAATATTTCTGTATATCCTTTTATTGAAAGAATGGACCTTGCATATTCTGCTGCAGACATAATTATTTCGCGTGCAGGTGCGGGGACTATTTCGGAACTCTGTCTGGTCGGTAAACCAGTAATTCTGGTACCTTCACCAAATGTTGCGGAAGATCATCAGACAAGAAATGCTATGGCTCTGGCCGAAAAAGAAGCAGCAGTTATTGTGAGAGACAGCGAGGTTAACCAGAAACTGATAGATGAAGTTCTTTCCCTTGCAGATGATATTGGGAAAAGAAACAAACTGTCGGAAAATATCCGAAAACTGGCAATGGCTGATGCCGACCTGAGAATTGCAGAAGAAGTTATTAAACTGATGGACAGATGATTGATTTTGAGAAAATTTCTGCAACGTACTTTGTGGGCATAGGAGGAATAGGAATGAGTGCCCTGGCAAGATATTTTCTGTCAAAAGGCTGCATTGTTGCTGGCTATGACAGAACCAGAAGCCCTCTAACAGAAACACTTGAGAAAGAAGGTTGCACGGTTTCATATACTGACGACCCACAGACTATTCCTCCTCTTTATACAGATATACTGCCGAAAGAAAAAATGTTGGTTGTCTTTACACCTGCCATTCCGCCTGAAAACAGAATTCTCGAATTTTTCAGGCGGGGCGGATATAACGTTTATAAAAGGTCGGAAGTGCTCGGGGAAATCTCAGGTCACACCGACACAATAGCCGTTGCAGGAACGCATGGGAAGACCTCTGTTTCAACACTTATTTCGCATATACTTTATTCATCACAAACTGGATGCTCTGCATTCCTTGGCGGAATATCCTGCAATTACGGAACCAATCTTTTACTCTCGGGCAGTCGCTTTACTGTGATGGAGGCCGATGAATACGACAGATCGTTCCACAGGTTGTCTCCGCTGTATGCTGTTATAACTTCGGCCGATGCCGACCATCTTGATATTTATGGAGACTACAGAACAATGCTTGAGGCATATAATGAATTCTGCAGGAAAATCCGACCCGGAGGATCTCTTATTCTGAATGAGTCAATAAAAAATGTTATAAAACCTCCTGATAATGTAAAGGTTTTTACTTATGGTTTTTCCAAAGAATGCTCATTCAGAATAGATAAAGTTAAAAGAGATGATGACTTTTATGTTTTTGACATTTCATATTTTGGTGGCGAATTGAAAAATCTGGCATACCGTTTTCCCGGTTTGAAAAATATTGAGAATGCTGCTGCCGCATCATCAGTGGCACTTCTCTGCGGAGTGGACGGAGAAGAAATCAGAAATGCATTGAAATCATTCAAGGGTGTAAGGAGAAGATTTGATATCCGTATAAACAAGCCGGGTCTGGTTTACATCGACGATTATGCACATCACCCTGAAGAAATAAAAGCTTTTATAACAGCAGTAAGGGAACATTACGGTAAAAGGAAGATCACTGCAATTTTCCAGCCTCATCTCTATTCCCGTACCCGCGACCATGCTGAAGGCTTTGCTGCCATACTCGATCAGCTTGATGAGGTCATTCTTCTGCCTGTATACCCTGCAAGGGAAAAACCTCTGGAAGGGGTATCATCAGAAATGATTTATGAGAGAATGAAATTGAAAAATAAGAAGATGCTGGAAATGAAAGATCTACCTGCAGCACTTGATGTGAAGAACCTGGATATACTCCTCACAATAGGAGCTGGAGATATTGACAGACTTGTTTCTCCAATTGAAGAAACCCTTAACCGGATGAGGTAAAGTATGAGGATATTAAAAAGAATATTGGTTTTTCTTGCCTCCAGTTATCTGGTTGTGGCACCTGTTTATCTGACATACCTCATAAGAAATGAGCGGTGTCGGGGAGTAAATATTTACGTTAACGAACTTCCTGATTTCAATCTTATTACAGAAAGGGAAATTTATGGAATTATTAACAGCGGCAATCCTTCCATAACGGGAACAAAATTAAAAGACCTGAGAATCTGTGATATAGAAGACCGATTGAAGAAACTCCAAGAATTGAGAGTTGTTGAGGTCTATTTTACGGTTGATGGCAATATTTCCATATATGTGCTTCAGAGGAATCCTATATTGAGGGTATTTGCAGCAGGTGGAGACTATTTTCTCGATGATGAGGGAGTTTTGATAAGGAAAAAGAGACCTGGTACACCCAGGCTCCATGTTGCAGGTGGTAACATCACTGTATCACAGAAGATGCTTAATGGTATAAGTGTACTGGATACTGCAATAAAAAAGAGTGTGCTTAAAGACATTTACCATATCATAAAATATATCAGGAACGACAGGTTCTGGTCGGCACAGATTGACCAGATATGGGTTGATGGTGAAAGCGAGATTAATCTCATTCCGAGAACGGGAAATCATATTATCCATCTGGGCTCAGCGGAAGATTTCGTTGGAAAACTCGAAAATCTTGAGGCTTTTTATACGAAGATTCTTCCTTTAGCCGGATGGGATGCTTATAAAAGAATAAACCTTGAATTCAAAGGACAGATAGTATGCAATAAATACCAGTAATTAATAATCATTTCTCAGCCATGAACAGAAAAGAAGAATATGTAGCAGCAGTCGACATAGGCACCACAAAAATTGTGGCAATTGTCGGGACCAGGAATGAAAACGGAAGGATAGAAATCCTGGGACTAAGCAAAGCTCCTTCACGAGGGGTTAAAAGAGGTGTCGTACTCAACATTGAAGAAACGGTTAATGCCATCGAGACAACCGTAAATGATGTGAAAAAACGTTCGGGGATTGACTTCAGCGAGGTTTTTGTAGGTATTGCCGGGCAGCATATCAAAAGCATGAAGAGCAGAGGTTACATCCTTCGCGACAATTATGAGGATGAGATAACAAAGGATGAAGTCTTCAGGTTGATAGAGGACATGTACAAAATCCATGTTGATATCGGGGAGGAGATAATTCATGTCATTCCCCAGAATTTCATAGTGGATAATGAAACCGGCGTCAAAAGCCCTATCGGTATGTGTGGAAGAAGGCTTGAAGCAAACTTCCATATCGTAATTGGACAGGTGGCAGCAGCCAAGAATATTGAAAAGTGTATAAGAAAGGCAGGGCTTTCTGTGAAGGATATGATACTTGAGCCACTTGCTTCATCTGACGCCTGTCTCACAGAGGACGAAAAGGAGGCTGGAGTTGCACTGGTTGACATTGGAGGCGGGACAACAGATATTGCTGTTTATTATGATAATATTATCAGACACACAGCTGTGATACCTTTTGGCGGAAACGTAATAACGAATGATATCAAGGAAGGCTGCCAGATACTTCATCGTTACGCCGAACAGCTTAAAATACAGTATGGTTCTGCCCTTGGAGACCTTGCACCCGACGACAAAGTTGTTGCAATACCCGGCATCAGCGGAAGAGACCCTAAAGAGATTTCTTTCAAGAGTCTTGCCTATATCATCCAGTCGAGGATGGAAGAGATAATTGATGCTATTTATTTCGAGATCCAGAACTCTGGATATGCCGACAAACTGGCAGCAGGCATGGTTATTACCGGAGGCGGGGCAATGCTCAGGCATCTGCCGCAACTGATGAAGTTCAAAACAGCTATGGATGTCAGGATAGGATTGCCTAATGAACACCTTGCGGGGCCGGGTAAAAATGAAATTAACCAGCCAATGTATGCAACAAGTGTTGGACTGATAATGAAAGGATTTGAATTTCTCGACACATACCATAAAACCTTTACTGCAGGTAAGAAAGGAGAGTTTGTCAGGCCTGAAAAACAGACTGTTACTGTTGACGAAAATGAAAACTTCAGCGAGGATGAAAAGGAAAACGAGGAAAAGGTATCGCTCACTGATAGAATAAAAAGCCTGCTGATGAAAATGTTTGAAATTGAAGATCAGAAAATAAGTTGATTACTGGTTTTTATCTGCTTAAATAGAGAAAATAACTTCATTGAAAAAAATAGTCCTATGGCTGAAGACATAATAAATTTTGACCTGCCCGTTGAGAGGTCATCAATAATCAAGGTAATTGGTGTGGGGGGTGGAGGCAACAATGCTGTTAACCATATGTACCGTAAGGGTATTAAGGATGTTAACTTTATTGTATGCAACACCGACCACCAGGCACTTGCCAACAGTCCGGTACCTGTGAAGGTTCAGATAGGTGAATCCCTAACCGAAGGTATGGGGGCAGGCAGCAGGCCCGACAAAGGGCGTCAGGCTGCCATCGAAAACCTCGACGACATAATGAAAGCCATTTCGGGCAATACCAAAATGGTCTTTATCACCACTGGCATGGGCGGGGGAACAGGGACCGGCGCTACACCTGTGATAGCTAAAGCTTGCAAAGAAGCCGGTTACCTCACTATCGCCGTCGTTACAATACCTTTTAAATCGGAAGGAAAGACAAAAATAAAACTTGCAGTTGAGGGGGTGAACGAACTTAAAGACAATGTTGATTCACTTCTTGTGATAAACAATGAAAAACTGAGGGAGATTTATGGCGACCTGCCCGTATCGGCAGCCTTTGCCAAAGCTGATGACGTACTGACCACCGCGGTGAAAGGAATAGCTGAAATAATTACAGTTACAGGATATATTAACGTCGATTTTGCCGATGTGGAAACAGTAATGAAAAACTCAGGCGTTGCACTTATGGGAATGGGTGTGGCATCGGGCGAAAACAGGGCAATAAAAGCCCTCGAGAATGCTCTTTCTTCACCTTTGCTGAACTCAAACGACATTACCGGTGCAAAAAGCATACTGTTAAATATTATGACAGGAAGCGGTGAATATGAACTTACCATGGATGAACTGGGTGAAATAACCGATTATATGTATGATGTGGCTTCTGATGATGCCCTGATTATCAGAGGTCTTTCGATAGACCCCTCACTGAAGGAAGAGATAAGTGTGACAGTCATTGCAACCGGATTCGAGCCTAACAGTATTTTCCAGCCATATAAGCCTCCAAAACCACAGGTTGTTACCCTTTCAACACCAAAACCTGCCGAAACACCTTCAAATCAGGATGAAGAATTCAAGGAAACTTTTGTAGTACACCAGAAATCTCCCCGTACAATTGTATCCGATATAGATGACGGACTTCAAACCAAACTCGATTTCGGACTTTTCGACCAGGAGGCTGATCAGGTAAAACCGGAACAGAAGGAAAAGAACTCAGCCAGGTCAGAGTCAACCCTGCGCCGCATAAAATACATGCAGAACATGCTCAAGAAAGAAGGCTTTTCAAGCCTTACAATGAAGGATAACATTGAAGCCCTTGAAGATGTGCCAGCGTATGTAAGAAGAAACATGAACATCGGACAGCCTGAAAAAAAGGCAGGAAACAAGATTTCTAAATTTACATTGAGTACCGATGAAGATGAGGGTCCGGTACTAAGAGAGGATAATCCATACCTTAATGATAATGTAGATTAATGCCGGGGAAATCAACCATACTGGCACTGACAGTTTTGTTTTCCGGGTTTGTAATTTCAGCTCAGGAGAAGGAAGCTTCACGTCCGCCCACAACAGTCCAGTGGTCCCTTTCCAAAGATTTTACAGAAGAAATTAACATTCCACTCGACACCCTTTTCCCACTTTTTCACCGCTATCGGATTGCCGACAAATATTCCCCTTTCAACGCATGGATGGGCAATTACGGTCAGCCCCTGTACCAGATAAATTTCTTCGACAGGATAACAAATCCTGATATGTTCCTTTACAGGTACTATTACCCTTTCATGTACCTTCCGAGCAATCCTGTCTTTATGAACACCCGTGTTCCTTTTACCGAAATGGTGTTTACATATGCAGGACCAAGGGAGATGGCTGACCAGACATTCCGCATAAGACACTCTCAGAATGTAAACAGATACCTTAACTTCGGACTTATTTACGATATCATTTACAGCCTCGGACAATACAGTTACCAGAGAACTGATGACAAGTCATTCACATTTTTTTCGTCGTATACGGGTCAAAAGTATAAACTATATTTTTCATCGGGCATTAACAGTTTGACGACATTTGAGAATGGTGGTATAACCGATGAGGAACAGCTTAAAACATTTAAAACACGAGATGTTGAAGTACGACTGGGAGCCCTGAATAAGGCCAGAAATGTACTGAAAAACAGCAACATTCTTCTTGTCCAGCGGCTGTCCTTAACCGGGAAGCCACAGAAAAGGGATTCTATTTCTACTCCACGTGAAGGAATCAGAGGACTTAATGGAACTATTTCTCACATATTCATTTGGGAAAGAACCAGAAGATCATATTCTGATTCTTATCCTCTTTCAGGGTTTTATGATACTTCACACATTTATATAAGCCGTACGGTAACATTCGATTCGCTGTCGGAACGCAGCATAAAGAATACCTTAAGGTTTGATTTTTCCACTGATCCTGAAAGAAAATTCAGACTTGGAGGAGGAGTTGGAATAAGCAATGAACTTTTCAGATACAGCCAGATTGTTCCTTCTGCCGGAAGCCCGCCTTCCGATACTGTTCACTGGACCCACCATAATAATCTTTTGAAGGGCAGCCTTTTCAATGATATAGGTGAAAAATTCAAATGGAGAGCTACAGGGGAACTTTATCTTACAGGTTACAGGGCTGGAGATTTTATTGCTGATGGATATATCTACAAGGTTTTCGGTCAGAAAGAGAAAGGGATATCATTAAAGATTACTGGCGGTTTTTCCTCTGTAAAACCTTCTGTATGGGTGTTCCGCTGGGGAAGTAATCATTTTGTATGGGACAACAACTTTCTTAAAGAGTTCAGAGTAAATGCAGGTGCGGAGGTGTCATATCCTTACCGCCGACTGAATACAAGGTTTAATTATACCGTAATCGATAATTTTACAGATTTTGGTCCGGATTCCATGCCTGCTCAGCACAGGGGTGGGCTTTCGGTTGCCGCACTCTATGGAGAAAAAGAATTGTCGTTGTGGAAGTTTCACCTGTCAAACCAGATACTTATTCAAAAATCCAGCAACCGTGATATACTCGACCTTCCTCTTATTACATTGCGAACAGCAGGTTTTTTTGAACATAACTTCTATTTCAAATTAACGGGCGGAAATCTTAATACCCAGATTGGAGTTGAACTTTTTTATAACACAAAATATTACGGATACGGTTATGTTCCGGCAACAGGTTCATATTTCAGACAAAATAAAACACTCATCGGAAATTACCCTTACATCAATGCTTTTCTCAATGTAAAGATCAAACGCACCCGCGTATTTTTGGTTCTTGACCATATCAATTCCGGCTTTACAGGCTATAACTATTTTATGGTACCCGGTTATCCCATGAATGTCAGGGCATTCAGATATGGATTAGCCTGGACTTTTTATGATTAAAAAAATTACTATCTTTGCGCCCTGATTTGAAGGGATAAATTAAAAAGGAAGAATATTGATAAAGAAGGCATTAATTTTAGTACTGGTTCTTTTATTAATTGGGTCGTGCAATTTCAGAACAGAGGTCAGGGAAAAAGCCCCTGCAGTTTATGTTTCTGACCTGGATCAGCTACGCGCAAGAGGAAAGATTATAGCTGTAACTGACTTTAATTCAACAAATTATTTTATATATCGCGGTACCCCTATGGGGTTTCATTACGAACTGCTCAAATCGTTTTCCGATTATACAGGCATTAATATTGAAGTAATTACATCGGGCGATATTAATAAGTCGGTTGAATTGCTTAATTCAGGTGATGCAGATATCATCGCCGTTGATCTTTCAATGAATTCTGAAAGAAAAGAGCAGATAAGTCTTACGCTTCCGCTTAACAGGTCCGGGCAGGTACTTGTTCAGCGAAAGCCAAACCGCTGGACTTCGATGAGTGGTGATGAAATTGATAAATTTCTTATAAGAAATATTACATCACTTACGGGGAAAATGGTATATGTTCAGGCAGGTTCTAATTCGGCACTCTTGATAAACCGTCTTAACCGTTCGCTTGGTAATAAATTCACCGTAATAGAAGTTCCGTTTGAAGCTGAAAAAATAATTACGCTTGTTGCAACCAGGAAGATTGATTATGCAGTTTGTGAGGGTAATCTGGCACAGGTTAATGCACGTTACTATCCTGTTCTGGACATCTCTACAGTAGTTGGAGAACCTGAAGAACTTGCATGGGGGGTAAGGAAAGAAGGGTCTGAGAAACTTGTTGCAGCTCTTAATGAATGGATAGGAACAATAAAATCAAATGGCCTTCTTTCAATACTGAAGGCTAAATATTATAGTAATGATAATTTGACCAGGATTTTTAAGAGCGATTATTACACGCTTAACACCGGTAAGATTTCACCATGGGATCTTCAAATAAAAAGGTATAGCGAGACAATAAACTGGGACTGGAGACTTCTTGCTTCGTTAATTTATCAGGAATCGAGATTTAAATCAAATGCAGTCTCGTGGGCTGGTGCTCACGGACTTATGCAGGTAATGCCTGAAACCGGAGAAAGATTTGGCGTGGACGTTACTTCTTCACCAGAGAATAATTTAAGAGGCGGGGTGCTTTATCTGCAACACATTCAGAAATATTTTGAAGACAAAATACCTGACGAAGGGGAAAGAATTAAATTCGTACTTGCTGCCTATAATGCCGGAATAGGTAATATTCTTGATGCAATGAGGCTTGCAGAAAAATATGGTAGAAACCCATTACTATGGGACGATAATGTTGCCTATTTCTTGTTAAAAAAATCAGACCCGGAATACTATAACGACCCGGTGGTAAAACACGGTTATTGCAGAGGCTCTGAGCCTGTTAATTTTGTAGCTGAAATACTTGCAAGATACTCTGAATACCGTAACTTCATTCCCTGATTTACCTGGCTAATTCTTTTATTTTATCGGAAAACCTGCTGAAATATTTCCAGTTCAGCTAATCAAATCTTATTGCTTTGACAGGGGTTATTCTACTTACAAGTTGTGCGGGAATAAGCAGGACAAGTACAATTATTGCCATTGTACCGAGATTCAAAAGAAGAATATGAACAGCTTCCAGGTTAATTGGAACTGTTTTTAAGTAGTATGAAGAGGGATCGAGAGATATTAAACCTGTCCACAGCTGAAGAGATGCCAGCCCAATTCCAATAATATTCCCCCAGAAAAGACCCTTAACGATAAGATATACAGCCTGATAAAGAAATACTTTCATTATTGTGCCATCTTCCGACCCGAGTGCTTTAAGAATACCTATCATATTTGTTTTTTCAAGTATAAGGATAATAAGACCCGAAATCATGTTGAAGCCCGATACTACAAGCATCAGAACGATTATAACTATCACATTTGTATCCTGAAAGTTGAGCCAGTCGAAAATCTGTGGGTATTTCATCCTGATATTGGTAACTTTGACTTTGGGTTCATTCTCACTGATTCTGTAACCTATTACATCTCTTACCGCCTGGGTCATTATATCGAGCCTGTTGAAATCATCAATAAAGATTTCGAATCCGCTGACCTCGTCATTTTTCCATCCGTTGAGCCTCTGTATATGTTTAATGTCGCAGAAGATGTAGATTTTATCGAATTCTTCAAGACTGGTTTCGTATATTCCTGAAATTGTGAATTTCCTCATTCTCGGTGGATCCTGTACAAAATGCATGGCGAAGGAATCGCCGGTTTTCAGCTTCAGCATCGAAGCAATTTTTTTTGAAATAATTACGCTGTTTGTTGTGGCTGTATCGGTAACGCTGAATACTGAACCGTCGACAATAAAAGTTTTGAAATAACTCCAGTCGAAATCGGATCCGATGCCTTTCAGAACCACTCCCTGTATATCTTCATCGGTTTTTATGATACCGGCTTTGGTGGCAAATACTTCAACATGCTTTATGCCCGGCATGTCTTTTATTTTTGGTATAAAAGAGAGGTTTGTGCTAACCGGTGCCGTTTCGTAAGAAATATTGGAATCAAAATTGACTATCTGGATATGTGAACCAAACCCTACAACCTTATCAGTAATCTGCTGCTTGAAACCTGTCAGGATGGCTACTGCAAGAATCATCACAGCAATACCTATGGCTATTGCAGCAATGGCAATTACATTGATGGGCTTTGAGAACGATGCTCCTTCCCGTCTGCCTTTGATGAGCCTTTGTGCAATAAAATAAGGCAAATTCATTTTTCCCAGATAAGATTTCAAATTTAACAATTTGCATTAACAAGATGATTGCTTTTAAAAAAACACGTATCTTCATATGCCATTGGCTGTAGTGAGACACTCTTTTAACATGGTAGTGACCTGGCCGGAAAAATGGAAATAATAGGATTTTTCAAAAAAGATTTCTTTATGAAAGTTAAGAAATTGATTCTGATATTTCTCTGCCTTTCATCGATTGCCTGCGCGACAAACAGTCGTAAGGTGATAACAGGAGATATGAGGCCAGAGGTGTACATGAAATTTCTGAAAGGGAAGAAGGTTGCGGTAGTGGCTAATCAGTCATCGTTGGCGGGAGATAAGCACGTTGTGGACAAGCTTATTGCTGAAGGGATCGACATCAGGCTCATTTTTGCTCCTGAACATGGTTTCAGAGAGCTAGCTGATGCCGGTAGCAAAATACAGAATGGAAAAGATCCACAAACCGGAATACCAATTGTGAGCCTTTATGGTAAGATTTATAAACCATCTCCGGAGCACCTTAGCGGAATAGATGTGGTTGTGTACGACATTCAGGATGTGGGGGCACGTTTCTATACCTATATTTCAACAATGCATTATGTTATGGAAAGCTGTGCCGAAAATGGTGTGACATTTGTGGTTTTTGACAGGCCAAATCCGAATGGTTTTTATGTTGATGGAAATCTGCCTGATACTGCTTACAGGTCGTTTGTCTGCATGCATCCGGTGCCTGTTGTTTATGGTATGACCCCGGGTGAATATGCCATGATGATTAACGGTGAGGGATGGTTAGCAGGAGGCAGACAATGCGACCTGAAAATTGTAAAATGTAAAAACTATACACACAACACCTATTATGAACTTCCTGTAAGGCCTTCACCTAATTTGCCCAATCAAACAGCTGTATATCTTTACCCTTCACTCTGTTTTTTTGAAGGAACTGTGATTTCATGCGGTAGAGGAACAGATTTCCCTTTTCAGGCATTCGGACATCCTTTACTGCCCGACAGAGGCTTCAGTTTCACCCCGCGCAGTGTTCCGGGAGCTACAAATCCCCCTTTGTTAGGGCAAAAATGTTACGGAATAGACTTACGAAATGCAATAAAAGAAGGCCTTGTACCATCTAAGGAACTCAATCTCAATTGGTTGCTGACAGCATACCGGGAATTTCCAGATAAGGAAAAATTCTTTAACAATTATTTCGATGTACTTGCCGGTGGTCCTGAGCTAAGAGAACAGATTATAAAAGGCATGAATGCCGGTGAAATACGGCAATCGTGGAGAGAAGACATTGAGAAATTTATGAAAGTAAGGAGCAAATATCTTCTCTATAAATAATTTTAGCTTTCCCTGCCCGGATAAACTTTCAATGCTTTGGCAAGTACTTCAACAGCATTTTTTAAATCGGCGGTATTCAGCACATAAGCAATTCTGACTTCATTTTTTCCCATGCCCGGAGTTGAATAAAAGCCCGAGGCAGGAGCAACCATAACTGTCTGGTTTTTATATTCAAACTCTTCAAGAAGCCATTGTGCAAAACGTTCGGCATCATCAACAGGCAATTTTACAACAGTGTAGAAAGCTCCTTTTGGTTTGGGACAATATACGCCGGGTATTTTATTTAGAGCTTCCACAAGGAAATTTCTTCTGTTCGTATACTCGTGTTTAACTTCGGCAAAGTATTCTGGCGGGGTATCGAGAGATGCTTCTGCAACCACCTGCCCCAGTCCCGGTGGACAGAGTCTTGCCTGAGCAAATTTAAGTGCAGTATCAAGTACTTCTTTGTTTCTTGTAACTATTGCCCCGATTCTTACACCGCACTCGCTGTAACGCTTTGAAACTGAGTCGAGCATAACAACATTTTGCTCAATGCCTTCAAGTTTCATCGACGAAAAATGTTCAGCCCCGTCGTAGCAAAATTCCCTGTAAACTTCATCGCAGAAAAGAAAAAGATCATGTTTTTTAATTATATCCCGCAAAATGTAAAGTTCTTCTTTAGTATAGAGATATCCAGTTGGATTATTCGGATTGCATATTATTATACCTTTTGTTTTCGCAGTGATTTTTTTCTCAATCTCGCTCATTGGTGGCAGTGCAAAGTCGTCTTTTATGTATGAAGTAACAGGCACGATCTTAATTCCTGCAGCAGTTGCAAATCCATTATAATTTGCATAAAATGGCTCGGGAGTAATAACTTCTTCTCCAGGGTTAACACATGTCATGAGCGCAAATAATACAGCCTCAGAACCTCCTGTTGTAACTAAAATATTAGTATAATCAATATGTATGCCTATTGAGTTGTAATATCCTGCAAGTTTTCGGCGGTACGATTCATTCCCTGCTGAATGGGTATATTCCAGAATTCTGAGGTTCAGATTCCTGATGGCATTAAGAGCAACATCGGGAGTGGGAATATCCGGTTGTCCGATATTGAGGTGATAAACTTTTATCCCGTTCCGTTTTGCCTGCTCGGCATAGGGTACAAGCTTCCTTATAGGTGATGGAGGCATTTCCCTGCCTTTCTGAGATATTGATGGCATAATAAATTTAATTATAGTCAGTGTGCAAATGTAAAGAATTTGAAATAAGTAAAAGATTATTTAAAACATAAATTGATAGATATCATTAAGACTTAATTACAACAGGTTGCATATTTAATTAGGTCGAAATGCTTTCTGTCAAGTAATATCACTGTTTTTTTATAATTTTGCAGCTTTGTAATTACTGCAAATACCATTTTTCAGATGATGAATATTCCTTCGAGATACGATCCACGCAAGACTGAAGACAGGTGGTACAGTTACTGGATGCAGCATGGATTTTTCAGAAGTGTACCGGATGATAGGGAGCCTTATACCATTGTGATTCCCCCGCCCAATGTTACAGGGGTATTGCATATGGGACATATGCTCAATAATACCATTCAGGATGTTCTGATCCGAAGGGCAAGGATGCTCGGAAAGAATGCATGCTGGGTTCCGGGTACCGACCATGCTTCGATAGCCACTGAAGCAAAAGTGGTGGCAAAATTAAAGAGTGAAGGAATTGAAAAAAGGGATCTCACAAGGGAAGAGTTTCTTAAACATGCATGGGAATGGACACATAAACATGGAGGAATAATTCTTGAGCAGCTTAAGAAGCTGGGTGCCTCATGCGATTGGGAAAGAACTCTTTTTACAATGGACGAAAAGAGATACCGTTCGGTAATAAAAGCATTTGTTCAACTATATAACAAGGGTCTGATATACAGAGGTGTAAGAATGGTCAACTGGGACCCCGAAGCCAGAACTGCCGTTTCCGATGAAGAAGTTATTTATACAGAAGAGCAATCGAAGCTTTATTATGTAAAATACCGTATAGCAGGTACGGATGACTTCATTACCGTTGCCACCACAAGACCCGAAACAATACTGGGAGACACAGCAGTATGCGCCAATCCTCGCGATAAAAGGTATAAATATCTTGCAGGCAAGAGGGTTATTGTTCCAATGGCAGAAAGGGAGGTGCCATTTATTTTTGACGATTATGTTGACATGGAATTCGGAACCGGCTGTCTTAAGATAACCCCGGCACATGACATTAACGACTATGAGATTGGACTGCGGCATAACCTGCCTATGATTGATATTTTCAATGATGACGGCACTCTGAGTGAAAAAGCAGGAAAGTTTATAGGGCAGGATCGTTTCAGGGCAAGGGAGCTGGCAGAGGAAGAACTTAGGAGAACGGGACATCTTGTAAAAGTGGAAAAATATACAACCAAGATAGGCAGGTCGGAAAGAACAAATGCGGTAATTGAGCCAAAGCTTTCGGTTCAATGGTTTCTTAAAATGAAGGAGATTTCAGTTCCTGCACTTAATGCTGTACTGACGGGTGAAGTGATGCTTCATCCTTCAAAGTTCAAAAATCTTTACCGTCACTGGATGGAGAATGTTCGCGACTGGTGCATAAGTCGCCAGCTCTGGTGGGGTCACCGCATTCCTGCATGGTATTATAATGATAATGAATTTGTTGTGGCAGAAACTGAAGAGGAGGCTCTTGAGCTTGCCCGCAGGAAGACAGGAAACAAGCACCTTACATTAAAAGATTTGCGGCAAGATGAGGATGTACTCGATACATGGTTCTCATCGTGGCTGTGGCCGATAACATGCTTCGACGGAATAAATAACCCCGGCAACCCCGACATGAAATATTATTACCCGACGAGCGACCTTGTAACTGCACCCGAGATACTATTCTTCTGGGTTGCCAGAATGATTATTGCCGGATACGAATTTACAGGAAAAAAACCTTTCAGCAATGTGTATCTCACAGGCATTGTGAGAGATCAGCAGCGCAGGAAAATGTCGAAGTCGCTGGGTAATTCGCCTGAACCTCTTGAGCTAATCGAAAAATACGGTGCAGATGGTTTAAGGGTCGGTATGTTGCTTTGCTCCCCAGCTGGAAATGATCTCCTGTATAACGATAGCTTGCCTGAACAGGGAAGAAATTTTGCAAATAAGATCTGGAATGCTTTCAGACTTGTGAAAAGCTGGAAGATTGACGAAAAAATAGCACAGCCCGAAGCTTCAGCCCTGGCAGTGGAATGGATGGAGGAAATGTTTAACCGTACTCTGGGAGAAATTGACTCCGACTTCCGAAAATACAGGATATCAGAAGCTCTGATGAAAACCTACAAGCTCTTCTGGGATGAATTCTCGGGTTGGTATCTCGAAATTATAAAACCTGAATATCAGAAACCTGTGGATCTTAAAACATATAATGCCACAATTTCAATTTTTGAAAGACTGATGCAGGTTATTCATCCTTTCATGCCATTCATTACAGAGGAGATATGGCACCTGATTTCTGAAAGAAAAGAAGGCGAAAGTATTATGGTTAGCAGGATGCCGGTCCATAAAAAACATCACGACCGATTCATTCACAGGTTTGAAGTGGCTAAGGAAATAATAAGTGCCATCAGGGCAATACGAAAGGAGAAAAACATTCCTCAGGCTGATAAGCTTGACCTGTATATAAAAACTGACAACAGCTACGATGGCTACTATCTTCCGGTTATAAGAAAAATGTGCAACCTGAATGAAATAAAATATACTGAAGAGAAAGTACAGGAAGCCATATCATTTTTGGTGAGGACAATTGAATATTATATTCCTGTCAGGACGAAAGTTGATACTGCAGAGGAACTCAAAAGAACAAGGGAAGAGCTTGAATATACGAAAGGTTTTCTTGCCATTGTGATGAAGAAGCTTGATAATGAGAAGTTTATCAGGGGTGCACCGTCGGATGTGGTTGAACGTGAGAGAAAGAAACAGGCAGACGCCCTTGTAAAGATTAAAGCACTGGAAGAAAAGATAAAGGAACTGGAAAACAGATAATTGTCAGGGGGCAATTTTAAGCAGAATGTAGTTATCGTTTACTTTTACAATCTTCCAGTTGTTATTCATTATTATATGCCACCCATCGCCGTAATAGTGATTTTTTGTCTCTTTCATATTTTTTGCAGGTAGTCTGATATATTTAAGGTTATAGGAAACAAGGCAACCCCCTTTATCGACAGTGAGTTTTCCCCAGTTGTCTGCAACCCTTATTGAATTATATATAGTTCCCAGGGTATCGAGCGATCTGATATCTTCCGGTTCAAAATCAAAATAGGGGCTTTCAAGCTCAATTGTAACAACTGGTTTTTCAGTGAACCTCGATAGTTGCCTGCGGATCCTCTCCCTTATTTCATTCATCCTCTGTTCTTCTTCTTTATAGATGTTGTCCACATCATATACCAGTGCAAGGCTTCCTGCGACATCCCGGTAAATAGCAGGTGTCTGAAGATTGAAATACTCTATTGCAATTTTTCCAAGATCGGCTGTATCTGAAATCAGAAGTGGTTTAATGTCGAAACCACCGGTGTAGAGAAGATAGCTGTAAGTGCTACCTATGATTGAACCATATGCTCTCGAAAATGACGGAAATCTGTATACTATTTCTAAATTTTCCAGAAATCTTTGTTTTGCCTCTTCCGGCGAGTTTGCACAGAGCAATATTGAAGTAAGCATTGAGAGTCCTTCGTAAATTTCAAACCTGTTTTCTTCTTTAATTGAGGAAGGGAATAATTCTCTTCTAGCCCCCCTGAAGATAATAGCATCTCTAAGGTAATTGACAAAACTATTGCTGTCAGCTTCGAGGGTTTTTTTCAGAGCCCTGAATTCCAGTTTCAGCCAGATACGTGCGAACCTGTCGTCCATTGAGCGGAAGGCTGAACGTTCAAGAATTACTCCATGATTTTTCTGCAGGCAATGAAAAAGAGCATTTATAGCTGACGTTTTAATCCGGTATGGATCTTCTCGGGGTGGAAGTGGAACCATGGCATAAGTAATTCCGCCTATTTCCACTGCAGAATTCTCTATTAATCTTTCTCTGGGGAAAATTCCCTGGTAGACTCCGTCTTTTAATTTCAGCTGGCCTTGGTTATCAGGTTTGTTTGCAAACAATCTTCTTGTTGGACGGTCGACAAATACTACCGGACCTGCAAGATTTTCGCCCCATAACCTTCCTCTGTCTGCTTCGCATATCGAATCTAATGCCCTGAAGTATGTCAGAGCCTTTTCGGCATTGAAATATATATCTGGATTGTTATCAGGTTTGGAACAACTTGCTGCCAGGATAATAATCTGAATAAAAAACCATTTTTTCATGCCTGATTTTTAGATAGCCAAAAGTAATTAAATTTTGTTAAAGTGTTAATAATTCCTAAATGGGCTTTAGAAAAACCATTATTTAATTTAAAGGTCTATTGTTGACTTGTTAAAGCTTTGAGGCTCATATCGATGCTTTTGAGGTGATGTGTCAGGGCTCCCACTGAAACGTAATCAACTCCGCATTCAGCATAACTGCGGACATTATCAAGGTTTATTCCACCCGATGACTCTGTTTCATATCTTCCAGCAACAAGCTCAACAGCTTTTCTTGTTTCTTCAACGCTGAAATTATCCAGCATTATACGGTCAACACCCCCGGTTGCGAGAATTTTCTTTACCTCATCTAAATTTCTTGCCTCAATTTCAATTTTTATGTTTTTCCCTGTCCGTTTTATGAAATCTTTTGTTCTGGCTATAGCATTTTCTATTCCTCCTGCATAATCAATATGGTTGTCTTTAAGCATTATCATGTCGTAAAGACCCATTCTGTGGTTTTCTCCACCGCCAATCCTTACTGCTTCCTTTTCAAGAAACCTCATTCCAGGTGTTGTTTTGCGGGTGTCAGTCACTTTTGTTTTGAGACCTTCAAGCCGTTTGACATAAGCCCTCGTTACAGTGGCAATTCCGCTCATCCTCTGGAGAATATTCAGCACAAGTCTTTCGGATTTTAGAATTGAATGGATATTTCCGGAAACAATAAATCCTATCGTGCCTTTCTGAACTTCGTCGCCGTCGTTAATAAAGAGATCCAGACTTAGTGATTCGTCAACTATCGAATATATTCTGCGCACAACAGCCAGTCCTGCTATCACACAGTTTTCTTTCACAATGAGTCTTGCACGGCCTCTTTCTTCAGGAGGAATGCACGCAGATGATGATACATCTCCCTCTCCAATATCTTCATCAAGGCAGCGTAAAATAAAATCTTTTAAAATGTCATTTTGATTCATCAGGATCAATGCGTATCTGATGTATAAGAAAATCAGAGCCTACCTTCTTGAGAAGAAAATAAACCCTGAAATTGTTTTTTTCTGTCCTCAGATTACCTATTGCATACTGTGCATCACTTGTACCACCCTGGTGTTTAACAATAAATTCCCTTGGACGGTAAGTTGAGAAAAAATCTTTCAATATGGTTTCTGCAACATTTTTTTTGTAGAAATCTTCCTTGCCCTGTAGCATTATCTGGCATGTAGAATTCAAATATCTTGACATGTCGGCTGCATTGCCCGTTCTGAAAGCTGTGATTATTTCCGGGGGTATCCTCGTCTGCTCCTGTGCCATAGAAATGGCCAGAGTCAGAACCAGAAAAAATGATGAAAAAAATAACTTTTTATACATCTCGTTGATATTGTAATTTTTACCTTTCACTTCAGAATATGCAAATTTAAACAAATTCTTTTATCAAAACCTTTTAAATGAATACTGATTACCGGTTCTGTGCACCGGTATTATTGTTATTTTTGTTTTGCATAGCAAAAATTGTGCTGAATTCTGATGAAGATTGTATTATTGCAAACAGGCAAAACAGCTGATAAATATATTTCCGAAGGTGTAGCGGATTATTTGGCGCGTATCACCAGGATGACAGGTTTTGAAATTATTACTGTTCCCGACCTGAAGTATACCGGAAAAATGCCGCCCGCAGAGCAGACACTGAGGGAAGGCAGGGCAATACTCAATTGTATCCGGAACGATGATTATGTAGTATTGCTCGATAGAAAAGGCAAAGCTCTTGATACGATTGAATTTGCAAACGAACTTCAGAAGTTATTACTTATGCCTAAAAAAAGAGTGCTTTTTCTGATTGGTGGAGCATGGGGTGTTTCGGAGGAGGTGTATAAAAGAGCAAATTTTATTCTGTCGTTGTCTAAAATGACTTTTTCCCACCAGATGGTACGGTTATTGTTTATGGAACAACTATATAGAGCGTTGACTATAATTAAAGGAATTCCATATCATCATGAATGATGCTGCTATTAATTACACTGAATTATGAAATTTAAGATGAAGATCACCGGCTTTCTGGTTGCAGCAATAGTTTCAACTGCCTTTGCCTTTCTGGCAGAGTCGGTTTACAAAAGCGACCTGGAATACCGGATCAGGACAAAACGTTTCAATAAAATCCTTGTTGCCAAAGAGACAATTGCAGAGGAGTGCCTTGGTAACCTGAAGAATATTCTTGAAAAAGGAGAGGAATTCGGTTCAATTTCGAACAGCGGCATCAATAAGATAATAAAAGAGGAAGGAATTACCATACTTGAATATCTTGACGGGAAACTTGTCCACTGGACCGACAATAGCTTTGAGGTACCTGTTGTATATGATGATTCCCTTTTCTCAAAGAGATTTGTCTTCATCCACAACGGGTGGTTTATTCCGAAAAAAATTAATGCAGGACGTGAGATAATAATTACCCTTCTGAGAATAAGAAGTGAATATGGTTTTGAGAATGACCTCGTCCGTAACGGTTTTGTGACGGCTTTCAGGGTGCCTGAAGGAACAGGCTTATCTTTTGATGAAGACAGCAAATACCCTGTATATAACAAAGAGGGAATTAAACTCTTTAACCTTGTATGGCCTGACAAAAAGGGAATAACACTGTTTGCCGTTTTCCCGGTCAGCATGTGGCTGATTTCATTTTTACTTATAATTCTGATTGTACTCAAAACTGCAGAAATAATTGCTTTAAAAGGAAGGGGCCTCTTCGCTTTCCTGTTTTCGATTGTATTTTTTACTGTTCTATATTTAATTATATTGTTTTTTATCAGGTATTCTGTATTTGAGAAAACAAGGCTATTTTCGGGATATCTCTTCTCATACGGTAAATTTATTCCTTCCCTGGGACATCTGATGGTTTTGAGTATATTACTTTCAGTATCCGCCAACATATTCTACAGATTCATTCAGCTGAAGTTTTCTGAGATTAAAAGTAAAACGGGATTTATTGCCGCCCTCTCTATTTCCTTTATTATCGGAGTATTAATTCTTTCAGCCTGTCATATTATTTTGACTGAGCTTATATTTGATTCCAACATAGTTTTTGAACCTTACAGGGTACTGGAGCTAACGCCTGATACGCTCGCGGGTTATATCACAGTTTTGATACTGATGGTAACCCCGGTCCTTTTTATGATGAAAGTTATTCACGAAGCAGTAGATTTTGCATCAAATAAGGTTCTTTTCGTTCTGTTTGCTGTTGCATTGATTTTTATGGGAGTAATAGCTGCAGTGTTGAAAACTGACATATCAATGCTCGTTGTTTTTTATATAGCACTGGTTTCAGCAATATGTTACTTTCTGAAGAAGAAAACAATAACTTTTAACCTTACAGTATTTGTATCGGTATTTTTTGCCCTTTATGCTCTTTATTACGTAATAAAGCTCTCAGAGAAGAAATCCATGGAGCAGAGGAAGGTGCTGGCTGTTGCTTATTCAACCGAGCACGACCCTGTAGCAGAACATTTGCTAATTGACTTGTGGCCATCACTTTCATCCGATACAATTCTAAAGAAGATGGTATGCAGGGAGTTTGCTACTCAAAATGAAATAGATACTATAACATATTATTTGCATAATAATTATTTCGGAGGTTACTGGGGTAATTTTTTCCTTTCAGTGGTATCTTGCCGTCACGATTCTCCTCTGTGGATATCTTCAGAAGAGAAGATGATTGACAAGTGTTTTGATTTTTTCAGGGAACGGATTGAAAAATACGGACATCAAATTACAGGAACAGAATTTTATTTTCTGGAAGGGCAGGGAGGAAGATCGTACTATCTTGGAAATATATTCTATGACCTTGCTGATGGAGGCAGAAAAGGACTATTTATCGAACTTTATAACGATATAGGTTCCTTCCAGGAAGGATATTCTGAACTGCTTCTTGATAAAAAATATCAGGGCTATTACCGTCTTAAGTATTATTCATTTGCAAAGTATATAAACGGAAACAGGGTCTTAAGAACCGGTGATTTTCCTTATGATAAAACTGATGATGCTTATATAGACAGGGAGCAGGATTTCAGGGTATTCAACAGGGAAGGCTACAAGCATCTTCTTTACCGGAGTGGAAATGTAACTGTAATGATCAGCAGTAAAAGAATCTCTTTTACAGATGTACTGATATCATTTGCCTACATTTTTGCCTTTACCCTACTGTGTCTTAATTTTGTTCTGTTTCTGGTAAGAAGGCCTTCACTGAAAAGTCTTATTTATTTGAATTTCAGGCAGAAGCTTCAGGTTTCATTTATTTCGGTTTTGCTTTTGTCGTTTGTTTGTGTGGGTGTTATTGTTGCAGTATTCAGTGTGAATCAATATAAAAACAGGCATCTTGAAACCATTAAAGAGAAGGTAAATTCTATTTATACGGAGCTCGATGACCGACTTGCTGAAGAGCCTGATCTGGCAGCCGACTGGAGGGATGCAGCAAATCCTTCGCTGAATGAATTTCTTATAAAACTATCCAATGTGTTCAATACAGATATAAATCTTTACGACAGAAATGGTTATCTGATGGCTACATCGCGGCCAGAAGTGTTTTACCGCAACCTGACAAGCTGGCGGCTCAATATGGATGCATTTATAAATCTTGAAAATCTTACAAAAAGTGAGTATATCCAGCGTGAGAAAATAGTATCACTTGAATATTTATCGGCATATGTCCCATTCTATAATGAGCAGGGCAATCTGCTTGCATATCTTAACCTTCCATATTTCAGGATGGAGAGTGTGCTGGCACGTCAGATATCAAATGTGATTGTGGCGGTGGTGAATTTCACACTTCTTATTATAATAATCACAATGGTTATAGCTGTTTTGATAAGTCGGCGACTTACAGCTCCGCTGAGGATGTTGAGTGAAGGACTTGCCTCGGTGCAACTTGGGAAAAAGAGCGAACATCTTGTATATAGGGGTCATGATGAAATCGGGGAGATGGTCAGCCAGTATAACCGGATGGTTGATGAGCTGCAGGAAAGTGCCCGAAAACTTGCCGACTCGGAAAGGGAATATGCATGGAGGGAAATGGCAAAACAGGTAGCACATGAAATCAAGAACCCTCTCACACCTATGAAACTGAATGTTCAGCAGCTTTACAAATCATGGAAAGATGGTACGCCCGGGTTTGAAAAGAAGCTGGAAAAATTTACAAAAAACCAGATTGAATACATTGAGACACTCTCATCTATAGCTTCTGCGTTCTCATCATTCGCAAAAATGCCTTCAGCAAACCCGATGGATCTGGACCTGGTTGAACAGTTGAGAACCACACTCGAACTTTTTAAAGATACTGAAAACATATCGTTCAGGATTGACTGGCCGGTTGATACAAAAATTTTTATTTATGCCGATAAAGAACACATAATCAGTATTTTTTCCAATCTGATAAAGAATGCCATTCAGTCGATTCCTCAGGGCAGGAGCGGATTAATTAAAATCGGGTTGGAACTTAACGGAGACAGGGCTATTGTGTCGGTGGCTGACAATGGTACAGGAATACCAGAAGACTTAAAACCAAAACTTTTCACGCCCAATTTCACTACAAAGTCTTCGGGTATGGGGTTGGGTCTTTCAATTGTAAAACGGTATGTCGAAACCGCAGGTGGAAGAGTATGGTTTGAATCGGAAAAAGACAGTGGTTCGGTCTTTTTTGTGGAACTTCCGGTAAAATTCACCGTAGAAAAGTCTGGACAGGCTAAGTAAAAATACCCTTGATAAGTTGTAAAATTATTTAGTTATATTAGCAGATTCAGACAGAGCTCCGATGATATTTAAATTGTCAGGTAACATATTTTCATTCCTGGCGGGATTTCTAATGTTGATATTAAGTATCAGCGCACCTGCACAAAAAAATCTTTCCGGTGTTTTAGGCATGCCTGCCGCCCATGTTGTTTCAATCGGAGTTGACCGTGTAACAGTTGATGATGTGACCGGGTTCAATATCGCCGGCGGAGATACTGTTCTTGTTATACAGATGCAGGGTGTAATGATACTGGAAGACCCGGGCACTTATGGCCAGTTACAGGATACCATTGGCAGACCTGGTTTGTGGGAGTTTCTTATTACACAGAGTGTTAATACCGGAACAAAGGAAATTATTTTCAGGAATGAGTTAAAAAACAATTATGGAACAGAGGGAAATGTTCAGGTTGTAAGGGTACCGTTTTATAACAGTGTAGATGTTACTGGAACTCTTACAGTTAACGGGTGGGACCCTGTGAAAAAGACTGGAGGTGTACTTGCTCTGATTATCGGGCGCACCTTAAAACTTTCGGCCGATATTGATGTTACCGGAAAAGGTTTTACAGGTGGGAAGGACACTATAGGTGATGGCATATGCAGGGCTACAGATGAGACTACGTACGGCAAACCGTTTTATCCGAGAACTTTTACCAATGCTGGTTTTAAGGGGGAAGGGATTGCCAATTATACAAAGGATGGAACGTTACTTGTACCTGATTATTTAAAAGGTTATGGCCCCAATTACACCGGGGGAGGTGGAGGTAACGGAAGATTTGCCGGTGGAGGTGGCGGTTCGCTTATGGGCGCTGGTGGTACAGGAGGTTTTGAAGATTTCTTTTGTTCACCAAATCCTGGAGAAGGGGGGACAGGGGGAATAAAAGCAGATCACCCTTCAATATCAGGTGGTCTCTTTCTGGGAGGTGGTGGTGGAAGTTCAACAAGAGCTTCAACCGGTGGAACGGCCGGACCGGGAGGTAATGGAGGCGGTATAGTTATTATTGTTGCAGATTCTATTATAGGAAATGGTGGTAACATTCGTGCTTCTGGAGCTCCCGGAGGCAATGCATCGGGCAGCGGAGGAGCAGGCGGCGGAGGAGCAGGCGGTTCAATAGCCCTGTCGGTTAAAAATTATGGTACATCGGCAATGTCGCTAAATGTTAGCGGAGGGAAAGGAGGCGACAGGCTTCCTGGTAATGGAGGAGAAGGCGGCGGAGGCGGAGGTGGCCTCATATGGGTTAGCACGGCTATGCCTGCAAACATATCAACAAACCTGAGCGGAGGTGAAGCAGGAATGAGTTCAACGCCATTGGCCAGTCCCGGGCAACAAGGCCAGGCGAAAACTGGCTTCAAGGCTGCACTTAATGGATTTCTGTTTAACTCAATAAGATCATCCATTACAGGTAATCAGGTTGACTCAGTATGCTCAAACATGCTGCCTCCATTGATTACAGGTACAACACCTGTAGGAGGCGTGGAACCATATACCTATACATGGGAGAAAAGCTACGACCAGAGTACCTGGATACAGGTTGCCAGCGGAACAGATGCTTCATACATTAATTATACCCCTACTGTAGTCGAAACAAGTACTGTATGGTTCAGGAGAATAATAACAGATTCTTCTTCTCCACTGCCATTGATTGATGTGAGCAAACCTGTTCAAATTATCGTCCAGCCCTATATCAAGAATAATATTATCGGCACCTCCGATACTATATGCTTTGCACAGGATCCTCCAACCTTTACCTCTAAGGCAACATTGCAGGACGGCAACGGTATATATTACTTCAGATGGGAAGCCAGTACCGATAGCAATAAATTTATATTGCCTGTAAATACATATAATGAAGAGAATTACACTCCGCCACCTGCTTTAAAGCAAACATCATGGTACAGACGCACAGTAATCTCAGGAAGATGTATTGATTCTTCGGCTGTTGTGAAGATTACTGTTCTTGACACAATAAAAAACAATACAATACTTACTCCTGCTGAAGAGATTTGTTATGGGATGTTGTTTACTGATATAAGTGCAACTACCCCTCCTGTACTGGCCGGAGGTGACGGTATTTACCGCTATAAATGGGAAAGCAGTCCTGATGGCACATCGTGGTCGAATGCTGAAGGAACAGTTAACAATTCGGATTACAACCCTGTTGAATCGTCATCGTCGTTCCCGGGCACCCTTTATTTCAGGAGAGTTGTTTATTCAGGAAGTAATGATGTTTGTGTAAACCACAGTGCACCTGTTCAGCTGACTGCCTGGCCTGTAATTGGCAATAATACTATTTCAGCCGATCAGACTATCTGTTCGGGAAGCATACCTGCAGCACTAACCGGAACACTCCCTGTAAACGGAAACGGAACATATTCATACCTGTGGCAAAACAAAACAAAATCGTCGTCATGGGTCACAGCAGCAGGTCCCAATCCTTTTAACCAGCAAAACTATATGCCTCCTGCACTCACTGATTCAACATGGTATAGAAGAGTGGTTACTTCTTCAGCCTGCAGCGATACAAGCAATGTGATTGTGGTTAATGTTCATAAACCAATCTCAAACAATAATATCCAGCTTTTGTCAGGGCTGACAGATACTACCATATGCAGCGGAGGCAAGCTTAACCTGTTTATTGGAAGTACCCCTGCCGGCGGAACAGATTTACCCGGGGATTATTTGTACCAGTGGGAGACTTCTCCTGTGGCTGTTGGAGGATATGTACCCATTACAGGTGCAACTTCAAAAGATTTTCAAAGTGATGTCATCGTTAATCCAACATCTCTTCCGGTGGATCACTATTTCAGGAGGGTTGTTTCCTCAGGGACCTGCAGCGCACCGAGCAGCCAGATAATAAAAGTAACAGTTCTGCCATCAATAACCAATAATATTATTACCCCAGACAAAACCGCTGTCTGTTATAATACTTCACCCGTTATCTCTGGGACTCCTCTTACCGGAGGAGCCGGCGGAACTCCCACATGGCTATGGATAGAGAGTCCCGATGGAATTACTTCATGGAGTCCGGCAAGTGGAACAAATAACCAGCAAAACTATACGCCGCCTCCTTTAACAAGCCCTGTATTTTACAGAAGGGTAATCCTTTCCGGTCCTGCAAACTGCTGTATTGATACATCAAATGTAGCGGGCATTAGCATCAACCCGCTGCCAGAAGGATATATAACTTCCATAACTGATACAACAGTTTGCAGCGGGATACAGGTGCCGGTTAAGATTCATCTGACAGGCGCTTCAAAATGGAATCTGACATATACTGAAAATGGAACTCCAGTAGTACTGAATAAAATAATGAATCAGGATACGGTAATCATTATTAATAAAACGCCTTCCGGTGATGTGGGAATATATAATTATGCTTTGCAGGGACTGGTAGATGCAAATGGATGTAATGCAACAGTACTTACAGGTTCGAGAAAGATTACAGTTTACAGAACACCAGTTGCCAATGCAGGTGCTGATGAAGCAGTATGTGGACCGGTATATACCCTGAAGGCAACACCAAGTGTCGGAACAGGTTCATGGCTGTTACCTTCCGACGTTACCAACCTCACTGCCCCTGGACCTTCCATGACGGTAGCTATTGATTCTTTGAATACACCGGCGATGCTAAAGAGGAAATTCTACTGGGAGGAAATTAACTGGACATGCACTGATAAAGATTCGGTGGAGATAACATTCTACAAGCGCACCGGGCAGGTGAATGCAGGACCTGATAAAGACCTTTATTCTTTTGAAAAGGTCGATACTCTGCATGCTGCAAAACCTCTTGTAGGAACAGGAACATGGAGTGTCCTTTCGGGAAGTGCACAAATAGTAAAAGATTCTATAGTTATAAACCTTTCACCGGGAGTGAACAGGTTCGAATGGAAAGTAGTCAATGGTTTGTGCGAATCGAAAGACGAGATGGTTATTAATGTGCATGAGCTGGTGGTTCCTGAAGGATTTTCGCCCAATGGCGATGGAATTAATGATGAATTTGTCATCCTGGGGCTTGATCTTAATTACAATGAATGTTCTCTTAGAGTTCTCAACAGTGCCGGAAGCGAAGTTTTCTTTACCACGAATGCAAATGGCCGTACATGGGAGCACTGGAATGGAGAGAGTGGAGGGAATCCGCTACCTGAAGGAACATATTATTACATGCTGACTATAAAATCAAAAAGAACTGATTCGTCATTCAAAAAAAGCGGATTTGTTGTGTTGAAAAGATACAATTACTGATTATAATAAATTTAGTATTTTCACGGCTGTTTTACAGATGAAAGGAAGGCTGTTTTTACTGATGCTTATTATGTCGTGTCTGCACCTCAGGGGACAGGACGGAACTTCAGATATGACGAAGATAAGCTTTTTCTATCCTGTTTACAGCCAGTATCTGCATAACGGTCTTGTGATTAATCCTGCATATGCAGGCACACGCGAAGCTCTGAGCTTTTTTGTATCAGGACGGATGCAATGGATGGGTATTGAAGGTGCACCTGTATTCCAGACTGCTTCATTGCATACCCTGCTGAAGAACAATAAAGTCGGACTCGGGTTATCGGGACAGTTTTTTAGGTATGGTTATACACGTGCAACAAGTGTGTACACGGACTATGCATATCATATTGTTATTGGAAAGAGCCGGCTATCAATGGGCCTGAGAGCAGGGTTTGATATGTCGAATACTGATTATACCGGAATAATACTCATTGACCCGAATGATCCTGTTTTTATAACGAACGACAAACCTTATATGCTTCCAAATGTTGGAGCTGGTATATATTTTTCAAATAAAAGATTTTTTATCGGTGCTTCGGTACCATCTTTCCTGACCTATCTGAAAAGTAGTTCAGGCGAGATAAGCTATAATACATTCAGGGAATTCGACGCAAACTTAACTGCAGGGGCTCTGATTTCGTTTTCAAATTCATTTAAATTTAAACCTTCTGTTCTGGTAGGTTATCCTTTCCGGGAGAAGACAAATAATGATGAAATAAGAATAGATCTGAACGGAAATTTTATATTTTTTGACTTTTTATGGCTCGGGGCTTCATGGCGGACATATGAAGATGTTATTGTGGGTATTATACAACTACAGGTAACCCCTCAGCTTATGTTCGGTTATTCGTACGATTATCCTTCAGGTCAGATGAGCACATATTCAAAAGGCTCACATGAAGTTATACTTAGATATGAGTTCGGTTACAAGGTGTCAGCCACAAATCCAAGATATTTTTAAGGTATGGAAAGATGGTGGATCCATATTGTAATTTTTTCTTTATGTTTAATTTGTGGCAGAGACTATCTTTTTTCACAGCCACTTGTATATAAAATTGAAAAAATGCCTTTCTCTTCATCCCAGTTCAATGATATTGCTCCGGTTATTATAAAAGATGGTATAATTTTTTGTTCCGACAGACGTGCGAGCAGCGCTAAAAATGTTACTACTTTTAATGAAGAGAGACTTTATAATCTCTATTTTTCAGCAAGGCGTGACACTTTAAAATGGAGAGAACCTTACGAGATAAAAATTTCAGGTGACCCTGTGCTTTTCACCGGGCCTGTTTCAGTTTCGGCCGATGGTTCGACGATTTACTTCACCAGCAGCGTTCTCTCGGGTAAAGCAGCTCGTAAACGAAATATCAAGAACACTCTCGGTATTTATGTCGGAGAGCTGTCGGGACGGACCATAACAAATATAGGTCCGTTTGAATACAACAGTACTCAATATAATGTAGCACATCCCAGTATAAGCAGGGATGGCAAGTTTCTGTTCTTTGCTTCCGATATGCCCGGCGGGCAGGGAGGTTCAGATATATGGATGTGCGAAAATGTTAACGGCAAGTGGAGTGTACCCAAAAACCTTGGCAGCAAGGTAAATTCACCATCTAAAGAGAATTATCCTTATATTCATCCTTCAGGCAGGCTATACTTTTCTTCCGACCGAAAGGGCACAGCTTCTTATATGGGGGGGATGGATGTTTATTATACAGTACTTGTTGACGGAGAGTGGGACGATCCGATTCCAATGCCCGAGCCAATTAACTCACAGTATGACGATTTCGCCTTTTGTGCATCTGATAATTTGCAGGAAGGCTTTTTTACCCGAAAAACCGGGCGAGATGATGATATTTTGAGATTTGCATCAAACATCATAAGAAAAGACGTTTGCGACCCTGTTCAGGAAAATAATTATTGCTATGAGTTTATCGAGGAGAATGCTATAAAATACGATACACTTTCCGTGCCTTTCAAATTTATATGGAATTTCGGCGATGGTGAAACAGCAGAAGGCTCAAGAGTCATTCATTGTTTCAAAGGTCCTGGAGATTATACTGTGAAGCTGGATATTGTAAATCTTCTGACAAATGAAATTGAGCTGAATGAAAAGACATACGACCTGAGGGTTGAACAGATAGAGCAAGCATATATTTCTGGTCCTGACAGATGTTTCGAAGGAGAAAAAGTAATTTTCGATGCTGATAGCACATACCTTCCAGGGTGGGCAATAAATCAATTTTACTGGAATTTCGGGGATGAAACAATAGCAATAGGCACGAAAGTTGATAAGATATATCAAAGGTCAGGTAATTATACAGTACAGTTAATAGTTACTTCAGCACCGGATGGAAGTGGCAGGGTAAAGGAAACATGTGTTTCGAAAAATATTGTGGTACTCCGGAAGCCTTGATAAAAAATCATTATTTTTAAAACGAAATGAGCAGGAAGAAATTAACATACAGTCTGGTTACGATAATTATCATCTTTTTTTGCTTAACTGCCAATTCTACCGCACAACCTGTTCCCGGTGAAGATGAAAATATTCAGTTTTTAGTGACTTTTGGAAGAGATGGAGCAACTTCATGGGGAGATGATGATTTCTCCCAGACATGGTTTTTTGCAATTCCTAAGGAATATAAAGGGAGATTTTATATAAGGGTTTTTGATCCCGATACCGGAGGCGAACATGATGAACCCAAAGGTGAATGGAATACCAGAACACAATTTTCAGTTTATGGAGGTAAAGGTGTTGATCCGGAGATAAATGAAGACTCCAGAGGTCTGCAACCGACCGGTAATTACAAAAGTGGCACACTTCTAGCTTCCAGAATTTTCGGGGAAGACAGGCAATATGATAACAAATATTACACTTTCGGACCATTTAATCCTACAGAAGGCGATTACAGCGAAAAGTGGGGATATATTTTCAAGGTTATTGCTGACGGAATAAGCGGTGATGATGGGAACCTTTACAGGTATTTTCTCTCACGCGAACCAAATAATGATGTGCCTATAGAAGGAGCAAATGCTTTTACCTATGAGTATACTTTCAGAATGTGGAACAATACTCAAAGCATTTCTCATATTTACCCTTTTATTGATGAGGGAGTTATATATGTTAAACAAAAGAATTTTGACTGGGATGATGACGGAACTATAGTTGTAGTATCAAGAGTCAGAAAAGGTATTCAGGTGCCAATCTCAAATGAAGACGACTGGGTGGAATCAAGAATCGGCGTGGAGCCTGAAGAGGTAAATTCATCACTCGATTTTCAGTTTCACAAGAAAAAGGAATTTCTGGTTAGAAACAACAATGTTGTGATATCACTCGAAAACCAGAGAGGTGATAATCTTAAATTCTTCAGCGCCCCTATCGGAGGAGTTCCTATTTATCAGCCCAGAATTGTTGTGCGTAAAGTAGATAAAAACCAGTAAATGTTCAGGAGTTATTTATATACCTGTATTATACGAAGGATTGGTTTGTGCCTGGCTGCAGGATATTTAATTCTTATTCCGGAACTTAAAGGGCAAATCTATAGTTTTAAAAATTTTGGGGCATCAAGCAGTATACCCGATACTTATATTTATACTATAAATCAGGACCAGAATGGCTTCCTCTGGGTTGGTACAGGAAACGGAATTGCAAAGTTCGACGGAATAACCTTTCATACAGTTCCTTATCCCGACAGTATCAATACACGATATCCTAAATGCAGTTTCAGAGACAGAACAGGCAGGATATGGTTCGGTTGTAGTGACGGAACTCTGTTTTATACTTTGAACGGCGAACTGGTCAAGTTCAGGGAGCTTGGATTCCAGAGCATTAGCCAGATTGTTCAGTCGGATGAAGAATATATTTCTGTTATACCTCAGGAAAAGTCGATAGTGAAAATTAGCATTAATGATCCTGAAAGAGTTATAAAATATAATGTTCCCAGAGGTTTGATAATGACATGCGCAGCATTTCTAACAGAAAACACCATGCTTCTCGGAACTACGGAGAATATTCTTTTTTGCAGGTTTGAAAGGGATTCAGTGAAGATTGTAAGCAGGATCAAAGGGATTGAATACACAAGAATACAATGTATTTTTCCTGTTGATGGAGCTGAAACACTTTTAATTGGTACTGAAGGATCAGGTATCTACATTCTGGAATTTAAAAACGGGAGCCCGGAAATAGAAAAGCTGGAAAATAAGACATTGTCAGAAGAGATCAGTGTAAAATCCTTTTTCAGAGGTTCAAATGGAGAGATATGGATGGCTACCATGGGTTCGGGACTTATTAAATTTTCTTATAATTCCAGCCTGAGAAATTTTGATGACGTTGAACTATTCACTGTCAGCAATGGATTGCAAAGCAATGATGTGACGGATGTTTTCGAAGATTCTGAAGGAAATATCTGGGCGGGATTATACGGTGAGGGTATTTCAATGCTTTATTCACGTGCTCTTTATATTTACACTCCGGGTGATTTACCGGAAAAAAACAATATTATCAATGTAAGCCTTGAAGGTTCTAAATATTTTCTTGGCACCCCTACCGGCTTTTATTATTTTGATCCTTCCTCTGGCAAAGTTGAAGGATATACTGAATTAAGGAATAAAATAAATATAGAGATATCTGCATACCTGTATGAAAATGGCGCCACTATCTGGGCTGGAACACGGGGTAAAGGATTATATCTGACAGGCAAAAATGGACAGATTCGACAGGCTTATTTTTCCGAAAATTCAGGACAGAATTATATCCGGCATATAGCTGCTGAGGGCCAGAATCTTTGGCTTTCAACTCTTGACGGAATTGTTGTTATTAACAGAAATACAGGTAAAGTAATCAGAAAATTCAATATTGAGGACAGACTGCCCCATAACAGTATTAACCAGATAATTTTTCTGCAAAATGGAGAGGCTTTGCCGGCCACAGAGTATGATAGGCTCTATAGAGTAACGCTGAGCGGAGGTGTGGAAATAGGAAGAAGGTTAATGTCGGGGATTACAAGAAATAAGGTTCTCTGTTTTGCTGAAGATGATCATGGTGATATATGGGCAGCAACGGCGGGCAATGGAATTTTCTGGTTCACCGGCGATTCAGTAAATAATTTTACAACTTACGAAGGACTCTTTTCCAATTTTTGCTACAGCATTCTTGCCGACAGTAGCGGACAGGTTTGGGTAGGACATGAAAGAGGCTTCTCAGTTTTTGATCTTCATTCAGGGTTGCTAAAGAAATATTCGCCCGATTTTATGAAAAGCTCCAACTGCAATCCCAATTCAATAGCAGTGGATCACATGGGAAGAATATTGTTTGGAACCACCGAAGGACTGGTAATTTACGATAAAAGGTTGGAAAGGGCGGCGTCTGTAGTCCCGAAAACTAATTTAATTTCAATTACTATTAATAATATAAGGTATCCACTGAGAAAAGAATATGTTTTGCCATACAGTAAATACACAATAAAAATTGAATATGTTGGAATAAATCTCAGAAATCCCGAAGAAGTTTATTACAGCACAAAAATGGATAACTGGGATAATGAGTGGTCGGGATTGAAAACAGAAAGACAAACTACATATTCTTTACGCGATGGAAAATACAAGTTTAATGTAATTTCGTATAATGCTGCTGGGCAGTCAGATCACACACCTGTAACTGTTGAATTTGTAATAAAAACCCCCTTCTGGAGAACATGGTATTTTATACTGCTGGTGATTTTTGCCATAGCAGGTACAGTGATTCTAATAGTAAGACAGAGAGAGAAAGCTCAGGAAAAGGTAAAGAAATACCTTGAGGATGAACTGGAAAAGAGAACCAGTGAGGTGGTTAAACAGAAGGAAATGATCGAGATGCAGAATTTGGAAATTACTGATAGTATCAATTATGCCAGAAGGATTCAGTCAAGTATTTTGCCCGATATAAACAAACTTAAAGAGACATTTTCTGACAGTTTTGTAATTTTCTACCCGAGAGATATTGTTAGTGGGGATTTTTACTGGTTCGACCGCATTGATAATGATAGGTTTATGCTTGTCTGTGCTGATTCGACAGGTCATGGTGTTCCGGGTGCATTTATGTCAATGATTGGAGCGACTCTTTTACAGGATATAATTGTCAGAAAAGGTGTTACAAAACCTTCACAGATTTTAACTATGCTCGATAAACAGATAATTTCAACACTGAACCAGAATGTTGATGTTGGTGTTTCAAACGATGGGATGGATATGGTGATCTGTGAAATCAATATTCCTGAGCGGCACATAAAACTTGCATCTGCAATGCGCCCCATAATAATAATTATGGGGGGAGAACTCTACTATATAAAAGGCAATAAATACTCAGTGGGAGGTGAATCGGTTACCGAGAAATATTTTGATGATCTTGAATATTACCTCAGCAAAGGCGATAGCGTTTATCTGTTTTCCGACGGTTTCCCTGATCAGTTTGGCGGTCCTGATGGTAAAAAAATGAAAATTGCCAGGTTTAAGTCACTTATTGAAGAAGTCCATAGTCTTCCGATGGCAAAGCAGAAGGAGGTAATTGAAAAGTTCTTCTTCGATTGGAAAAATGATTACGCTCAGGTTGATGATGTTCTGGTTATCGGGATAAGGTTCTGAATATTGTTTACCTCGTGCAGATGCCGTTATTATTTAATATTATCTGACAGGTTCTTTCCGTATTACTGAAATGACCTGCACGGTCTTTCAAATAAAAATCGTAATAGATTGTATCAGCCGGTGACCAGAAAAAATAAAAGAAAGTAACCTTTATTATTCCTCTTAGAATTTTATTCTGACCTGTTCTTTCCATGTAAGGTATTCTGTACCTAGAAGATCTCAGAGGATCATTATCCGGTGCAGGTATAATTTCATTATTTTTGACCCTTAACAGGTTAACAAACAAATTTATGGTGTCGTAATCCGAAAAACCCTGCTTGCTCATTCCAAGATCGCCGTCACCATCCTCAAAATAAAATTTAAGCCTGCCTCCCTTTATCGCGTTCCCAAGTATATCAGTTGTGTCAAAAACTTCAAAACTTCTGAAACTGATTGACGGTTCCGGTGGCAAATGCTCTATTTTAACACAGGCTGACAATATCAGACCTGCTGCAATAAAAGGAAAGATATTTTTTAAGTTTATCATTTTTGATTATGTCTTAAAAATGTCTTCAAAAATCAAACCAATTTATTTTTTTCTGAAAAATATTTTTATCGGAACACCGGTAAAATCAAAATTTTCCCTCAATCTGTTTTCAAGATAACGTTTATAAGGCTCTTTTATGTATTGAGGGTAGTTACAAAAAAATGCAAAAGCCGGTGAATATGAAGGCAGCTGGGTTACGTATTTAATTTTAATATTCTTTCCTCTTACTGCCGGAGGCGGATAAGCCCTGAAAGCTTCCTGCATTGCTTCATTAAGCTCGGATGTCGGTATTCTCTTTTTGCGGTTATTATTGACCTTCTCTATGCATTCAAGTATCTTGTGGATACGCTGTTTATTGATTGCTGAGATAAACAGAATATCATAGTCGGTAAAAGGGGCTGTACGTTTTCTTATTTCTTCTTCAAATAATTTTGCGGTATTTGAATCCTTTTTTACAAGGTCCCATTTGTTTACAAGAACTATCATCCCCTTGTTGTTTCGCTGAATTAATGAAAATATGCTAATATCCTGAGATTCGATACCACGGGTTGCATCCACCATTAGCAGGCATACGTCAGAATTTTCCACAGCTTTTACGGCCCTCATCACAGAATAAAATTCAATGTCATTTTTTATTCTGCTTTTCTTTCTGAGTCCTGCCGTGTCAACCAGAAGGAAATCGTGATTGAATTTGTTGTATCGTGTATATATAGAGTCTCTTGTGGTTCCTGCAAGGGGTGTAACTATGTTTCTTTCTTCTCCAAGCAGGGAGTTAAGGAGTGACGATTTACCCACATTGGGGCGACCTACGATTGCCACCCTTGGCAGTTCTGTTTCTTCCTCCACCCCAGCAGGAGGCAGTACTTTTACAATGTCGTCAAGCAGTTCACCTGTGCCGCTTCCGTTCAGTGAACTCAATGGATAAGGATTTCCGAGCCCGAGTTCATAAAACTCGAAAGCTGCACTGATAAGTGAGTTGTTATCAACTTTATTGACTGCAAGAAAGATTTTTTTTCCTGATTTCCGGAGAAGTGATGCTACAGATTTATCAAGGTCGTGAACGCCTGTTGTTACGTCAGTAAGAAATATAATAGCATCGGCTTCCTCAATGGCAACCAGTACCTGTTTATTTATTTCTTCTTCGAAAATATCGTCAGAGCCTTCCACATATCCCCCGGTATCAATAACCGAAAAAGTAATCCCGTTCCAATCGGCTTTACCATATATACGGTCACGGGTAACACCACTCTCCTCATCAACTATTGCCTGTCGGCTCTGAGTCAGCCTGTTGAAGAGAGTTGACTTTCCTACGTTAGGTCGTCCGACTATGGCAACTATCCTGCTCATAAGTTAATGATTGTCTGATAGTTTAATTTGCTAATAACCAAACCTTTTTAGAATTGCAGGATTATCCCGCCAGTTTTCGGTCACTTTAACATACAGTTCAAGGTATATTTTCCGTCCAAAAAATTCCTCCATTTCTTTTCTGGCTTCGGTTCCTATCTTTTTGAGCATTTTCCCCTGATGACCTATGATAATTCCTTTCTGACTTTCTCTTGCAACGTGTATAACAGCTCTTATTTTGCTCAGGTTTTCCAGGTCTGTAAAACTCTCTATTTCAACCTCAACTGAATAAGGTATCTCCTGACGGTAATTTAAGAATATTTTTTCTCTGATTATTTCTGCCGCAAAAAACCGTTCCATTTTATCAGTAATCTGGTCTTTTGGGAAATATGGTGGACCCTCAGGCAGAAGATTAAGTATTGTCTTTAGAAGCTGGTCGAGATTGAAGCCATATATTGCTGAAACGGGAATTACATCAGAGCCTGGAAACCATTCTTTCCATGTAGATGTCAGTGTTTCGAGAGCTGGTTGTGTGGTTAGGTCAATCTTGTTTATCACAATGATGACAGGGACCTTTATATTTTTAATTTTCTGGATTATTTCTCCTTCAGGGTCAACTTTCTCCTGGACATCCGTAATATAAAGTATAATATCTGCATCGGTGAGTGCTCCGGTTATGTATTTCATCATCTGTTCGTGAAGTTTATAACCAGGTTTAATTATACCCGGGGTGTCGGAGTAAACAATCTGATAATCTTCGCCGTTGAGGATACCCATTATGCGGTGGCGTGTTGTCTGTACCTTTGGAGAGACAATAGAAAGTTTTTGCCCCACCATTGCATTCATGAGGGTTGATTTACCGACATTCGGATTACCCAGAATATTTACAAATCCTGATTTATGCATTTTTTAATTTTTTAAAAGATACCTCTTTTAAGCATATTTATTTCTTTTTCAGTAAGGAACCTCCATTTTCCACGCGGCAGGTTTTTCTTTGTAAGGCCGGCAAAATAGACTCTGTCGAGGTTTTTAACCTTATATCCAAGCTTTTCGAACATTCTTTTTATGACCCGGTTCTGGCCTGAATGAATTTCGATTCCTACATGGCTTTTATCGTCTGGTGAAGGGTATGCGGCTGCGTCGGCATAAACTGTTTCATCTCCAATATCCACTCCTTTTACAAGTTTCTCAAGGTCGCTTTTGGCAACATCTCTGTCGAGAACTACATGATAGACTTTCTTTTTTTCAAAACGTGGATGGGTTAGTCTCCCTGCCAGTTCTCCGTCGTTAGTCAACAGAAGCACTCCTGTTGTATTTTTATCAAGCCTTCCAACCGGGTAAACCCTGGCTTCGATTTTATTACCTAAAAGGTCCATAACCGTTGGTGCTCCGCCTGGATCTGATGTTGTTGTAACATAACCTTTTGGTTTGTTCATAAGAATATACACCTTTTTTTCTGGTGTGAGCCTTTTGTTCTTATATCTGACGTCATCATCCCTTCTTACCCTGTAGCCAAGTTCTTTTATCTGTTTTCCGTTTACTGTAATCAATCCATTTAATATGAGTTCATCTGCTTCGCGCCGTGAACACAAGCCACTGGCAGCAATAAACCTGTTCAAGCGTATCAGTTCTTCAGATTCTTTCCCTTTTGAAAAAATTCCTTTTCTTGATCCGGATCTCTTTCCTTTTATGTTTTTTTGTGGCATCTTTTATAAATCAGGGTGCAAATTTACAATTAATTAGCGAGATAATACTAAATACTTTATTTTTGCATTTTTACAATTGCAAAACTGTTTTTGAAAATGGCGCTTATAAAATCAATTTCAGGAATTCGTGGGACGATTGGCGGCAGGCAGGGGGAGAATCTGACGCCAGTTGATATTGTAATGTTTACAGCTGCATTCGGACAGTGGGTCAGGAAGGATTCAGGGAAAGAAAAGGTTAAAATTGTAACGGGTCGTGATGCAAGGCAATCGGGGAAAATGATTGCCAACATCGTAAACGCCACGCTTCAAGCAATGGGTATAGACATTATTGATATCGGTCTGGCTTCAACGCCCACCGTTGAAATTGCTGTTCAGGGAACCGGGGCTGATGGAGGTATTATAATTACGGCCAGTCATAATCCAGAACAGTGGAATGCACTTAAATTGCTGAACCGAAAAGGCGAATTCCTTTCCGAAAGTGATGGTAAAGAGGTAATTAATATATCTCAAAAGAATGATTTTGTTTTTGCTGACAGTAAAAGCGCAGGCAGTATAACCAGGGATGAAACATGGGCAGAACGACATACGGATTTAATAATGAATCTGAAACTGGTTGATAGTAAGGTGATTGCATCGGCAGGTTTCAAAGTAGTGGTTGACTGTATAAATTCTGTTGGCAGTATGATTATTCCCGGATTACTCAAGAAATTGGGTGTGAGGGAATATATTCTCATCAATGAGGTCCCTGACGGAAAATTTTCACATAACCCTGAGCCGTTGCCGGAAAATCTTATTCAGCTTTCGGAGAAAGTTAAGACTACAGGTGCTGATGTAGGTTTTGCAGTCGATCCGGATGTTGACCGCCTTGCAATAGTATGTGAGAATGGTGAGATGTTTGGCGAGGAATATACTCTTGTGGCGGTGGCTGATTATGTTCTTTCACATACTCCGGGAAATACCGTTTCAAATATGTCATCAACAAGGGCACTGAGAGATGTAACCTTAAAATATGGTGGGAAACACTTTACTTCTGCTGTGGGTGAGGTTAATGTTATAGAGGAAATGAAAGAAAGGGAAGCTGTGGTAGGAGGTGAAGGTAACGGAGGGGTAATATATCCTGAACTTCACTACGGGCGAGATGCTCTTGTAGGTATAGCATTGTTCCTTACACATCTTGCATCGCAAAAAACTACATGTTCGGAACTGAGAAAAAGATATCCAGATTATTTTCTTGTTAAAACAAAGATTGCCCGTGAAAAAGATTTTAATATTGAAAAGATCAGAAAGGTAGCTAAAGATATATTTCCGGATTCATCAACCGATGAACGTGATGGCATCCTTGTGGAATCGAATGAAGGGTGGGTTCATGCAAGAACGTCAAATACAGAGCCTATTATCAGGGTTTATGCAGAAGCAAAAAGCCCTGGAAAAGCAGCAGAACTTGCCGAAAAAATGGCAAGTATTGTTAAAAATGTTTAAAATAAGAAATTTTGTTTAGTCAGTCAAGGAATAAAAGCACTTGTTTATGTGTCTTATAATATGAAACAAAAAAGGTTATTGCTGTTAATTATTGTTAATGAATAATATTACCTTACTTTTATTAATACTTTTGTGGCTGAAAAATATGACAATACAATAAATTTAAAACAAATAAAAACAGATATTTCACAATGAAAAAAACATTAATTATTTCTGGAATTGTTGTGGCAGTGATAATTATCGCAGTGGTAGTTATCAGCAGGTTATCCCATAAAAGTGACCTCAGTGTTTTATTTGCAGAGGCAAAGAAGGGCCAGTTTGATATAATTGTATATACTACAGGAGAACTTCAGGCCGAAAACTCAGTTTTCATCAGGGGGCCTGAAATTGCTCAGCTCCGTAATATAAGGGGTATGGAAATCAGGATACAGGATCTTGTTCCTGAAGGCACTATTGTTAAGGAAGGAGATTATGTGGCAACACTTGACAGGACATCTTTTGATAATACTTTAAAGGATGAACTTGAGAGGCTTGCAACATATGAGACAAATCTTGAGACTGCCATTCTTGATACTGCAGTGACTCTTACAAATTTAAGGGATAATATCAAGAACCTGACATATAATGTTGAAGAGGCCCGCATAACACTTGAACAGTCGAAATACGAACCTCCTGCCACCATCCGTCAGGCAGAGATCAATCTTGACAAGGCTGAACGTGCGCTCGAACAGGCAAAGAGGAGCTATGCCCTCAGAGTTGAACAGACAAAAGCCAATATTCTAAATACAAGGCGTTTGCTTAATGAGCAGCGGCAGAAGGTAGCCGACCTTCAGGATCTGCTTTCAAAATTTATTGTCAGAGCGCCGGCCGATGGTATGGTTATTTACTACAGGGATAGAACCGGTGCCAAGAGAAAAACAGGCTCCTCAATAAGTCCATTCGACAATATAATTGCAACACTTCCTGATATGTCGTCGATGATATCGAAAACATACGTTAACGAGATTGATGTCAGCAAGGTAAAAGCCGGGCAGAGGGTAGAAATTACTGTTGATGCATTTCCTGACAAGAGGTATACAGGCGTGGTCACAAGTGTTGCAAATATTGGTGAGCAGCTTCCAAACGCTGATGCCAAGGTGTTTGAGGTGATTATAAAACTCGATGTTACTGATCCTATACTTCGTCCGGCAATGACAACAGGTAACAAGATTGTTACCAAGACTCTGAATGATGTTGTATATATACCGCTGGAGTGTGTTCAAACCGGTGCCGACAGTATACCTTTTGTTTATACAAAGTCGGGAAAGAAACAGATTGTTCTGCTGGGTGAATCGAATGAGAATGATGTTGTGGTTGAACAGGGTATTGAGCCCGGAACGGAACTCTACCTGAGTACGCCGGAGAAACCGGAGAAATTTACTCTTGCAGGAGAGGATTTGATACCAATCATCAGGGAGCGCCAGAGACAGAAGGAGGAAGAGGAGAGACGTCTGAGGGAAGAGGCAGCCAGGGCTGCTGAAAGAAGGACTGGAATGGGATTCAGATCAGGCGGTGCAAGAGGTCAATTCCCGGGCTTTACGCCTGGTGAATTCCAGGGTGCAGGAGCCGGATTCCCCGGTGGAGTGCGTGATACTGCAGCCATGAGACGCAGGATGCAGGAAATGAGAAGTTCAAGAGAGAGCGGCGGAGGTGCTGTAAGAGATACTACCGCACGCAGAAGAATGAACCCACAGAGCGGTGGACAATAATTAATCCCGCCTCTGTCATTTTCCTGAAATTAATCGTTAAAAACATTAAAAGATGTTCAGATTTATATTAAGATATTTTCATGATATTCAGATTGCTATGGAATCGATTGTCTCAAACAAACTAAAATCGATTCTCACAGCACTCGGAATCATTTTCGGTGTGGCAGCAGTTATTGCAATGCTAGCCATTGGCCGCGGGGCAAAACAGGAAATCCTCGAACAGATGAAAATGGTTGGTGTAAACAATATTCTTATAAATCCTGTAATACAGGAAAAGACATCAACCTCCGAAGAAGGCGAGAAACAGCAGAGAAAATTTTCACGGGGACTTACAATGCTCGACGTTGAGGCAATACGAACACATATACCGTCAGTTAAGAGGATCAGTCCAGAAATCTCATTTAACTCTACGGCAATCTTTAATGGCGTTAAACACACAGCCAAACTGGTGGGGGTATCGAACGATTACTTTTATCTTTACAACCTGCCACTGGTTGCCGGGACGGTATTCAACGATTATCAGAATGAAAACGGAGTACAGGTATGTATTATAGGAGCCAACATCCGTTCTAAGTTTTTCAGCAAAATTGATCCGATAGGCCAGTATATTAAGTTCAACGGTATCTGGCTTAAAGTGATTGGAGTATTGCAGAAAACAAATGTTTCTCTTACAGGATTTGAAGAAAAAGGTGTAAATGTTTATAATGACAATATTTATATACCCGTTCAGACGATGCTGATGCGGTTCCAGAACAGGGCTCTTGTAAATACAAAACTTGCATCAGAAGCTTCAACCACAGCCTTCAATATCATGGGAGGCGGAATGGGATTTATGGCAAGGGTGATAGTCAGCTCTTCAGATGCCAATGTACAACAGGAAACAAATTATAACCAGCTCGACAGAATTGTTGTTCAGGTTAATGAAACAGAGCAGCTAAATACAACAACTGAAGTTTTAAGCCGAATGCTTCTGAGAAGGCATTCTAACGTCAAAGATTTTGAAATAACAGTTCCGGAACTGCTTCTCAAACAGCAGCAGAGAACAAAGGATATATTTAATATAGTACTCGGTGCAATAGCCAGTATTTCACTTATTGTGGGCGGAATCGGAATAATGAATATTATGTTTGCCTCAGTAATGGAACGCATTAAGGAAATTGGAACGCGTATGGCAATAGGAGCCAAGAAAATGGATATTGTGGTTCAATTTCTTTCAGAGGCAGTCCTTATTAGCATATCAGGTGGTTTTATTGGAATCTTTCTCGGAGTGATAATGGCAAAGATTATTGAGAAACTTGCTGGTATTATGACAATAGTATCATTCTTTTCAGTTTTTATAGCTTTCGGGGTATCTGTTGCGGTAGGTGTGATTTTCGGTTACTCGCCAGCAAAGAGGGCTTCAGAAAAAGACCCCATTGAATCACTCAGATACGAATAAACATTTTAGACATATGAACAGGATTTTAGTTTTATTATTTACGGGATTTTTATTTGCTTCTTTCACAGTCAGAACTGAAGCACAGGCCGTAAAAAAGGTTATGACACTCGATGAAGTTATTAAAGTTGCCGAGGATCAATCGCCTTCAGCTCTTATTGCAAAACACAGATTCCGTGCAAGCTACTGGCAGTACAGGTCATTTAAAGCACAGTATCTGCCCTCACTGACGTTGACAGGTACGGTTCCAGATTTTTTCAACGGGCTTGAAAGAGTGTGGGATTCAAGAGACACAGCATGGAAATATTTTGCCACCAATACTGTCAGCAGCACAGGAACACTTTCTCTGTCGCAGGCTATAGGTCCACTTGGTACTGTGATTTCGTTAAGTTCAGACCTTACCTTGTATAAAGACATTGAGAAAAATTTGCCTATTAATTACATCACAAATCCTGTTTCCATTAATATAAACCAGCCGATAAGGCGTTACAATACACTCAAATGGCAGGCAAAAATTGAACCACTCCGGTATGAAATGGCAAAAAAGGAATATCTGAACACTATTGAGGAGGTTCATATGAATGCAGTTCAGAACTTCTTTATGCTTGCACTTGCCCAGATTAACAAGCAGATAGCTGAGATGAATTATTCAAATGCTGATACTCTTTATCGTATTGCCCAGGGAAGATATCAGCTCGGGACCATAGCTGAAGACGATCTTCTACAAATGCAGCTCTCATTCCTAAATGCCGAAACGGCAAGGAAGCAGGCAGAAATGAACCTTCGCGACAGGCAAATTCGTCTGGCTTCATTTCTAGGTTATAATGAAAATGTTGAAATTGAACTTATAATTCCATCCGAAATTCCTAATCTGCAGGTTGATACCCAGGAAGTTCTTGAACTGGCACTGAAAAATAACCCTGATATTATTAATCAAAGAATCAATACATTGAATGCCCAGAGCAGTCTTGCGCAGGCAAGGACTAACCGGGGACTGACAGCTACAATGATTGCATCGATAGGTTTCAAACAGCAGAATACTGATTTTCTGCAGGCATATCAGAATCTTAGTCAGTCACAGAGAGTTAGGATAGGGCTTACTATACCGATACTCGACTGGGGTCAGGCAAAGGGGAGGTACAAGATGGCACTTTCGAGCCTTGAGCTTGCTGAAGTTCAGGAGAAACAGGCAATGTCGAATTTCCAGCAGAACCTGTTTCTTGATGTAGCCCAGTTTAATCTTCAGGCCGAACAGGTTGCAATTGCTGCCAAATCTGATACAGTAGCTATGAGGAGGTATGAAGTGACCAAGGCGAGATTCCTTATCGGAAAAATATCTGTTCTTGATTTGAACGATGCCGACGCCAGAAAGGACACAAACCGCAGGGCATATATCCAGGCATTACAACAATACTGGACTTATTTCTACAACATCAGAGCTCTAACACTTTACGATTTTATTAACAGAAAACCAATTGAAGTGGATTTCGAAAAACTACTGCTTTAAAGAATTGTGTAATGAACTTGTTGAAAGGCTGCATTGGGAGGCAGCCTTTCTTATTTTTTAATTGTTTCATTTTTGAAAATCTTTTGTTTAAATTTGCGGCTCATTATTTGATTGAATTAATATAGAATAACATAAAAAAATTGACAGATGCAGAATAAAGGTCTGATTATAGTTCTGGCAGTTACGCTTGCTATAGTTTCGCTCTACCAGCTGTCGTTTACGGCCGCTACATACAAGGTTAAAAGTGATGCCAGAAAATATGCAAAAGGAGATCTGGTAAAGGAAGTGGCATATATCGATTCGATGTCGGCCCTGTCGAAAGACCAGTGGAGTTTTCTGGGGTACACCTTCAAGGAATGCCTGAAGAAAGAGTTGAATCTCGGACTTGACCTTAAAGGTGGTATGAATGTGATACTTGAGGTATCAGTTGAAGATATTTTAAGAGCACTATCAAATTACAACCCGGATAAAACCTTTAATGAAGCTCTTGCCAGGGCTCGTCAGCGTCAATTGCAGACACAGGGAGATTTTCTCACACTTTTTGCAAATGCATTTACGGAACTTGACCCTCAGGCAAGGCTAGCTTCCATTTTCGGCACTGTTAAAATGAAGGATAAAATAAACTTTAATTCAACAAATGAAGAAGTTATAAAAGTTCTTGAAAAAGAGATAGATAACGCTATAAATAATGCCTTTAACATACTCCGTACAAGAATCGACCGGTTTGGAGTAACACAACCCAATATATCGCAGTTATCTACAAAGGGGAGAATTCTGATAGAGCTCCCAGGGGTTAACAATCCGCAAAGAGTAAGAGAGCTTCTGTCGGGTACAGCAAACCTTGAATTCTGGGAGACATATGAGAACAGTGAAATGATAGGCTATCTGGTTCAGGCAAATAATCTGCTAAGGGAAATTCTTGCAAATACCCAGAAGCAGGCAGATTCTTTGAAACTGGTTTCTGAATCGCGTGCGTCGACCCAGCAGGATACTACCCGTAAAGGTGAAGAATCAATACTTGAACTAATTAAAAAAGATACAACAAAAACAGCTGCTGAAGCAGAAACGCTGGAACAGTTTACAGCCCAGAATCCTCTTTTCGGGATATTAAGGCCGCATGTTGATCAGAATGGACAGCCATATCAGGGGAGCCTTATAGGTCTGGCCAGTTTCAGAGATACGGCTACAGTAAATAAGTATCTGAAGATGAACCAGATCAGGGCTCTGTTTCCCCGTGATGTCCGCTTCTACTGGAGTCAGGAGCCATACAAGTATGATGACACAAAGACTTTCTATGAGCTACATGCAATAAAAGTTACCACACGCGACGGCCGGGCACCTCTCGACGGAAGCGTAATTACATCGGCCAGACCTACAACCGGAGTTATTGCTTCCGACATTAAAGTCGAAATGTCAATGAATGCCGAAGGTGCCAAAACATGGGCACGCCTTACACGCGAAAATATTGGACGCTGTATAGCAGTTGTTCTCGATGGGTATGTACGGTCATGGCCAAGAGTCACAACTGAAATTACCGGTGGAAACTCTGAAATAACAGGTAATTTCACTCTTGAAGAGGCACAGGACCTCGCAAATATTCTTCTTTCCGGTAAACTGCCCGCTCCTGCCCGCATAGTATCTGATACAGTTGTTGGTCCTACACTTGGGAAAGAAGCAATAAAATCGGGCGTTACATCATTTGCTATCGCATTTCTCCTGGTTCTGGCATATATGATTTTCTATTACAGCCATAAGGCTGGAGTTGTTACAGATATTGCTCTTCTTGCAAACGTGTTTCTTCTATTTGGCGTTCTTGCTTCCCTCAATGCGGTGCTGACCCTTCCGGGTATAGCAGGTATTGTGCTTACAATGGGTATGGCAGTTGACGCAAATGTGCTTATTTATGAACGAATACGCGAGGAGCTTCGTGCCGGGAAAGGACTTAAACTCGCAATAGCTGACGGCTACCGAAGAGCATATTCAGCAATAATAGACTCTAACGTAACAACACTGCTAACCGGTATTGTCCTATATGTTTTCGGTACAGGCCCGATAAGAGGATTTGCAACAACGCTCGTCATAGGTATAGTAACATCACTCTTTACAGCTATTTTCATAACCAGACTTATTTTCGAAGCACAACTTAAGAGAAACAAAGAACTTACTTTCTCAATACCGCTTACTGCAAACCTTCTTAAAAACACAAAAATCGACTTTATCGGGGTAAGAAAGTATTTTTATACATTATCAGCTGTAATCCTTATTGCTGGTATAGTTTCTTTGTTTGCCAGGGGACTTAATATGGGAATTGATTTCACAGGTGGAAGAACTTTTGTTGTAAGGTTTGATGAACCTGTAAAGACGGCTGATGTTGCCCAGCGGCTTAATTCAGTTTTTGGGCAAATGCCACAAGTTGTAACTTTTGGCAGTGAAAATCAGGTCAAGATCACAACCAAATATAAAATAAATGAACCCGGAGCAGAGGATGAAGTAGAGACATTGCTCTATCAGGGACTTAAAGATATGGTTGGAGGGAATCTGTCAAAAGAAGAATTTCTTTCAAAATACAGGGTTAGCTCCGAAACCATAGGCCCAACCATTGCTAGCGATATTAAAATCAAGGCATTCTATTCTGTTGGTATTGCCCTTGTTATTATTTTCTTTTATATCTTTCTCAGGTTCCGCACATGGCAGTTCGGTTTTGGAGCAGTGGCATCACTTTTCCACGATACGCTCTTTGTGATTGGTATTTACTCTCTATTGTGGGGCATTATGCCCTTCTCGATGGAGATAGACCAGGCATTCATTGCAGCAATACTTACAGTTATTGGTTACTCGGTAAATGATACCGTGATTATCTACGACAGGGTAAGGGAATATCTGCCCATTTACCGAAAAAGACCTTTTAAAGATATACTGAATTCAGCAATCAACTCAACTCTGAGCCGTACCATAAATACCTCTTTGACAACTCTTTTAACTATCATTGCAATTTTCATTTTCGGAGGTGCAGTTATCCGTGGATTTATTTTTGCCCTTATGATTGGAATATTCGTTGGTACCTACTCTTCAATCTTTGTGGCAGGTGCACTGATGTATGATACATCAAAGAAAATGAAAACAGCTCAGCCTGAGCAAAAATGAAAAATGAGTTATTTGTTTTGTAAAGCAGGGAGTCTTCTCCCTTGCTTTTACTTTTTTATGATGATTACTTGTTCATGGATGTCAGCCTGTCGAATTTAATTATTAATTTTGCAAAGGTGAATTGATGAAAAATGGGTGTACTATTATTCATAAGCGGGCAGGAAATATTTATTATAATGGTGGTTGTCCTGTTGCTTTTCGGAGCCGACAAGATTCCGGAAATAGCAAAAGGAATAGGAAAAGGAATGAGGGATTTCAGAAAAGCAACTGAAGAAATTAAAAAAGAGATAGAAGAGAGTACAAGAGAGGTAAGAAGTGAAATATCAGAAATTCAGGAATCGGTACAAACTGACATTAATGATATCAGCGAAAATATCTCAAGAAATATAGAAGAGTCGACTGAGGCAATAAGAAGTGATCTTAACGAAGCATCTGATTCGCTTAACAGGGAAGTTGAAGATCTTAACAGGGAAGTTGATGACCTGAATTCAAATATGAGCTGAAATTTATACCTTCCACAAATATTCGATTATTCTTCTTGCATTAGTATTTCATTTTTTCAGGCGGGCAATTTATTTCAATTCAAAATGTTATTTTTGTCTTTGCCACAATTGATATGATTAAGGCTACAGGTATAAGGAAATCATTCGGGAATCTCAGGGTTTTAAAAGGAATAGACCTTGAGGTTAAAAAGGGGGAAATTGTCACGATTGTAGGGGCAAGCGGGGCTGGAAAGACCACATTATTACAGATCCTTGGCACACTCGACCGGCCCGATGAAGGGCAGATTTTTTACAACGGTCAGGATGTTGGAAAACTTAATGGAAAACAACTGGCTGCATTCAGAAACAAAAACATCGGCTTTGTTTTTCAGTTTCATCATCTGTTACCTGAATTTACAGCACTCGAAAATATTTGTATTCCTGCATTCATTGCTGGCACGGGAAGGCAGGAGGCTATGAAGAAAGCCATGCAGCTTCTTGATTTTCTGAATCTTTCTGAAAGAGCAGAGCACAAGCCTTCAGAACTTAGCGGAGGCGAGCAACAAAGAGTGGCTGTAGCCAGGGCACTTATTAATAACCCGTCAGTTATTCTTGCCGATGAACCATCCGGCAACCTCGACACAGAAAACAAAAAGGAACTCCATAAACTCTTTTTCCGTTTGCGCGACACTTTTGGTCAGACTTTCGTGATTGTAACACACGACACCCAGCTTGCTTCATTGTCCGACAGAATCATCCAGTTAAAAGACGGAATTATTGTCAATGAATCGTGAAAAACGTTATAAAGGAATTACACATGGCGAAATGCGTGAATTCCTTGAAGAAAAATATCTTCAGTATAATACTCCGGAGTTTATTGAAAATGATCCTGTTTCCATTCCACACATGTTTTCCGGGAAACACGACAGAGAAGTATCAGGATTTCTGACGGCAACAATAGCATGGGGAAGGCGGGATCTGATATTAAGGTCGGCACACCGGCTTATGGAATTAATGGGAAATTCTCCATACGAATTTATTATTAATGCATCAGAAAATGACCTGAAAAGATTTTCACGATTTGTCCACAGAACCTTTAATGGAGGCGACTGCATATGTTTCCTCAGGTCATTGATGAATATTTACAGAAAGTATGACAGTATGGAAGATATTATAGTTGAGGGTATGAGGCAGGATGATTCCCTTGTAACTGGTATTGCTTCGCTGCGAAGGGATTTTTTTTCCATACCTCATAGCTGTCATGCTGAAAAACATTTTGCAGATATTTTACGAGGAGCAGCAGGAAAAAGACTATTTATGTTCCTGCGGTGGATGGTAAGAGATGACGGCAGGGGCGTAGATTTCGGAATATGGAAACAGATAAGACCTTCACAGCTTTACATACCTCTGGATTTTCATACGGGGAACACGGCCAGAAAGCTTGGCCTTCTTCGGAGGAAACAGAACGACTTCACCGCAGTAAAGGAACTTACATCTGTGCTGCGAACTTTCGACCATGACGATCCTGTTAAGTACGACTTTGCTCTGTTCGGTCTGGGAATAAATGAAAGGTTTTGAATTTTTTTGCAATAAAAAGCACCTGCAGGATATGGCAAATGATTATTTCAGGTTCAAACAGTTTACAATTCATCAGGACAGGTGTGCATTTAAAGTTGGGACCGACGGAGTATTACTTGGAGCTCTTGCAGAAATACATGGCAATGGATGGCTTCTTGATATAGGAACAGGAACGGGGCTGATTGCTATAATGGCTGCTCAGAGAACAAATTGCAGGATTATTGCCATAGAGCCCGATTACAACTCCTACATTCAGGCTTGTGAAAATGTATTTGCCTGTCCATGGTCGGACAGAATATCAGTTGAGAAATATACATTCAGTGATTATTTTTCCATTTGTGACAGAAAGTTTGATTTTATTGTAACCAATCCTCCATATTTCAGGAACTCCCTGCTGAGTCCCGATCCTGCAAAATCAGGTGCCAGGCATGCATGCTCACTTTCGTACGAGCAGCTTGCCGGGGGTTGTGCAAGATTGCTGGCTGAAGAGGGGAGCCTACATATAATACTGCCCTATACCGAAGGCACTCTTTTTATTGCAACTGCAGCAGAAAAAGGGCTCTTTTGCAGTAGAATGATAAAAGTTAAGGCAGTCCCTTCTGGTCCAGTCATACGCCTTATTATGAAATTTGAAAAATCAAAAAAACCAATCAGGGAAGGTTTTTTAACAATTGAGACCGGCAGAAGGCATGAATATACACCAGAATATATCGAAGCCACAAGGGATTTTTACCTGAATTTCTGAAAAGAAATAGCAGAGGCCGGGTGAGCGGCCAGTTCAATTTATATTAGCAATATTCCTGTCGTAATATATTTATAAATGGAAGGCAGATTGTATCTTTGTTAATAAAGATACTGAGCAGTACGATGACTGATTTTCAGAAATATGTGGATACTCCCCTGATGAAGCAGTATTACAGTATCAAGGCCAAGCATCCCGATGCTTTACTGCTCTTCAGGGTGGGCGATTTTTACGAAACCTTCGGTGAAGATGCCGTTAAAGCATCGGAGATACTGGGTATAACACTTACCCGCAGGGCAAACGGTGCAGCTTCATTTGTGGAGCTGGCAGGGTTTCCGTATCATGCTCTCGACACTTATTTACCAAGGCTGGTGAGAGCAGGACAACGTGTTGCAATATGCGAACAACTTGAGGATCCCAAACTGGCAAAGAAAATAGTAAAACGTGGTATTACTGAATTGGTTACTCCCGGCGTGAGTCTTAATGATAATGTGCTGCATCATAAGGAAAACAATTTCCTGGCAGCAATTCATATCGACAGAAGGGCAGCAGGTGTGGCATTGCTTGATATTTCAACCGGTGAATTTCTGGTGGCTGAAGGTACTTTTGAATATGTCGATCAAATACTTAACAACTTTCAGCCTAAAGAGGTTTTATATGAAAAGAGTAAAAAAGATCTTTTCGAGGAAAATTTTGCACGGAAATTCTATACCTATAAACTCGACGACTGGATTTTTACTCATGAAGCAGCATATGACAGGCTGATAAAACAGTTTGATACTGCATCATTAAAAGGATTTGGGGTAGAAAATTTTACTTATGGTATAATTGCAGCAGGAGCCATACTCTATTATCTCGACATAACCCAGCATAATCAACTGGCGCATATAAACAGTATATCAAGGATAGAGAGTGATAAGCATGTATGGCTCGACCGTTTCACCATACGGAATCTCGAACTTTTCCAGCCTGTTTTTGAGGGAGCAAGAACACTTATTGATGTTCTCGATCGTACAATATCTCCTATGGGAGCCCGGTTGATGAAACGATGGCTTTCACTGCCATTGAAGGAGATGCAACCCATAAACGAGCGCCTCGATATTGTGGGTAATTTCATGAACGACAACGATTTAAGAACAGAGGTCTGTGGATATCTCAAACAGATAGGAGATCTCGAAAGATTGACTTCAAAAGTGGCAGCCAACAGAATTAATCCACGGGAAATTGTTCAGCTGAGACGCGCACTCGAGGCACTTGCCCAATTGAAAGATAAATGTGAGAAATACGGCTCTCCACCTCTAGTATTACTTGCCGGACAAATAAATCCATGCAAACAGGTTGCCGAAAGAATTGCCCGCGAAATAAACGATGACCCTCCGGTACAGATAAACAGAGGTAATGTTATTGCAAAAGGCGTAAATGCAGAACTTGATGAACTGAGAACAATGCTTTACAGTGGCAAGGATTATCTTGCAGACCTTCAGACTCGCGAAAGCCAGAAAACAGGAATACCTTCACTTAAAATAGGCTTTAACAATATTTTCGGATATTATATCGAAGTCAGAAATACCCATAAAGACAAAGTCCCCCCGGAATGGATAAGAAAACAAACCCTTGTAAGTGCAGAAAGATATATCACGGAAGAACTAAAACAGTATGAAGAAAAAATACTGGGGGCAGAAGAGAAAATAATTGAGCTTGAAACAAAACTCTTTAATGAACTGGTTCTTTCAATTTACGATTATATTCCGGTTATCCAGTTAAATGCTTCGTTAGCTGCACGGATTGACTGCCTCCAGTCGTTTGCTACAGTATCGGTTGAAAACAATTATACACGTCCGGTTCTCGACGATTCAAAAGTGATTGATATTAAAGACGGAAGGCATCCAGTTATTGAGAAGCAGTTGCCTCCGGGTGAGTCGTACGTGCCAAATGACGTTTACCTCGATGATCAGGAGCAACAAATAATAATTCTTACAGGCCCGAACATGTCGGGGAAGTCGGCACTTCTCAGGCAGACTGCACTTATTGTTTTAATGGCACAAACTGGTTGCTTTGTTCCTGCAAAGGAAGCCCGTATAGGAATTGTGGATAAAATTTTTACCCGTGTAGGAGCATCTGATAATATAAGCCTTGGCGAATCTACATTCATGGTGGAGATGATCGAGACGGCAAGCATTCTTAATAATCTTTCCGATAGAAGCCTTATACTTCTTGATGAGATAGGCCGGGGAACAAGTACTTACGACGGAATATCGATTGCATGGGCTATTGTGGAATATCTGCACGAAAACCGCTTGAGGCCAAAAACACTCTTTGCCACACATTACCATGAACTTAACGAAATGGAGAACTCTTTTCAGAGAGTTAAGAATTATAATGTGTCAGTAAGAGAACTTGACAATAAAGTTGTTTTCCTTAGAAAGCTTAAACGTGGAGGAAGCGAACACAGTTTCGGGATACATGTGGCAAGAATGGCAGGAATACCAAAAAGCATTGTAAAAAGGGCAGATGAAATATTGAAGGAGCTCGAGCAAAGTCACAATAAACAGGAACTGGCAAAACCAATTGACGAAATAATCAACAGAAGGGAAGGCTTGCAACTGAGCTTCTTCCAGCTCGACGACCCTGTTCTGAAACAGATCAGAGATGAAATTGCGGGTATAGATATTAATAACCTTACCCCGCTGGAAGCTTTGAATAAACTTTATAATATTCAGAAATTGTTAAGAAAATAACATAAACCATATAAACAGTAAATTATTTCTGCCATGAGAATATTGATTGTTGAGGATGAGCGTAAACTGGCTTCTTTTCTTAAGAAAGGATTGATCGAAAACAACTTTGAGGCTGATGTTGCTTACGATGGCAAAAATGCAGAAAAACTTATTAAACAGAATGAATATGATTTGATAATTCTTGATATAATTCTTCCTGATACAAGTGGGTTAAAACTTTGTGAGAAATTCAAGCAGCAAAATCCCCTTCGTCCTGTACTGATGCTTACAGCACTTGGTACGACAGATGATAAAGTTTCAGGTTTCGATGCTGGAGCCGACGATTATCTTGTAAAACCTTTTGAATTCAGGGAGCTTCTGGCAAGGATTAGGGCACTATTAAAGAGATTTTCAGATTTTGTCGAATCGTCGAACAAACTTGTGGTTGCTGACCTTGAGCTGGATCTCGACAAGAAGGCTGCCAGAAGAGGGGATAAGGTTATTGAACTGACGGCCAAGGAATTTCTGTTACTTGAGTATCTTATGAGAAACAGCGGAAGGGTGATATCAAGAAATGATATAGCTACAAAAGTATGGGGCTCCGACACTGACGTCAATACAAATGTGGTGGATGTATATGTCAATTTTCTCAGAAAGAAAATTGACAGGGGATTTGATAAAAAACTTATACATACCAGAGTAGGACTGGGATATTTGATAGATGATAAATAGTAACCATGAAAATAAGAACCAGACTCACGCTTCAATTTCTTCTTCTTGACGGTATAATAATGATTGTGGCTTCGGCAGCTATATATTTTTTATCGGATAATTACCGGAGGGAAGATTTTTATAGTAGAATTGAGAACAGGGCAAAGAACACAGCAAAACTTCTGCTGGAAGTGGAGGAAATTAATGCCGATCTTTTGAAGAGGATTGAGAAAGATAACCCGGCAAGTCTTCCCGATGAGAAAATCATAATTCTTAATTATGAGAGAGATACTTTGTATACCTCTGATGAAGAAGGTGCAATAAAAATTGATGAAGATGTCCTCGACAGGCTCTGGAGGCTTGGAAGAATTACCTACCGCCAGGAGCCTTACGAAGTAGTTGGTTTACTGTATGCTGAAAGCGCAAACAGGTTTGCAGTTATTGCTGCAGCAACTGATGCTGCAGGATTGCTGAGGTTGAAAAACCTGAGACTTATTCTGACAGCAGTTTGTGTAACGAGTTTATTTTTATTTGCTGTGGCAGGATGGTTTTATTCAGGCCGGGCTCTCAAACCAATTTCAGATGTGGTAAAAAGGGTTGAAAATATTTCAATTACCAGCCTTCATCTCAGGGTCGATGAAGGCAATGGGAAGGACGAACTGGGAAGGCTTGCAAAGACATTCAACAAAATGCTCGAAAGACTTGAAACGGCATTTATGGTTCAGAAGGAGTTTATAGCAAATGCATCACATGAATTGAGAACACCTCTCTCATCACTAAATGCTCAGATTGAGGTACTTCTGATGAAGGACCGTTCAACCGAAGAATACAAAAAAGAGCTCGTTTCAATTCTTGAGGATATCAGGTCGCTTACGGAACTTGCCAACAAACTCTTGCTTATAGCGAGGACTGCTTCAGTAAATCCTGCTGACCTCACAGCAAGGGTCAGGATTGATGATGTGCTTTGGCAGGTACAGGAGGAGATGGGGAAATACAAAAGTGATTATACAATAAATATCAATCTTGATGAGTCTCTAACTGATTCGGATCAGATTGTTGTATCCGGTGATGAATTTCTCTTAAAAACGGCATTCAATAATATAATTGATAATGCATGCAAGTATTCACCTGATAAAAAGGCAGATCTATTTCTCAGCCTGACAGGAAACATGGTATGCGTTGAAATTAAAGACAGAGGAATGGGAATATCTTCTGAAGAACTGAATAAAATCTTTGAACCTTTCTTCAGGGGAAGCAATGTTAAAACTGTTCCAGGGCATGGCATAGGATTGGCTCTTGTAAATCAGATAGTTAAAAGTCATAATGGAAAACTCGAAATTTTTTCAGTACCCGGAGAAGGTACCACTGTTAAGGTTTTTCTGCCAGTGGCGGAAAAACAGTAAATAGTGGAGTAGATAAGTAGTAAGTTTGCTTAGAATTTCTAAAGTAATTAAATTCTGTCGCATACTGTTAAATATTTTTTTACAGCGTTTTGGGTATTTAATGAACTTTTAATTTCATTTTAAAGTTTATTTAATATAGATTTCCGATATTGGCTGTGGCAACTTTTCGGATCCTGTTCTGTAATAATGTTCTTTCTGGCCTTTTTACTTTGTTTTTCAGTAAGAGCCCGTCACACGACGGGCTCTTGCTTCCTAATTAAAAATAATATAAACTCGTTATTAGACATTATATTTCACTAAATTTGAATTTATTAGAGCTACAGGAGTTGATAATAAATAATGTCATGGGAAAATCGGTTAAAAAGAACATTCATAGGATTGCAGTTATTGGTGCCGGGCATGGTGGACTTGCAATGGCAGGTCATCTGGCAATAATGGGGCATCAGGTAAATCTATACAATCGCAGTGAGGAAAGACTCTGGGGTGTAAAGTCATCAGGTACAATAGAGGTGACAGGTGAGATTCATGGTTTCGGTAAAATATATCTGGCAACCACAAATATGAAAGAAGCTATTGAAGGAGTTGAACTTATTATGGTTGTCGTACCGGCATATGCTCATAAATGGCTGGCAGAACAGATGGCTCCACATCTTGTTGATGGACAGATTGTTGTTCTTCATCCCGGAAGAACCTTTGGAGCTATTGAATTCAAGCAGGTTCTGCAAAGAATGAAAGTGAAAGCAGATGTGATTATTGCCGAAGCACAGACTTTTATTTATGCTTCCCGGGCAACAGGTCCATCCCAGGTTCATATTTTCAGAATCAAGCACTCAATACCTGTTGCTTCCATCAGGGCACATCTTATCCCCTATGTAATAGATAAGTTAAGGCAGTTTTATCCTCAATTTGTTCCGGGTGACAATGTTTTCAAAACCAGCTTTGAGAATATTGGTAGTGTTTTTCACCCGGCACTGTGTGTACTTAATGCAGGTTGGATAGAACACGATGTTGATTTTCAGTTTTACCATGAGGGAGCAACTATATCAGTTACAAAAGTGCTGGAAAGGATTGACATGGAGCGTGTCAAGGTTGCTGAGGCTCTGGGGATAAGGGCAATTTCTGCCCGGCAATGGCTTTATATGGCATACAGTGTGGAAGGGAATACTCTTTATGAAGCTATGAAAAAAAATGTGGGATACAGAGGTATTCTCGCTCCCAAATCATTGAAAGTGAGATATGTCGAAGAAGACATACCATGCAGCCTTGTACCTATTGCATCAGTTGGTAAAATGCTGAAAGTTGATACTCCTGCAATAAATTCAGTGATATACCTCGGTTCTGCACTGAATGAGTGTGACTATTGGTCGAATGGCAGGACAGTCGAAAACCTTGGCATAGCAGGGATGAGTTTAAGGGACCTGAGACTTCTTGCAATTGGTGAAAAATAAATTTTCGGGAAGATGAAAACAATTATTGGTGCTGCCATCGGCAGTTGTGTGCATGTAAGCGGCCTTTATCATTTTTTGAAACTGGCAGAGGCAGAAGGTTATAAAGCTGAATCCCTCGGACCGGCAGTTCCGGTGTCGCGGCTTATTAAGATAATAGGTGAGAAGAAACCTGATATTGTTGCATTAAGTTACCGGCTGACACCTGAGACGGCGGCAGAAATTTTTTCTGATATTAAGGTTGCGCTTAAAAATACAGGGCTGGAAGGGATAAGAATAATATTCGGAGGCACTCCTCCTGTTGCTGCAGAAGCGGTTAAATCAGGGCTTTTCGAAAGGGTTTTTGACGGAACGGAACCGGTTGAGGAGTTAAAAAGATACCTGCGGGGCGGAGGTGTTTCTGATGAGAAAATCCTGTTTCCCGACAATCTTGTAGAAAGAATAGAACAAAAATATCCTTATCCTCTGATACGGCACCATTTTGGAAGGCCGACTATTGAAGAAACGGTTGAAGGTGCAGCACTGATTGCTGAGTGGGGGGTGCTGGATGTTTTATCAATAGGACCCGACCAGAATGCCCAGGAGCATTTCTTTCATCCTGAAGAGATGGATCATAGCCAGGACGGTGCAGGTGGTGTGCCGTTAAGAAAGCCGGAAGATCTGGAAGCTATATACAAAGCGACCCGGAGGGGCAACTTTCCCCTTGTCAGATGTTATGCTGGCACGCGCGATCTGCTTAAGTGGGCTGAGATGAGCGTAAAAACAATAAACAATGCATGGGGAGCTATTCCACTTACATGGTACAGTATGCTCGACGGACGTTCAAAACGCCCGATACCTGAGGCAATAAGAGAGAATCAGGAAGTGATGCGATGGTATGCCCAAAGAGGGATACCTGTTGAAGTAAATGAGTCGCACCAGTGGAGTCTGCGCGATGCACACGATACGCTTGCAGTGGCAATGGCTTTCCTGGCTGCTTATAATGCCAAAAAAGCTGGCGTAAAATATTATGTGTCTCAATATATGTTTAATACTCCACCGGGCACCAGCGCTGCTATGGATATTGCAAAAATGCTGGCAAAAAATGAAATGATTGAGGAACTTATTGATAATGATTTCAAAGTATTCCGTCAGGTAAGAGCCGGCCTTGCTCATCTCTCACCCGAACCATCAATCGCAATGGGTCAACTGGCAGCATCAGCAGTGATAAGTCTAGCATTAAAGCCTCATATACTTCATGTTGTTGGATACAGCGAAGGTGATCATGCAATTAAGGCCGTTGAACTTATTCAGAGTTGTAATATTATTCATGGCGTATTAGGAAACGTACTCTACGGAATGCCAGGGATGACAAACGACAGAAAAGTTCAGGAAAGAAAAAATGAACTTAAAGCTGAGGCAAAAGTACTCCTCGATGAACTATGGCGCAGGGGTGAGGGTAAATCAGAAGATCCATGGACCGACGCCAGCAATATTTATGACGCAATAAAAACTGGATTGCTTGATACACCACACTTCCAGGGCATCTCTTATCTGTGTGGGAAAATAATAACCAGGATAATAGACGGCGCCTGTTATGCAGTTGACAGGGATACAGGAGAAAAGCTTACTGAAAAGGAAAGAATAATGGAACTTAACCATTAAATAAAAAATGGCAAACTATATAATTCTTGTTCTATGTTTAATTGTTTTTCTGGCTTATATATTTGACATAACCAGTAAATATACCAGGATACCCGGAGTCATACTACTGATCTTACTGGGCATAGTTATTCAAATACTAACTGATATAACCGGCCTGAAGATTCCCAATCTAAAACCATTTTTACCTGTTATTGGCACTATCGGGCTGATTCTTATTGTCCTTGAAGCAAGCCTTGATCTGAAGCTGGAGAGGAAGAAATCAAGATTGATATTAAATTCTGTGATTTCAGCGGCTACCCTTTTTCTGGTTTTTACAGCAATAATGACATTTATTATTCGTAAATTCATGCATTACAGTTTGCACGATTCCCTTCTTAACACCATACCATTTGGAGTGATTAGCAGTGCAATTGCCATTTCGGCCGCTATAAACCTTCCGGCAGAAAAAAGGGAATTTATCGTTTATGAAAGTTCAATCTCAGATATAATTGGTATTCTGGTGTTTGATTTTGTATTGATTAATAATGGCGATGTAATTAAAGGGATTTTTACAAATTTTATACTTGGAGGCATATTAACTCTGATAATTGCAATTATTATTACAGCCGCTCTTGCGTATCTTTTGTATAAATCAAAGTATCATGTGAATTATGTAATTATTCTGACAGCAGTCATCTGCGTATATGTTATGGCGAAGCTGGTACATCTGCCTGCTCTTTTTCTGATTCTTATTTTCGGCCTTGTAATGGCAAACAACAGACTTGTTGAGAATCCAATACTGATGATAAGAGCCAATGTTGACTTTCAGAAATTCAGGACAGATCTCGAATCCTTCAAAAAAATAGTCGGAGAATTAACATTTCTTGTCAGGTCATTCTTTTTCATAATGTTTGGATATTATGCAAATATTAAAGGATTATTGAATATTGAAAACATTATCACGGGACTTGCCATCACCTCATTCATTTTTATTTTACGATGGATTTTTCTTGAAAAAATATTACGAATTAAGTCCATGCCACTTCTGTTCTTTGCACCACGTGGCCTGGTTACCATTCTTTTGTTTCTGAGTATCCCTGAGGTTTCAAAAATTCCTTTTGTAAATGAAGAAGTTATTACAATTGTCATAATGATGACAATAATTGTTTTAATGATTGGCAATATCACTTACAGGTCAGAAGAAGATTTGAGCCAACAGGAAGTTAAAGTAGATAATTAATACAGCTTATTTGTTTTTTAATTTTAGGTGATTATAAAAGAACGGTCAAAAAATATAGATATTTTGAGTAAAAAATTTAGAGATATTTTTGTTCTATTATTATATATCTGAATTCAAGCTTTTTCAGGTAAAATGGGAAATATTCTTCAGAAACGTCATGGTATTTGCGAATCTTTCTTTTGTATAACTCCAAAATTCTTCCAGTCCATTAATTTATACTTTTGCGGTAGCAAATTGTTTACCATGACCAACTTTTAAGTGACTCTTTCCGCAAATAATAAGTGAATCGTAATCTTTAAATTTATCTGAATAAAAAATAGAACCACATTTCCTTTTAGTTGTGCAACTTATTTTCGTTTAACTATTTGTAAGTTTTACGACTTTTAACCGTGCATAAAAAACACGATTTTTTTGCCAACAAAATTTCTTGAAATAAAAGCCTTGTTTTGTTTTCTATTTTTCTAATAAATTCAAATGTTCTAATATCCATAACACTAATTTAAATAATTATAAATTAGTGGCTGATTTTTTATAATTACCTAGTTATTTATGCTACAGGAAGAGACAAGTTTCAGAAAACGCGTAAATCTTTTTGACGGAGTTATGTTTGTTTCCGGGTCGATGATAGGATCCGGAATTTTTATTGTAAGTGCTGATATCGCCCGTAATGTGGGTTCGCCTGGCTGGCTGCTGATGGTGTGGCTTATTACAGGAATCATAACAATTATTGGAGCAATAAGTTATGGTGAACTTGCTGCAATGATGCCAAATGTAGGAGGGCAATACGTTTTTCTGAAAGAAGCATACCATCCCCTTGTGGGATTTCTTTTCGGATGGACAACATTTCTTGTGATACAATGTGGTTCAATTGCAGCCGTGGCTGTTGGTTTCGCCAAATTTTCAGGTGTGCTGATTCCATGGATTTCCGAAAAAAACATTCTCTTCAGCATTGGACCCCTGAAAGTGAACACCACCCAGATTGTGGCAATGGCTTCGATACTGTTTCTGACCTGGATGAATACAAGGGGTATCGTCACAGGCAAAACAGTTCAGAATATTTTTTCGTCAACAAAAGTTATAGTTCTTCTGGGATTTATAATTCTCGGAATTCTTATTTCAAGAGGGGCAGAAGCCTGGAACATCAACAGGGAAATTTTCTGGGATGCATCAAGAACGGGACCTGACAATGAGAATATACCAATATCGGGCTTAATGCTGGTAGCGGCAGTCGGCATGGCCCTGGTAGGGTCACTTTTTGCATCCGATGCATGGTATAATATAACATTTATCTCGGGTGAGGTGATAAATCCACGTAAAGTGGTGCCACTGAGCCTGTTATTCGGGACGCTTATAGTCTCTGTGCTATATATTCTGGCAAATTTAGTCTATATAAAATTTTTACCTGTGCGTGGAACGCCTGAGGGTATGACGGTACTGGAAAGAGGGATACAGTTTGCGACTGACGATCGTGTGGCCACATCGGCTATGAGCGTTGTGGTTGGTGATTATGCAGCTATTATTATGGCTGTCTTTATTATGATAAGTACATTCGGTTGTAACAACGGACTGGTTATTTCAGGCGCAAGGGTTTATTATGCGATGGCACGCGACGGCCTTTTTTTCAAAAGGGTGGGAGAACTCAACAGCAGAGGCGTACCAGGTTTTGCAATTGCCGTTCAGGGCCTCTGGTCAATACTTCTTTGCCTTTCGGGCACTTACAGCCAGCTTCTCGATTATGTCATCTTTGCTGTGCTTCTTTTCTTTGCCCTTACAATCCTTTCAATATTCATACTCCGAAAGAAAAGGCCCGACATCCCCAGACCTTACAAAGCATTCGGATATCCGGTTGTACCAGCACTCTATATTCTTACAACCGTGGTAATCATGATTATCCTTTTGATTTTCAAGCCGGGCTATACCTTCCCCGGTCTGGGAATTGTTATACTTGGTATTCCGGTTTTTTATATATGGAACAGCTACCGGAAAAAGAATAATCATGATATTAAGAGAAGCCTTTGAATCATTATAATGAATGTACAGGTTCATTTTCTGCTTTATATATTTAAAAAGGTCTGATTTTTGTATATAGAATTAAGCAGATTTTACGTTTAATATATTAAAATCGGGCTGTTATTATGTTCAAGGGATTCAGCTTAATAATATATACTTTACTGCTGTTTCTGCTGATATTTTCCTCATGCGAAAGAAACGATTACGAGCTTTTTGATCCCGACACAGCAGGTACATGGACTCTTTACACCACAAAAGACGGTCTTCCGTCGAACAGCGTAGGAGACATCAGTCTCGATAGAAAGGGCAACCTGTGGGTCTCCTTCCCGGGGTACGGAATAGCAAAATACGATTACCAGTCATGGCATGTATACCGCTCAACCACATCCCCTTTGATTAATGATATCGTAAACTGCCTTACTGTTTCTGCTGATGGCAACATAATATTTGGTACTCTCGATGGGGTTTCTGTTCTTTCTGCTGAGGGTGTATGGACTTCTTATGTGGATCCTGTTAACACCATGGATGTAACAGCAGTAAAGGTGGCAAAAAACGGCTGGATCTGGATTGGAACAAGAGATAAGGGATTTTATGTAAATACCGGAACGGGATACACCAATAATATTATTGCCGGATACGAGAGAGTAAGAGCAATTGAAGAAGGAACTTCCGGAGCAATCTATATTGGTACAGAAAACGGGCTTGTAAAATGGCAGAACAACGTATATTCATACATTAAGAAAACCGATGGGTTGCCCGATGACCTCATAACATCGCTTAAGTTTGACAGCAGGCAACGACTCTGGGTTGGTACTGAAGCAGGAAAGAATGTTGTATGGTACGATGCCGGTGGCACATTGCATAAAGTTAATTTAATGACCGGAAGTGACAGTGTCAGGATAAGGGATATTTTTGAGGACCGCCGTGGTCATATCTGGTTTGCAACATCAAGGAACGGATTAATTAAGTACGATGGTGTAGTGCCTCGCTCTTTCAGAGAGTATAATGGCTTTCCTGAAAATAGCGTCACCTGCATCGGAGAAGATAAATTTGGTAACCTCTGGATAGGCCTCAAGAGTAAAGGACTTGTTAAATATGTGTTACCGATTGAATAAGGCATTGTTTAAATGAACAGAACCATAAACATATTAGTGGCAGTGATACTGCTGATTTTCTCAGCAGCACCTGAGATTTACAGCCAATCACTCAGAGAGGAAAGGGACAAATATACACTTCTAACCATGCCTTACAATATGAGACCTCTTACACTTTACAGGGGTCAGTTGAAAGCTGATGCAGGTTATAAATTTGCTGTAAAAGGCAGAAAATTCGATAATGATGGCAATCCTGTCCAGCTTCGCACCAGCGGTACGGGTTCGGTTTACCATTATTATTTTGCCGATATCAGATACGGATTGCTCGACTTTGTTGAGCTGGGAGCAGAAACAAGCTATATAAGACATGGAGTGCGTTCAGAGTCTGTGACCTATACTTCAGTATCACTTACCTCAGCCGAAAGAGTAACAGTAAACCAGTTGAAAGAGATAAAAGGCTTCAGCGATATTCTTTTTAATGCAACAGTCAGACTGCCAATAAAATACAAATGGTTCGACCTGAGTGCGAAAGGCGGAATATATGTTCCATCGGCAGAATATAAACAGGATAAGCCTGAACACAGAATCACCAACATTACAGCGGCAGACTCATATACGGTAAATTACAAGTACAATTATACAAACGGATTCGGTGTACCGGTTTACCTGCTGGCTTCACAGGTGAAATTTACTTTCAGGAAACTTTCATTGCAGGCAGGCCTCACTTTCCGCACACCAGCAAGGGAAGGCACAAGTATAAGATGGGAGGAAAACCTGGTGGAGAAGACATTTATATATTATGACCAGTCCTATAAATATCTGCTCAGCGATGCATGGTTCGCCGACCTTGCTGTTCATTACCAGGCAACCGGGTGGTTCGACATTTTCGTGAATGTGAGCAGAGAGAAAACAACAGGGGGCTGGACCGAATACTGGGGGAATAAATATAAAAACAGAGAAACAGAACTTATAATGATAGAACCGTGCTTTGAACTCCAGATTTCACCGTCTCTTACAGTATGTCAGAATGCTGGGTTCCCTGTTGCAGGAAAAAACAGCGATGCTCCTTTTTATTTATTTACGACCATACGGTTCAGTAATTTTCCATTCTTTAGATAAATGGTAAAATATACTCACATACTGAAATACCTATCAGCTTCTGCAGTGTTTTTTGCTCCGTTTATCTGCTCAGGCCAGGTTGAAAAACAGCTTACCCCGGCAGAGATAAAACAACAAACAATAGTAACAGAACCTGTAACACTTAAAAAGGGATTTATCAGATCAGGCATGCTTACCAATTACCGGGTTGCCGACAAGTATTTTACTGATGATGGTATAAAAGAGTATTATCCTTCCAATATATGGGGTACAAAATCGGTATATAATCTGACTTTTCAGTATGGTATCTCCGACAGGATGGAAGTAGAGCTTTCGACTGAATATATGAATTCAAGGCAGGAAAGCCAGAAGACAGAATTTATTGCAGCTACAAACACGGCAAAAACAGTTGTAACACGACAAAAAGGAACCGGAATAGGTGATACTTATGTGAAAATCAGATATCAGATTTTTCCTGAAACAAGTTACAGGGTATCTGTTACAGGAAATATCAACCTTGCAATCCCTACAGGCGAAAAGAATCCTACTGACATTCGCAGTGCCGAGCAATATGATCTGCCTGTAGGAAGCGGAACATATGCACTTGGAGGCGGTTTGTTTGCTCGAACCATCTTTTATCCCTATTCATTTACCTTTGGGTTGAACTATACTTATAGTTTTACAGGAAGAAAAAAGTTTGAAATTACTGATATACGTGAAATAGAATTTCAGCCCGGTGAAGTGCTCGACCTGTCGCTGGGAGCCAATCTCCATCTTAATGAATGGATAGTTTTTTCGAATGAGCTTACGTATCAGCACAAGGATAAGGGAACTGTGAACGGGCACTATTCAGCACTTTTGCCTCTAACATGGTCGGCTTCGTACAGGCCGGGACTTGTTTTTCAGGTCAGGCGGTTCAGACTTGGCGAATCGGTGACAATTCCGGTAAAAGGCAAAAACACAGCTGCCGATCCTCTTTATATTGTAATGGCTCAGTATGTTTTCTGAATGGTTCACAATAATGGTTCGTAAAAGAGCAGCACTCATCATTGCTTTCCTTTTCTTTTGTTTCATTCTGCTTTTTTCATGTCTTACTCCTTCCATTCTTGTGACCCGTGAACAGAACGCAGGCGACGAACTTTTCAACAGTCACCGTTACAATGAAGCAATTGTACATTATGGGAAGATGCTCGAAGCGAGCCAGAAGCTTGGGATATACCGCAACCTTCAGATGGAAGCCTCGGTGTGCCGCAAAGTGGCGAACTGTTATGAAATGACAGGCAAATACTCAGATGCACTGGAATATGTGGAGAGGGCAATGAAACTCGATTCTGCAGCAGGTTACCTTCTCGGCCGTATTGAAGATTACAGGCACAGGGGTAAGATCTATATCTACATGGGACAATATTATAACGGTATATCATCGCTTGAAAGAGCTCTTGAATTAAGTGAAGGGATGAACCAGAGCCTGAAAAATGAGAACAGACTTACAATAGCTGACAACTATCTGGCTCTGGGTCAATTATATGCGGTGATGGGGAAGACGGAGACTTCACTAAAATATACCGACAGAGCTCTCACTATATTCAGGCAGGCAGGAGAGACGAGGGGGGAAATGGAAGCCTATCTGACACTTGCTTCAGTATACTCTGATCAGGGAGATTTGATTACTGCATCCCGCTTTGCTGAGAATTCTCTAAAACTGGCTGAAAGGCTCGGGGTGGGAACTGCACGGCATTATCATCTGATGGCAACAATTGCGTCGGGTACCGGAGATTATGAGAAGGCATTAAGGTACCAGGAGAAGGCACTTGAAGAGGCTAAAAAAACCAGAATTGCTGCTCAGATAATCTGGGCAACTGTGGGCATGGGAGATATCTATAGTGAACTGGGCGACTACAGGCATGCCGGGCAGTATTACCGGCAGGCAAGGGAACAGAGGGATACAATCGGCATCATGGCAGGCAGTCTGGATGCTTCGATAGGGATGAGGCTGGGTGATGTTGCAGGTGCGAGCCGTTATTATTCATCCGAAGGTTCAGTTACAGGTAACGCGATAACATCACTTCGCATGGCAGAACTATTGATAAACGCCGGGAAACCCGACAGTGCTTTTTATTACCTCAGTATAGCAGGGTCAGCCTTTCACTCTATGGGTAACAGGCAGGGTCTGTCAAATACATATCTGCTTAAAGGTAAAATCTTTAATGATGCGGGTAATTATTCAATGGCACTTGCTGTGATTGATTCTGCATCGCGTTTGTCAGAGTTTCCTGATATAAAGTGGAGGGCATGGTTCGAAACGGGTCGAGTTTATGAAAATTCAGGCGATGATGCGAGAGCCGTTATGGCATACCGTAATGCGATTGATATTATTGAAAAGATAAGAGGGAACCTTACAGTTGACGAATTCCGCAGTATTTTTCTTGAAAACAAGAGAGAAGTATATGACAGGCTTATAAGGCTTCTTATGAAAAACAGGATGCCTGATGAGGCTTTCAGGATTTCGGAACAGGCAAGAGCAAGAGCTTTCTACGATATTCTTGCAGGTAAGAAGATTGACTTCCGTGGTGCACTTCCGGGAGACCTTGTCACTCGTGAGCAGGAGAAAAGGCTTGAACTTCAGAATCTCTACAGGTTGCTCCAGAGAAGCGACGCAGAATTTCAGGGAAGCACTGCAGGAAGAGCTTCTGAGATGCCAAAAGTAATGGAGGAACTGACACGTGTGCAAACGGAATATGAAGAATTACTCCGGATGCTTAAACTGAATAATCCGGCATATGCTGAAGTTATAGCTGCTGAGCCTGTTACTATTGAGGATGTACAATCAGAACTAAATGAAAAAACGGCACTTGTATCATACTGGCTGAGTGAAGATGGTCTTTCTATATGGCTGATAAAACCGTCAGGGACGGAAGGTTTTCAGGTTAAAACGAGCTATGGAAGGCTTTATGAGCTTATTGAGCTGGCGCGAAAATCAATAAGCTCAAATGATGATAAAGCAGCAAACTACAGTCTTAAAGAACTTTACAATCTTCTTATTTATCCGGTTGAGATGCATCTCGAAGGTTTCAGGGATATAGTGTTTATACCTAACGGTCCGTTGCATTTTCTGCCGTTTCAGGCATTGAAAGACCGTAATGACAGGTATCTTATTGATAAATATAATATTACATACTCTCCATCAGCAAGTGTTTATACAGTATGCAATGAGAGGCCAGTCCCCGGAGGTTCAAAGTTTCTGGGAGTTGCACTTTCGGACATGCCTATAGGTGGTAAGCCGGGTCTGCCGGGAACTGAGGATGAGCTGAAGAATATTCTGCCGCTTTTTTCCGAGAGTCTGTCTGCAACCGGCAAGAATGCTACCGAGACTTTTGTAAAGAGAAATGCAGGGAGTTGCAGCATATTGCATCTTGCCACACACGGGACATACAACTACAATCAGCCGCTCTATTCCTGTCTTTTATTTCCTGCAACTGATGAAGATGATGGTCGTCTCAATGTCTGGGAGGTTCTTGAGATGAATCTGAATGCGAAACTTGTTACACTTAGTGCATGTGAGACTGGACTTGGCAATGTGACGCGTGGTGATGAGATGACCGGACTGAGTCGTGCTTTTCTTTTTGCCGGCTCTCCGGCCGTGGTGGTGAGCCTCTGGGCTGTTGCAGATTATCCAACATCATTCCTGATGTCGGCTTTTTACAGGAATCTCAAGTCATATCCAGCCAGCGAAGCCTTATCACTTGCCCAGAGAGAGACTATGAAAAAATACCCCCAACCCCTTTACTGGGCACCTTTTGTGCTTATCGGAAACGGGAATGTGAAAGCCGAGTGAGTTTTATATGTTAAATTTCTTGATGCATTGATATTTTTTTATGGTTGTAGATTCCTTGTTGAAGGTTAATTGATGAGTAATAAATTGTTATGATATTTTTTATATGTCAAATGCTTCAGGCATTGTCATTAAGATTTTATTTTAAAAAAATAGTCCGCAGAACCTCGAAAAGAAACTAAGACACCAACATTACTCAGTATAATAACTCACCACTTTAAATTTTTTTAGGCCATCCTTGCATTTGTGACTATTTTATAACTTTGAAAAGTTGTAATAAAACTTTACATTTTATTAGTTTGATAAAGTTCAGAGATATAGAAAATGAAGAGTTTCTTGTAAGGAGCCTTTCAAAGGGAAACATTCTGGCGTTTAATACATTATTTAAAGAGTACAGCGGACGATTATTCCGGTTCGCCAATGGATATTTGAGGTCAGAGGCTGAAGCTGAAGAAATTGTACAGGAAGTTTTCACAATTATATGGGAAAAAAGAAAGGACTTAAAAGATGAATTATCATTTAAGTCGTACCTGTTTACTATTGCATTTAACATTATTAAAAAGTATTTCAGGAGAAAGACTTATCTGGCAGAGTATTTAAATTCACAAATTTATTCGGACCTCGATATTAGTACCACTGATAAGATAGACTATGATTCGGTTTGCGATTTTATCAGGAAACTAGTTGACAGGTTGCCTGACAGGCGAAGGGAGATATTTATTAAAAGCAGATTTGAGGGATTGAGCATTAAAGAATTATCAGAAGAGCTTGGAATAAGTCATAAAACAGTTGAAAATCAGATAACAGCCGCTCTTAAATTTTTAAAAGAAAATCTTAAACATGAATTTCTGCCTGCAGTTTTATTCTTTTTTCTGTTTATAGCTTAATTTTTTTTATTCCCTGATAGGTGTATTATTTCATTTATGGATATAACTATTGTGAAAAAGCAATAAAAATATTTGTTTGGTTAATTCAAGGGGTCAGAGGTCAGGTTAGTTTGGTTAGGGTTTGAAGCAGTTCTCTCATGAGAGAACTGCTTAGATTTGAAAAAAAATTAATAAATATATAAGTTAGGATTTATGAAAGAAGAGAAGGTGGATTTTGATAAGCTAAAAGATTTTTTTGAAGGTCGTAATAATGATTTTGAGTATATAAAGAAAGTATTTTGTGACAGGGAGAAAGAAGATGAACTTAAAAAAGTTTTATGGAGGCAGTGGTATGAAATTTTAAAAGAGGATATTGAAAGTGAAAAAGATTTGAGCCATATTTTGTACAGGATTCATTATGAAATTAATAGTAGGAAAGAGTTCATTGATAGAAGAGGAAAGATTCATAATATTTTAAGAGCATTTACCCGGATTGCTGCGGTATTGTTTATTCCTTTGCTGATATATTCTGGTTATCAGTTTATCAGAAGTTCAGGTACTGGAATAGCCATGTCGGTCGAGATTACAGCACCAGCATGGGCACGGGTTCAGTTTACTCTGCCCGATGGTACCAGAGGATGGCTGAACAACAGGTCGGTTTTAAAATATGAGGCAGGGATAAATTTTAACAGGGAGGTTATTTTAGATGGAGAAGCTTACTTTGATGTTGCAAAAGAAAAGAGGAAGCAGTTCAGAGTAAAAACTGATGAAGTTATTATTACAGCACTGGGTACAAAATTTAATGTAGCCTCTTACAATAATGAGAAAAATGTTGAAGTTGTTCTTGAAGAAGGTTCTCTGATATTAACCGATAAGGACAATAGATACACCTGTCAGATGAAACCAAGTGAACTTGTTATTTATGATAAAACAAGCGGGCATCTTTCAAAGGATACTGTACAAACTAACAAATACACCTCATGGAAGGAAGGAAGGCTGGTATTCAGGAATGATCCGATTGATGTTATTGCTCGCAGGTTGGAAAGGTGGTATAATATTGAGGTTGAGTTGAAAGATATTTTCCCGGACGACATAAGACTTCGTGCCACTTTTATAGATGAAGATTTATATGAAGTTCTAGAAATTCTGAAGCGCAGTCTGAACATTGACTACCACATTAATGAGAGAAGCCTTGGAGATGATGGGGTTTTCTATAAGAAAAAAGTAATATTGATGAGTAAAAAAGATATATAATCACACTTAAAATCTGTTCCCATGAAATATGATTCATCATAAGAGGTATGAAAAAACAGGAAAGTGGTGTAGACACTTTCCTGCCATTCAGCTAAGTTAATTAATTAAAAATAACCTAACTAAAACATTGCATATTTATGAAAAAAAACCAATTTAACTTAACATTAAGGAAGTTAATCATGGAACTTAAAATTTCAATCCTGATTATTCTTTTAAGCGTATCAAGTGTTTTTGCGGGTAGATCATATTCCCAGACAGCAAAGATTTCGCTTGATATAAAAGACAAGACCCTTGAACAGGTTATGGATGAGATAGAGAGGCAGAGTGAGTTCTATTTCATTTTTAACCAGAAGCAGATTGATGTCAACAGAATTGTTGATATACAGGCTAATAATAAGCGTATTACAGATGTTCTTCCTCTTCTTTTTGAAGGGACAGATGTTAATTATGCAATAATTGATAGAAAAATACTGCTAACTACTGATCCGATCTCAAAAGATTTATTGAAAAAGGACCTGAAAATTAATCTTAATGAAGAACAGCAACAGATGACCGTAACAGGTGTGGTTACTGATGCATCAACAGGAGAAGTAATACCAGGAGTTAATGTTGTGGTAAAAGGTACTACAATAGGTACGATAACTGATGAAAAAGGGAAATATTCAATAAATGTTCCTGATAGAAATGCGACTCTTGTGTTTTCATTTATAGGATATAATCCTCAGGAAATTTTATTAGGAGGCAGAACGTTACTTAATGTTGCATTAAGTTTAGACGTAAAAAGACTTGAGGAGATAGTTGTTGTTGGATATGGCGTTCAGAAGAAGCTTAACCTTACAGCAGCTGTTGATCAGGTTACAAGTGAAGTAATTACTAACAGACCTATTCCAAATATTACACAGGGTCTGAAGGGAGTTATACCTAATCTAAACATTAATTTACTAGACGGAAAACCAATTCAAGCACCAAGTTTTAACATAAGAGGTACGACATCTATCGGACAGGGCGGTAATGCACTGGTTCTAATTGATGGTGTTGAAGGTGATCCCAGCCTTTTGAATCCAAATGATATTGCCAGTATATCTGTTTTAAAGGATGCAGCAGCCGCATCAATTTATGGAGCTAGAGGTGCATTTGGTGTAGTTCTTATCACAACCAAAAATCCTGAAAAAGGAAGAACAGGCGTTCAATATTCAACTAACTACTCTTTAAAAAGGCCCATTAAACTACCTGATTATGTTACTGATGGATATACATACGTAAAAATGTTTGTTGAAGCATTTCTTAACGGTGATGGGTCATTCCCTCAGAATATTAATAAAACACAGAAAGTGTCCCAGGCTTATCTGGATGAATTTAAAAGAAGAGTAGAATCGGGTCAGCCATATAATACTGTTGAGGTTGATCCTGTAACAGGTGAATATGTATATTATGCAAGTACCGACTGGTACGATCTTTTATATAAAGATTTTACTTCTTCTATTGAACACAATCTGGCAATATCAGGAAGCAGTGATAAGGCTGCTTATCTTGTTTCAGGGAGAATAATGGGACAGAACGGCTTATTTCGCTATAATACTGATGACTACGCAATGCAAAATCTGAGGGCTAAAGGTTCTGTAAATATTTTTAAATGGCTTGAGGTGACAAACAATTCAGATTATTCTCATATGTCTTATCATAATCCAATGAATGTGGGAGAGGGAAGCGGAATATGGAGGAATATTGCTGATGAAGGACATCCCAGCGCTCCTCTCTTTAATCCTGACGGAACTTTTTCAATGTCAGCTGCTTATACTGTTGGAGATTTTGTCTACGGAAAAAACGGTATTGACACAAAAAGAACTGTAATTAAAAATACCACCGGGGCTACAGCGTCTTTTTTTAATAACAAACTCAGAATTAAAGGTGATTTTACATTCCAGAATACCCGTTACGACAGGATTAGAAAAAGGGTTCAGGTGCCATATAGTAATAAGCCAGGTGTGATAGCCTATGTAGGAACAAAAACTAATGACCTGACTTATGAAGATAGAAAAACTGATTACCTGGCTACTAATATATATTCTGAGTATGAGAACAATTTTGGAAATAATCACTATCTAAAATTCATGATTGGATACAACTTTGAACAATCCACCTACAATAGGTTGTATGTTTTAAGAAATGGTATAATCTATCCCGACGCAAAAGATATTAATCTTTGCCTCGGACAATCCATTGAAACAAGTGGTGGTTATGAAAAGTGGATAGTTCTTGGTGGATTCTCACGGTTGAATTATTCTTTTAAGGACAGATACCTGATCGAAATCAATGCAAGGTATGATGGTTCCTCAAAATTTCCTTCAAATCAGAGATTCGCATTCTTCCCTTCAATATCGGCAGGATGGAGAGTATCAAAAGAATCTTTCTTTAAAGTATCACCTAAATTAGTAAATGACTTAAAGATAAGGGCATCCTATGGATCTCTTGGTAATGGAAACATTGCTTCATATGTATATCAGGAACAATTTTCAATTTCACAGCATCCTATGATATTGAATAATATAAGACCCCAGTATACAAGTTTTCCTAATATTTTACCTGAAGGCCTTACATGGGAAACGGCAACAACTTTCGATGTTGGAATTGATTTTTCGATGTTTTCTGGCAGGTTCAATTTCTCAGGTGACTGGTATAACAGGAAAACAACGGATATGTATACTATTGGACTTACTCTTCCTGCAGTATTTGGTGCAACCCCGCCTAAAGGTAACTATGCAGACCTAAATACCAAGGGTTGGGAACTTTCAGTTTCATGGAACGATGATTTTAATGTCGCTTCAAAGCCTTTTAATTATAACCTTCGATTGGCACTTTCTGACTACAGATCTGTGGTGACCAAATATAACAATCCTGATAAGTTGCTAACAGATTATTATCCGGGAATGGTTATAGGAGAAATCTGGGGTTATGTAACAGAAGGATTCTTTATTGATGATGAGGATGTTGCCAACCATGCAAAACAGAGCCCGGAAATGCGGGCATCACCTACTAATATATGGTATGCAGGAGATGTTAAATTTAAGGACCTTAATAACGATGGATATATTAACAGGGGAAAAAATACAGTTGATGACCCTGGTGATAGAATTATTATAGGTAACAGAACTCCGCGTTACCAGTTTGGTATAAATCTTGGAGCCGATTGGTCTAATATATTCTTTTCTGCATTTATTCAGGGTGTTGGGAAACAGGATTGGTATCCGAGTACTGAATGTGAATTTTTCTGGGGACAGTATAATAGGCCATACAATAATGTTCCCAAGTGGCACCTGGGAAATATGTGGACACCAGAAAATCCGAATGCTTACCTGCCACGTACAATGTCAAGGGCAGCATCGAGTACAACATCCAGAGAATTAGGTGTGCCACAAACAAAATACCTCCAGAATGTTGCCTATGTAAGACTTCGTAACCTCCAGCTTGGTTACAGTCTGCCCAAACAATTGATATCAAGAATAGGAGCTAAAGATCTTAAGGTCTATTTCTCAGGTGAAAACCTCTGGGATTGGTCACCATTGTATAAGCTCATCGGAAACCACCTTGATGTGGAAAATACAGGTCCATCAGACCAGGAATTCACATCTGGTAATGCTGGTGATGGATACAATTATCCTATGCTAATGAGCTTTTCATTCGGACTCTCAATCACTTTTTAATTTTTAAATAATACTGTTATGAAAAAAATATATTTTCTGACATTACTACTGGTTGTTACCTTTACAGGTTGTGAACTGGAACAGTTACCTGAGGCTACTGCGTCCAGAAACGCAATTTTCGGAAGTAAAGAGGGACTAGATTTATATGTCAATTCATTTTATACTATGCTGCCGAATGGCAACGGTTGTACAACCCGGGATGCAATGTCCGATTACCTTGCTGTAAAAACTGTACCACAGTTTCTTCAAGAAGCCTACGGCGCTTCAAATAGTTCAGGATGGGACTGGGGTGATTTGAGGAATATAAATTATTTTCTCAAATATAATGTCAACCCTGCTGTACCCGCTGATGTTCGTGAAGATTACAATGGTATAGCAAAATTCTTTAGAGCTTATTTTTATTTTGAGAAAGTTAAGAGGTTTGGTAACGTCCCATGGATAGGAAAACCACTGGATGTTTCAGATACAACTATACTCTATGGTGGACGTGATCCTAGAACACTGGTTATGGACTCAGTGCTTGCTGATATAAATTATGCATGTAGTAATATCAAAGCAACCAGTGAACCCTCAAGAAGCCTTATAACAAAATATGTTGCCTATGCTCTCAAATCAAGAATATGTCTCTTTGAAGGTACCTTTAGAAAGTATCATACAGAACTTGGACTTGAGAATACTGCTAATTTCTGGCTTAATGAAGCTGTTACTGCTGCTGAAGCTGTGATGAATTCAGGAATTTATTCAATATATACAACAGGAGGTTCAACAAAAGCTTACAGGGCTCTATTTACAAGTACATCTGTCATAACATCTGAAGTGATGCTCGCGGCACTTATGGACCAGACACTTAATGAACTGCATGATGCAAACTGGTACTGGACAAGTGGTACCTATGGTGACAAGGCAAGTTTTATACGTTCGTTTATTAATACCTATCTTAAAATAGATGGAACCCCTTTCACTGATACACCAGGATGGGAAACAATGCTCTTCAAAGACGAAGTTAAAAATAGAGACCATAGGCTACAGCAAACAATAAGAATGGGTGATTACAAAAGAATTGTAGGTGGAGTTTATGTGCCTGCACCACCTGTTTTCTCATATACATTCACAGGATATCAGCCTATCAAGTGGACTCTTGATGACGAATACTACGATACCAGAGATCTTAACGTGAATGATGTACCTCTCTTCAGATATGCAGAAGTACTTCTGAATTATGCTGAAGCAAAAGCAGAATTAGGAACATTGACAGATGCTGACTGGGCTAATACAATTGGGAAACTCCGTGCACGTGCCGGAATAACTGGCGGACTTACAACAAAACCAACCGTAGTTGACACATACCTTCAGTCAACCTATTTTCCGGATATAAACGACCCGGTTATTCTGGAAATAAGAAGAGAACGCGGAATTGAGCTTTGCCTCGAAGGATTCAGGTTCCACGATATTCTCCGATGGAAAAGAGGTGAACTCATGAAAATGGAATGGAATGGCTTTTATGTTCCCGAACTTGTTACACCACTTGACCTGAATGAAGACGGCATTCTTGATGTGGCATTTTATCAGGGAACCAAACCCTCACCGGCAGTTCCCGGTGTTACCTATGTGGATGTCTCAGATAAACCAACTAATTCACAGAGACTTAAAAACAATACTTACGGAGAACTTACATGGATGAATAACTATCCGAGAGTGTGGGACGATAAAAGGTATTATTATCCTATCCCCACATCGGCTTTGATTACAAATCCTAATCTGGGTCAAAATCCGGGTTGGGAATAATTCATTATTTAACATTTATATGGTAACAATCCTGCTTATTTAATCTAAACAGGATTGTTACCCATTTATTAAATATTAAAAGAGAAAAATGACATGAAAAGAATACATAACTTAATTACTATTCTTCTTCTATCCTTTTTAACTGCTGCATTTGCTTATGGAAGCAGAAAGGATAAAAATAGCAACTCAGTTATAATCATTACTTATAACATTAGAATGAATACCCCCGCCGATGGAGAGAATGCATGGCCATTGAGAAAGGAAAAAGTGTCAGGTCTGCTGAGGTTCCACAAAGCTGATATCTTTAATGTACAGGAAGCTCTTCCTGAACAGATGGATGATTTATCAGCATTCTTTCCTGAGTTTGACCATGTTGGGGTCGGACGTGATGATGGTAAACGTGCAGGAGAGCATATGGCAATATTTTACCGGCGCGACAGATTTCAAAAAATCGACGACGGAATGTTCTGGCTCAATGAAACACCCGATCGCCCCGGACTTGGTTGGGATGCTGCATGCAATAGAACCGTAACATGGATAAAACTTAAAGATAATTTTACAGGGAAAACTTTTTATGTGTTTGATACACACTTCGACCATCGCGGGGTGAAAGCACGCGAGGAATCAGCAAAAATGATAATAACAAAAATTAAAGAAATAAACAGGGAAAACCTGCCTCTGATTCTAACAGGCGACCTTAACCTTGAAAAAAATACGCCCCCAGTCCAGCTGATACTTTCTTATCTTGACGATGCAATGGATGTAACACTTGCTCCACACTATGGTCCCATGGCTACAAGCGGCGGTTTTGAAGTAAAGGTGCTCCAGAGAAAAATTGATTATATATTTGTAAATAAGAAGATTACAGTTCTCAGACACGGCCATCTGTCTGATTCATTCGGACTTTTCTATCCTTCTGACCACCTTCCGGTTCTTGCTGAAGTCAGAATAAATTAAAGTGACTCTTTTCTGTCACTTCTAAATTTAAGCCACTAGTTCATCAATATCAGCTACCATTTTTGAATTAGTGGCCTATTTTTTTATTGTGGGCTTTTTTCGTCAGTAAGCTGGCAGGGTTTACCTGTTGAAGTTTTTATAGTGTTTTTTTTAACCTCATTTCTTAATCCTTATTCTTTTTAAGGTTATGCTCTTGATTATAGTATGTTGATGGACAGACAGAATAAATAGGATGGTCTCAATCCATACTCTTATTGACAATAAACTTTTAATCAGAAGAGGACTATATAATAAAATCTGAAGAGAATAGTATTAATTATTATTCATTCAGAAAATAGACTGTAACTATAGCATTAATGCTTAAAATGCAAAAAATTATTTATCAAAAAGATACATCCCCCCAATTTACTCTTATTATTTATTATTTTAGTCGAATATTGCTGAAAATATTTACATAATGAAAACTGACAGAAGAAACTTTACCCGGACTCTAACCCTGGCAGGTTTTTCTGCTTTCATACCCGGGGATCCGAAAATTAAAACAGAGCAGGAAAACACTCCGGTTTCAAAATCAGCTCTTAAAATAAGCCTTAATGCTTATTCTTTCAACAGCCTTCTTGCAGCAGGAAAGATGACAATAGATGACATGCTTGATTTTTGCGCTGAAACTGGTATTGACGGACTTGACATAACCGGATATTATTTTCCCGGCTATCCGGAAGTGCCATCTGACGATTACATTTTCCATGTAAAGAAAAAAGCTTTCAGACTCGGCATAGACCTTGGCTGCACAGGAGTGCGCAACGATTTTACATGGTCCGACCCGGCCAGAAGAGCTGAAGAAAAGAAACTGGTAAAGGACTGGATTGTTGTTGCCCAGAAACTGGGTGCCCCCGGTGTTAGAATTTTTGCAGGCACTCTTTCCAAAGAAAATTATCCCTGGGAGGAGAGAGCAAAATGGATTGCAGACGATATCCGCGAATGCGCAGAATTCGGAAAGAACCACGGCGTTATGCTTGCACTTCAAAACCACTGGGATTTTATTAAAACGGCTGATGAGGCAGAAAAAATGCTTAAACTTATTGACCACGACTGGGTGGGACTGATGCTTGATACCGGCAGTTACCGCTCGCAGAATCCTTATGCCGAGATTGAAGCTACTGCAAAATATGCTATAAGCTGGCAGATAAAAGAACTGGTTTATATTAATGGAAAACCTGAGAATGCAGATATTGACAGAATTATAAGAATAGTCAGGAAATGCGGTTATAGAGGTTATCTGCCTATCGAAACACTTGGTGAAGGAGATCCGTTCGAAAAAGTGAAGACGCTATATAGTAAGGTAAAAAAGGCCCTCGGATAAGTACCCTATAAGTTAAGGTCTGATGGCATTATTTAATTGGCAGAAAATTAATATACAAACTGTTATGTAAATGAAAAGTATTACAGTATTCTCAGGATTATTTCTCCTTTTAGCATCAGGGATATGTCAGCAGGGCGGGGATGTTAAGGGCAGGTTTTTTACCAACCCGATTTTTGAATCAGGCGCCGATCCATGGATAATTTATAAGGATGGATTTTATTATTATACAAACACATCGGGGAACAGACTTTTTATAAGAAAAGCAAGGAACCTTGATGAACTTAAAAATTCTGAACAAAAAACCATATGGACCCCTCCGCCCGGTACATCATATTCAAAAGAGATATGGGCTCCGGAATTGCATTTTATCGATGGTAAATGGTACATGTATTTTGCTGCTGATGACGGAAATAACTGGCATCATAGAATGTATGTGATTGAAAATTCATCTGCCGATCCAACAGAAGGGGAATGGATTTTTAAGGGAAAAGTTTCGGACCTATCTGATAAGTGGGCAATAGATGGCTCTGTATTCAAATATAACGGGAAACTCTACATGATATGGTCGGGCTGGGAAGGCGATGTGAACGGACAACAGAATATCTATATTGCAAGAATGAAAAATCCATGGACAATTGATAGTGAAAGAGTAATGATATCTTCTCCGGAGTATGATTGGGAAAAGGTTGGAGACCTGAATAATCCGGATGATGTACCTCATGTTAATGTAAATGAGGGTCCGGTTGCACTGGTAAATGGAAAGAAACTTTTTATTATTTATTCAGCAAGTGGGTGCTGGACAGATTCTTACTGCCTGGGCATGTTAACGTTTACCAGGAAAAGTGATCTTCTTGATCCGGCTTCATGGAAAAAGAATCCCTCACCTGTTTTCAGTTCAAAACCTGAATTCAATGTTTATGCTCCCGGACATAATTGCTTTTTCAAGTCTCCTGATGGTAAAGAAAACTGGATATTATATCATGCCAATTCTGCACCCGGGCAGGGATGTGGCAGATACCGTTCACCCAGAGCTCAGAAGTTTGTATTCAGGAAAGACGGAACGCCTTACTTTGGGAACCCGGTCAAACCCGGAATCCCTTTGCCTGTTCCTTCAGAAGGGGAAAAATAAAGTGTAATTGATTCGAATTCTGTTTTTTAAAAAAATAGTTAAAGGAACTTATGTTCCCTGAAGGCTTCATAAAACGGATAAAAACCCAGAAACACATTGATGCAGGTATGCTTCTGGAATCGCTCAGAAGTCCTTCACCGGTAAGTATACGAATTAATCCGGTGAAGTGGAACCAGGTTCCTGCTGATTCTACCCCTGTGCCATGGTGCAGCACCGGCTATTATATTTCTGAACGGCCATCCTTCACGGCCGACCCTCTCTTCCACGCAGGCTGCTATTACCCGCAGGAAGCCTCAGGCATGTTCCTCGAAGAAATCTTCCGGCAACTCTTTTCCGGTAAAAAAAATTTACGTGTTCTTGACCTCTGCGCAGCACCTGGAAGCAAGAGCACACACCTCTCAGCCCTTCTGGCTGATAACGGATGCCTCATAGCCAACGAGGTGATAAGAGCAAGAGTATCAGTACTTGCTGAAAACATAACGCGCTGGGGAATCCCAAACACAATTGTCACAAACAACGACCCTGCTGATTTCAGTAAACTGAAAGGTTATTTCGATTTTATCGTCGTTGATGCCCCCTGCTCGGGCGAGGGTATGTTCCGCGACCCGGAGGCAAGAAAGGAATGGTCGGAAAACAATGCCGCCCTCTGCAGCAAACGGCAAAAAAGAATCATCTCGGAAGTATGGCCCGCACTCAAAGAAAACGGTATCCTGATTTACAGCACATGTACATTCAATCCCGCTGAAAATGAAGAGAATATTAAATGGCTGATAGATAATACAATATCTGAATGTGTCAGAATAGATGTTTCCCGTTTCCCTCAAATAACCGAAATATCATATGAAGGCATAACCGGATATGGTTTTTATCCATATAAGTCGGAAGGCGACGGCTTCTTCATTTCGGTTGTCAGAAAAAAAGAGAGTTCAGACGTGGTAAAGTTCAGACGAAATAAAAAAGCCATTCCGGTTCCTGCCAAAATTCAAAAGACGGCTGAAAAAATAACCGGTATATCAGCTGAAAATATCTTTATGTTTAATCAGATAGTTTATCATACTCCCTTCTCAGCTGATGAGATGTCTTTTTTAAGCAGCATGTTGAAAGTGATCAGGCCAGGCACAGAGCTTTTCCGGGATATCGGAGGCGAAATTGTTCCCGAACATGGACTTGCTCTGTCGGTATTGCTTAATAAGGGAATTTATCCGGTGATTGAACTAAATTATCTTCAGGCTCTCAGTTATCTGAGAAAAGATAATATTGATGTACCCCTGCCTGGTAAGGGATGGTATACAGTAGCTTATGAAGGCTGCAATCTGGGGTTCGTAAAATCGACCGGTACAAGACTCAATAACCTGTTTCCGGTTCAGTTGAGAATACGAATGTCGTTGGAAGCATTAAGCGGAAAACAGACTATTAAGTGGTGCATGTAAAATTATTTTTTTGATTTCCTTTATATACCTTAGTGCCACAATTATTATACCTGATGGTTATAAGTAATTTAACCGCAAAGGGAATATAATGGATAACAAAGAAGAACACTATTATTTATAATCAAATGAAATCAGATATCGAAAT
>JAKPDL010000017.1 GCA_029552825.1 Bacteroidota bacterium
AACCAGAAGACTTGTTGACGTAGCACAGGATGTTATAATTACCGAGGATGACTGCGGAACACTGAGAGGCCTTGTTGCAACGGCAATAAAGAAAAATGAGGAAGTTGTTGAAACACTATATGAGAGAATCCTGGGAAGAACCGCAGTACATGATGTGTTCCATCCCCTTACAGGTGAACTGATAGTGGCAGCCGGTGAAGAGATTACCGAGGAAATTGCATCGGTTATAGAGGATTCACCAATTGAACAGGTGGAGATAAGGTCGGTTCTGACCTGTGAGTCAAAGAAGGGTGTCTGCGCAAAATGCTACGGACGAAACCTTGCAACAGGCCACATGGTCCAGATAGGAGAAGCAGTAGGCGTAATAGCCGCTCAGAGTATCGGCGAACCCGGTACACAGCTTACCCTGCGTACTTTCCACGTTGGTGGTACGGCTTCAAATATAACCACTGAATCGAGCCTGGTTGCAAAATACAGCGGTATTGCAGAATTCGAAGAACTTAAAACAGTATCCAAAAAGGACCCGGAAAAGGGAGAAATTGATGTTGTAATTGGACGTCTTGCCGAACTCAGAATAGTAGATAGAAAGACCGGCATAGCCCTTACAACACATTCTGTTCCTTACGGCTCCAAACTTTACATCAAACCTGGACAGGAAGTTGAAAAGGGAACCCTTATCTACGAATGGGATCCGTTTAATGCAGTTATTGTATCGGAAGTCTCAGGCAAGGTTGCTTTCGACTACCTTATTGATGGTGTGACATTCCGCGAGGAATCGGACGAACAGACCGGCTTCAAGGAAAAGGTTATTATCGAGAGCAGGGACAAGACCAAGAACCCGGCAATACGTATCCTCGACCAGGATGGTAATGAATTAAGGAACTATAACCTTCCGGTGGGATCACATCTTACCACAGATTACAACAAGATGGTTGAAGCAGGTGATATAATCGCCAAGATACCACGCGCCGTAGGTAAGTCGGGCGATATTACAGGTGGTTTACCGCGTGTGACCGAGCTGTTCGAGGCTCGTAATCCATCCAACCCCGCAATAGTGGCAGAAATTGATGGAGAAGTTACTTTCGGAAAGGTTAAAAGAGGTAACAGGGAAATCACAATTACTTCCAAATCGGGAGAAGTCAAGAAGTATCTCGTACCTCTGTCAAAGCAGATACTTGTTCAGGAAAATGACTATGTGAAGGCAGGAACTCCACTTTCTGACGGTGCAATAACTCCCTCAGACATCCTTGCCATTAAGGGACCTACCAAAGTGCAGGAATATATCGTTAACGAGATACAGGAAGTGTACAGGATGCAGGGTGTGAAGATTAACGACAAGCACTTTGAGATTATAGTCCGCCAGATGATGCGTAAGGTTGAAATCATTGATCCGGGCGACACAAAATTCCTTGAAAGACAGGTTGTTGACAAACTTGAATTCATGGAAGAGAATGACTGGATCTATGGCAAGAAGGTTGTTATTGATGCAGGTGATTCCCAGACGCTTCGTCCTGGCATGATAATTACAGCACGTAAGCTGCGTGACGAGAATTCACTGCTCAAGAGGCGTGATATGAAGACGGTTACGGCAAGGGATGCCGTTCCTGCAACTTCATGCCAGGTTCTTCAAGGTATCACCAAAGCTGCCCTTCAGACTACAAGTTTCTTCTCCGCTGCATCATTCCAGGAGACAACAAAAGTGCTCAGCGAAGCAGCCATACTCGGTAAAGTTGACAGGCTTGAGGGTCTGAAAGAGAACGTTATCGTCGGGCACCTTATTCCGGCAGGAACAGGCGTCAGAGAATACGGCAGCATAATTGTCGGTTCGAAAGAGGATTTTGAAAAACTGGCAGCCGAAAGAGAACCTAAAATGGAACCTGCTGAAGCAAAAAACAATAAACGAGGATAAAAATGTCAGAACAGAAAAACCCTAACCAGATCAGTATTGAACTGAACGAGGAAGTGGCACAGGGGATCTATTCGAACCTGGCAGTTATAACTCATTCCTCGTCGGAGTTTGTGATTGATTTTATCAGACTTGTGCCGGGCATTCCGAAGGCTCAGGTCAAATCAAGAATCATCCTTACACCTGAACACGCCAAAAGACTCGTTGCAGCATTGCAGGATAACATTGCTAAATATGAGGCGGTTTATGGTGTGATAAAAGAGGTAAAAGACTCAGGCCCGATAATGCCCATCAGCTTTGGAGGGCCAACTGCCCAGGCATAAGATATCAGTCATGCAACAGCACAGAAGCTGTCTTTGAGTTTAAGTTCCGGAACTGCGGGGAGACAAAGAGGGGAAAAATTTAAGACAGTTTCTGTGCTTGTTTTTTGTCGTGTATGTAATAAAATCTTAATTTTGAAGTTAAATTAAAGAACGGGGAATTGAAGTTTACTGATATGGGAATTAAATTACACAGACTTCTGGCAATGAGTCTCATAATCCTGCCGCTTTTTTTTAACAGCGAATGCAAGAAACAACCGCGTTGCGGGTGCGGGGGTGATGTTATTTTCACTCTTACAGATGCTCAGGTTCTGGTGCAGTACAACGAAAGCGGCACAAATATCATGTTCAGTAACCCCATAAACCCGATGGCAACTTACTATTTCTGCAATCCGAGCAAGTGGATTGATACAATTAAGAAAATGAATACAAAAGAATATCTTCTTCTGAGCGGAGAAGTCTATTACGAATGTAAATACATGTACATGAGCGGTAACTATTATACCTATACTCCGCCTGTTTACCAGGTTATTGTCACCTCGGTGAGAGAGGATAACTACGGCAAGAAGTAATCTTATTTCCCCTTTTTCATAAAATTCTCTGGATATCACATCTGTAATTGCATGTAAATATCTTTTTCCTGCTTTTTTGTATCTTTTCAGAAAAAATAAAATGCATTTCTACAGAATTTCTTTTGCAGGAGCAGGGAAAGTGGCAGGAGCATTAAGCAGAGAGTTCTTCTCAAAGGGACATAAAATAATACAGGTAGCATCGGCAGGAAATAAGAGGGGCCCAGCATTGGCTGAACTTTTTGGCTCTGAATGGCTCGATAGCCTGAATTTCACTTCGCCTGCTGATTTTATTATTGTGGCTGTTCCTGATAATTTGCTGGGGGAAGTGCTCCATAAAATCAAATGCCCTTCCGGTACAATTGTCGTTCACACAGCCGGTAGTTACGGCCTCGAGGTTTTTCCGGAAAATATCAGATACAGAGGTGTTTTCTATCCTTTACAGACCTTTTCTGAAGGAAGGAAAATAAGTTTTAATGAGATTCCAGTCTTTCTGGAAGCATCTGACAGCAATGTTATGTCGGGGTTGAAGGAACTTGCATCGGCAATTACTTCGAGGATTTATGAATCCGTTGCCGAACACCGAAGGATGCTCCATCTGGCAGCGGTTTTCGCATGCAATTTCACCAACCATATGCTAACCCTTGCAAAGCAGATATGCAGCAAAACACCCTACAATTTTAATGTTATGTTGCCTCTAATAAATGAAACTGTGAATAAAGCAATTGAAAAAGGCCCTGAACTTTCCCAGACCGGTCCTGCAATAAGAAATGATACGCTTACTATTAAAAAGCATCTGGAATTATTATCTTTCTCGGAAGAAATGAAGAGAATATATTTAGAAATAACTAATTCAATATCAGAATTTTATAAAACAAATGAATAATTACAAAGAAAAACTTGCCGCAATAAAAGGGTTTGTTTTTGATATTGACGGTGTGCTGTCGTTACAGACAATTGGTTTAGATAAGTCAGGAGTTCCGAACAGGACAGTAAACCTGCGCGATGGATATGCTCTTCAGCTTGCCGTTAAAAAGGGTTATAAGATAGGTGTTATATCAGGAGCAAGTCCGAAAGGGTATTTGAAAAGACTTAGGCAGCTGGGAGTCAGAGATGTATATTTTAACAGCAAATCGAAGGTAGTTCATTTCAGGGAATTTCTGAAGAAAAACGGACTTAACGCCTCCGAAGTGGTTTACATGGGCGATGATATACCCGACTGCGAGATTATGAAAGAGGCCGGTGTGCCCGTATGCCCTTCGGATGCCGACAGCGAAATCAAGGAGCTTGCAGTTTATATATCTGACAAAAAAGGCGGCGAGGGATGCGTGAGGGATATTATTGAACAGGTTATGAGGCTACACAACAAATGGATGGATACAGATGCCTTTAGCTGGTGAAAAAATGAAGGAATTCTTGAAGCTCATACGGTTTCAAAACCTGCTCATTGTTGCGCTTACAATGATACTGATGCGCTATGCAATTATAAGTCCCATTCTAAGTAGAGTAGAAGTTTCTCTATATTCAATAGCCGGAAATGCAAAAACCATGATACTGCAACTGCCATGGTATGACTTTGCTGTTCTGGTTCTGGCAACAATATTTATTACTGCAGCAGGTTATGTGATAAACGATTATTTTGATGTCAGAACAGACCTTATCAATAAGGGAAGGGTAATTGTAGGTACTGCGATCCCTCGTAAAAAGGCACTCATGTGGCATAATATTTTTAATACTCTGGGTGTTGCGGGAGGGTTTTACGTATCATGGCGGATCGGATTTTTCTGGGCCGGGATTATGTTCCTGCTTGTTACAGGTCTGTTTTATTTTTATTCTGCAACCTACAAGCGCCAGTTTCTCCTGGGAAATCTGATGGTGGCTATTTTAACTGCCATGTTACCTCTACTGGTTTTGTTTTACGAATGGATTCCGCTGCGCGATTACTATGCAGTTAATGCCATAAGAATGCCCGATTTTAGAATGATAATATGGTGGATAGGAGGTTTTTCGCTGTTTGCATTCCTGACTACCCTGACCAGGGAAATAATAAAAGACATAGAAGATTTTGAAGGTGACACTGCATACGGCAGAAATACCCTTCCTGTTGTGCTCGGTATTCGTGCTTCAAAATTGGTAGCTATTACACTTGTAATTTTGACTCTTATAATGATTTACCTGATATGGTATTTCTTTATAAATGACTTGATAACATTTATATATGCCACAATCGCGATTTCATTGCCACTCTGTTATGTAATATATCTGTTGATTTCTGCCCGTGACAGCAGAACATTTCACAGAGCAAGTACCATTATGAAGATTGTTATGCTCTGCGGGATCTTTTATTCAGTTGTTGTTAAAATTATTATATCCTTTAATCTTTACTGATTATGCTTAATTTGACACATAATTACAGGCTAATACTTGCATCCAGATCAATGCGCAGGCGGCAGCTATTATATGAAGCTGGACTTGAGTTTGATGTTATAGATTGGGATTTTGACGAATCTTACCCTGAAGCTGAAGGGCTGAGCGGCAAGGAAATTGCCGAATATCTTGCCCGTTCAAAAGCAACCCAGCTGGCTAAAGAGTTTTCTAACTACAATAGAGTTATTATTACTGCCGATACGGTGGTATGGTGCAACGGAGAAGTGCTTGGCAAACCAACCAACTATGAGAGTGCTTTCAGGATTCTTAAAACCATATCAGCCAACACACATGAAGTAATAACAGGTATATGCCTTAAAAGAGGGTCATTGTTACATGTCTTTTCAGAAACCACAAAAGTCATATTTGATGAATTGTCCGATGAAATGATAGACTTCTACATAAAAAATTATCATCCGTTCGATAAAGCCGGAGCATACGGAATACAGGAATGGATTGGACTGGTGGGTAATGCAGCTATCGAGGGATCTTACTATAATGTCATGGGGCTGCCAGTTCACCGGCTGCTCAAAGAACTTAAAAAAATTACTGAAAATAAATAGTACCAGATATGAAAAAAATAACTTTTCTTATTCTTATTCTGGCAATTTTTATTAGCACCTTTCTCAGGGCTGATGAAGGAATGTGGATTCCGCTCCTGATTGAAAAGTATAATATTAAAATAATGCAGGAGAAAGGATTTAAGCTTACGGCTGAGGATATATATAGTGTGAACCGGGCATGCATGAAAGATGCAATTGTAATATTTGGAGGTGGTTGTACCGGAGAGATGATTTCACCCGAAGGGCTTCTGATAACCAATCATCACTGCGGTTACGGACAGATACAAAGACATTCGACACTCGAACACGATTACCTGACAAATGGTTTCTGGGCAATGAGCAGAGAGGAGGAGTTGCCAAACCCTGGTCTTACAGTTACTTTTCTGAAATGGATGGAAGATGTAACAGAACAGGTTTTAAAAGGTGTTACCGAGAGCATGTCGCCTGATGAGAGGGACAGGGTAATTAACCAGAACATTAGCGAGATAAGAAGAAAAGCTGTTGAGGGAACGAATTATTCTGCCGTGGTAAGACCTTTTTTTATGGGGAATCAGTACTTCCTTTTCGTTAACGAAACATTCAGAGATGTTCGTCTTGTTGGTGCTCCTCCTTCAGCAATAGGTAAGTTCGGCGGTGAAACAGATAACTGGATATGGCCCCGGCATACAGGCGATTTTTCTTTATTCAGAGTATATGCCGATAAGAACAACAAACCAGCAGATTATTCAAAAGATAACGTTCCGTACAAACCTGCATATTATTTCCCGATATCTCTTAAAGGTGTTAAGGAGGGAGATTTTACCATGGTTTTCGGCTACCCGGGCTCGACCTCTCAATATGTACCATCATTCCATATTGACATGGTTAAAAACTATCTGAATCCGAAGATGATCGAAATAAGAACAAAAAAAATTGACATTATGGAAGCAGCAATGGCTTCCGATCCGCTTGTCAGAATTCAATATTCAGCCAAGAAATCGGGTATTGCAAATTCATGGAAGAGATGGATCGGGGAAAATCAGGGACTGGAGAAAATGAATGTAATAGCCAGAAAGCAGGAGTATGAAAAGAGGTTTACTGAATGGGTTAATAAGGATAAATCAAGGGTTGAGAGGTACGGTAATATCCTGCCCCGTTACAGGGAACTCTACGAAAAGTTCCGGGAATATTATTTTGTAAACAATTATACAAATGAAGTGGTTAATGGCATTGATGCTATTGGTATTTCTAGAAATATTAATCAGCTTATAAGTTTGTATGAGGCTGATGCAGAACCTGAACGGATAAAAGAAGTTAAAGAAAGACTGGTGTCAGATGCTGAATCAATCTTCAGGGATTATGATTTACCAACTGACCAGAAACTCTTTGTTGCCATGATGGAGATGTATGGTAAAAATCTGGAAGAAAGGTGGCTTGCGCCTGAGTATAAAAGAATCAGGGAGATGTGCAAGGGAGATTTCGGGTCGCTTGCCGGAAAGATATATCCGAAGAGTCCGTTTACTTCAAGGGAGAGATTCATTTCATTTGTTAACGGATTCAGCAAAAATTCAATCAAAAAAGCAAAGAGTGACATATTTTATTTACTTGCAAATGATATAGCTGATTTTCTTTCACGGAATGTAAGAGACGAGCTTACTCGTATAAACAGTGAGATACAGCAGCTTAACCGTATTTATATGGCTGCCCAGATGGAATTTGAACCTGACAGGGTTTTTTATCCTGATGCCAACTCAACACTGAGGGTTACCTATGGACAGGTTAAGGGATATTTTTCGAGGGATGCTGTATATTTTACCCATTATACAACACTGAAGGGGATTATGGAGAAAGATAATCCCGAGATATATGATTACAATGTCCCTGAGAAGCTCAGGGAGTTGTACAGAAAAAGGGATTTCGGGCGTTACACCCAGGATGGTGAGGTGCCTGTCTGTTTTATAGCAAATAATCATACAACAGGTGGAAATTCAGGGAGTCCGGTTATCAATGCCGAAGGCCACCTTATAGGCGTGAATTTCGACAGGGCATGGGAAGGAGTGGCCAGCGATATGGCTTTTAATCCGGAACAGAGCAGGAATATCAGTCTCGATATCAGATATGCTCTTTTTATTATTGATAAGTTTGCCGGTGCAGGCTATCTGCTGAAAGAGATGACGATTATTGAATAATTGGAGGATAAAATTGATATGCTGAAAGTTGTTGCTGACGATAAGATTCCGTTTCTTGAGGGGGTTCTTGAGCCTTATGCTTTTGTTAAATACTTGCCGGGTAGTAAAATTACCCATGAGGTTGTTAAAGAAGCAGATGCTCTTCTGATACGTACGAGAACAAAGTGCACTCCTGAGCTTCTTGAAGGTTCATCTGTAAAGTTTATTGGAACTGCAACTATCGGATTCGACCATATTGACACTCGCTATTGCGAGAAGAAGAAAATAAGGTGGGTCAATGCACCAGGATGCAATTCTTTTTCGGTACAGCAATACATGTGCGCAGCGCTCCTTAAGATGGCTCAGGATTTCAGATTCAGGCTGAGGGAAAAGACAATCGGTATTATTGGGGTTGGTAATGTTGGTTCAAAAGTTGAAAAATTCGCCCGTCTTATGGGTATGAATGTTCTGCTGAATGACCCACCAAGGGAGAGGAGGGAAGGACCGGAAAATTTTCACGATTTAGACACAGTCCTCAAACAATCGGATATAATAACACTTCATGTGCCTTTGCAGGTTGTGGGAGAGGATGCAACATGGCATCTAATTGACGAATTGACCGCAAAAAAAATCAAAAAGGGTGCGTGGCTGATAAATACATCAAGGGGCGAAGTGGCTGACACTCATGTTCTTCATCAATTGCTTGACTCAGGCCGTATTATAGGTGCTGTAATTGATGTGTGGGAAAATGAGCCAGATATTGACATTTCACTTATGAATAAGGCATTTATTGCTACTCCTCATATTGCAGGTTATTCAACCGATGGCAAAGCGAACGGGACATCTATGGTTGTAAGGAGTCTTGCTGAGTTTTTCGGACTGCCTTTAAAGGATTGGTATCCTGAAAAACTACCTCCGCCCCAGAATCCTGTAATTGAGATTAACTGCAGCAGTAAACATATTGAAGATGTTATAAGGGAAGCAATATTTCATACTTATGATATAACCGGAGATGATTTCAGGCTCAGGTTTTCACCTGCAGATTTTGAAAAGCATAGGGGAAATTATCCTGTAAGAAGAGAATTTCAGGCCTATAAGGTTAAACTATCTGGAAGCACGCCTGAGATTCATAAGATTCTGACAGATTTAAGATTTCAGGTACTTTAAGTAAAAAGTATTTTCTTGGGGGAGAACATCTTTAAACACACTCTTCCTTTCTAAATACAGTTATTCTTCCCTTTTTTTTGATTGTTATAGCACCTTCGGAACATTGACCTATTCATGCCCCCAGCCCGTTGCATATGAGTTCGCTAATAAGCCTCACCTTTCCATCAATTATCTGAAGAGCCCCTTCGTGGCAGTTAGGAACGCACAAGCCACAACCTGTGCAAAGTTCTTCATCAATTCGTATAATATCCCTTAACATTATTTGTGAGTTGTTTTCACCTACAAAACAAACCTTTTAAAAAATTGTTCAGGATTTCTGTTAAATTTTTACTGCAACACAGGACTTGAAGGCAGCACAATCTGAAAACATGAGCCACTACCTTCATGGCTTTCAGCAGAAATATGTCCTTTATTAATCAGCATTAATTCATGGCAAAGTTTCAGTCCTATGCCTGTGCCTTTCTCATTATCAGTGCCTGGTGTACTTATGATTTCAGTCGGATTGAAGAGGTTTTTCAGATGCTCCTCAGGGATGCCGGTTCCGTTGTCGCAAACTTTTACGGATAGCGTGTTCTCATTTTTGTTTTCTTTCACAAGAACACTTACGGTTCCTCCTGGATACGAGTATTTTATAGCGTTTGACAGAAGATTTCTTATTACAATATCAATCAAGTCTTTGTCGCAGTATGCCATTGAATTACCTTCCTGATTGAAACTGATGCTAATCTTTTTCCTGTTTGCCGTTTCTTTAAAAATACTGGTGTTGGTCTGGATCATCATAGCAAGGTCGTGCATGCCAGGTGAATATTTTATTTTATCTTCCTGTCCTCTGCCCCACACAAGCATGTTCTCAAGAAGAGCAATCACCATCTGGGCATACTTTATGCTGGAATCTGCAAATTCCTCATATTTGTCTTTGAATTCTTTTTCTTTGAGCAGATTGAGAATATAAAGTATGTTTACAACCGGACTTCTCAGGTCGTGAGCAATAACTGAGAAGATTTTATTCTTGAAATTTATTATTTCAGTCAGTCTCAGATTCTGAGACTCTATCATGAGGTTCTTTTTTTCTATTTCTTTAGTTCTTAAGGTAAGTTCCCGGGTTCTTTCAGCAACAATATTTTCAAGATTCCTGTTTATTTTTTCGAGTTCAGCCTGTAGTCTTTCTTTTTCGTAGAATGCTTTTATCCATTTGGAAAGAAGAAGGACCGACTGGGCAAACAGGAAGATAACCATTAAAAATGGCATAAGGTATCCAAATGAAGATTTGGTCATTCCTGCAGAAACAAAAATATCATGCAGGGCGCCGAAAGATATTATCAGAAATAGAATGAAATAAAATGCATCTGTTATATTTTTTTTCAGGATTCCTTTGAACGATGATATCAAAGCATGTGCTACAAGTGACACTATTCCAATATAAAGGATAAATACGCTGTAGCTGAATACTTTGACACTTGTAGCAAGTATGGCAATAATGGATGCTACAAATAGTACGGTAAGAGATTGTGAGAAAGCTTTGTTATTTTTTGAGGGGTAGAGGTAGTAATTATACCATGCCCAACCGCCTAAAGCGAGAAATGAGCAAAGGTATTCATACCGTATGGTCCACGACCAGCTCACGTCGGCATAATCATATATAAGGTATTCAGAAGTAAAAAAGGGCCTGATAGCGAGAAAGAGGAGGGTCAGGCTGTAAATTAGGAGGATTTTGTCTCTGGGGTAGAGCAGGAAGAATAGCATAAAAAACAGGGCAAAGCTTCCAAGTATGCCAACTGTAATATAATCGGCAGCCAATTTGCTGGCCACTGATTTCTGGACGTCTTTATAGGTTCCGAATACCATGGTTTGCCAGAACCCACCCCTGCGGTGGTGAAAGTTTGCTACGTTAATCAGAATACTTAATGTATCTGATGAAGAATTATATACTCTTAATCCAGGTCTGTATTCGGGTATGGTTGTCTCACTGGTTGTTCCGGGCTTGCCGTTTGAGTAAAGCAGGGAATCGTTTACCCAGAGTTCGAATGAAGAGTCGAAAACGGGAATGTCGAATGCATATGATGTTTCAGTGTTTTCTGGCAGAAGTATAACAAGGCGGTACGCTGCGTATCCGTATTTATTAACCGGTATTTCCCCGGAATAGCTTGTCCAGTAAGCAGGAACTTTTCCATATATGTCAGGCTGTGGCCTCTTTTCAGATGTTGTGAAATCAGAAGGATAAAGGAACCTGTTCCAGTAGAATTCCCATTCGCCGTTCAGGTTAACCTTTATCCTGTCACCAGGTTTATATTCTCTGAGATCAAGTACTCCCTTAACTGCAACAGGCTCTTTTCCGGCAATGCTAACATTTACCGGCAATACCAGGCATAAGACGAGATAGCCCTGGCATAACAGTAATATTTTTAACAGTTTATGAATATTATTTTAATCCTCTGTTTTCAAGTAAAGCATCTACACTTGGTTCTTTTCCTCTGAAAGCCAGATACATGTCATGCGGGTCCCTTGTACCGCCTCTTGAAAGTATCTCTTTTTCAAATCTTGATGCAACCTCTCTGTTAAAGATGTCACCAGTTTCCTTAAATGCCTGGAATGCATCACAGTCCAGTATTTCGCACCAGATATAACTGTAATAGCCTGCTGCATAACCGCCTGCCCAAATATGGTTGAAATATGTCGACCTGTACCTGGGTTTTATTTCAGGGATTAATCCGTATTTATCCAGAACTTTCTTTTCGAATTCTCTGATATTTAGTTCTACAGGTTCCTTAAGTATATGGTACTCCATATCAAGAAGTGAAGCGGCAAGGTATTCAACTGTAATAAAGCCCATATTGAATTTGCTTGCCTTATCAAGTTTATCAACAAGATCCTGTGGAATTATTTCGCCTGTCTGATAATGTTTTGCATACACTTTGAGCACTTCAGGTTCCAGTACCCAGTGTTCCATTATCTGGGAAGGGAGTTCGACAAAGTCGCGAGGAACTGAGGTGCCTGACACCCCGGGATAGGTTGAATTTGAAAGAAGTTGATGGAGAGCATGACCGAATTCATGGAATAAAGTAGTTGCTTCTTCCACAGTAAGTAATGAAGGTTTGTCGCCTGAGGGAGGAGTTGAGTTGGTTACTATATAAACCACAGGTGTAACCATTTTTCCGTCGGGTTCTCTGTACTGCCCTCTGAATGCACCGCACCATGCTCCACCTCGTTTTGATTCACGAGGATAATTGTCAATATAAAGAACTCCCACATGCTTATTGTCTCTTGTAACTTCATATGTCTTTACGTCGGGGTGATATTTTGGAATGTTGTTTCTTTCCTTGAATTCGAGATTATAGAGGCGGTTGGCAACATAAAACATTCCTTTTATAACATTTTCCGTAAGAAAATATGGCCGTGTAGCTTCATCATTCAGGTCAAACTTTTCTTTTTTTATTTTTTCGGTATAGAACCACCAGTCCCACGGCTGAAGTTTGAACTTGCCTCCTTCCCTGTCTATAATCGCTTGCTGGGCTGCAGCTTCTGCCTTTGCGACCGGAAGTGCAGCATCCCAGATCTGCAGCAGCAACTCAAACACTTTTTCGGGTGTCTTTGCCATATTTCTTTCAAGCACGTATGAAGCATAATCTTCGTATCCAAGTAGTTTTGCCCTTTCAACTCTTAGTTTTGCCATACGTGCTATTATTGCTTTGTTATCGCGCTCATTATCATTATCGCCTTTCATGAAGTAAGCTGTAAAGAGTTTCTCTCTGAGGTCTCTGCGTTCAGAGTATTGCAGGAATGGAGTCATTGAAGGTACCTGAAGTGTAAATACATATTTACCGTCGAGCCCCATGCTTTTTGCCAGTGCAGCTGCCTGAGCCCTCACACCTTCCGGCAGACCAACCAGTTCTTCTTCTTTTTCCAGTACAAGCTTAAAGGCATTTGTCTCGGCAAGCAGATTCTCTCCGAAACGCACTGAAAGAAGCGATAGTTCCTCGTTTATTTTACGAAGTTTCTCTTTATCTTCCGGCGATAGTGCAGCGCCATTGCGGACAAACGACTTGTAAGTGTCATCCAGAATCTTCTTTTCTTCTTCGGTGAGATTAAATTTATCCCTGTTCTCATAAACCTGTTTTATTCTCTGAAAAAGGCTATCGTTCAGATTAATATCGTCACGGTGCCTGGCCATTAGCGGGGCAATCTCCTTATTTATTGCCTGCAGGGTGTCGTTGGTGTGGGCTGAATTTAGAGCCCCGAAAACCCGTGAAACCTCCCCAAGAAGCTTGCCGCTATATTCTAAAGCCTTTATGGTGTTTTCGAATGTAGGAGGTTCGGGATTGTTAATAATTTCCCTGATGACAGCCTTCTGCTCCTCAAAGCCCTTGAGATACGCAGGTTTGAAATGCTCTGCCTTTATTTTGTCAAATGGAGGAACTTCAAAGGGAGTATTATACTTCCTGTTTAAAAATGGATTCTCGTTCATAACTTTTTGCTTGCAGCCTGAAATAAGAAACGTTGCTATAACTGCCAGTAACAGAATTTTTTTCATAGGTTTCGATTTTTACGGGATGTTTTTTCAAATATAATGCATGTATTTAATTTAAAAGCAGGTAAAAATTATATCAGGCAAAAAAAATAAAAAAATACTACATTTATATTATTAATAATAAAGTAAAAAGGTGAAAAAGAATTTATTACTGGTTCCTTTTTTGCTTTTTCTTCTTGAATCAGCAGGGCAACAGCCGGAAATCATACTTAAAAAAGGATGGAACTTCGGGTTTTTACCAGCAGTTGCATATGATTCGGACCTTGGTATATATTACGGAATTATTATTAACCCATTTGATTATGGTGATGGTTCTGTTTACCCGGATTATCTGCAATCGGTTTTCCTTCAGGTATCAGGTTATTCAGGAGGTAGTTCAGAACATATACTTGAATATGTTTCATATTCACTTTTACCAAGCACCCGTTTTAGTACGGGCATAAAATACACAGGTTATAAAGCTTATCCCTTTTATGGATACAATGGCAATGAATCGTACTATAATGTTGATTGGGAGAATGATGAGAGTTCTGCTTACCGGACACGTATGTTTTACAGGCTGGCGAGAAAGAATTTCAGAATTTTGACAGATATACAGGATACTGTTGGAAATACGAATTATCAATGGCATTTAGGTTTCATGGCAAACTATTGCAGGACAGGTGCTGTTGATATAGTAAGAATGAATAAAAGACTTCCTGCCAGCAGGCAATTACCTGATACAGCCACTCTGTACGACAAGTACTGTGAGTGGGGACTTCTTGACGATGCTGAAAGAGACGGGGGTATAACCGGAACCCTTATGGCAGGTTTAATATATGATTCGAGAGACCGGCTTACATGTCCGGGAAAGGGAGTATTTTCAGAGGTTAACCTTTTGTGGATGCCTCCATTTCTGTGCGAGAAAAACTATTCATATCTCAAGTTCGGGTTAATACATCGTCAGTACATTACTCTTGTCACTCGCCGTTTGATTTTTGCATACAGGTTCTGGCTGAATGTCAATCTTGCAGGGGATCAACCTTTTTATACGCGTCAGCTGATAGCAGGTTTTCAGGGGAACGAAGGATATGGCGGCTATTCTACACTGAGAGGAGTGCTGATGCAGAGAATAGTGGCAGAAGGATTTATCCTTGGTACTGCAGAATTAAGGTCGCGCCTGGTAAATTTCAGGTTTATCAATCAGAACTGGTATATCGGGGCAGTAGCTTTTATTGATGCCGGACGTATTATAAAACCCGTAAGTCTTAACCTGTCAAATGTGCCGCAGGCCGATTATGAGATTTTTTTCAGACCATCCGACAGGTCTCTGCATAAATCGGCCGGAGGCGGACTTAAGCTTGCAATGAATGAAAACTTTGTTCTTTCTGCTGAATTTGCAGCACCTTTCGACAGGCAGGACGGAGTTTCGGGCCTTTATCTTGGACTTGGATATCAGTTTTAAACATTATACCATAAAAAAGAGGAAGGCGCCGGGCGGCGCCTTTTCTACCCTCCTGTCAAACTAAAACCTGATTGAATCTGCCGGTTGGCTGGTAGAGATGTAACTTAATGTCAACCAACATAAATACGCAAAAAACGAGCCAGTGTTGCATAAAAAATGTTAAAATTTTCATAAAAGTTACATACTATAAGATTGCGTTAAAATCAACCAGCAATATGAATTTAAAATACAACATATTAAAATAGTTTTTAACTTGCATCCTCATTTATCATGCAAACTGTGCTAGAAAAACTCAGATACAGTTTTATGTTGTGCCGTCTTGGCCGCAGACTCTATTGCTGCCTTATGTTCTACGGCTGTTAATCACTTTTTTCAGGCTTAATATCTCCACGCATAATTTTTCTGTTAGCACATGAAAGGTCTTGTTTTCAGTATAAAACGTTATTCAATACATGATGGTCCTGGCATCAGGGTGACTGTTTTCATGAAAGGTTGTCCGCTTTCGTGCTGGTGGTGCCATAACCCTGAAGGTATATCACCTGAACCTGAAGAAGTTAATGAGATAAAGCGAATAGGGAAGAAGGAGTTTTCTGTAAAAAAGATGGCAGGTGAATATTATGAACCGGAGGATATCGTTGCATTGATTGAAAGAGACAGAGTTTTCATAGAACGATCTGGAGGGGGCATTACTTTTTCAGGAGGAGAACCATTTATGCAGCCTGAATTTTTGCTTGAAACACTGAAAGTGTGCAGAAAAGCGGGGTTCCATACTGCTATTGACACATCAGGGCATTTTCCGTCGGAACTTCTTCCGGAAGTTTTACCATATACGTGCCTTTTTCTGTTCGACCTGAAACACCTGGATCCGGAAAAACACCAGAAATTTACAGGTGTTACAAATACACTTATTCTGAAGAATCTTCAGCTAATGCTGAAATCCGATGTCGAAATAATGCTGAGGATACCTGTTATTCCAGGAATTAATGATGATGAACAGCATCTTTTTGAGTTAAGAAAATACATTAGTGAAATAAAAACAGGCAGAATAAGGATGATTAATCTTTTACCTTACCATAAAATAGGTGCCTCAAAGTACAGGAGATTAAACCGTGAGGACAAAATGAAGGATTATAATACACCATCATCCGAAAGGATGAAGGAGTTGAAGGAATTTTTTTCCGCCACAGGTATAAAGGTTAAGATTGGAGGGTGATATAATTGTTAAATCTGAAAAAATTTTAGAAGCCATGACTGAACGAGTAAGAAAACTAAGGGAACAGAGTCTTAATGCTGAGGAGACTATTTCAGCCGAAAGGGCAATACTGATAACGCAATTTTATAAAAGTGATGAGGCCAGGGGTTTGTCGGCTCCGGTATTAAGAGCCAGAGCATTTGAATACCTGCTTCGCAACAAGCATATATGTATAAATGAAGGTGAATTGATTGTGGGTGAAAGAGGTCCTGCCCCTAAAGCTACACCCACCTATCCTGAGATATGTGTTCATAGCATTAAAGACCTTGAGATACTGAACAGCAGGCCTAAAGTATCATTCAAGGTAAGCAAAGAGGTTTTTGAAGTTTACGAAAAAGAGATTATCCCCTTCTGGAAAGGCAGGAGTAACCGCGACAGGATTATGAGTTTGATGACCCCTGAGTGGCTCGATGCATATGAAGCAGGAGTGTTTACAGAGTTTCAGGAGCAGCGGGCTCCCGGACATACGGTACTGGGATATAAGATGTTCAAAACTGGCTTTCTGCAGTTAAAAGAAGAGATAAAGGCAAGTATAGCTAAGATTGATTTTTACAATGACCCGGATGCACTGAGAAAGCTGGAGGAACTTAAAGCAATGGATATTGCATGTGATGCGATAATTATGTATGCCCGCCGTCATGCTGAAGAACTTGAAAAGATGGCTCAAAAGGAACCGAATCAAGGAAGAAAGAAAGAACTTGAAAAAATGGCGGCAATATGCCGCAAGGTGCCTGCCCATGCTCCCGAAACGGTACATGAAATGCTTCAACATTACTGGTTCATCCACCTTGGAGTTATAACCGAACTAAATCCGTGGGACTCATTCAATCCCGGACGCCTTGACCAGCACCTGCTGCCTGTATTCAAAAATGATATTGAATCGGGGAATGCTTCCAGAGACGAGCTTTATGAACTGCTATGCTGTTTCTGGGTAAAGTTTAACAATCATCCTGCCCCTCCCAAAGTAGGAGTAACGGCACAGGAAAGCAATACTTATACCGACTTCTGCCTGATCAACCTTGGAGGTGTAAAGCCCGATGGCAGCGATGGAGTGAATGAAGTAACATATATGCTGCTTGATGTGATAAAAGAGATGAGGCTGGTGCAGCCAAGCTCAATGATTCAGGTAAGCAAAAAGTCGCCCGACAGGTTTGTTCACAAAGCCCTCGACATCATAAAAACAGGGTTCGGGCAGCCTTCGGTGTTCAATACCGATGCCATTATCCAGGAGCTTCTGCGACAGGGGAAGGATATTACCGATGCCCGTAACGGAGGTGCCTCAGGTTGCGTGGAGACAGGAGCCTTCGGGACAGAATGTTATTGGCTTACAGGTTACTTTAACATGCCAAAGGTTTTTGAAATTACAATTAACAACGGTATAGACCCACGCACTGGAAAGCAGATAGGTCTTAAAACCGGAGAGGTAGAGTCATTCAAGACCTTTGAAGAACTTGTTGAAGCCTTCAGGAAACAGGTGAACTATTTTATTGATATCAAGATACGAGGGAATAATGTGATCAGCAAGACATTTGCTGAGTTCCTTCCTGTACCATTCCTGTCTCTTCTTATAGAAGACTGCATAGCTAATGGCAAAGATTACAACAACGGAGGAGCCAGATACAATACTACTTATATTCAGGGAGTTGGGCTGGGAAGTATGGCTGACATACTTACTTCGGTCAGGTACAATATTTACGATAAAGGCAAATATTCATGGGAAGAGGTCAAGGAAGCGTTGCAGGCTGACTTTAAGGGGTTTGAGCAGATGCAGTACGATTTTCTGTACGAAACACCCAGATACGGTAATGATGATGATTATGCCGACAGGCATGCCGTAAAAGTTTTCGAGATATTTTATGATGCAGTGAATGGGAGACCCGATTTGCGGGGAGGAGTTCACAGAATAAATTTACTTCCGACCACTTCACATATTTATTTCGGAAGTGTGACAGGAGCTACACCCGACGGGCGTAATGCCAGGCAGCCCCTGTCGGAGGGAATTTCTCCAGTCCAGGGAGCTGACCATGAAGGTCCCACGGCAGTTATTAAGTCAGCGTCGAAGATTGATCACCTTAAGACAGGCGGGACATTGCTGAACCAGAGATTCTCACCTTCCTTCTTTAACGATGAAAACAGCTATGCAAACCTTACAGCACTTATAAGAAGTTATTTCAGCCTCGATGGACATCATATTCAGTTCAACGTGGTTTCAACAGAAACCCTGAGAGATGCACAGAAACATCCGGAAAAATATCGTGACCTGATTGTGCGCGTTGCAGGATACAGCGACTATTTCAACGATCTGGGTGAAGACCTGCAGAATGAAATAATACGGCGGACAGAGCACGAAGAAATTTAGCGGTTGCATAATAGCTTTCCCCGCTCCGGTACACTAAATCCGGTTCTGTCTTAAAGTCTTAAATCAGTTTCCTGAAAATATCAGGACTGTTTTTTCTGCTTATCCTTCACTTCGTTGAACACTGCTGTTGCAGTGGCTATGATTCCTCCTACATCAGTAAGGTTTGAAGGCAAGATAATCGTATTATTCTGTTTTGCAAGCTTTCCAAATTCGGTAAGGTATTGTTCAGCTATTCTGAGGTTAACTGCATTGAGTCCATTCTCTTCTGATATTGCCTGAGCAATTGCCCTCAGTCCGTTTGCTGTTGCCTTTGCTATCTGTTCTATCTCTGAGGCTCGTCCGGCGGCTTCATTGATACGCCTTTGCATTTCACCTTCCGATTTTTTGATCAGTTCCTGCTTCTCGCCTTCAGCAACATTTATTTTTGCCTGTTTCGTACCTTCTGATTCGGCTATGATAGCTCTCTTTTCCCTTTCAGCCCTCATCTGCTTCTCCATGGCGTCCCTTATGCTTTGCGGCGGAGAAATATTCTTTACTTCATAACGTGTTACCTTTACACCCCACGGTTCACTCGCTTTATCCACCGCCTCAACAATGGCATTGTTTATTGCTTCCCTTTCCTCGAAAGTTTTGTCTAGCTCCAGCTTGCCTATGACACTTCTCATGGTTGTCTGGGCTATCTGTATTGAAGCAAATTTGTAATTGTCTATTCCGTACGATGCCTTCATCGGGTCAAGAACCTGAAGATAAAGAATACCATCAACCTCAACAGCAATGTTATCCTTTGTGATACATACCTGGGGTGCAACATCCATCGCCTGTTCTTTAAGGGTGTGCCTGTACCTTACTTTGTCGATGAAAGGAATGATAATCTGAAAGCCTGCTGTATAAGTTGCTTTGTATTTGCCGAGACGCTCTACAATTATAGCAGTTCTCTGTGGTACAATTTTTACCGCACTACTGATCAGAATGAATCCGAGAAGGATTAATCCGAGAAGAATGAATGTTGTGGTTGAAGCTAACATTGTTATTTATTTTTTGGTTTGACTTTAAGGTTGAAATTATCTTTACTGATGATTATTACTGTTTCACCTTCATCAATATCGGTATCAGATTCTGCCGTCCAGACAGTACCTTTAAATTCTACCTTGCCTTTTTTGCCCGGTTTAATTTCAGAGAGAGTTATAGCTTCTTTCCCGGTAAATTCATCTTCTATCAGATGGCTGTTGTCGTTTTTTCCATAAAAGAATTTCTTCTGGATCATACGCCGAAGCGCGACCAGTGATAGAACAGATGTTAATGCAAAAATCAGAATCTGAATATCAACACCGGGGTTAAAAAGAAGACATACAAATGCTGTTGTCCATGCTCCAACCCCAAAAAAGAAAATTACAAAACCGGGAAGTATGAGTTCCAGTAGAAACAGGATAAGTCCCAGTAAAAACCATAATAATTCGGGTGTTGAAAGAATAAAATTTATCATATTAAAGGTTGTTTTATCTAAATAAATTACAGCAATTCATAATGAGTAAAGATATAACAAAATGAGCAGGGATTACAGGTTATTAAAAATTTTTTTGTGAATTACAGGAAATTAATTTAAGGTAACAGATTTATTTATTAAGAGATCTGTTAATGTCTCTCATCCATTCTATTACTCTTCTTGAAAAGAAGTTGAGATTTTCGCATTCAACTTCACCTTCGGTTTTAACCGTTACCACTTTATATTCTGAGTCGCTCTCCGAGAAAATAAAACAGTAATAGCTCAGTGTTCCTGCTTTTGAAGCCCTGTGTCTGGTTCGCGGTGCAGAAACCTTACTTGCTGCGATATTATCGATATAGTTTACAAATTTTTTAAGTTCATTTTCGGGTATCTTTTGGCCTGAAGGAGTGCATGATGAGATATTCTCTTCTATTTCTGCCTGGGTAAGTATTTTATTCGAACCGGGGAAGTTCCATTTCTCGGGTTTATTGAAAGTCAGGACGTTGCCTTCATTGTCGATAATGAATCCGTAATGCTGAAAGCCAGAAGAATAATTCACATATTCATACTGAAAGAAGATTTTCTGACCTTCACTCACGACATGTATTTTTTTACATGCGGTGAAGAGTAATATGCTGATAATAAGCGTCGAATATTTTAGTAAGTTTTTCATTTCTGATTGATGCAAATATACAAAAATCGCGCCATACTCAATTTTTTATAGTAGAAGCAGGTTATTTAAATTTTTCAATAATTATAACGCATTCCTATGGAGAGATATTTTTTCAGAAAAGTATCTGAATAAATTTCCTGATTACAATTTTTTTTCGTAAATTATGGCAAAAGATTCTAGCGGGTTGTTTTATAATTACCCTGTATTTCTGCCGTTTTCAAATACGGGATAAGTGGTTGATAATAAACTTTTTAAATATTTCCCACTGAAGGGATATAAAATTTAAGGTTATGAAAAAAATATTCGATTACTTCGACCACCGTTACAGGGAATCGATAATGAGCAGGTCTGCCTCGCAGGATGGCCCTGTAATAACAATATCGAGGCAGACAGGATGTGATGCACGGCAGATTGCCGAGATGGTAGTTGATAACCTGAACAGGAAGTACTACACTAACAAATGGAAATGGATTGACAAGGACATAATCTACAAGGTTGCAGAAGAGCTTAATACGGATCCTAACCGTATAGAAAATTTTTACAAGGGTATTGAGCTTACAGATATTTCTGAAATGATAATGGCTTTTTCCGGAAATTTTGTCAGTGATTTAAGGGTAAAAAAGGCAATTAAAGATGTGGTTCTTTCCATGTGCAAGGAAGGTTATATTGTCTTTGTAGGTAGAGGTAGTGTGGCAATTGCACGCGATTTTCAGAATGCCCTTCATATAAGGCTTATTGCTCCATTCTACTGGAGGGTGGAGAACGTAATGAAAAAGAAAGAGATGGATATTGAGACAGCCGAAGAATATGTTGTTGACACTGACGAGAAAAGGTATAATCTCATTCTGAATTTCCTTGATAAAAAGCCATTGTCAATTGATTATCTTTTCGATGCAATTATCAATCGAAGCTCTTTTACAATTCAGGAAATAGCAGATTTTATTACTGCCATGTATGAGAAGAAGATTGCAAAGCGTTTAGCAGCAACTGTTTAGATCGCTTTTCTTCAGGCTAAATGCCAATAAGTCCTGCAACCTTCTGGATATGATCCCTCAGCCTCCTGTCGAGGCTCTTTTTATATGCTTCCCAATCGGTTATCGGGAACTTTGCTACTCCGGTATCCATTGCTGCTCGGGCAACAGCAGGAGATACAGTTGATATCAGTCTGGGATCCAGTGGTTTGGGGATTATATAATCCTTGCCGAATTTTAGTTCTTTCAGGTTATATGCTTTCAATACTTCAGGTATCACAGGTTCTTTGGCAAGGCTTGCCAGTGCTTGTGAAGCTGCAAGTTTCATTTCTTCATTAATGACTGAGGCTCTTACATCAAGTGCACCCCTGAAGATATATGGGAATCCGAGCACGTTATTTATCTGATTTGGGTAATCCGACCTTCCTGTTGCAAAGATAAGGTCGTTACGGGTTGCCATTGCATCTTCATAAGAAATTTCAGGGACAGGATTTGCCATTGCGAACACTATCGGATTGGGCGCCATCGAGGCAAGCATCTCCCTTGTAACGACATTGGCAACCGAAAGTCCCAGAAACATATCAGCCCCTTTCATGGCTTCAGCAAGAGTGTCAATATTTCTGTCAGTCACAAATTCCAACTTGTATTTGTTCAAGTCCTTTCGCTTTTTGTTCAATACCCCTTTACTATCGGTCATTACGATGTTTTCTTTTCTGACGCCAAGCGATACATAAAATTTTGTACAGGCAATAGCCCCGGCACCTGCTCCGCTTACAACCACTTTCAGGTCTTCTATATTTTTCCCTGTAATCTCGAGAGCATTCAGTAATCCTGCTCCTGAAATTATTGCTGTGCCATGCTGGTCATCATGGAAGACAGGGATGTCGAGCATCTCTATCAGTCGCTTTTCAATTTCAAAACATTCAGGAGCTTTAATATCCTCCAGGTTTATTCCTCCAAATGTGGGAGCAATTTTTGCACATATCTCAATCAGCTTTTCCGGATCTTTTTCGTCAATTTCAATATCGAAGACGTCAACATCGGCAAACACTTTGAAAAGCAGCCCTTTGCCTTCCATTACAGGTTTACCTGCCATTGCTCCTATGTCGCCAAGCCCAAGAACTGCCGTGCCATTCGATATCACTGCAACAAGATTGCCTTTGGCAGTATACTGGTAAACATCATCGGGGTTCTTCTCAATCTCGAGGCATGGAAAAGCAACACCGGGGGTGTAAGCCAGACTGAGGTCGAACTGGGTTCCGTATGGTTTTGTGGGAATTACCTCAAGTTTTCCCTTCCGTCCCCTGCTATGATACAGAAGAGCATCTTCCTTTGTGACTTTAGGCATATTAAATTGATTTAAACTATTTAGTTTTTCAGTTTCAAAAATCTGTTACAAATTATAACTAAAACTGAAAAAAAAATATGATTTAAGGCATAATTTTACCTGTAACCCAATATTATTCCTTATCTTTTAATTTAATAGTTGTATAACTGGTTGAACAGAAGCCGGAAGTTATTTTGTGACTGGCTGCGGAATGTTATGTCGGGTCCATATGCAACAAGTTTTCCTTTTCCAACAGCAGCAGTAAAACCTGCACAGTTTCCTTTAAGATATTGTTGTCCGAGGGCCCAGCCACTGGCAAGAGGCTTTTCATCAATAAACCATAAAAGTCTTCTGACACCCTTTGTTTCTGCTTCGTCGCCGAGACTGAATACCGGACTTCTGTCGAAAAATATTATTCCCCGCGATTGCATACCCCATGCTTCAGCAAGCGATGAATCAACTGCCACCGACAGCAAGCTTCCAGGTATGAAGAATTCACTGTTGCTTAGCGGTGTTTCACGGCCATCATCCGATTTTTTTACGAGTGCATTTCTCACAGGCAACTGCAGATGGTATGCAAGATTTGTACTTGTTCCGGTAGCAACGACTATCCCTCCTTCCTCAATGAACTTTTTAAGTTGTGGAATAGAACTTTCGGCAGTTATTGAGCCTGTCCAGTTCCTATAGGGCTCCGGCACATCTTCGCCTGGTTGCTGCCGCTGAAAAGTGCCCTGACCTTCCTGTACAGCTCCTCTGTAGGCTGGTATGGCACCAGGGGGGAAGATTATCACATCAAATTTCTGCTTCAGACTTCCTGAATCAATGCCCTGTGAGAAAACTGTACGGTAAGGGAAGTTATACTGCTCAAGAATCCATTTTATCCATCCCGATTGTATGGAACCTCCATATCTATCCCAGACAGCAATCCTTGCTGGAACAATTCTTTCCATTGCAGCAGGCCGGTTTGATGCCGGTTTCACTTTAACTCCGTATTCTGAGATAAGTTCTGCAAGGAGTCTCCTTGCTGCAACTGGAACAAAGAAATCACCCGCACGAACATTACTTTTGTTTTTCTCATCCTTTGTCACTCTGAAAACTTCAACACCTGCAGCAAGCAGATCATTTACAATTCTGAATGAATTGTTAATTGCAGGTGTGAGCAGATATCCAGCTTTTGCTCCTGCTGGCAGTGTTTGCGCCGGGAATGGTTCAGTAACGCCAACCGGCAATTTGATGAAAGGTCCGTTAATGTCGTCTGTGACACGGTCGAATTTTATCCCCATCTGAAATGCCAGGGTCCATCCGGCTGCATCATATGGTGGTATGGGTGGACCACCCGGGTACTGGAGATCGTTAGGATGATCCTGAGGTTCGAACATGTCAATCACATGAGGGCGGAAAGCCTGTGCAGTTTTTATTACATAAGAACCTGCCGGGTAGGTTTTTCCATTAACGGTAAAACTTCCGGAAGCTTTATGCACTTCTATGCCTGTGAGGATAAGAGCGTTGACAAACCTTACCGCTGTTGGAAAGTCAGTCTGGTCAGAAGGAATTATATATGCCCGTGCATCCTTGAAAGCAGGATCGTTCATAACCTGTTCGTAATACTTCAATGGGATCCTGGACTGTTGTTGACCCGCAAAATTTCCTGAAGCAGAAGAACTCCTTGCAGCAGTGTCACTTTCAGCCAGTTTCTTCATGGCTTCGATTATGCGTGGGGTTATTGTAACGTTGTCTCTGCTGCCGCGCTCGATTGAATTCATTCCCATGCGGTAAATGTTGTAAAGCACCTCGCTGCGGTGACGGCTTGCATAGCTGAGTACTGCATAGTTAAGTGAGATGGAATAGTCTATTGACTCTCTGAAATGCCATTTACGGGGTGTAACGGGATTTGGAGTGGCGCCGTTGGGAAGAAGCCTGTCAATGACAAGAGGTATCTCCGACGGTGTTGGACTTCCGGTTATCTCCGTGAGCAGCCCTGCTATATTGTGGAAATATGCTGTTGTACGCAGTCCACCATTATACCAGGTAGAAAATGAAGCACCTGTGCGCTGTGTAGCACCTGGTTTACCTTCAGCATTGAGGCGGTTATTCATGGCAGCTCCGAGAGCATCTATGCTTGTGATAAGCAGTGGATCGAAAAGATAATTAAACGGGTCACGGTAGGGAGGACCTGCGAGAACAGTTCCTGCAGGACCACTCTGGTGATGATTGTAGAGGATCTGCGGAATCCATTCTATGAACATCTGGCGTGCCATATTGCGTGTCTCCCGCATGGCAAGCATGTAAAAGTCCCTGTTATTATCGTGACCGATATATTTCTGATAAAGTCTTGGTATGTTCATCCTTCGTTTCTGAGGATCGCTCTCCTGCATATACCACGATGAAACCAGCTCCTGCCCGTCGGGGTTGGCGTGAACAAGCAGCACAATGACATTATCGAGTATTTCGAGTGTTTCCCTGTCGTTGCGGCTGGCAAGCTGCCATGCTGTTTCAATAAGCTGGTGTGTGCCAACCACTTCTGTTGCATGCAAACCACCGTCAATCCATACCACAGCCCTGCCTTCGTCGGCAAGCCTCCGGGCCTCTTCATCATTTAAACCTTCAGCCCTTGCAAGCTTAATAGATATCTCCCTGTAACGCTCCAGGTTTTTTATATTTTCCGGAGAAGAAATGATTAACATATACTGATGCCTACCTTCTTCGGTCATCCCGATATCAACAAGCTTTACACGCTCCGAAGCATCGAGCTTTTTGAAATATTCTTCAGTCTGTGTATAGGTGGCAAGCATATAATCGTCGCCAATATTGAACCCAAAATGCTCTTTTGGAGATGGTATTACCTGAGGTAAAAGAGTTAAGGAGTTTGCCCATAAAATCAGGCCAATCAGTAACGGGTATCTTCTGTCCATTGTATTTAAATTTTGTGTTCTGGAATTTTTAAAACAGTATGGAAAACTAAAAAAATTACTTTTAAAAAGGAAAGAGTACCCGGTTTTTATTTCGATTTTATATTTATTTAACCCATTGGAGAAGGAAGGTTTCGTTAAATTATTCATACCAAAAAAGGGCTTCAGAATAGAACTTCAAAATGCATGAAATTCAGCCTCGTTCTTTAATAGGCCGGATTGGGAGAAGGCGGAAAATTGACTAATTTTGCAAAAAAACCGGAGTATGGTAAAGAAAATCGAAACTGACGGGCTTGATGTTTTACTCTGGACTGACGACATTGAACCTGGTGCTTACAGGCAGATACTCAATCTGGCAAGGCATCCTTATGCAAGAAAGCATATTGCAATAATGCCTGATTGCCATGAAGGTTTCGGTATGCCCATTGGAGGAGTTCTGGCAACCAGCGAAGTGATAATACCCAATGCTGTGGGTGTTGACATAGGATGTGGCATGTCGGCAGTAAAGACCAGTTTGACCGGAATTAACAAAAACGACCTGAAAAAGATTATGAGTGATATAAGGGAGCTCATACCACTTGGGTTCAAACATCATAAAAAATCTCAGGGTCATGATAAGATGCCGGATCCCACCAAACTGGGTTTTGATCCGTTTGAGCTTCCTGTAGTATCGAGGGAATACGACAGTGCATTGCATCAGGTAGGGACACTTGGAGGTGGCAATCATTTTATTGAGATTCAGAAAGGTGATGATGGTGCAATATGGATTATGATACATTCGGGAAGCAGAAACATCGGGAAGCAGGTGGCTGACTATTACAACAAGAAAGCCATCAGCCTTAACAGGGAGGCAGGTGAAGATTACGGACCAAAAACTGAACTTGCATGGTTGCGGCTCGATTCGAAAATCGGACAGGATTATCTGAAGGAGATGCAGTACTGTATAGAATTTGCAATGTGTAATCGCTATCTGATGATGGACAGGATAATTGGTGTGTTCAACGATTATTTCGGTTCAAAATTTTCTCATGGAGAGATAATAAATATAGCCCATAATTACGCAGCGATTGAGAAACATTTCGGGGAAGAGCTGGTTATTCACCGGAAGGGTGCCACAAAGGCTACAAAGGGACTTAAAGGTATCATACCCGGATCGCAGGGAACGAGGAGTTATATTGTTGAGGGCAAGGGGAACCCGGATAGTTTTGAGAGTTGCTCACATGGTGCTGGTAGGGTAATGGGACGCAACCAGGCTATCCGTACACTTAATCTTGAGGAGGAAAAGCGAAGACTTGATAAACTCGATATACTGCATTCAATTCGTACAAAAAATGACCTTGAAGAGGCTCCTTCGGCATACAAGAATATTGAAGAGGTGATGGCTCAGCAAGCCGATCTGGTGGATGTAGTTACTGGTCTTTCGCCTCTGGCAGTGATTAAGGGTTGAAAATAATTACTCAAGCCTGTAGAAACCACAACTGTGACGGATTACCATGCTGTCAAATTAGCCTTTGCTTTTCAATAGAATAGAATTGATTAGAAATCTTTTTAATTCTGATTTTCGAACGAAAGACAATTTTGTTCAGAGTTTCATTTTGAATTTTTATCAATTTTAAATACTTTCAGGCAGTTTATTAATATCGGGTTATAAACAGTTAATTTATTATGGAGAAAAATATTGCAATTGGTGTCGACATAGGCGGTAGTCATATCACTTCTGCAGCTGTTGACATGACGTCAGGAAAAGTTTTAAAGGAAACTATGGCTGACAGGCCGGTAAATAACCAGGCGCAGGCTTTTGAGATAATTGATGTTTGGAGTTCATGTTTGCAGGAGGTAATGGGGCATTTAAAATTTGATGACATACGAGGAATAGGTTTTGCAATGCCGGGGCCGTTTGATTACGTGAATGGGATATGTTATATAAAGGGTGTTTCGAAATATGAGAACCTGTACGGGTTTAATATTGGAGATGCGGTGAAGAGCAAGCTTGAACTGCCGGATGATTTCGGTATTCGTTTTATTAACGATGCGTCGGCGTTTGCAGTAGGGGAAGCGTGGGCAGGAAAAGCTAAGGATTACAGAAAATCGATGTGTATTACTCTGGGCACAGGATTGGGGTCGGCATTTATTAGTGACCGTATTCCGGTTGTTGATGGTCCGGATGTTCCTAAGATAGGTTGTGTATACCATTTACCTTATGGTGAAAGTATTGCTGATGATTATTTTTCAACCAGATGGTTTATAAGAAGTTACAAGGAGGCTACAGGGAAAGAAACAGGTGGTGTGAAGGAATTATCGGATCTGGCACACGGGGACAAGACTGTTCAGGGGTTATTCATGAAATTTGGTAACGACCTTGCAGTTTTTCTGGCTCCGTGGCTGAAGAAGTTCGGGGCTGAGATACTGGTTATTGGAGGCAACATTTCGAATGCATATCATCTTTTCGGAGAGGTATTTGAAGGGAGGCTGAGGAAAGAAAGCTGGAAAGGAGACGTGGGTATTTCTGAGCTTAAAGAGGATGCGGCACTGCTTGGCAGTGCTTACCTCTTTGATGATCATTTCTGGAAGGCTGTACAGCATGCACTGCCGTTGATGTAAAAGTATAAAGTTCAAGGTTAAAAGAATACTGTCTAACAGAAAAATCTCATTATGAATACAAAAATCAGCCTTTCAAAGATTCTTCCAGTGCTCATGTCGTTTTTTGTGATGAGTTTTGTGGATCTGGTAGGGATAAGTGTTGACAGGGTAAGTTCCGATATGGATCTCAGTGCGACGCTTGCCCAGTTAATTCCGATGGCAACATTTCTCTGGTTTTTCCTGCTATCGGTGCCGGTAGGAATTATTCAGGCAAGATATGGTAAAAGGTTTGTGCTTAATGCAGGAATGGTTTTGACAGCAGCCGGACTGCTTATTCCTTTCATTTCTTATTCCTTCGGGATGGTGCTGGCAGGGTTTGCTCTTATTGGCATCGGTAACACCATTGTGCAGGTATCAGCAAACCCGCTGTTATTAGATGTTGTACCTTCAAACAGGGCATCGAGTTTTTTGAGTTTCTCTCAGTTTGTAAAGGCAGTTGGTTCGATGATTGGTGCTCCGCTGGCGGCGGTCTTTGCTTCCCAATTCGGTGATTGGAAGCTCGAATTTCTTGTTTTTGGCATCATATCGTTACTGGCTGTAATATGGCTGGGGTCTGTAAAAATAGAAGAGCGGAAGGAAGAAGGTTACCGGGCAACATTGAAAACTTCATTTGGCCTGCTTGGAAACAGTTACATACTGATGATGGTTGTAGCTATATTTCTTGTTGTGGGGGTAGATGTTGGATTCAACTCGAATTCCGGGCAGTTTCTGATGAAACATTTCGGAATTGAGCAGACGGCAGCAGAGTCGGGACGAAGTGTTTATTTCTTCGGCCGTATGCTCGGGACATTCCTTGGGGCAATCATGCTAACAAGGATACAGGCACCCAGGTTTCTGATGTGGACGACTATACTTTCAATAGCTTCTGTGGCGGTTCTTCTTGTTATTCCTTCAAAAGTAGCTGCATGGGGACTTGTCTTTCTCACAGGTCTGGCAGTAGCCAACATCTGGCCATTGATATTTTCCCTTACGGTTGGCAGGTTTCCGGAACGCAGCAGCGAGATATCCGGACTTATGATCATGGCTGTGTCAGGTGGTGCCCCGATACCTTTCCTTATAGGCTGGATAAGCGATATAAGCAATATAGTGCTGGGAATGTCGGTGCTGATAGTTTGCCTTATATATATATTTGCGGTGTCGGTTTATAATCTGAAAAAAATATAAAGCTATTGCAGGGTATCAGTTCTGGAGAGAAAAAAATGCCATGAAGGCAGGAGTTCTGAAAAGGGGGATAGCTGTAATTTTTCAGGTATAATAATAATTCTTATCCTGAAGATTCACTTTCGAGGTGCATTTTATGCATGAAGCGATGCACTACCGGAGCAAAGAAGACGGCAACGGTGCTCAGGAATGCTATACCGCTGAAGAGGGCATAAAATGATGCAAACACTTTGGCAGTGGTTGTTTTAAGTTCCGCTACCGGACCCATACCGGTAAGGATCATTGATGCGTTGTACAGCGAGTCGATCCATCCGAGTCCGGCCGTAAAATGGTAACCCATGACTCCCAGCATAAGAGAGAAGGCAATCAGTAGTACCGAATAAAAAAAGTACCTCACCATTCTGACAAGAAACATGGGAAAAGGCAAAAGCGGATTTTTTTTATGTTCAAACATGGCTCTAAGGTTTTATAGCTTTGGGTGCTAAGTTAGGGTTTATTCCTGGAGATTTATAATTGAGCCATGATCTGTTAAACACATGCACCGGGAATTATTTATTATTTTATAAGGCACTTTTTAAAAATAAATTAGCTGAACTATTTGTTTTTAATACTTAATTATTATTTTTGTGAAGATATCACAAATATTACAAATATGATAATTGGTTTTTCTATTAAAAATTTTCTGTCATTTAAAGAAACACAGATTTTTCAAATGACAGCGGCTCCGATTCGTGAGAAATTTGAATCATTTAATCAGAACAAATTTAATTATAATGGTAAGATACAGTTTCTTAAATCAGCTGTATTATATGGTGCAAATGCCAGTGGAAAAACAAATTTCATTAAAGCATTAAGTTTTTTTAAAAATTTTATTTTAACATCTGCCAATCTTAATCCGGAAATGAAAATACCACAAATTCCTTTTTTTCTTAATATAAAAACCAGAACAGAACCATCTGAGTTTGAGATTGTTTTTTTATGCTGCGGACTTATATACAGGTATGGTTTTATAATTAGCAGGGAAACAGTAATCGAAGAGTGGTTGTATCAGAAGGATAAGAGAGAAACAATGGTTTTTAGAAGAAACAGTAAAGGAATTAATATTCCCCGGAAGTATACAATTCTTAATGAGTTGAGAACAAAAAATATGATCAGACCTAATGCCCTGCTTCTTTCGATAGCCGCTCAGTTTAATGATAAAAGTTCTATAGAAATATTGCAGTGGTTTTCAAATAATCTTAATATTATTTCAGGGCTTACGGATGAGCTTTATAGCCTTTTTTCTATAAACTTGCTTGACGACTCTAAATCAAAAGACATTATTATCTCTCTCATTAAAACTGCTGATCCCGGAATTGAAGATCTTAAAGTAATTGAAAAAGAAGGTGAGAACATTTTATTTACCCTAAGGGCACCAACTAATCAGATACCTGAGATTAAAAAAGGTAAGGCAGTTATTAAAGAGTTGAACAGTGTTAAACATGTTATTAATGATTCAGGAGAATTTGAAACAATTGTTGAGTTTCCTTTCGAATTGTTCGAATCTGAGGGTACAAAAAAATTTTTTCATTTGCTGGGTCCGGTTATGGACACACTTCGGTATGGTAAAATACTTGTTATTGATGAGCTTGATACCAAGCTTCATCCTCTAATAACCCGGCAAATAGTAAAATTATTCAACAATAATAAAACAAACCCTAATAATGCCCAGTTAATTTTTGCCACACATGATATACAACTTTTGGATGCCAAAATTTTCAGGAGAGATCAGATATGGTTTACTGAGAAACAGGATGATGGTTCAACCCGACTTTATTCACTTCTCGATTTTAAAAAAGGCAAAACTCCAAGAAATGATGAAAAGATAAGTAAAAATTATGCTTATGGAAAATACGGCGCGGTTCCTTATACTGGGGATATAGATATTCTTTTTGAAGACTATATTAATTACAATAAATAGATTTTGAATGGATTACAAAAAGGGGATTCCGCTAAAAAGAAAAAGAAGTTATAGGGATGTAAAAGAAACGTATTTGATAATCTGTCAGGGTGAGAATACTGAACCTGTATATTTCAGGTCATTCAAATTAACAAGTGCCGATATAAAGGCGATATCAAAGCCTGAATTTACAAATATTTTAAGGTTTGTTGAAGAAGCTCAGAAAATAAAAAATCAGTATAAAAACGATTATGATAATTACTGGATTGTAATAGACAAAGATGATAATTCTGATGAAGATTTTAATAATGCAATAGCTCTGGCGAAAAAATACGGATTTAAAGTTGCCTATAGTAATCAGGCTTTTGAATTCTGGCTTATCCTTCATTTTATTTGCTACATTGGTCCAATGCACAGAAAGAATTATAAAAAAATTCTGGACAAATACCTAGGATTTTCTTATAATAAAAAATTGTCTACTTGCAAAAAATTGTACAATGCTTTGCTACCATTTCAAGGCACTGCAATAAAAAATGCTGAGACTGTCTACAGCAAAATTGGAGATCACACAAATATTGCTGCAGAAGAATCCTCAACCACAGTACACGAACTGGTTAAAAGCCTTAATAGATATTTATAATACTTTATGATGAATGATTTTTTTAAATAACCCCTTTTCCCCTAAATCAGCAACTGTTAGAATATGATTAAGTTCTGGTTTGTATCCCAAATTCAGCAGGCTTGATTACATGAGAAACCTTTAATTTGATATTTAATTTAAGCATTCCATCAGTACTCAGATAAACTTGAATTAATTTTCTGATATCCGTGGCTATCTGTTTCATCCGTGTCATCCGTGTGCCATTCAATTGTATTTTGAATTCAAAGTGTAAAATCTTTTAATGACCCACCCTGAACAAAAGCTCTGGTTTAATGTTAACTTCATGAAAACAATCAAAAAATAAGTCATGGAAGAATCACCGGTGAATTTTGAAATCGGAAAGGTTTTCAGGTTTGCAGAATTAGTAGATTATTCAGAAAAGAGTGTTGTAAGCCGTCAGGTAATAAAGTCGGAGCGTGGCAGCGTAACAGTATTTTCCTTTGACCGGGGGGAGGGTTTGAGTGAGCATACTGCACCGTTTGATGCTCTCGTTCAGGTCATAGAAGGAACAGCAAGGATAACAATAGGCGGCAAGGAGCATATACTTAATGCCGGGGAATCGGTTATCATGCCCGCATCAGTGCCACATTCAGTATTTGCACCTGAGCGGTTCAAGATGATTCTGACGATGATAAGGGGTTGATAAATTATTGAACAACACCATCTTTGTCCGGTATGGGTAGGATACCTATCACTTATACCTCTCCGCAAACTTCGGCATAATCCCAAAAAAATACTTGGACCATATATTAAATCTGGCATGACTGTGATGGACTATGGTTGTGCCATGGGTTTCTTCAGCATTCCTATGGCTCGACTGGTAGGGGAGTGTGGCACAGTTTATTGTGTGGATATCCAGCCTGAAATGCTTGAAAGACTTAAGAAAAGGGCGGAGAAGCATGGGGTAAGCAATATTATAAGGCCGTTGCTTGTTAATTCAGATTATAATCCGGCGGAACTTTCCGGGAAACTCGATTTTGTAATGTTATTCTACGTTGTACATGAGGTGGCAGAAAAGAAACAATTGTTTGCCGATCTTGCCATGATGCTTAAAAGAGGTGGGAAAATCTTATTCGTTGAGCCAGAGGGACATGTCACATCTGATGAGTTTGAAGAATCGCTGAGACTGGCTGCGGAAGCTGGACTGGAATTAACAGACGATAAACCTGTAAGAAACAAGCTTTCAGGAATATTGATAAAAAAATAATATCTAAAAACTTAGTTGATTAAACAACATTTCTGACTTTCCGGGTTAATCAATAGATTTTTTGATATGAATAATAAAAAAAGTGAAATTTCCGTGCGATAGCCGGAAAAATAGTAATCTTTTATGTAGCCAGAGGAAGATTCGGGTTTACTTCTGCGGGTTGGGAATGATACACAGAAATTCAAAATCCTCACTGAAGGGGTTTTTGAACTGATGTTTTTCACCGGGTTTTACGAAAAGGCTCTGACCTACTTTAATCTCATGTTCATTTCCGTTTTCATCGACAATAATTCCCCTGTTTTTTTCAATCTTGACCACATGTTCATAGTTGTGTTGATGGTAAGGGGTATGCCCACCCGGTGAGATTGTGAAATGTCTCATTATAATATTATGGGATTCATCTTTCGGGCCAATCAGGATTTTCATCCTGACTTTCTTTGCGCCTTCCATCTGCACCTCTGCAGATTCAATTTCGTGGTTATTATTTATTTTCATATTCAGATGGTTTTATTATTTATAAATCAATTTTTTCCTGCATTTTAATATACAAACATATGAAAGTTTGTAAATGTTTAATGAATTCTGGGAACAGTTTCGATGATGTTACCGATAATAAGATGAAAAAACATCCGAATTGGAGACCCGGTATACAGGATGACATTCCCGCTGGCTCAGCATATTGGGAACAATTTAATTTTGAAGTCCTGCTTTGGGGGATAAATTCCGCGGAGGTCCCGATATTGCAACATATCGGGAACAATTGAATTACTATCGAATTACTATTGAATTACTATCGAATCCCCTCTGAGTCCAGTGAAGCGCAAATGACAATCGAGTGACCATTGAATGCTGCTTTGAGCAAAAAACAAACATTAACCCATCTTGATTTTTCTCATGTTAAAAAATTGAAATTACCTTTAATACTTCTTCTTTTTACTTATTTTTGAGTCAAACCAGTTTAATCATGAATAAATCAGGCAGACGTACATTCATAAAGAGGGCAGGGGTTGCATTTGCGGCCTTTACCATTGTTCCCCGTCATGTATTGGGTGGGAAAGGCTATACCCCTCCCAGCGAACAACTTACAAAAGGCATTATTGGAGTGGGAAGCATGGGCAGGGGGCACTTTAATTACGAAGGTACCCGTTTACTTGCTGTATGTGATGTCGACAAAAAACATCTTGAGGAAGCAGTAGCCCTTGCCGGGGGAAAGGTGGACGCATACCACGATTTCCGTGAGTTACTTGCCCGCACCGATATTGACATCGTCCATATTGCCACCCCGCCGCACTGGCATGGTATAATGGCAAAAATGGCCGCCGAAGCAGGGAAAGATATATGGTGCGAAAAACCCATGACAAGAACCATAGGCGAGGGGATAAAGGTTGTTGAAGCTGTAAAAAAACACGGACGCATGTTCCGCCTCAACACCTGGTTCAGATTCAAAGACAATTTCTATGGCATGGGCACCACAGTCAAACCTCTCAAGAAAATTGTTGACAGCGGTGTTTTAGGCTGGCCCCTTAAGGTGACCGTAAGCGGAATCACTGGCTTCGACTGGAAATTCTACTGGTCGGGCCTCCATAACCTTAAACCTGAACCTGTTCCACCTGAACTTGATTACGATTTCTGGCTCGGCCCTGCCCCCTGGAAACCTTATAACCCTGAACGCGTACACTCGAAATTCAGGGGTTACTGGGACTACGATGGTGGAGGACTCGGCGACATGGGACAACACTATCTCGATCCGGTTCAATACCTGCTTGGAAAGGATAATACGAGTCCGGTTTATGTAGAGATTGACGCACCCCAGCAACACTGGGATGCCGTGGGCTCATGGCGAAGAATAACCTATACCTACGCCGACGGTTGTAAAATAGTTCTCGATGGCGAAAACCGCGACAAAGATGCCGCATATATTGAAGGACCATATGGAAAAATATTCAAAGGCCTGAAGTCGGATATACCCAATCTGCAGAAACTAATCGACAGCCTGCCCGACCCTGAACCCCAGATAACAACCTTTACCGAGTCGGTACTTACAAGGAAAAAATTTTCCCTTAACGAGGAGAACGGACACAGGTCGTGTACAATAGTCAACCTCGGTGTTATAGCTCTGCGACTGGGACGAAACCTTAAATACGACCCTGTAAAACAAAGGTTTGTTGACGATGAAGGTGCAAACCGTATGATCAACCAGCCAATGCGCGAACCATGGACTATTTAATGAAAAATAATTGAATATGAAATATTTAAGATTATTAACAATAGGATTTATCCAGCTTTTGCTGACAATAAATGTCAGTTCTCAGGATCTCCGTACACTTGAAACAAAAGTTGCTGACCTTCTCGCCCAGATGCCTGCAAGGGATAACACTACCACCGAAAGGCTGATGAATGAGATGCTCTCACTGGGTGATGCGGGTCTGAAAATGATCTGCAATCAGGTTCTTCCTGCCGGAAGCGGTGATGATGTCAGACCGAGGTTTGCCGTGGAAAGCCTTTCACGTCATCTTTCCCGTTATGGGCTTGAGGCAGAAAGGGCTAGATGGGAAAAGATATGCATCAGCTTTGTTGAGTCTTCAAAAGAGTATACTGTAAAAGATTTCTTTATGAAACAGCTTCAGCTGGTAGGAGGTGAAGAGTCAGTACAGGCAATAAAGATTTATCTTACCGATAAGAATCTCTGCTCACCCGCTGTGGGAGTTATCTCTTCGGTAAAAGGAGCAACAGCCGAAAAAATACTTTCTGATGCTCTTTCGGATCCAAATTTGCCATGTGTTGCATCGGTGATGAATGCACTTGCTTCAATGAATTCAGAACTTGCTGTAAATCAATTTATCACATGGTCACAAAATAAGGATATTCAGATTAAGGCAGCTGCATACCGGGCACTTGCCATGAGCGGGAGCCCCCTGGCTTACCCGGTCCTGAGTAAAGCTGCCAGAGAAGTAGCATACAAATGGGAATATTCGGGAGCAACAGCATCACTGCTCAATTATGCCAACAGAGTGGCTGAAAAGGGAGATATAACAACTATGGAAAAGATATGCAAAACTCTTATCGGAAAATGCAACTCCCGGACAAACATACAGTTCAAATCAGGTGCCCTCGAAACACTTGTCAGGTATAAAGGCACCGATGCAATGAACTATCTGCTCGATGCGGCTTCGCATCCGGATAACAGCTACAGAAACAAGGCAATACAACTTTCGCTTACCCTTCCAGGGATAAATGTCACGCGAAAATGGATGGATTATTTCCCGAAAGCTCCCGCATTTTCAAAGCCCGAAATTATTTCAATGCTGGGCGAAAGGAAGGATGAGACTGCCCTTCCTCTGATAATTTCAGCACTCGGCAACCCTGATCCTGCTACAAGAAAGGAGGCTGTAACTGCACTTGTAAAGATTAAGGGACAGGAAGCCATTCCTGAACTTATCACATTCATGAGAAATAATAAGGGAGCCGCAGATCAGGAAGCAGTCAGGAATGTACTTATGACAGTTCTTAATTCAAAGAGAATGCCCCAGCTTCTGCCGGTACTTGAAACAGGACCTGATGAAGCGCGCAGGACTGTTTTAGAGTTACTGGCATGGAGCCGTCAGCCTGAGTATTTCAAAACAGTTCTTCAGTATGTCACTTCTGATAATGAGCCGGTAAGGGCTGCAGCATACAAAGCTCTTCCCGAACTTGTTTCAGCAGGCGATCAGGAAAAAATAATTGAACTGCTATCTCTCACAGATAATCCTTCATATATTGCCGACCTTCAACTTGCGCTTTCAAATGCTGCAAATCAGGTGAAAGACCCCGAAAAAAGGTCGGAAATTATTTTGCGTTCCCCTCTTCTGAAAACCAACAAAGAAAAAATTATTCCGGTTCTTGCAAATACAGGCGGAAGAGAAGCCCTGAAATATGTGCTTGATGAATTTGAAAATGGTTCTCCAGAAATGAGGGAGATATGCTTTAAAGCTCTCACCTCATGGAAAGATTATACTGCAGCCTCTGCGCTTTTTGAGATTTGTGCCTCTGGCAACAAGACATATGAGGCGCCTGCTTTCAATGCTTACGTCAGGCTGGTGAGGTCGGCTCCTGTTACTCCGGAACAGAGACTTCTTCTTTACCGCAAGATAATGCCGTATGCTTTGACTGCAGAGCGGAAGAACCAGATCCTTTCAGAACTGGGTAAAATTAAAACATATCAGGCACTCTTTTTCGTTGCCCGCTACCTCGATGACCCTGAAACGAGCGCTACCGCTGCACGTGCTGCCATGTATATTGCACTCCCGACAGCCGATGGAAAAGATGGAATGTATGGCACACTCGTAAGAGAGATACTAGGAAAAGTTATTACAAAACTTACAGGTTCAGAGATAGAGTACGAAAGGGAACTCATCAGAAAATACCTTGCTTCGATGCCTCCCGATGAAGGATTTGTGCCAATGTTCAACGGAAAAGACCTTACCGGCTGGCAGGGTCTGGTTGGAAATCCAATCACACGTGCAAAGATGTCACCTGCCGAACTGGCAAAACAGCAGGCTGAAGCAAATAAGAAGATGCTTGAGAACTGGAGTGTTAAAGATGGATGCATCTATTTCAGCGGGAAAGGCGATAATCTCTGCTCAATTAAGGAATACGGTGATTTTGAGTTACTTGTTGACTGGAAAATCACAAAAGGCGGCGACAGTGGCATTTATCTCAGAGGTTCACCGCAGGTTCAGATATGGGATACTTCAAGGACAGATGTAGGAGCCCAGGTCGGTTCGGGCGGACTCTACAACAATCAGAAATATCCTTCAAAACCGCTTGTGGTGGCTGATAATCCTGTTGGTGAATGGAATACTTTCAGGATACTGATGATAGGCGAAAAAGTTTCTGTTTGGCTCAACGGAATACTTGTTGTTGATGATGTTGTTCTGGAAAATTACTGGGATCGTTCAATACCTATTTTCCCGAAAGGACCTATCGAGCTTCAGGCTCACGGCACAGACCTAGCATTCCGTGATATCTATGTAAGAGAAATAAATGAAAAAGTTTACAACCTCACACAGGAAGAGAGGGATCAGGGCTTCGTAGCACTTTTCAACGGCAGAAATCTTGACGGATGGGTTGGCGATAAGGAATCGTATGTTGTTGAAGATGGGATGATTGTCATTAAGCCAGGAAAAGGAAGCGGAGGCAATCTTTATACAGAGAAGGAGTATTCTGATTTCATTTTCAGATTTGAGTTCCAGCTTACCCCGGCAGCCAACAATGGCGTTGGAATACGTGCACCGCTAACAGGCGATGCTGCATATGTTGGTATGGAAATTCAGATTCTCGACGATACAGCACCGGTCTATGCCAATCTGCAACCGTATCAGTACCATGGCTCGGTTTATGGAGTCATTCCTGCAAAAAGAGGCTATCTGAAGCCGGTTGGGGAATGGAATTATGAAGAAATAACAGCAAAGGGAACAAAAATTAAGGTTGTGCTCAACGGTACGGTGATTGTCGACGGCGACATTGCCGAGGCAATAGAAAAAGGAACTATGGACGGAAGAAATCATCCCGGTTTGAAAAACAAGTCGGGACATATTGGTTTTTTGGGCCACGGCTCTGAAGTAAGATTTCGCAATATTAGAATAAAAGAGATGTAGAGAAATTTATTCTATTAAATATGAAATATTTAGCTTCCTTATTGTTGTTTCTGTTATTTGCGTTTTGTTCTGATAACAAAGCACCTGAACCTGTTGGTCCTTTGCCTTCAGAGCGCCAGCTTGCCTGGCATGACCTCGGGTATTATATGTTCGTTCATTTTTCTATCAACACTTTTACTGATAAAGAATGGGGTTACGGTGATGAGTCGCCGTCACTTTTCAATCCGTCGAAGCTTGATTGCAGGCAGTGGGCAAAGGTGGCGAGGGATGCGGGTATGAAGGGGATAGTTATAACCGCCAAGCATCACGACGGTTTCTGCCTCTGGCCTTCGAAGTATACGGAGCATTCGGTAAAAAATTCTCCATGGCGTGAAGGCAAGGGCGACCTGATAAGGGAACTGCGTCAGGCATGTGATGAATATGGTTTGAAGCTGGGAATTTATCTTTCGCCGTGGGACAGAAACAGTTCAGTTTATGGCACGCCGGAATATATCACCTATTACCGTAACCAGCTGCGTGAACTGCTTACGGAATATGGTGACATTTTTGAAGTGTGGTTTGATGGTGCAAACGGCGGAGATGGTTATTATGGAGGGGCGAGGGAAACACGACGTATTGACAACCGCACTTACTACGACTGGCCCAATACTATCCAGATAGTGAGAGATTTGCAACCGAATGCAGTAATGTTCAGTGATGCAGGCCCTGATGTGCGGTGGGTTGGAAATGAAAGGGGGATAGGCAGTCTGACAAACTGGTGTTTGCTGAACAGGGACGAGATGTATCCGGGCGGACCTTTTGCAAAGATACTCGGCCAGGGTCATGAAGATGGTAAATACTGGGTTCCGGCAGAAGTGGATGTCTCAATCCGACCCGGCTGGTTCTGGCATGCCAGAGAAGATACAATGGTAAAGTCGCCTGAAAAACTGCTGGATATTTACTATACGTCTGTTGGCAGAAATTGCAACCTGATACTGAATGTGCCACCCGATAAGAGAGGGCTTATTCATGAAAACGATGTAAAATCGCTTCTGGGATTTAAGGCACTTCTCGACAGGGAATTTGCAAATGAGCTTGCCCGTGGGAAGAAGGTCTCTGCCTCAGATACAAGGGGAAGGAAGTTTTCACCAGCAAATGTTAATGATGGTAATCCTGAAACCTTCTGGGCAACAAATGATAATGTGACTTCGGCAGATATAACTATAGATTTAGTTAAAGAAACCGAGGTGAATCGTATTCTTATGCAGGAGTATATAAAGCTGGGACAGAGGGTACAGGAATTTAAAGTTGAAGCGCTATCCGATGGAAGCTGGAAAGAAGTTGTAAAAGGGACAACAATAGGTTACAGGATAATAAGAAAATTTCCAACCATTAAAGCTTCAAAGATTAAGGTAACTATATTGAGATCTAAAGCCTGCCCGGTAATTTCCAATATAGAACTTTACAGGGCGCCGGGTGATTGAGTTTATCGTATTTATTTTTGGGGCACTCCTACTGTTTGTGCAAGGAGAATCACCTGATTTGATCTCAGACCCATCTCTGGTGCCAGTTTCTCCTTTGGAACAAGTCCGCGCACCACGCAACCCAGGTTGGCAGAGGCACAGTAGAGGTAAACATTCTGTGCTATAAATCCGCAGTTTGCATACGACCACCAGAGGTCTGCGTCAGCAATTTTATCCCCTTCCTTTTTTCCGGTTTTGCCCATATCAGCGACATACACAAGGTTAACGGGTGCCTTACCTACAAAGTCCTGGGTGCCTGTCAGGCTACGGATGTCGCGGTTATGAATCTGTTTAAGTCTGTTATTTTCAGCGTCGTAAAGATAGAGTCCGCTTTGCAGGGTTACATATACATCTATTTCCTGAATATTTCTTGCGGATGGGGCAGTGCGTTTCTTTTCCTCAGGCCGATTGATACCCCATGCTGCCCAGAGAAGGTCTGATAGTTGCTGCAGTGATAGATTTTCGCCTGTAAAAGTGCGGGTTGTCTGACGTTCATTAAGTGCCTGCATCAGAGGTTTTCCGCCCTGTTTAACGGGTGGAGGCAGAAGGATGTCCTGTGCTGAAATTACTGTAACAATAGAACAGGACAGAAGTACTGTTAAAAGTCTGATCTTAACTGAACTTTTCATGGCTTTAAAATTTATGAAATGTTAGATATGCTCAGAAAATCTACTACTCTATCCTGAACATTTTAGCAATTTTCACCACTCCGTTTACTTTTGCCGTGAGACTTTTCCAGTCTTTCTTCTGTACAATTTCCTTAGTTATAAGGTTGGAGCCTATTCCCACACAAGTAACACCGGCTTCGAACCATTCCCTGAGGTTTTCAAGAGTAGGTTCCACACCGCCGGTAGGCATAATGCTTGTCCATGGGCATGGGCCTTTGACTGCCTTTACAAAATCTGGTCCGCCGGTAGCAAGTCCCGGAAATATCTTCACTATCTCAGCGCCAAGTTCTTCAGCCTGGTTTATTTCAGACAGCGAACCGCACCCGGGTATCCAGAGAATTTTTCGCCTGTTGCAGACTTTTGCCATCTCCGGGTTCAGGATAGGCGATACAATAAAGTTGGCACCTGCCTGAATATATATAGCTGCAGTGGCTGCGTCAACCACAGAGCCGGCACCGAGTATCATATCGGGTAACTCTTTTGAAGCCCACCTGTTGAGTTCACTGAACATCTCATTTGCAAAATCGCCACGGTTGGTAAATTCAAAAACCTTTATGCCACCGTCGTAAATAGCTTTTATAACGTTCTTGCAAATATCTGTATCTTTATTATAGAAGATGGGCACAACGCCCGTCTCACGCATTTTCAGAATAACATCAATTCTACTAAAACGTGCCATAACTTTAATGTTGTGTTACAAATGTACCTAAAATAGTTTTAAAAGCAAGAGGATTTAAACAGGAGAGAGATATTAAGGACTGAGGTAAAAGAATTTTTTTACCTTTATGCCATTACACCCCTTATTGTGTTTTTATGGCACTGAACTATATCTGGATAGCATTTTTTCTTATTGGCTTTCTGGTGGCGCTCGGGCAACTGATATTCGCTGGTAATACTCAGATATTCAACGAGCTGGTTAATGCTGCCTTTTCAAATGCCAGGACAGGCTTCGAGATTTCGCTCGGGCTCACAGGTGCTCTTACTTTATGGATGGGATTGATGAAGGTTGGTGAGAGAGGTGGCGTAGTATCGATTCTTGCAAAATTAACAGCTCCTCTTTTCAGAAGGCTTTTCCCGGGTCTACCTTCAGGGCATCCTGCTTATGGCTCAATAATGCTGAATATTGCTGCTAATATGCTGGGTCTCGACAATGCTGCTACTCCCGTGGGGTTGAAAGCGATGAGTGAAATGCAGGAAGTCAATCCCAAAAAAGATACAGCCTCCGATGCCCAGATAATGTTTCTGGTTCTTAATACTTCAGGACTTACAATAATCCCGGTGAGTATAATGGTTTACAGGTTTCAGCTGGGTGCGGCAAATCCCTCTGATATTTTTATTCCTATTCTCATTTCTACTTTTATCTCGACAATTGCCGGTTTAATCGCAGTGGCTGTGGTACAGAAAATCAATCTTTTCGACAGGGTAGTGCTGGCTTATCTGGGTGGAATCACGGCAATAATTGCAGGAATTATTATTTATTTCAGTACTCTTTCTAAAGATCAGATAACGGAGGTTTCGACACTTGCAGCAAATTTTACACTCGTTCTGATAATTATCAGTTTCATTGTTCTTGCAATGCTGAAGAGAGTGAATGTTTATGAAGCTTTTATAGAAGGTGCAAAAGAAGGTTTCAGTATTGCGGTGAAGATAATTCCTTTCCTTGTGGCAATACTTGTTGCAATTGGTATTTTCAGGGCGTCGGGGGCGATGGATTTCATTATTTCGGGTTTTGCTGCCTTCTTCGGCTGGCTTGGGGTTGATACTGAATTCACCAAAGCGTTGCCTGTTGCTTTCATGAAGCCTCTCAGCGGCAGTGGGGCGCGCGGACTTATGGTTGATGCCATGACAACCTATGGTGCCGACTCATTTGTAGGCAGGCTGGCATGCACAATGCAGGGAGCTACCGACACCACTTTTTATATCCTGGCAGTCTATTTCGGTTCGGTTGGTATAAAAAATACCCGCCATGCAGTAGGATGCAGCCTTATAGCCGATTTTTCAGGAATAGTGGCAGCAATATTTGTGGCATATCTGTTCTTCGGATAAATTCACCTTCTATACATTACCCGCACACATACCACGTGTCACCTTCAATGTCATGCTTAAGGATAAATACTTCTCCACAGGTGGTCTCCACCCTGAAATAATTCGTTACCGGAAATTCAGGATTCAGATCCCCCTGGTACCATCTGTCAATAACTTCTTTAACCTCGTATCTTTTGTTGCTTAGAGTAAATGCCCGCGGATATTCATCAGCCCTGTAACCCGCATAGCATTCTACCGAAACAGGAATAAACTTCATCATACCAGCGCATCAACCACATCGTTCATGAGTTTGAGAGTCCCCTCTACAGGATTGCCTCCAGCTTCATATTCAAGAGAAATCCAGCCCTTGTATCCGTATTTGTTCAGAATGCTCACACACTTTGCAATATCAACATCGGGGAACCGTGTCCAGCGTTTCGCGTGAATCATAGTTGTAGCCCGCGGAACGAGTATATCAAGTCCGTTATATAGCATATATTCATGCTCCCAGTTGCAGAAGTCGGGCGATGCTTCGCACCACGGACTATTGACTTCATTGAGTATGATGATTATATTTACCGGATCTGCTGCAAGTCCCCAGTGATTTTCGATGGTCACCTTAACGCCCACCTTTCCGCCGTAATCAGCCAGCTCCTTGAATGATTCTATGGCATTCTTCAGATACGGGACAATCTCATTGTTGCGCGGATAACCTCCTTCAATGACGGAAGCAGGTATTATCTGCGGTCCACCCGTATTCACCCGCATCGATTTTGCACTAATCTGTTTTGCAGCATCAAGCCATATCTTGCCAACTCTGATGCCTTCTTTACGTAACTCCTCGTTAAGGTCGGCCAGATTACGCGGGGCATTATTGGAGATATGCACTGCCATTACTCCGGCCGAAACCATCTTCGACACAAGCTGGTCGAGCCAGCGCTTGCCGGAGGCAGATGAGGGATCAAATTCACCAGGCCTTACCTGATTGTTCCTCTCAATACGGGTAAACATCGAATCATCTGTGAAGTCACCGAAGAGAGACGACCACAGGTCCATGGTGTTAACACCCGGATAAATCTTCTTTGTAAACTCAGGAAAATCAAGGAGAGTTATCTCCCCATATTTTTCCTTAAGCTGACGTGTCTCTGGCCTTTCAGGCATCTGACCTGACGTCCGGCGCTTGAACAGCTGATTGACGGCATAACTGTTGGATGAGATCTGCTTAAGCTTCTCTTCTCTTGTCCTCACTTTTGTTTTCTTTTTGCTTTGCTGATCAGGCTCCGCTGAAAAAGAAGGCAATGACAGCCCAACAGCTCCAAGTGCGACATATTTCAGAAATTCGCGTCGTCCTTCAGGATGAGAAGTTTGCTTCAGTATTTCTCCGGTAATCTTTTTCATGACTTTAAGTATTAAATTTTTTGTGAATAAAAGATTTTTACATAGTTCCTGAAATATTTGGCATAAAAAGGCAACTCATTCACTATATACCATAATTATTTATGTTAAATCCGCCTGAAATGAGTCTTCAGGTAGTTTAATGGTAAAATTAAATCTTTTATTTTATTTTACTTTTAACTTTTTCAGGAGGATACACCCCCTAATCCCCCTGGTTTGTATACACCCCCTAATCCCCCTGGTTTGTATTCACCCCCTAATCCCCCTGAGAGGGGGACTTTTACAAACGTAACTTTCAAATAAATAGACTGGTAGATGAAGAAAATTAATTTGGATACTTATATCCGGATTAAATGAAAAAACTGTTAACTTTTTCAGGAGGATACACCCCCTAATCCCCCTGAGAGGGGGACTTTTACCAGCATAACTTTCAAATAAATAGACTGGTAAGTGAAGAAAATTAATTTGTATACTTATATCCAGATTAAATGAAAAAAACTGTTAACTTTTTTAGGACGATACACTGTTTAACAGTATATTTATTTTAAGAAATTCTGGTTAATTCACTTATCTGATGTTTCAATTATGAATTCATGGAGTAAAATTTTACTGGTTATTTTCTTTGTTTTTAACAGCTTTTTGTCTTTTCCTCAATCGTGGATCAGAATCAATCAGCTCGGATATCTTCCGGAATCGGTAAAGGTGGCGGTTTTGATATCTGAGGATGATATTAAGATAAAGGGATTTTCGCTCTGTGATGCGGAGACAGGGAAGGTTGTTTTCAGGGGGAAAGCAGAGTTATACAATGGAGAGTACTGGGGAATGGAGACGGCTGCGCGGTTAGATTTTTCACTCTTTGAAAAACCAGGCAAATACTTTTTGAAAGTTGATGACATAAAATCACCTGTTTTCCGGATAGCTTACGATGTTTACAAGGGAACTTCCGACTATGTTCTTCGTTATATGCGTCAGCAAAGGTGCGGCTACAATCCCTGGCTGAAGGATTCGTGCCACACCTTTGACGGATTCATTGTGGATCATCCAGCAAAGACGGGTGAAGTAATTGATGTAAAAGGCGGATGGCACGATGCAAGTGATTATCTGCAATATTTACCCACATCAGCAAATGCAGTCTATCAGATGCTTTGTGCCTGGAGGAAAGCGCCAGAAGTTTTCGGCGATGAATATGATGCAAACGGTAATCCTGGACGTAATGGCATACCTGATGTTCTGGATGAGGCCCGTTGGGGACTCGACTGGCTGCTGAAGATGAATCCTGCAAAAGGAGAGATGTACAACCAGATTGCAGATGACCGTGATCACAGAGGATTCAGACTGCCAAATGAAGATACTGCAACTTATGGTTTCGGAAGATACAGGCCTGTTTATTTTGTGACCGGAAAACCGCAGGGAATTGGACGTTATAAAAACCGTACAGAAGGTGTCTCATCCACTGCAGGAAAGTTTGCTTCAGCCTTTGCACTTGCATCGCAGATTTTTAAGGATAAAGATGATTCTCTCTCGCGTGTTTTAAAATTAAAAGCAACGGAAGCTTATGAATTTGGTCTGACCGATTTAGGAACAACCCAGACAGCCTGCTATCTCTCTCCATATTTCTATGAGGAGGATAATTACACTGATGACCTTGAACTGGCGGCCTGGGAACTCTTCAGGCTGGCAGGCGATTCGGCATATCTTGGAAATGCCGATTACTGGGGCTCACTGGAACCGGTTACGCCATGGATAGAAAAGGATACGGCACGCCATTATCAGTTTTATCCGTTTCTGAATATGGGACATGTAAACCTTGCTCTTTCGGATACACGATATGCCTCGAGATACAGATATTTTATGCGCAAAGCTCTTACCATTTTAAACAGCCGCCGGACAGATGATCCTTTTCAGGTTAAGGTGCCTTTTATCTGGTGTTCGAGTAATTATGTTGTTGCAGCTCTTGCCATGCACATGTTTTATGCCGAAGCAACAGGCGACAAGTCATTTCGTTATCAGGAAGCAGCCCTGCGCGACTGGCTCTTCGGGAGCAATCCATGGGGCACTTCAATGATCTGTGGTCTGCCTGAAGGAGGTGATTTTCCGGAGTCGCCTCATTCTGCCTTCACACTGCATCTTGGCGTTACCACAGAAGGTGGACTTATTGACGGACCTGTCTACAGCAGGATATACAAAAGTTTGATAGGCATCAGATTACTCAAACCCGACACATACGAACGTTTCAACAAGGGCATGGTGGTCTATCATGATGATATTGGCGACTATAGCACAAACGAACCCACTATGGACGGTACAGCATGTCTCACTCTTGTACTGTCAATGATTGAAAAGGAAGGTGTAAGGCAAATGAAAAGAGGAGCAGAGGAAAAATGAGAATCAAAATTTAGTTTCAGGAATTTTAGCTGCCAGTTTTTTCCCAATCCTCAACTTCACCTTTAACAAGTTTAAACAGTGGATGCGCTTCGTAGAATACATCCTCCATAATATCATCATATTTGAGCCTGTCTCTTTTTTTGAGCTTTTTAAGCAGATGGCCTATTTCAAATCCTATCTGACCTCTTTTAACAGATATTTTTTGAGGGGTGAAGTTCATATCAATTTTGCTCCTGTCAAACCTATATCCTCTTTTCAGGGCTTCCTCATATATTACAGCAAGGTACTGGTTAATTGCATCAATGGGTCTCTCAGCTTTTCTGAATCTTTCAAGCTGGGGGTGATTCGTGTAGCCCCTCGTTTTGCCTTCAAGAACCTCTTTTGCCAGAAGCGCTTCCCTCCATAATGCTACCAGTCCCCTTGCGTCAAGGTATCTGGGATGTATTGTCCATAGTCTCATAATATATAAAGATATGAAAATTATTGAATAAAGTAGTTTGCAGGTTGATATAATTATGTATTTATGGTCGAGGATTCATTGCTCACTGGTATAGTGGAGATATCTTTCATTTCTATGTATTAATATAACAGAATATTATTTAATTTTGCCACCATGATTCCTGCTTTCAGAATATTTATAGTCTCGGTATTTATTTCTGCCACGCTGATATACAGCAGGATAATCTGTTTTCAAACATCATATTTCATTAATTACTCGAATGAACAACAATCACATGATCTGTATTCTCTTAATTCGGTTGATTTTGTAATTCTGAGTAATACCGTAAAGTCTGTTTTTGAGCAATTAAGTCAGAAAGCTGAGAAAACCATATTTTCTTTACACCTCTGGCGAAATGTTCATAAGATCGCATTTTACGGTAAAGACCTTTTTACAAGTATAAGAGTCCTTAAATCAATATTTTATAAGATAAAAATTTTTAGCCCACCTGACATAATTTTCCCTTTCGATTATTATCTCTGAAACCTCTTCATTTCAATCATCTGTAATATAGCTGCTTAAGTGATTATCCATTGCAAAAATCCGTTACATGGAAAAGGGTTAATTTGATGGATTTAATCCTTTTGTAATTCTCAAATTATGTATTACATCATTTTATCATTCAGATTTATACAAAATATGTTTTTAACAATTAAAAATTAAAATTATGGATTTAACAAGTACAATTATAGGTGTCACCATTCTTATTCTTTTCCTTTTGCCGGTGTATTTGATAAACCGGGTAAATAAAAACAAAAGAATCAGATTGTTAAAAAAGCTTGAATTGCAGGCAAAATCAGAAAATATGAATTTGACCGAAACAGACGTCTGGGGTGATTCTGTAATAGGATTTGATTCTGAAAAAGGAAAAATGATCTATATCACTGAAGAAAATGGTGAAGAGAGAGTGTTTGTTTTTGGCAAAAGCGATCTAAAATCATTTACCACTGTACCTAATTTAAGCCGTGATGATAAGTTGAATGAAGAACTGAAAAAGGGCGGAAGGCTGAGCCTTATTTTTTCTTTCATTCAGAAAGGAAGACCAGACCTTTATATTGATTTTCATATACCGGGTTTTGGTAAAATTTCTGATAAGGATAGAGAATTATTTTTTAAATGGCGTAATCTTTCCCGGAATCTATTACCTTTTCAGAATTCTAAACAGTGAAACAATGGTAAATAATAATAAAAGTGTTGCTGGTAGAATTTTTAGGCCAACAGTGACTATTATTATAAAAATGAGTTTATTGCTGATTTTCTCATTTATACCCCTGTATGCAGGGGCGTCTGACGGTAAAATTCCTTCATTGGGACCTGTAAGGTTTGAATTTATAATTTTTGGCTTAATACTTCTAGGTGTAGCTTTATTTCACAATCAGACACTTAAAGTGGCATTAACCGGGCTTGTAATTTTGATTGCATTTAAATTAGTTTTTGATTCCGAGTTCGATTTTTTTAAACATATTTTCGGAGAAAGAAGTTTTTCAGAGCAGATAATTAATAAAGATCTCAGGGAAGGTGAATGGAGTATTTTGTTGAATCTCGCTGGATTGCTTCTTGGTTTTGCAATACTTTCCAGAGTGTTTGAACAATCAGGTGTTCCCATTTTCTTACTCCGTATTTTACCAGGTGGATGGAAAGGGGCTTTATTGCTATTGTTCTTTATTTTTATTCTTTCATCTTTTCTTGATAATATCGCTGCAGCCCTGATAGGTGGCACTATAGCAAGTGTTGTCTTTAAAAATAAAGTGCATGTTGGGTATCTGGCAGCTATAGTTGCTGCAAGCAATGCCGGAGGTAGCTGGAGTGTGATTGGAGACACTACCACTACAATGATGTGGATTGACGGTGTAAGTCCCTTGAATATTCTTCATGGATTCATTGCTGCAATGGGAGCATTTTTATTTTTTAGCTGGTTTGCTTCAAGGCAGCAAGACAGGTATCAGACAATGACAACCGACATATCAATTAAAACAAAAATTGATTCTTTAAAGCTACTAATAGTTTTTATGATCCTTGCGGGGGCTATAATTTCAAATTTTCTCTACAACATGCCTGCACTCGGAGTGTGGATTGCAATTTTAGCCAGCTCATTGATCAAACCAATTCCGTGGAAGGAGGTACCAGGGTCTATTAAAGGAACTATATTCCTTCTTAGTCTGGTGTTCTGTGCTTCACTGATGCCTGTGCAGGATCTGCCTGATGCTTCGTGGCATACTGCGTTTTTTCTTGGACTTCTATCGGCAGTTTTTGATAATATTCCTCTTACAAAACTATGTCTTGAGCAGGGGTATTACGACTGGGGAATGCTCGCATATACTGTAGGTTTTGGGGGGTCGATAATATGGTTTGGTTCTTCTGCAGGTGTGGCAATAACAAATAAGTTTCCTGAAGCACGCCATACAGGGAAATGGTTAAAGAACGGATGGCATGTTGCTGCAGCATATTTAGTAGGCTTCACAATGTTGCTACTTATTGTGGGTTGGCATCCTTCAGATTCAAGGAATCACAAAATAAAAGATTTAAAGATTCTAAGTTATTCGTTGGGGTCAAGAAGTGTTGAAAATGTTTCGGTATCTAAAAGTCCATAGCAATAATCAAAAAAATACTGTGTTGTAAACCTCGATTATGCTTCAGTGTCAATTTTTAACTTTGTTATTGATTATAGGGTTTAATTTTTTCTTGCTGACCCTTTAAAATATTGGGGAATTACAGTAACAATATTTGGTTTTGGTGGTTTGCTCATTCCCGTACCAAGGAAGAAGCTTGTGTTGGGAGGTTGGTTATAACCGACATTTTGTGTGGCGATTGCCAGTCTGTATTGGGGATCGTGCATGAGAGTATATATTCGGTGCCTGGTAGGAATTGTTGTAGTATAAATTCTCAGGTTCCTGTTATCGGCACTACGGAAGATAACCTCTTCGCGCCAGTCGCCGAAAATATCAGCACTCAGGACAGGGGTGGCTTTTGAGCCGTTGTTCGAAAGGCATCCTTCGGCAGTGAAGATACGGCCCGTGCCGTATTTGTCAATATAGGTTCTATCGAGCAGCTCTCTCGACAGATCACCGTCCCACCATATCAGGAAATTAATTGATGGTGGCATGGGTCCTATCTTTTTGCCGGTCATGGTATATAGTCCATCTGAACCCGACCACCACATCTCAGCACCCGGATTATCTGGAAAGATATCAGCGGCTACACCCCGTCCCACATCAATATTCTCAGAGCCCCGGAAAATAGTCTCTCCTGTCGCAGCATCGAACACTGTTACACCCGGACCTGAAGTCTTATCTTCAATCTCATGTATGCCAAACACCTGCAACCCTTTCCTGCCCGGGATGAAAGCCCCTACATGCAGGGCATCGCCATGACGGTAACCTGTTGAGAATAGTCCCTTTCCATCATCGTCCACAACCATTGCTCCGTATACAATTTCATCCTTTCCGTCACCGTCGACATCGGCAACTGCCAGGTTGTGATTACCCTGACCTGAATAAGGATTTTCACCGTCTTTGCTATCGAATACCCAGCGGAGGGTAAGCTTACCTTCGCGCCAGTCCCATGCTGCAAGCACCGACCGGCCGTAATAACCACGGCACATCACAACACTGGGGCGGACACCGTCGAGGTATGCTATGCAGGCAAGGAAGCGATCAACACGGTTGCCTGTGCTGTCTCCCCCTCCATTGCCTCCATGACCGTTCCAGCCGTTAAGGGGATATCGGTCGGGTATGTAGTTTGTTGTGGCGAGAGCTTCACCTGTCCTGCCACTGAAAATGGTGAAGTATTCAGGTCCGTCGAGAATCTTGCCATATTTCTGTCCGCTTGCTTTGTCGAGATTGCGCCAGTCTTTAGTGGAATCGCCTATCACCTTTCCGAGCCCGTCGATGGTGCCGTCGGCTGTTTTGCAGGCAAACTCCGCAATGCCGTCATCGTCGAGGTCATAGACCATAAACTGTGTATAATGAGCTCCTTCACGAATGTTTTTTCCGAGATTAATCTCCCATAAAAAAGTTCCGTCAAGTTTGTATGCCTGAAAGATTGGTATACTTGAAATACCGGGAGAAGCATTGTCAATACTCCTGCCAGTTTGATGCAGCACTATCTCATAATCTCCATCGCCGTCAAGGTCACCCACTGAAGCATCATTGGGAGTATATCCAGGAGGTGTTCTCAGAGGAACAGTTATATATTGCTGTACAGGAGTGTCAGCTCTGAGGGTATAAGGTTTATCGGATGGAAGTTCCTTGCCTCTTATTATGGCCCTGACAAAATATGTATTTTCAATATTGAGGTTTGCAGTACCGTCTGTAAAACAGGTGCTTTCTGTAATTGGTTTTTTGTTGAGTTTAATTGCTTTGCTGTTTCCACTCTGCCTGTAGAGGTTGAAGGCAATATCTTCTGGCTCTGTGCCAAGAAGACGCCAGCTTATAAATACAGAGTCACCCGGTATGCGTACGGCAATAAGCCCGCGACTTAGGTGTTCCATCATTCGCGGTTCTGCAGAAATAGTCATGGAATTCTGAGCCGCAGTTAAGAGAGTGACACCTGAAAGAATAATTACTGTATAGAAAATTTTAAGCTTCATAATATTATCACTGAATTTTTCAGGAATATTCAAGTATTTATCTTGCAAAATATTTTTTATCAAATAGTTGTTAACAACATCTAAATAATCGAAGTTTCAAACTACATTGTCACCAGCTCATGTTTTTTAATGAAGTCAGGATCAATGTTGACCCCCATACCCGGGCCGGTTGGTGCTTTTATTTTGCCGTTGACAACCTTCAGGGGTGATGTGGGGCATTCGAATACAACAGCGGTGTCGAGCCCTTTGAACTCGTGGTGCGCACCAGCATTGGGCAGTGCAGAAACCAGGATGGTATTATATACAAACCCCAGCCCGCCGCCTGACATGTGAGGAACACACTCCTTACCGAATGCATGAGCCATCAGGGCAACCTTCATCGAACGTATCATACCCCCGAAATAGTAACTGTCGGGCTGAACGATTTCAATTCCATCGTTGGCTAACAACCATCTGAAATGTACAAAGCTCTGATCCTGTTCGCCATTGGCAACAGGGATATCAAGTGCATCAGCAACGGCTTTTATCTCTTCAAAATGGTCATACATCACAGGCTCCTCAAAATAGAGATATTTATTTTCTTCAAGAATCCTGCCTGCACGTATTGCCCCTTCCACATCGTAATACCCGTTCGAATCGGCATAGAGTGCCATTTCTTCCCCATAAATTTCCCTGACAAGCGGAATGAGCTTCTCAGTCTTTCCCGGTATTCCCTGGTAATGAATATCTTTCGTACCAGCATACTGATAACCTATTTTTATCTTGAGTGCCTTTGCATCGTATTTAGCCACTTCTTTTTTAATAAGGTCAATGTGTTCTTCCAGAGGCTTTTCGCGGAATTCTGTTGCAACATAAATTCCGACTTCCGGGTTGTGTATTTTGCCTATGAGTTCTGCCACTGGCTTACCGGCTATGTGTCCGAGCATGTCTAGTATGGCAAACTCAATGGTGGCAAGCGGTATGCCCAGGGAGATTCCATTGTATCTGAAATTGAAATTGTAGATGTAGACTCTTTCCAGAATAAGGTCGAGTTCTCGGGCGTCCTGACCAACGAAAAAGGGTTGGAGATTTCTGAGGAAGATAGGAAAAAGAGTTGACATGGTACTGTGACCAACAGAGATACCTTCTGCACCATCTTTAGAGCGCACACGGCAAAGAAAATTATTGCGGTAACGCAACAGTTCAACTGTTTCTATTATCACGGGATTCGATAAAAGCTCTCTTTTCAAAACAGGTTGACGGATGATCTCATCGAGTTTTGAATATCTCTCTTTCAGTATTTCAGGTGTGATGCATGGTTGCTTCAGGGATTTGCATGAGGCCAGAGGCATCATTCCAAGTCCCACACTGCCTGCAACGGCAGCAGAGATGAATTTACGCCTGCTTGTTTTCATAAACACGATACACTTATTTGATAATTCAATGAATAATTGTTTCTCATGGTACCTGTTCAAATCTGATATTTACACCAGATTGTTTTGCTTTTTCGAAGAAAATAGAATCTTTTCCCTGCTCCTTCATTTTTTCATAAATCATCGAGATGAGTTTTTCGGAATCTTTGCTGTTTTCTGATTGAGATGAAACATACATCTTATGAGAATAAAGTGCAAAGTCGAGAGCCCGCTCATAATCTTTTATCATGAAACTTATAAGGGCTGTACCGAAGTAACCTTCCGGATTTTCGGGATACAGGTACAGGAGCTGATCGTAATTGTTCATTGCATGAAGGAAATCATTCAGATATGTATATGCAATAGCCTGATTCTGTAAAGCGATACGTCCTTCGGGATATAGACTGAGGGATTTGTCGTAATACTTTACAGCTTTTTTGTAATTACCTGTTGTGCGATAAGTTAGGCCAAGATTGTCTAAAGGAAGGACCCACTGCCTGTCCAATTTAATTGCTTTCAAATATAGTTTAACAGCTGTTTTGTAATCTTTCGAGTTGAATGCTTTGTTTCCGGCTTCGAAGAATTCCCTTGCCTTCTGGGAATCTGACATTTTATAAAAACTTTTTTCTTTATCTTCAAGAATGAACTTCCTTACTTTTGGGCAGTACGATAAAAACTTTTCATAGACTTCATCTATCGTCTTATCAAGAGTTGCTTCATCATAGAAAAGTTCCTGCATATTTTCATCCAATAGCCCGATTACGGCATCGATGGCATCAGGGAAACATCTGTCGAGTTTGGCCTCAAGGGAGTCCATGTTTTCAATTGTATCAATGCAATGGCATATCTCAACAGAAATAAGCCTTACAACATCCTGGCCTGATACAGGGTGAAGCAAAATCGATAAAATAGCAGTTATAAACAGTTTTCTCATTACGTTGATTATTTCTTTCTTCCTTTTGCTTTGTTGTTTTCAAATATTTCTCTGTATTCTTCTTTTCCGTTCCTGTCATATCTCACCCAGAGGCCATGTTTCATATTGTTTTTGAAATTTGCAACCTGCCATAGCTGGCCGCTTTCCCTGTAGAATTTCCATTCACCATCCATCATATTGTTAATAAACGGACCTTCTGCTTTGATCTTGCCATTTTTATAGTAATAGGTTAGTCTGTCGTTATCGAGGTCGTAAACCTTTTGCCCGTTGCTATAAAATTTCTTTTCAAGCATACTCAAATATTATTTGAATGAGTGTTTAAAGATATTCAATTTGATAAAGAAAATGAAGCTGCATGGATTAATCTTTATGTTGTTTTAAGTCACAATTGCAGGATGTCCAATTATTGAATCTGTATTTTAATCTATAGAAAATCTATTAAAGCTGGTTTGTAATCTTTATTCTGGGAGCATTTGCATCATGACATGTAATAATTATCTTTAATCCCTTAACTGGTATCTGAGTTATTGAACTGATGAATACTAGGATAATTTTTTTTCTTGTTGCCCTGAGCATAATTGTGGTTATATGGCTTACTTCGAGGCTGCGGCTTCAGGCATTTATTGCGTTGTTCATTGTTTCTCTGCTTCTGGCATTGCTGACTATCCCCCCTGATAAGGTTATCGCCACACTTAAGGACGGTTTTGGTTCGACAATGGCATCAATAGGTTTTCTGATAATTTTTGGTGCTATGATTGGTGTTATACTCGACCGTACTCGTGCAACCATCAGTATTGCGGATTTCATTCTTTTAAAAACAGGAACGAAAAGAAGTGCTGTAGCCATGAGCATCACAGGTTTCATCACAGGCCTTCCTATTTTCTGTGACTCAGGTTTTATTGTGCTGAGCGGACTGGCGAAGTCGTTCAGCAGGCGCACTGGCGTTGTGATGCCTTTTATGGCAACTGTACTGGCAACAGCACTCTATTCGGTCCATTGTCTTATTCCTCCGCATCCCGGTGCAACGGCCGCAGCAGGTATAATTAAAGCAGATATGGGACAACTGGTATTCACCGGTATTTTGTTTGCTGTTCCCGGAGCTGTAAGTGCTTTTTTCTGGAGCAGATGGATTTCTAAAAAAGGAAAATACGAGGCGTACAATGATTCCGGTGAAAATGTTATGGTTCCGGATGGTAAGCTTCCAGCTGTTTTTCTTTCATTTTTGCCTGTTGTTATTCCTCTTCTCCTCATCACCCTCAGGTCTGTGATGATGATGTTCGAAGGTCTCAGTGGCACTTTTATCCTGAAGGTTATGTCTGTTGCCGGCGAACCTGTTACTGCTCTTTTTACTGGTGTTATCCTTGCCCTTTTTCTGGTGAAAGATAAAAGTATTAACTCCTTCAATAGCCTGCTTACTGAAGCCATTGAAAAGGCAGGTCCGATACTTATAGTTACAGCGGCAGGGGGGACATTCGGAATGGTTATCAAAGCCACAGGGGCGGGCGAGGCAGCAGGAAATATCCTTGCCGGGACGGGTCTGGGTCTGGCTGTACCATTTATTCTTGCTGCAATATTGAAAACAGCACAGGGCTCTTCCACAGTGGCAATTATCACAGCCGCATCTTTTGTGGCTCCTATGCTTCCGGCTCTGGGACTCGACTCAGAATCAGGCAGGCTATTTGCTGTGCTGTCGATGGGCGCTGGCTCAATGATATTTTCACATGCAAACGACTCATTCTTCTGGGTGGTGTCAAATTTTGGCGGAATTGAAACCGGTACAAACCTGAAAGTCTATTCATCTTCAACTGCAATAATGGGAACAGTAGTATTCATAACGATTTGGATTTCATCTTTTTTTGTGATATGAATTATTGACCATGTCTCAAGAAATACGAAATAACAGACAACTTGCCGAAGAGATATTCCTTGCCGGAGTAGATGCAGTTCATCCTTCAAAACTGATGGGCAGATGTCTGAAACGCTCAGAAGAGGGATTGATAATAAATGGAGTTCTCCACAGGATAAAAGGTAAAATCTATGTGGCTGGTGCAGGCAAAGCGTCGGGTGCGATGGCAGAGGCTGCCGAAGAGATTCTTGGTGATATGATAGCAGAGGGTCATGTTATTGTAAAATATGGATATTCAAAACCTTTAAAGAAGATAAAAATCACAGAAGCCGGTCACCCGCTTCCGGATCATAACGGATATATTGGAACTAAAAAAATAGTTGAAATTGCAAAGAAGGCAGGTGAAGATGACATGTTCATTTTCCTTGTGTCGGGGGGAGGTTCTTCACTTCTTGCCGACTACCCCGAAGGTGCATCGGAAAAGGATATGGTGAAAATGAATGACTTGCTTGTGAGATGTGGTGCGTCAATATCCGAAATAAACATTGTTCGGAAGCATCTTTCGCGCATCAAGGGTGGACAGCTTGCAAGGCTGGTTTATCCTGCGACTCTGGTAAACCTTATCGTATCAGATGTGCCGGGCGATTCTCCGGCAGTCATAGCTTCCGGACCGGCTTATCCTGACGATTCGACATTTGCTGAGGCAATGGGCGTTGTGGAGAAATACAACATCACTGAAAAAATGCCTGAGAGCCTGCTGCATCACCTTAAGAAGGGGGTTAGAGGAGAAATCCCTGAAAACCCCGACGCAAGCGACCTTGTTTTCCAGAGGACGTTTAATGTCATCGTTGGAAATAACAGAATGGCTCTTGAAGCTGCCGCGGCCAGAGCAGAAAAAGAGGGCTGTGATTGTATAATTGATGAAGATCTGTTATGCTTTGATGTGGAGGCGGCTGCAGAGTATATTGTTAAAAAAGCCCTTTCTGCATCTGAATCGCGAAAACAGGAAAAACCTTTATGTCTTTTATTCGGTGGTGAGACCACTGTCAGGGTGAAAGGTGGAGGGACGGGAGGAAGGAACCAGCACCTTGCACTTCTGTGCGCAAGGCTGCTGAGGCGGCATCCCGGCATTACAGTACTCTGCGGAGGAACAGACGGCACTGACGGACCAACTGAAGCAGCCGGTGCAGTGATTGACTCCAGCACATGGAGAGACGCAATAATGAACAGAATAGACCCTCAATGGTACATCGAAAATTATGACTCATTCAATTTTTTCAGAGAAGCAGGCGGACTGATTATTACAGGACCTACCTTCACCAATGTTATGGATCTGATTGTTGTAATATGTCAAAAATAAATGTACCTTCAAGTCAAAAATTAAGGCTATGGAAAACAATAATCAAACTTTACAGGAATCGGGAGTCAAGGCTCCTGTAAAAGAATACAATACCAAACGGCTCGTCAGGCTGACGACAATAACCACAATCCTTTGTTTTATGTCTATTCTGGCGCTCATAATGCTATATCTTTCCCTGTCTGATATTGCAAAAGGAGGCCAGGACCTGAAGCTGGAATGGTTTGTGGTCGGACTATCATTTGTTATTCTTGCGGTCTTTATTGTTGTCGTGATGATAACTATAGCGTTTCTTTTACCCATGCCTGGTTTCTTCGGAAAGAAGAAGAAATAAGAGACGCCCATTTTCAGGATTATGTAGCAGTAATCTAAATAAACATCAGATGAAAGCCCTTGTACTGGAAGAATACAATAAACTTGTTTACAGGGATGTACCTGATCCGGGATTCGGGGATAACGATGTGCTTATAAGGGTAAAAGCCTGTGGTATTTGCGGGTCGGATGTTCATGGACTGGATGGCAGCACCGGACGTAGGATTCCACCCATTATAATGGGCCATGAAGCTTCCGGAGTGATTGAAAAGACAGGAAAGAACGTAAAGAAATGGAAAGCAGGTGACAGGGTGACATTCGATTCGACCATTTATCCACTTGATGATTGGTACACTCTCAGAGGTATGTATAATCTCAGCGATAACCGCGAGGTCATTGGGGTATCACCGGGTACATACAGACGGCATGGTGCTTTTGCGGAATATATTGCTGTACCTCAGCACATTCTTTACAGGATACCCGATAATGTGACTTTTGAACAGGCGGCTATGGTTGAAGTGGCAGCTGTAGCCATGCATGCTGTAAATATTGGGGAAGTGAGGACAGGAGATGTATGTGTGGTGATTGGTGCCGGTACTGTGGGACTTTTCATCATCAAACTTCTTAAAATTGCCGGTTCTTCATCGGTTGCGGCATTTGATATTAATAAAAAAAGTCTGGAGATGGCTTCTGCAGCTGGAGCCGACTGCTCTATCCTTGCAGGAGAGGCAAAGGTTGCTGAGCTTCTGAGAAAATCAACGGCGGGAAGGGGAGCCGATGTTGTTTTTGAAGCTGTGGGGAAGAACGAAACTGTAAACATGGCATTCGAACTTGTAAGAAAGGGCGGGAAAGTTGTCCTTGTGGGAAATACTTCACCACAGGTAAATTTTCCCCTCCAGAAGGTTGTAACAGGCGAGATAAAGGCACTGGGCAGTTGTGCAATAAGGGGTGAATATGAAACAATACTAGAGTTTATAAGCAATGGCAGATTGAAGGTTGACGACCAGATACTTGCTGTTGCACCCCTCTCTGAAGGGGCAGAATGGTTCAGAAAACTCTACAATAGAGAAACAGAACCTGGTAAAGTAATTCTTACACCTTAATTATTTTTTCTTAAGAATTCTGTAAAATAATCCGGAAATATAAATGTCGCCTCTTTACATACTTTTTATCGTAATTATTGCTGTATCGTTTCTTCTCCTGATGGTACTTCGTTTCAGGATTAGTGCTTTTATTGCCCTGCTGGTAACTTCGATTTTAACAGGAATACTTGCCGGAATGCCTCTTTCCTCAATTACAACAAGTATTCAGAACGGGATGGGCAGTACTCTTGGGTTTATTGCAACGGTTGTAGGGCTGGGTGCTATTTTCGGTCAGATGCTTGAGAGCTCTGGAGGGGCGAGGGAACTCGCAAGAAGTATGATTAAAAAATTCGGCACAGACAGGGCTTCGTGGGCTCTCATGCTTACTGGTTTCATAGTGGGTATCCCCATTTTTCTGGATATCGGACTTATTATTCTTGTTCCTGTGGTGTATGCTCTTGCCCGCGATTCGGGAAGGTCTGTCCTTTATTATGGAATACCTCTGCTGGCAGGTCTGGCCGTTACCCATGCCATGGTACCTCCAACGCCTGGTCCAACAGCTGTGGCACAGATTTTTGAGGTAGAACTTGGCTGGGTGGTGCTTTTCGGGTTGATTGCCGGTTTACCGGCAGCAATTATCGCAGGCCCGCTTTTTGGCCGTTTTATAGCAAAAAAGATTAACGTAAGTGTTCCTGATATACTCAGTGAAACGGAAACAGAAAAATCACTACCAGGAAAACAGCCTTCTTTTGCAACAGTGGTTGCCCTGATCGCACTCCCACTTGTTATGATAATTTCGGCAACTTTTATCAACCTTGCTGTTGAAAAGCAAACTCTCGCAAAGTCTCTTCTAACAGATATAATCGTTTTTTCAGGTCATCCCTTTACTGCACTTATTGTTGCCACTCTTCTGTCGGTTCTGGTATGCCTCAGGCGTGGTTTTACAACTGCCGAAGTGCTGAATCTGAGTACAAAGGCACTCGGACCGGCAGGTATTATAATACTTGTTACTGGTGCGGGAGGCGTTCTGAAACAGGTACTTGTCGACAGCGGTATAGGGAAGATACTTGCTGAATCGGTTGCCGGAAGCTCTGTACCACTTATTGTACTTGCATGGATAGCTGCTGCACTCGTAAGAATAACACAGGGTTCTGCAACAGTGGCTATGATTACTTCAGCAGGAATAATATCACCAATGGTAAAAACATTCAGCATGTCGCAGCCTCAGATAGCATTAATAGTTGTGGCTATAGCAGCAGGGGCCACAATAATGTCGCACGTGAACGATAGTGGTTTCTGGATAGTAAGCAAATATCTGGGAATGAACGAAAAACAAACACTTAAGTCGTGGACAGTCATGGAAACAATCATTTCAGTTTCGGGACTTGCAATTACATTGATTATCAGTTTATTTATTAAATGAAACCTTTCTTCTTTAAAGCCCGTTTGAAATTTAATTGTAATTTTACGCTCCAGCTTTTGGAATTTAAATGAATTTAAGTCTCAGGATATTATTACGTGCATTATTTTCTATAGCAGGTTTTTATCTGATTTCAGGTTTGAATCTTGCACAAACAGGCTCGCCGCTTCTTTCACACTATAGGGAGGGCACCGGGGTTGAGAGTCAGAACTGGTCCATATGTCAGGATGACAACAGGATAATGATGTTTGCAAACAGGCGAGGAATACTGACCTTCGACGGACATAACTGGAATTTGATAAGATTGCCGGTTATCCCCTATACATTAAAATATAATCAGGATATAAAAACAGTTTTTGCCGGAAGTGAAAATAGTTTCGGTTACCTTGAGAGAGACGAAAAAGGATTGTATAACTATTATTCACTCTCAGGCGATACAATAGATTGTGGTTTAATAACAAACATTTTCTTCACCGATACTGCTGCATGGTTTTACAGTGAAACATGCATCACAAAGTATGATATGGTGAGAGGCAGAATCGAACTGATGCTTGAACCGGATGCTGACAGCTATTTCACAGGTATGTTTCTATTGCACGGAAATGTATTTGTTAATGTTTTTTCTTCCGGTTTGCACAGAATTGAAGGGGATTCGCTCACACAGCTTTCAAGCGGTTATCTTTTAAGAGAAAGGGAGATATTGTTTTCGGTTCCATTTGATCAAAAACGTTTGTTGCTGGGTTTGGACATTGGTAAGCTTATATTGTTCGACGGCAACAGTTTTTTTGATTACAACGTTAAGGATGAAGGATATCTTGAGCAAAATTTCCTGTCAAACGGTATAGTTGTTTCTGATAGTCTTTTTGCATTCTCAACGCTCGATGGTGGCGTCCTGATTGTTGAAAAACTGACAGGTAAAGTAAAATATACTATTAATTATGCAAGGGGGTTGCCTGATGATGAGGTGTACGCTCTGGGAATGGATAACAACGGGGGTTTGTGGATTTCACATCCCTATGGACTTACCCGGGCTGACCTTGTTTTGCCGGCGGGCAATTTCTCAATTTATCCTGGACTGAAAGGTAACCTTACAGGTTCAGTAGTTTATAACAATGAGTTGTATGTGGGGACGAGTGAAGGTGTCTTTTATCTGGCTGAGGAAAAACAGTATGAAAAGATTGAGGTACTGGTTAAGCAGGAACCTGTAGTTAATGTAGCTAAGAGTGAAACAGTTGAGAGTGTTCCGCAGCAGAATGAGGTAAAAGAGCAGAAAAAAGAAGAAGAGCAGGTACAGCAGGAAACACCAAAAACGGAAAGAAGAGGTATTCTTTCACGTATTTTCGGCAGAAGAGTTACTCGTGAAAAAGAGGTTAAGCAGGAACAGAGAATAGAACAACCTGTCGAACCTGCCAGGGAAGAGCAGGTTAAACTTCCTGAAATTAAAGAACTACCTCGCCCGAGGTATGTTAAAAAAACAATCAGCAGGCTGAAATCAATTGATTATGTTTTCAAAAAGGTTGAAGATTTCAATGAAAAATGCCGTCAGTTGGTTGTTTCTCCAGCAGGCATACTTGCTTCCACAAACAAAGGGCTGATGATTATCTCAAATCATTCGGCCCGGACACTTGTGAGCAACAGGTATATTTATCGCATAAATCCTGCCATTAACGGCAAAGACTTCTGGATATCTTCATCCGAAGGATATTTCTGCATTTCATATTCACAGGGCAAATGGAGCATTACCGATCCTGACCCGGGTTTCAGGAGACAGGTATATTCTGCTGTTCCGGTTAACGATTCAGTGTTATGGCTGGGGACTGATGAAGCAGTGGCAAGGGTAATACTTTCAAATAAACCTGATTATCTATTTTATAAGTTTAAAGATGACTTTCCCCAGAGATACCTTGTTGACTTTGTAAACGATACATTGTTTGTTTATTCTGAATCGGATGTAAGGTATTATTTACCTGAAAAAGATACATTTGAAAAATATCAGGTTCTCCGGGAAGGTACAGAAAGAGGCATTAATTATGTTCTTACCCAGCCTGGTTTTCCATGGATAAATACAGGGGAAGAGTGGATATGCCTTAACAGAAATCTTAATATATCTTACACCGACAGGTCGTTACTTAAATTTTTTGATAATATCGTCTCAATCCAGGCAGGCAATGAAGATATCTGGGTTATTGACGGAGAAAATCAGATTTACCGGATTGAGTGCAACAGAATAAAAACAATTCAGCCCGATTTTCACCTTGTAATGAAGAGTGTTACAAATGATCACGGTGACTTTTTCCGGCTGTCAGATATAGAGTTCGGGAGCAATGACAATAATATATATTTTGAGTTTGTGTCGCCGAATTATTACAAAAAGGGCTCTGTGAGGTATCAGTATATTGTTGAAAATGTGATGGATGAATGGTCGAAATGGTCATCTGCCACCACGGTTAACCTGATGCTTCAGCCAGGTAAATATATTTTGAAGGTCAGGGCAAGAGATATATGGGGGAACATAAGTGAACCGGAACAGGTAAGTTTTGTAATCAAGCCTCCGTTTACCAGAACGGCACCGTTTTATGTACTTGTGTCACTTGCAGGATTACTGCTTATTGCAGGAGTTATTAAATTCAGGGAAAGACGTCTTCAGAGAGAGAAACGGATTCTGGAAGAAAAGGTGAGAGAACGGACAGCCGAGATTGAAGCGCAGAAGGAAGAGATAACTTCGAGTATAGAATATGCAGGTAAAATACAGTCGGCGATGCTTCCGTCGGATGAACTGTTCAGAAAACTGTTTGCCGATTATTTCCTTATTTTCAAACCCCGGAACATTGTAAGCGGCGATTTTTACTGGATTGCTGAAGATGAAAGCAACATCTATTTTACTGTAGCCGATTGTACCGGTCACGGTGTGCCGGGGGCTTTTATGAGTACCCTCGGGATTTCGATGCTTAATGAAATTGTCCCCGGTTCGGATAACATAAAAGCCAGCGACCTGCTGAATATACTCCGGCAGAAGATAATTGAATCGCTTCATCAGACGGGTAAGGAAGGGGAGACCCCTGACGGGATGGATATTTCCTTCTGTATCCTCGACAAGAAGAGGAGTAAACTCCAGTATGCCGGAGCCTTTAATCCGATTTTTCTTATTACAAATGGAGAGATAAAAGAATATAAAGCCGACAAGATGCCAATTGGATATCTTACGGGAAAGGAGATATCGTTTACCAATCAAGAAATAGAAGTTCATCCCGGTGACTTAATCTATTTGTTTTCTGACGGCATAACCGACCAGTTCGGTGGTCCGGAAGGAAAGAAATACAAGAAATCTGCTTTTAAAAAGCTTCTTTCTGAAATACATCACCTGTCGCTTGCTGAACAAAAAGAGATTATTGAAAAAGAATATCTTAACTGGAAAGGTAACCTTGAACAGGTTGATGATATTACTATTCTGGGGTTAAAAATTTGATTTTTCAGGGGGTACCCCCGACACCGGGTAGGGGCTACCCCCAACCCCCTGGCAGGGGGCTACCCCCAGACCCCTGCCAGGGGGCTACCCCCAAACCCCCTGAGAGGGGGCTTGATTGCTATTTTAAAATAATTTTAATTAATGATTGTTTTATACCTCGTAGAGGTTAAGGATAATTACTTCAATACGTACGACCTGAGCCCTTTGCCCTGAGCCCTGTGCAAAAGAATCACCCCCAACCCCCTGGCAGGGGGCATTAATGTTTTCATTATTAAATTATTAGCTCCGTAGGAGCGGCCTGTTTGTAGCTAAGAAATCGAGCAATAATTGACGCCGGGACGAGATGTTTAATTGAAAATGAGATTTTCATCCCAGGCTAAGTTGAGGAAAGGCAACTGGAACCCGGTAGGAAAAGGATGTATGGCTTTAACTTACTGAAATTTATGAGAATTTTCAGGTTGTACAGATATGTATTTTCAAACAGAAAGTCTGGTGAGAAAATTCAATCTCACTCCGGCCACACCAGACATTGGAGCAGTTTTTTCAGTTCGTAAATACTTTCACTGGCAGTTTTCCAGACGATATCAATATCTACATCGATATAATCATGAATCAGAATATCTCTCATTCCCGCCATGTCGGACCACGGGACCTGTGGATTAAGTTTCCGGAGGTTTGCAGATATTCTTTTTGCGGCCTCACCAATTATTTCAAGCTGACGGATAACAGCATCCTGTTTCATGAAGTCTGCGGAAAAGGTTTGATAATCTACACCTTTCAGATATGAATTGATTTTTTCGATGCATTGAAGAATATGATCAATGTAGATTCTGTCATCCTTCATTCAAAAATAATTTTAAGGTCTTTATAAATATATTTTTTAAGATTTTCGTTCTTCAATGAATTTTCAGTGATAATATCAATTTCCCGTCCTAGAATCTGTGAAAGTTCCCTTTTAATTCTGGCAAGTTCGAGCAAAGAAATAGTATTCTGGAATTTAATAAGAATATCTATATCACTGTCTTTTGTCTGTTCGTCCCGTGCAAATGATCCAAAAATACCTATTTTTACAGGCTTATAAGGTCTGAAATAATTAATAAGCAGATTGTTTATTTCATTCTTATTCATAGCAGTACAAATATAATATAAATAATTAAACTTCTGTTCACACCCCAACCCCCTGGCAGGGGGCTACCTCCAACCCCCTGGCAGGGGGCTACCTCCAACCCCCTGGCAGGGGGCTACCCCCAAACCCCCTGAGAGGGGGCTTGATTGCTATTTTAAAATAATTTTAATTAATGATTGTTTTATACCTCGTGTAGATTAAGGATAATTACACTTACTTTCTTTGCTTGCCCAAAGAACCGAGCCTCTGGCAAAGCGAAGTTTTGACAGGGGCGAGCTCGACGGAGTCAAAGTAACAAAGAAAAGCTTGCCCGACTGCGTCAGCAGGCGGGGGCAGCCGCAAATCTTTTTTGGGATTGTCATTATTCGGTCTGCCCACGCAATACAACTCGCCCCGACACTAAGCGTGTCGGGTCTCAGACAGTATTGCTGGCTCAGTCCCTTCGCTTCGCAGGCCTCATAATGCCAATCTTTTTCCAAAAAGGATTTGAAGGCAAAAATAAACTAGATGCTAGGCTTTATTCATTAAACTATGTCATTTAAATAGGGTATGTTTTAAATCATAAATATTATATCTGTAAAGATTTACTTTTCTTTAAACTCACTCCTCATTCCTCATACCTCACTCCTGATTCCTAAACTCCAGGATTATACAATGTTTTCAATTCCGCAGAAGCGGCCTGTGTTTCCCCCTTGGGGCCTGTCTGACTGGCGTCAGCCGGGCAGGGAAATAAGAAAGGGGGTCAGAGAAACAGGTTCCTGAATATGCCATATCCCCTACGGGGAATTTAAATGGATGATTAATACCATAGGTCTATAAGACCTGAACCCCTACGGGGTACGGGTTATATGTGAATTTTAGGTTGCAAATGCCTGTATGCGAAATTAGCTTACCTGAATTATCTTATTGCCCGTAGGGCATACGATATTGTAGATGATGGTATCAATTATGATTGTTTTATACCTCGTAGAGGTTAAGGATAATTACTTCAATACGTACGACCTGAGCCCTGTGCCCTGAGCCCTGTGCAAAAGAATCACCCCCAACCCCCTGAGAGGGGGCTTTAATGTTTTCATTATTAAATTATTAGCTCCGCATGAGCGATCTGTTTGTAGCTAAGAAATCGAGCAATAATTGGCGCAGGGGCGAGATGTTTAGTTGAAAACGAAACCTTAGTTCCCGGCGCAATTGGTTTTGATCCGTGTCAATCTGCGTTTCCGGCGAAGCCGGAATCAGCGTCAATCCCCGCCTGACTGCCGATTGGCAGCACGGCGGGCAAGCGCGTGCTAATTTTTAAGGTCATTTGCGCTTCGCTTCGCTCAGCGCGTCATTCAGTTGTCATTCAGTTGCCATTTGCGCCTCGCTTCGCTCGGCAGGGATTCGATAGTAATTCGATAGTAATTCAATTGTAATTCGATAGTAATTCAATAGTAATTCAATTGTTCCCGATACGCTGCGCTATCGGGATCTCCGTTTCACTCCGAAATTCAATTGTTCCCGATAGGCTGCGCTATCGGGATCTTCGTGGAATTTATCCCGCAAAGCAGGACTCAACTTTCGTTTTTCCTTCCTCATGTACTCACCCCCAAACCCCCTCTCTACTTCGTAAAGAGGGGGCTTCTCTCTATCCTTTCTATTTCTTGGTGTTATTTCGCCCCTGACACTACGGTCAGGGTTTCGTGGAATTTATCCCGCAAAGCGGAACCTTGAAATTAAATTGTGATTCAATACTTACCAATGTGCTGTAATTATTGGTATCTCTGCTGTGTATATCTCGTAAAGAGGGATTCCGGAATTCAATGTATGATTATTTTTTGAGCAATGATTTAATAGTGGAAATAAAATCTTTCATTTCACCGTACATTTCTTCTACAGTTGCCTTTTCATATTCAACAAATATATCATAGTCACCTTTTGTTCTGCGGTTATATGCTTTTGTTAATATTTTACCATATTTTTTATCCAGCAGGCCATTATTAATAAAATTTTTATTGAACCAGCCTATAAGTTGTGAATGTCGTGAGGTTTCATAATTGTATGCCAGACCAAGGGCAAGTAACGAGTAAAACATTCCGTAATAGATTCTGTTAACTGCAGATCTTAGTCTGTTATTTTCAATAAGCAATCCTACATCCAGAATTGTTTCTTCTGCTTGCTTTAACCTGTAATTTATTAAATTGTTTAAATCATTATTTTCAATATTCATGCGTAAATTCCGTATTTTATTGCATTAAGATAAACAGGTTGCTTCCCCCGGATAGAATTTAATTCTTTTTGTGAGATCAGGTGTACATCAAGCAGGATATTATATTTCAAATCAAGTTCATAACACAAATCAAGTATTTCGTCTTCATCTTTTCTTGAGTACTTATGAGCGAGAACAATAAGAATATCATAATCTGAATATTCCTCTGGATCTCCTGTTGCCCGGGACCCAAAAAGAATGATATTTTTAACAGATTTACCGTATTTCTCTTTTAACTTATTTTTTAAATCAGATAGTATTTGAATTTTATCAGCCATTAAAGTAGATTTTGACAAATTTAAGCAAAATTTATTCATGCTTATCCAGTACCATATGATGCTTCATTATTCAGTATTATCTATGAGATTAAAATGTTATTAGCCTGAATCCGCGTCAATCTGTGTACTATTTTAAAATAATTTTAATTAATGATTGTTTTTTACCTCGTAGAGGTTAAGGATAATTATTTAATGTTACTTTCTTTTGCTTCTCCAAAAGAAAGTAACCAAAGAAAAGGAGACCGGAAAAGACAACCTCACCCTGTTTGTCCGCCCGCTACACAATGCCTTCACCCGCCACCAAACAGGGCGAGGTTCGCGCCTTTTCCGGTTTTCCCACGCGCCGCTGTTATGTAACTTTTTTATTTATTGAGAAAGTCATATATATTAATTGATTTGATTGCTAAGTAATTAAAAAATCAATAACAGCTTTTCAGCTCCGCAGGAGCGGCCTGTTTGTAGCTTAGGATTCAAATCACCCCCAAACCCCCTGAGAGGGGGCTTTAATGTTTTCATTATTAAATTATTAGCTCCGCAGTAGCGGCCTGTTTGTAGCTAAGAAATCGAGCAATAATTGACGCCGGGACGAAATGTTTAGTTGAAAACGAAACCTTAGTTCCCGACGCAATTGGTTTTGATCTGCGTAAATCCCCGCCTGACTGCCGATTGGCAGCACGGCGGGCAAGCGCGGGCCAATTATTAGGGTCATTTGCGCCTCGCTTCGCTCAGCGGGGATTTGATAGTAATTCTATAGTAATTCTATAGTAATTCAATTGTAATTCAATTGTAATTCGATAGTAATTCAATTGTTCCCGATATGTTGCGATATCGGGATCTTCGTGGAATTTATCCCGCAAAGCGAGACTCAACTTTCGTTTTTCCTTATGTACTCACCCCCAAACCCCCTCTCTACTTCGTAAAGAGGGGGTTCTCTATCTAACTATTTCTTAGCTTCCTTTCGCCCCTGACCGTAAGATATTCCATATCCCCTACGGGGAATTTAAATGGATGATTAATACCATAGGTCTATAAGACCTGAACCCCTACGGGGTACGGGTTATATGTGAATTTTGGATTGCAAATTCCTGTATGCGAAATTAGCTTACCTGAATTATCTTATTGCCCGTAGGGCATACGTTATTGTAGATGATGGTATCAATTATGATTGTTTTATACCTCGTAGAGGTTAAGGATAATTACTTCAATACGTACGACCTGAGCCCTATGCCCTGAGCCCTGTGCAAAAGAATTACCCCCAACCCCCTGGCAGGGGGCTTTAATGTTTTCATTATTAAATTATTAGCTCCGTAGGAGCGATCTGTTTGTAGCTAAGAAATCGAGCAATAATTGGCGCCGGGACGAGATGTTTAGTTGAAAATGAAACCTTAGTTCCCGGCGCAATTGGTTTTGATCCGCGTCAACCTGCGTTTCCGGCGAAGCCGGAATCAGCGTCAATCCCCGCCTGACTGCCGATTGGCAGCACGGCGGGCAAGCGCGTGCTAGTTTTTAAGGTCATTTGCGCCTCGTTTCACTCGGCGCGTCATTCAGTTGTCATTCGATGGTCATTAGCGCTTCGCTTCGCTCAGCGCGTCATTCTGTAGTCATTCAGTTGTCATTTGCGCTTCGCTTCGCTCGGCGGGGATTCGATAGTAATTCGATAGTAATTCAATTGTAATTCAATTGTTCCCGATACGCTGCGCTATCGGGATCTCCGTGGAATTTATCCCGCAAAGCGGGACTCCGAAATTTAATTGTAATTAAGTAGTTCATGTAAACTCTTTTCCCCCTTGGGGCCTGTCTGACTGGCGTCAGCCGGGCAGGGAAATAAGAAAGGGGGTCAGAGAAACGGGTTCCTGAATATTCCATATCCCCTACGGGGAATTTAAATGGATGATTAATACCATAGGTCTATAAGACCTGAACCTCTACGGGGTACAGGTTATATGTCAATTTTGGATTCCGAATCCCTGTATGCGGAATTAGCTTCAGGAGATTATCTTATTGCCCGTAGGGCATACGGTATTGTAGATGATGGTTTCAATTATGATTGTTTTTTTACCTCGTAGAGGTTAAGGATAATTACTTCAATACGTACGACCTGAGCCCTGTGCCTTGAGCCCTGTGCAAAAGAATTACCCCCAACCCCCTGAGAGGGGGCTACCCCCAACCCCCTTAGAAGGAGCTTGAATATTATTCATTTTTAAATTATTAGCTTCGAAGGAGCAGCCTGTGTGTCCTTTCCCATGGGGCATGTCTGATTGGTATAAGCCGGGCAGGGAAAAATGGGTAAAATCAAAAGATTGAATTTTATTGCCAGCAGGATATACAGAATTGTTATATCAGGGAAAAAATTGATTAAAATTTTTACCTTTAACGATTCTTTAAAATCAAACGACATGCTTTTAAAATTTCTTGGTGCTGCACGCGAAGTAACAGGCAGCAAAATTCTGTTAACCACCGACCTTGGTAAAAAAATCCTTATCGATTGCGGAATGTTTCAGGGAAAAGGCCTCGAGACCGACGCCATGAACCGTAACCTTGGCTTCGAACCTTCCGAACTCGACCATGTAATACTTACTCATGCACATATTGATCACTCCGGACTGATCCCATACATCCACCGGCTGGGCTTCGAAGGCTCGGTGGTATGCACCAGCGCTACACGCGACCTCTGCTCAATAATGCTTGCCGATTCAGGACACATACAGGAACAGGATACCCATACATTTAATAAAAAGAGACTTAAAAAGGGTCTTCCGGCCGTAACCCCTATATATACCCAGGAAGATGCCGTAGAATGTATGAAAAGATTTATCGGCATTCCATACGACCTGAAATTCAAAATTGATGAAAACATTAAGGTTAAGTTCACAAACACAGGCCATATGCTCGGCAGCGGTGTGGCAACCCTCCAGATTATTGAAAACGGACAGATAAAAAGAATAGCCTTCACTGGCGACATAGGCCGGCCTGTAAACAGAATTATCGCACCTCCCAAACCTTTTCCCCAGACCGACTGGCTTATCTCTGAATCAACATACGGCAACCGCCTGCACCCGGCTCAAGAGGATGCAGAAAAAGAACTGCTTGAGATTGTTATCGATACATGCGTCAACAAAGGAGGAAAACTTATAATACCAGCTTTCAGCGTGGGTCGCACACAGGAGATTGTTTATTCAATACATAACTTTTACAAAAGCGGCCTGCTGCCTAAAATAGAGGTCTTTGTCGACAGCCCCCTCGCAGTAAACGCTACCGAAATATTCAGAATGCACCCGGAATGCTTCAACCGTGAAGTACTCGAATCAATGGAAAAGGACCCCGACCCATTCGGCTTTAATGCCCTTCACTACATAACAAAGGAAGAAGACTCCAAAAGGCTGAATGACTATGATAAACCATGTATCATCATCTCAGCATCGGGAATGATGGAAGCTGGACGCGTAAAACACCACCTGGCTAACAGCATTCAGGACAGTAAAAATACTGTTCTTGCAGTGGGTTACTGCGCACCTCAAACTCTCGGTGCAAGACTCCTCGATGGTGCAAAGGAGGTTTCAATACACGGAACAGTTTACAAGGTAAATGCCGATATCCGTAAGATAGAATCATTCAGCGGCCATGCCGATTACCAGGAAATGATATCTTTCCTTCAGTGCCAGGATCCTTCTGCACTCGAAAAAGTTTTTCTTGTACACGGCGACTACGAAGCCCAGAAATTCTTTGCAGAAAAACTTACAGAAGCCGGATTTAAAAATATTTCAATACCCGATAAATTCCAGGAATTCGAAATCTGAGATAATTATTACTGTTAACTTAGAATGTTTTAGAATACGTATTTTTTTAATTGCTTTCTCATTTCCTGCCATTGAGGGACAAGCTCACCAAGAAGGCTATAGAAACCTTCTCCATGATTCGGATGCTTTAAATGACATAGTTCGTGTATTATAACATATTCAACCAGAGAATCATTGAGTTTTATAAGCTCTGAGTTTAAGGTTATCCTGCCTTTGCTGGTGCAGCTTCCCCATTTTCCTTTCATCTTCCTGATTGTCAATTGAGCAGGTTTAAAATTCTGGACGGAGTACCTGAACAGTACATCCTTGAACATATTCCTCAAAATGACTTCAGCATTGTGTCTGTACCATAATTCAATAATTGCCTTCGTTGCTGATATTTTCTCAGGATGGGGTGACCCGACTTCCAGAATCCCATCTTTCAGTGTCACATTAATAATATCTGACTGCATAACGGAAACCCGGTACTCCCTGCCCCGGAACATTATGTGCTCTCCATCTTTGCCTGTATGGCTCAGACTTTTCATTTCGCCAAATATGGTAAGATGTCTCTCTATCCATTCAGACTTTTCTTCAACGAACTTTCTGATTTCTTCAACAGTTGCACGGTAAGGTGCCCTTACAACAACACCTTTTTCAGGGCTTACAACTATTCCAAGGGTCCGGCGTGAAGAGCGTATAATTCTGTATTCAAACATGAATTAAAATAGGAGTTAATAGATAAGTTTAAAATGATGATATGGCCTTTTGCTGGAGGTTCCCGGTCAGTCTGATTATTGTTATCTCAGGCGGCATCCATATCCTGAAGGGAATGCCCAGCACACCAAGTCCCCGGTTTACATAAAGCCATTGACCTCCTTCGTGGTATAATCCACCCCACTCCGGATAAAAATATCTGGAAGGACTCCATCTGAATTTTTTTGTGAAAATACCAATCTGCATGCCGTGTGTATGTCCGGCAAGTGTCAGGTCAACACCGGTTTTACCTGCCACTTCTTTCCTCCAGTGGTTGGGATCGTGTGATATTAATATTCTGAAATCGGCATTTTCTGTTCCTTCAAGTGCTTTTGAGAGATTTCCGTATTTTATATGACCGTGTCTTCCTCTGGTTGTGATGCCGGCAATACTGACTGAAGCCTCTCCTTTTCTGATAATGACATTGTTGTCAGTGAGTAACTGGTAACCAGCTTTATGAATAAAATCTCTGATCATCAGAATATTAGATTCCCTTTCGGTATAGTCTGCAGCGGGCAGGTAGGTTCCCATGTCATGATTGCCAAAAACAGCATAATTTCCAAGTTTACCATACGCTACTGCCAGAATGGTGTCCATCCCCTTTGATTCTCTCCAGCCATAACTCACAAAATCTCCCGAGTTAACTACAATGTCGGGAGAATAAGAGTTAATTACTTCCATCTGTTTTTTCAGGAATTCCTGATGATTATAAAATCCGGCAAGATGAAGGTCGGATATCAGTGCAATGGTGAATCCTTCAAGGTCTGGATGAAGACTTTCCTTATGTATAGTGACTTCCTCTGTTCTTACATCGAACCTGCCGTAAGCTGAACCGTAAACGACCACTCCAAAATTTACAAACCATAATACAAATCCTGCATCTGTGAGTTTTCGTATATGGCCTCCTTCTCTTATTTTTATGAGCATCCCGGCAAAATGAAATCCTATCAAAATAATCCTCGGTATAAATATGGCACATAATGCTCCGTTAAAGCTCATTTTCAACCATATATGAAACTGGTCGTCATAAAGTCCCCTGAATGAGTTAAGTTCAATATAAAGTGCCCATAGATAGATGCTCAGAACCGTGTTAAAGAGCATTGCCAGGTAGTACCTTGTTCTTGAGCGGCCCTTTAAATGGATTTTTATGACGGCAAAGGTCAGAAATTCTGAAATTATCAGAAGAAGGAGCATCAGGAAAAATATTTCCCGGCAAAAATACTTAAATTACCGCAAAAATTACCAATATCTTATCCTTACTACCTGAATTTTGGTTTTATGACCACGTAAAACGCTACAGTCTATGAATTTGTCTCGGGTCAGGATTGTCTTCCATGAGCCGGATTATATGCCGGAGGAGGGAATTACATATTCTGTAATAGGATGCCGTTACAGGGGCAGGTGGGTATTTGTCAGACACCGGGGAAAACACACATGGGAGATGCCGGCAGGGCATGTGGAGGAGGGTGAGACACCGGAAGAGGCTGCTTGCAGGGAACTTGCTGAAGAGACGGGAGCAGTTTTATTCGATCTTCATTGTGTTGCAACATATTCGGTTGAAGAACAAGGTGTTACAGGATATGGCAGGTTATACTTTGCCGAAATAAAAAAGATGGAAAACTTCAGCGACAGGGAAGAAATTGAAGAGGTTGTATTTTCAGATGATATGCCATCAGCACTTACATATCCTGTTATACAGCCTGTCCTGTTTGGCCAGGTTGTCAGATATACTCAAAAGTTGTCTTCTTAAGCCATTTTTCTTCCAGGAGACGGGCAATCCTTTTCACAACAGTTCTTCTTATTTCAAGATCAACGGGCAGGTTGGGATCCTGATGTGCTATGTTGATTCGAGTGCCTATAATAAAATGAATTTCATCGCTTTCCATGAACAGTTTCACAATTTTGTCGGCAGGTCCTTTCCCGAGTCTTACACTGTTGTTGTATGTCTTAAGTATTTCGTTAACTTTCTGAAGGGTAAGGATTCCTTCAGTAACGAGGTCAATGCCCTGTATAAAGCTTTCGGGTGGAAGTTCGGGGTCTTCAAAAACAAGATTGTCGGTAATTGGTCTGTTCAACTCGCGTGCAATAATATCAGCTGTCGTTCCCCCGCATACAATCACTTTACCCTTGAACTCCTCAACCTTCTTTGCCAGTTCCCTGTCTTTCTCCTTTTCGTAGGGAGGACCTGTGCAAAGAAGCAGTTTGCGAGGTTCGCGGAAATAGATGACAGCACAGCTGATATCATCCTGCGGCCTGTAATTGTCGTTTTTGTTAGCCATTGTTACAATTTTGTTCGCAAGTGCGTCAGCCGAAATTGAATGGTCACCTTTAATAAGGCCTGTGGCATATTTTATGACATTTTCCCGCTCCCAGCCAAAGGGGTAGGTATCGCTTCCCATTCCGCTCTGCGTGACGCCATCGGAACAAATTATGATACGGTCTTCTTTTTTTGGAATGAAGGTGTACTTTCGAAGCGACTTGCCGGCATGTTTCCCTTTTTCAAGCTTAATCGTCGACCAGTCAATATCTATGTAATTGCTGCCCCGGAGAATTATTACAGGCGGATTATCATATTCGAGTATGGATATTCTGCCATTGCTTTCAATATCTATTATTGTGAAGGTGGCATAGCTTATCTTCCTCTGGCTGCAGACGGGGAGTGTGTTCATTATTATCTCAGCTATCCTGTTGACATCCTTGTGCTCACGTGTAAAGTTGAGCGCCATGGTTGTGGCAAGGGTAGCCAGCATGTTGGCTTTCACCCCGTGACCCATACCGTCGGAGAGCACAGCAATTACACGGTCTTCTTCCTGCACATATTTGTAAAGAAACACATCACCGCATATTCTTTGACCGTCGTGATTGCGCTGCTGGCTGTTTATCTCGATAAAAAAATCCTTTGCCATCTAAATTGTTTTTAGCTGCTTTCCGACCTTGTTTTAACCTTTTTGTAAAATTCAATTATTGAGTTGAGCATCTGTTCTGTTTCGGCGGCACCTTCACCGAGCAGAAAACCTATTTTTTGGACCATCTCAAGGTTTTTCTCAATTACTTCCGAAATACGGGCAGTAACTTCTTCGCTGTATACCTCGGGCGAGTAAAGGTCACGTATGATTGCTCCACATATCTTGTTTTTCCTGATGGGGAAAATTGATATGTTGAGCATCCTGTCGTCGTATTTGATATCCTTGTTCAGCACTGGCTGGTCTTCGCGCAGGACGTATGTAAACATATTATAAACATTGAACGGAAGCAGTGTTTTGATATCTGCTCCTGCAAGCCCGGGAATAATTTCGGCAATGGCTTTAGCATCTTCTCCGGCAATATTTATAAAGCTCTGATTTGAGTGCATTATTTTCAGGTTGCTGTCGACAATTACCACTCCCGATGGCAGTTTTTCGAGCATATTGTGAAGCATGTCAGATGCATCCTGTGCTGCTTCTTTTTCTTTTCTTGCAGCTTCCTCCGATTCCTTAAGGGCTTTCTTGGTCTCAGCCAGTTTCCTGTTTGTCTGCCTGAGCGATTCAATGTATTCCTGCTTATTTCTTATGTTGTACACATGACACATTTCGGGGATAGCAAGTCCTTTAGCAACGGTTATTGCAAAATCGCGGCACGATTTATATCCGCATACGCTGCAGTTGAGGTACTCTTCGTTGTTACCTCCTGTGATGATATTGAGGACTTCCTTTATTTTATCCTCTGGTGGGTCAGGTACACGCCGGTCATCGGCTCTGAAGGTTGCAGTAAGGTTCAGTTTCGACCATCTCTTCATATCTTCCTCCCACTTTTTCTTGTCGAGCAGGTCAACCCTCTTCTGTGTATATTTTCTTACAAGAGCCCTGCGCCTGAACCTTTCGGTGTGGTTCTCCATACCCGGACCGAGGAGACATCCATGGCAGAAGAAGAGGTTGAAATGGTGGAGGATATAATCGATGTAGCGGTCGAAATCACTTATTGCCTCGAATATTTCTTCTTTGCCCGATGCGGTTATTATGCTGCTTGTCACCATATCGCGCCTGATACCGGCAGCCTGGATGATTCCCGGGGCAAGCGGGTAGAGTGCTCCCCAGTTGCCATGGGGCGGGTCGAACTCCGACATCGGGACCAGCCTTTCCTGAATACCCGCTTCCTCAAAGAGCTGGCGCAGTTCAATGAATGTCAGGACACTGTCGACAAGTTTGCCCGATGAGTAAAGAAATTTCTCGTCCTTGGCTTCTATACACGGTCCTATAAATACGGTAGCCACATCTGGTCCGTACAAATCCTTTACGACCATCGCTGTGGCTGCCATAGGTGAGACAATAGGCGCCAGATTGGGTACGAGTCCCGGAAAATACTTTTCGATAAGTTTTACAATTACCGGGCAGTTGGCAGTTATGTAATATTTCCCTTTCGCTTTTTCGAAAAGCTCGGCGTATTTGCGGGCAACGAGATCTACTCCGAAAGAATCTTCATGCACATAGTCGAAGCCGAGAGCCCTGATCATGCTGACGAATTTACGGTAGTCTGTTATATCGTCAAATTCAGAAGCAATGCTGGGTGCTACCAGCGCTGCAGTTTTGCGTGGTGAAGCCAGCAGCTCTTTTACCTCCTGGCGTGAATCGCGGAACTCAACA